>NZ_CP114052.1:665009-1330019 GCF_027125355.1 Peptostreptococcus equinus | reverse complement strand
AAGATTCATAAATTCTTCAAAATTAGCCGTGCTTGAGGATGGAAAAATTGAAGAATTAATAATAGATGATAAAGTATCAAATATTAGTGTCAAGGATGTTTATTCCGGAAAAGTAGTTAAATTATTAAAATCTATGGATGCATGCTTTATTGATATTGGTAATTCTCAACTAGCTTATTTAAAATATCCAAAAAATAAAAAAATTTATGAAAATGATAGGTTGCTTGTTCAAGTAATTAAGCTGGCAAAAGGAGATAAAAAACCAAGTCTTAGTCTAGAAATAAGTTTATCTGGAAGATATCTAGTTTATATACCAGATAATTCTAAACTAGTTTTTTCCAATAAAATTGAAAAAAAAGAAGAGATAGACAGATTAAAAAAAATAATGGAGGAAATATCGCCGAGTAATCAATCTTTTTTGTTGAGAACTAATGCCATAAATGCTAGTAAAAAAGAAATAAAAGAAGATTTGACCATATTGTTAGATAGATATCAAAAAATAGAAAAAAAGTTCAATGAAACAAATGACTTAAGTCTTATTTATTCAGATTCAAATTCAGTAGATAAATATATTCAAGAACATTTAAATAGAGACTTAAATAAGATTGTTTACTATGACTGCTATGAAAATAGGCAAATAAGAAATATAGTTAAATCAATTGATAATTCATATCTTGATAAATTAGAAAAGTCAAATTCAATAGATGTATTCAGAGATTATGGAATTGAAAATAAGATTGAAAAATATTTAAAAAAGACAATTCATTTAAAATCTGGATCATGGTTTACTGTCGAATTTACTGAGGCTATGACGATAATTGATGTCAATTCTGGCAAATATATAGGACATAGCAATTATGAAAATACAATTTTTAGAGTTAATAAAGAGTGTGCTAGGGAAATTGCAAATCAAATAATAGTTAGAAATCTATATGGTATAATTTTAGTCGATTTTATAGATATGAAAGATGAAAAACAGAGACAAGAAGTAATTGATATTATGATTAAATATCTTTCTAAATCATCTATAAAATTTAATATACATGGTTTTACTAAGTTAGGAATAATGGAAATATCAAGAAGACGTGAAGGAAATTCTCTACACTCCTATTACTTTGATTGTAATAAATACGTAAAAGAGGCCGTAACTTATTCAATTAACTATATAGTTGACCATTTAGAAAGAAAGATTATACATGATATTGTACATACTAAAAATAATAATTTAATTGAGCTTAATATAAATAAAGAAGAGTATGATTTCATTATTTCAAACAGACCAATGGTATTTGGCGACTTTGAAAATAAATATAATATAAAAGTTGAAATTAATAAAATATAAGTAATAAAAAAGACTAGGGTGTGATTTTATATGATAATATATAAATCAATGACTAGTCTTTTTATATTATTTATATTCAATAAAATTGGAAATGATTAACTAATCTTCGTATGGTATTTCAATAGTTATTCCGTCATAAGCTATAATAGAATTTTTGAATAAAGATTTAGTAAAATCTTCAAATAATTCTGGTTTACTTACTGAAGGCGAAAAATGTGTTAATAGTAATTTTTTAGAATTGGATTTGTTTGCCAGGTTACATGTTTCTCTAAAAGTCATATGTTTATTTTTTACAGCTTTTCCAATATCCATATCGTCTGAATACATAGCCTCACATATAAAAATTGAGCTATCTTTTGCAAATGTTTCAATTTCTTTTATTGGCCTAGTATCGGTAACGTAAGTTAATTTTATACCCTTTCTCTCCTTATCAAGGACCATATCAGGAGTATATGTTTTATTATTGTAGTAAAAAGTTTGACCTTTTTGAAGATTTTTCCAAAGACTTTTTGGAACATTGTTGAATAGAGCTTTTTTAACAGAAAAAGATCTATTTCTCTTAAAATATAAACTATATCCTAGACATTCAACAGAATGCTCTAATTCCAATACATCAATTTCAATTTCGTTGTAAATAGGCATATTAACAGAAAATTTGCCTATTGGATTTTCTATTACATTCAACCCATAAGGTAGTCCTTCCCATAAAATCATCATAGCTTTTATAGCTCTTTTAATACCTTTTGGTCCTACTATTATCAATGGATCCCTTTTTTCGGCATTTCCCAAAGAGGATAATAGGCCAAGTAGTCCGTTGATATGGTCACCATGAAGGTGTGTAATGAGTACCAAATCAATACCTTTAAAACCAGTCCCTAAATTTTTCATAGAAATTTGGGTACCTTCACCACAATCTATCAATATTTTTTTACCTTTATAATTAATCAGTGAACATGAACAAAATCTACTTGGAGATGGTACATTTCCACCGCAACCTAACATAGTAATGTTTACCATTTTATCACCACCTATCTGAAAACATTAATATTAATTTAATATACAGACTATATTATAATATAAAATCTGTATATTTACCATTATTGCCTATGATATAATGTTTAAGAAAGGACGTGAAATAATGCCAAATATAAGTGCTATAGAGTATCAAAAAAGAAATAAAGACAGGATAAATTTATTTGTAGATGGACAGTATTTTATGTCTATGTATGTTCAAATGGTGTACAAATACTCATTAAAGATAGGTGATGAAATCGATAAGGACAAGATGGGTCAAATAATTAAGGCAGATAATTTAGAAAAAGCTAAAAATATAGCTCTAAATTTTATATCTAGATCTGAAAAGTCTGAATCAAAAATTAGAGAAAAATTGGAAGATAAATTTGATGATGAAATAATACAAGAGGTATTAGAATTTCTAAAAAAATATTCTTTTTTAGATGATAAAAGGTTTGCAAAAAGAATAATGAATAATAGCTTAAATTTTAAGAGAGTAGGAAAAAATAGAATAAAACAAGATCTCTACAATAAAGGTATAAAAAGTTCTGATATTGAAAATATAATTGATCAAGTAGATTATAGTCAGGAATTAGATAATGCAATTTATTTAGCTGAAAAAAAATACAATAAGATTAAAGAAACTGACAAATTTAAAGTTAGAAATAAAATATACCAATATTTAGCATATAGGGGTTTTTCTTATGAGATTATTAATAAAGCCGTAAGACATATAGAAAATCAAAATAATATTTTATAAAAAAACAAATTAGACTTAATCTATTTACTATGGTAAAATAATGATATCATGGGTTTTGAGAGGTAAATAAGAATGATTTCGTTGAATGATAGATTACTCTTGTCACATAAAGTAAATGCAGAGAAAATACAAGCATTTAAAGCCAATAAAAAAAAATCTAAAATAGGCATTATGGGAGGTTCATTTAATCCAATACATAACGCACATTTAGCAACAGCAGAATTTATCAGAGATAAATATGATTTGGATAAGGTGATGTTTGTACCGACAGGAGATCCTCCACATAAAAAACAAATATTAGATAAAAAGCATAGATATAATATGGTAATACTTGCAACACTGAAAAATGAAGATTTTTTTGTATCAAATTATGAAGTTAAATTGGACGGAGAAAAGTCATATACTGTAGATACTCTTAGACATATAAAAGATACATATCCAAACGAAGAATTATACTATATTACTGGATCAGATTCATTGAACACTATTGAAACTTGGAAAGAATTCGAAAAAATATTTGAAAATACTAAGTTTATAGCAGCGATGAGACCAGGTATAAACTTATTAGAAACACAGGAAAATATAGAAAGATTTAGAAAAGAATATAATGCAGATATTGAAATGCTTTATGTTCCGTCTCTAGAGATTTCATCTACTTATATTAGAAGTAGATTAAAAAGTTCTAATTCAATAAAGTATTTAGTTCCGAGTAGGGTTGAAGAATATATATATACTAATAAGCTATATGGAGGTGTAAAAAAATAAATGGATAAATCGGAAATGATAGCCAGATTGGACCAATATCTTCCAGAAAAACGAATACGCCATTCATTAAATGTAGCCAAGTCTGCTATTAAATTAGCTAAATTAAATGATTGCAGTCAAGAAAAAGCTGAAATAGCTGGTATATTGCATGATACTGCAAAATATATAAAGCTTGCTGATGTAGAAGGATTTTGCAAAAAATATAATATATATTTAGACGAAATGGAGAAAAATTCTACAGCTCTGTCTCATAGTGCTTTAGGAGCATACATAGCGATGTATGATTTTGGTATTGAAGATCAGGAAATATTGGGAGCAATCAGATATCATACTACTGGCAGGGCAAATATGACTAAGTTGGAAGAAGTAATATTACTTGCTGATTTAATAGAAGATGAAAGGGATTATCCAGGAGTAGATGAATTAAGGGAATTGTCTTATAAGGGAGAAATTGACCAAGCTATAGCTAAGTCTTTTGACAACACAATTAGCTTATTAATAAAGAAAAAATCATTAATACATCTTAGAACTATAGAAGCAAGAAATTTTTATGTAAAAAAGTTAAAAGAAAAAGCAAAATTATCTAGAAGAGAACTAGAAAATAAATAAGTAAAAGGAATAAGGTGAAAAATGCAAACAGTTGAAGAAATATTAGTATCGATTTATGACTCAATAGAGGATAAATTAGGACAAGATACAGTAATACTGAATATAGGAAAAGTATCAAGTTTATGTGATTATTTTGTAATTAGTTCAGGGGGTTCAAGCAGACAGGTGAAAGCTATAGCAGATAGCATTGAAGATGATTTAGCAGAACTTGGAATTGAGCCAAGAGGTAAAGAAGGAAAAGATACTCAGTCTTGGATATTATTAGATTATGGTGATATATTAGTTCATATTTTTGATGAAGAAAATAGAGGATTCTATAATTTAGAAAAATTATGGAAGGATGCACCTTATATAAATATAGAGGAAATGAGAAAAAATATTTAAGTAATAGTAGTAAATGATGGCTCAAAAGATTTAACTAAAAAAATTGTGATAGATATGAAAAACATGATTATAGGGTGAGCTATATAATCAAAATAATATGGGGTATTATTTACCAATTTCGCTGTATGAAATAATTTGCAGTATGTATTCAAGATAAGAATGTTGACACAAGATTTTTGCTGTGATAATATAGGACTATATTTAATGTAGACGAAGTAGTAAATATTTTTAATAGCTTGCAGAGAGCCACATTAGCTGTGAAGTGGTAGCTATATATATTGAACTTGTCGATTGATTAATCTACATACCGTAGTTGGTTTAAAAACTATACCAAAGAGAGCTATTTTTATAGCTAATTAGGGTGGTACCGCGAGCATTTACTCGTCCCTAAACATTATGTTTAGAGACGAGTTTTTTTATATTATAAAACAAATGGAGGTTATTATGGGAGTTTATAATTTTAGAGAGATAGAAAAAAAATGGCAAGATCATTGGAAACAAGTAGGACAATATAAGATGGATACGAAAGATAATTCAAAGCCAAAATATTACTGCCTTGAAATGTTTCCATATCCATCAGGAAAGATACATATGGGTCATGTAAGAAATTATTCAATAGGAGATGTTATAGCAAGATTTAAAAAAATGGAAGGTTATAATGTTTTACATCCAATGGGATGGGACTCTTTTGGTTTGCCAGCTGAAAATGCAGCTATAAAAAATGGAGTACACCCACATAAATGGACTATGTCTAACATTGAAGATATGAAAGAACAATTTGCCCTTTTAGGTCTTAGTTATGACTGGGATAAGGAAGTTGCTACTTCAACTCCTGAATACTACAAATGGACACAAAAAATATTCCTAAAGTTATTAGAGAATGACTTAGCATACAAGAAAAAATCATATGTGAATTGGTGTCCAAATTGTGAAACGGTATTGGCTAATGAACAGGTTGTACAAGGTGAGTGTGAACGTTGTGGAACAGAAGTGATAAAGAAAGAATTAGAACAGTGGTATTTTAGAACTACAGCATTTTCTGAAGAATTGCTTGAAGAAATAGATACTTTAACTGGTTGGCCAGAAAAAGTAAAATTAATGCAGAAAAACTGGATAGGAAAGAGTCATGGTGCCCATGTAGATTTCAAAGTTAAAGATATGGATAAGGATATAAGAGTTTATACAACTAGACCTGACACAATATTTGGATCAACGTTTATGGTTGTAGCTCCAGAAGCTCAATTGGCTAGAGAATTAGTAAACGGAACTGAGTATGAAGAGATACTAGATGAATTTCTTGGAAAAATGCACAAGATGACACAAATAGAAAGAGAAGCATCAGATTTAGAAAAAGATGGAAAATTTATAGGTAAGTATGTAATTAATCCTCTTACTGGAAAAGAAATGCCTATTTGGATAGCAAATTATGTGTTGGCTGACTATGGAACAGGTGCTGTTATGGGTGTTGCTGCCCATGATGAAAGAGATGGAGATTTTGCAAGAAAATTTGGGCTTGAAATAATACCAGTTATTGACGAAGATGATAAGATGATAAACTCAGGCGAATTTGATGGTATGGATAAAAATCAAGCATTTGATTCAATAATAGAAAAACTGGAGAAAGATGGTAAGGGCAAAAAGACTACAAACTATAGACTTAGAGATTGGTTACTTTCTAGGCAGAGATATTGGGGTTGTCCAATACCAGTAGTATATTGTGATGATTGCGGTATAGTGCCAGTAGATGAATCAGAACTACCTGTATTATTACCAACAGAT
Source organism: Peptostreptococcus equinus (assembly GCF_027125355.1). Classification (NCBI taxonomy): domain Bacteria; kingdom Bacillati; phylum Bacillota; class Clostridia; order Peptostreptococcales; family Peptostreptococcaceae; genus Peptostreptococcus; species Peptostreptococcus equinus. Next base: position 1,323,366 of record NZ_CP114052.1, on the reverse strand, counting down.
GTAGAGTTTACGGGTAAAGGTGAGTCTCCTCTACTAACTTCAGATACATTTATGAATCATAAGTGTCCTAAGTGTGGCAAGCCAGCTAGAAGAGAAGCTGATACAATGGATACGTTTGTTGATTCTTCATGGTACTACATGAGATATGTTGATAATAAAAATAATGAAGATATTTTCGATAGCAATTTAGTAGATAGATGGCTACCAGTTGATCAATATATTGGCGGAGTGGAACATGCAATCCTTCATTTACTATATTCTAGATGGCTAACAAAAGCTATGAACAAAATGGGTATGACTAAGCATAAAGAACCATTTAGAAATCTTCTTACACAAGGAATGGTATTAATGGATGGAGCAAAAATGTCTAAATCAAAAGGAAATATAGTTTCTCCACTTGAAATAATAGATAAGTATGGGGCAGATACAGCTAGATTATTTATATTATTTGCTGCTCCACCAGAAAGAGATTTGGATTGGAATGAACAGGGAGTAGAGGGTTGTTTTAAGTTTATAAATAGAGTATATAGAATAGTTGATGAGTTAGCTGAGATCTCAAAAAATACAGAACTTAAGTTTGAAAATCTTACTAAAGAAGACAAAGCTATGAGGTCAAAGACTAATTTGACTCTTAAGAAAGTTACAGAAGATTTAAGTCAAAAGTTTGGTTTTAATACAGCGATTGCAGCGTTAATGGAGCTAATCAATGACTTATACAAATACAAGGAGAATGAAAATATAAATAAAGCAGTAATAAAAGAAGCTGTAGAAACTGTAGTTATAATACTTGCACCTTTTGCACCTCATCTTGGCGAAGAATTATGGTCAATGATAGGAAAAGAAGGAAGTGTATTTGATATAAAATGGCCTGAATATAATGAAGATGCTACAAAATCAGATGAAATTGAAATAGTAGTTCAGGTAAATGGAAAATTAAAGAATAAAATAGTTATGCCAGCAGACGTAAATCAAGAGCAAATGAAAGAAATAGCTTTTGCTGATAAAAAAATAATTGATTCTATATCTTATAAAGATATTGTAAAAGTAATTGCTATACCAAAAAAATTAGTAAATATAGTTGTGAAATAGTTAAAAAATCAAATAGACAATAAAAAATATTTTAAACTAAATGTGTTGTATTATCAATAAATATATGGTAATATAAAATCAATGAAAAGAATATTTTAAATATGATTATAAGGGTTATTGCGTATGCGATGCCCTTTTTCATGTTTATTTTTATAAAAGGAGGATGTTTTATGGATGTACAAAAGAAAAAAGAAACAAAAAGTGCTGCTTTATTATCTATAACAGCATTAATTTGGGGTGTTGCATTTATATTTCAAAGAACTGGAATGGAACACATTGGACCATTTGCCTTTAACTTCTTTAGATGTTTAATATGTACTATATTTTTATTTTTAGTGAGTAGGATAACGGATAGAAGATTTATAAAAGCTGGAGCTAAACCTACGAAATTAATGGATAGAACAGTGATAATAGGTGGGGTAATAATTGGAACAGTTTTATTTTTAGCCATGGGTACACAGCAGGTTGGTATGGTTACGACCACTGCAGCAAAATCTGGTTTTATTACAACTATGTATATAGTATTAGTTCCTTTAATGGGAATATTTTATGGAAGAAAGACTACAGTAAAGACATGGGTTTGTGTTGTTGTTGCTTGTATAGGACTTTATTTATTATCAATAAAAAACGGATTTACCATAGAAAAAGGAGACTTTTTTGTATTTTTATCTGCGATTTTCTTCGGTTTACAGATAGTAGTAGTAGATATATTTGCTCCAAAGACTGATCCAATAAAATTATCCTTAGTAGAGTTTATAACATCTGGCATATTAGCTCTAATTGTTATGTTATTTAAGGAGAATATAACATTGGATGCATTGCAAGCAGCAATACCATCTTTGATATTTACTGGATTATTTTCATCAGGTATTGGATTTACATTCCAGATGATTGCACAGAGAAACATACAGCCGTCGATTGCTTCTTTAATAATGAGTTCGGAATCAGTCATATCAATGATAGCTGGTGTAATGATTCTAGGAGAGTCAATGACAGGAAGAGAGTATTTAGGAAGTTTGTTTATGGTTATAGCAATACTATTGGCACAAATAGAGATTCCAGTTAGATATAAGAAAACAGCATAAATTATTTAAAATAGCATTTTTGAGAAAAATGCTATTTTTATTTGATAAAATCAATCATTTAGAATTATTCTAAAAAAATTGGGTATACTATGCATGTAACAGATTTTCTGTATACAATAAGCAATTTTAAAAGCAAAAAATAAGAGGTGAATAGATGAGGGAATTTTTAGAAAGTCAGGAAATAGATAGTAAATTAATTGAAGAGATATATAAATTTAGGGAATATTACAAACTTGACCAAGAGTTAGAAAATAGAATAGCCAATCCAAAGTATAATTATTATGGAAAGGATGTACTAAATAAATCAATAGCTGCGATATTAGCAGGTAAACATATATTATTGACTGGGCCAAAAGCTAGTGGTAAAAACGTATTGGCAGAAAATTTATCTAAAATGTTTTCAAGACCACTGTGGAATATTTCAATGAATATAAATACAGATAGTGCCTCTTTAATAGGTGGAGATACATTTAGAAATAATGAAGTAGTATTTAGTAAGGGACCTATTTTTAGAGCTGCGGAAAGTGGAGGATTTGCTATATTTGATGAAATAAATATGGCAAAAAATGAATCATTATCAGTAGTTTATTCGGCACTTGACCATAGAAGAGAAATAGACGTTCCTGGATATGACAAGATACACTTGCACGAAGCTACGAGGTTTATAGGTACTATGAATTATGGATATATAGGTACTAAAGAATTAAACGAAGCTTTGGTATCAAGATTTATGGTAATAGATATGCCTACCATAAGTAGAGAAAATCTAGAACAAATTTTAATTAATCAATATAGTCTTACACAAGAATATAGGAATTTATTTATACAGTTATTTATGGATTTACAAAAAAAGTCTTTAAATGCAGAGATATCTTCCAAAGCTGTCGATTTAAGAGGAATGTTTTCTAGTATTGATTTAATGAATATGGGGCTAAATCTCAAGGATGCCTTAGAACTTGGAATAATAAATAAAACATTTGATACATTTGAAAAAGAAATTGTATCAGATGTAATCGATACATTATTTGAAGATAAAGTGGAATATAATCAGATTTTTAAGTAGAGGTTATATATGGAGGAAAAAAAATACAGAAAAGAAAATATTGTTTGGACAGTTTCTGAAGACTATTCCAAGTTGCCTGCTACTAATCTATTTGATTTAAAAGGGCAAGATGAACCATATATATATAAGATGACTTTGTTGGGAAGTGTATATAAATATCTTAATGTAGAAGCTTTATTTGATTTCTTATATCAGCATTTACCCAATACTGAACTTAAAAACGAGTTTCTTAAAATAGTTGAAATTTATTTAGATGATTGTCTTAATAAAAAAATGTTGGAAGATAGACCAGGTATAAAATCTATTAGAGAGAAATACTTTAATTCAAAAATAAACTATTATAAAAATAATAGACCTAAAGATGTAGAAGATGAAATAGAATACGCATATTACAGCAGTTTACTAGGACACTATGCACATTCAAGAGAAGCCGTAGAAAAAGTTGTTAGAGACTTACATTTTAATAATATAAAATTTGATACTAAATATATAATTAAAAACTTAAATGCGGTTTTTCTAAAATACTTTTATGTAAACATACAAGAAGATAAAAATATTGAAGAAGGAAAATTTATTACAAAAGACAAAAAAATAAAAGAAAATGATACTAAGGGTATAAAAGATTCTAAACCAAGGATTGATTTTAATATGTTGAAATCATTAGACTCAAAAAAAAGAGAAATGACAGAAGAATTTTCTTTGAACATCGAATCAGCAGAATTTACAAACCAATTATCTGAATCAGATGTTTTATTTGACGATAAAGATTCGAAATCACAAAATAATGTAAAGTATACAAATGATGAAAAAATTAGAGAAATGGTAGAGGATAGATTTGGTATATCAATGATTAGCTCTTATGTCAGTAAATCTATAGAAAATAAGTTTTGCACTGGTATACACAAAGGAATAAATTTTCTTATGACTGAAGGAGTATTTAATGATAGAGTAAATAGTAAATATTTCAAGAATCAGATTTACGAACAGAGAATAAAAAATTTAAACTATTTCAATGAAAATGAATTAGAGTTTAGAAGAACAATTTCAGAGCTTACAACTTTTTTAAAAAAGAAGATAAATCATGACGAATTGGATACTATTTTGAAAATAAAACAAGGTAAACTTATGTCTTCCCAGGTATGGAGAAGTAATTATTTAAACGATAATAATATATTTTATAATAAAAGGATGGATGAAAATGCAACTATATCTGTAGATATACTACTTGATTCGTCTGCTTCACAATTAGGAAGAGAAGAAAGTATTTCTGCTCAAGCCTATATAATTAGTCAAACAATGAGCAATTTAGATATTGCATGTAGAGTTATAGCATATTCAAATTTTTTCAACTATTTGGTTTTTATAAAGTTTAGGGATTACAAAGAACCTAAATCATTTAATAACAAAATATTTGATTTTAAAGGGGCTGGAAGTAATAGAGATGGCCTAGCTATAAAAATATTAAATAAGAGTATTATAGAAAATTCATATGATAGAAAAATTCTCATAATATTGAGTGATGGAAAACCAAATAATGTAATAGACTTGAAATCAAATTCATTTATAAAACTAGATGCTTTGGATTATGAGGGAGAAGACGCAGTAAGAAATACTCAAGAAGAAGTATTCAACGGAAAGCTAAATGATATACATATATTAGGTATTTTCACTGGAGAAGAAGAAGATTTACCCACTGAAAAAAGAATTTATGGTAAGGATTTTGCATATATTAAAAATATCAAAAGGTTTTCTAAAATAATTGGTTTTTATCTAAGCCAAGTGATTAATTATGATATTTAGTGGTATACATTAAAGTAGTAATTTATTTTGAAATGATAATAATAGTTTTAGAAAAGAGGTAAAAATGAAAGGATTATTTAAAGAGTTTAAGGAATTTGCTATGCAAGGTAATGTGCTTGATTTAGCAGTAGGTGTTGTTCTTGGTGCAGCTTTTGGCGCAATAGTGAAGTCATTAGTTGATGATATTATAATGCCATTAGTAGGAATATTGCTAGGTGGAGTTAATATATCACAATTGTCTGTGAAGGTAGGATCGGCAGTACTTAAATATGGTTCTTTCTTACAGGCTATAATCAATTTTATTATTATTGCTTTCTCAATATTTATTTTTGTAAAGGCTATTAATACAGCTGCTAATAAGTTTAGAAGAAAAGAAGAAGAACAAATAGAAGAGGCTGTGGATGAACATTTAATTTTACTAACAGAAATTAGAGATTTACTAGCAAATAAATAATAAATCTCATAGTGTTAATATGGAAGATTTGAATGCCTAACTCAACTTTATTATTGTGTTAGGCATGTCTATTTATGGTATAATATTTCTTATTAATATAGCGAGGTGATTTACTTGTATTCAGAAGATAGAAGGATGAAAATTATTCAAATCTTAAATAAAACAGATAAAGCATTGTCTGCATCTTATTTAGGAGAAATATTAGGCGTAAGTAGACAAATAATTGTTGGAGATATAGCTCTTTTAAGGGCACAAAATAATGAAATTATATCAACGAACAGAGGATATATATTAAAAAAAGATGAAAATAAAAAATATAAAGAGATTTTTTGGGTAAAACATGATGGTAAGAGAACTAAGGAAGAATTAAATATTATTGTAGATGCTGGAGCTAAGATATTAGATGTGATAGTCGAACATAATATTTATGGATGTATCAAGGCGGATTTGAATCTTTCAAGTAGAAGAGAAGTCGAAAATTTTGTAGAGAAATTAAATAAAAACGATAATAGATCATTATCTTCCCTTACAAATATGGAACATTACCATACTGTAGAAGCTGATAGCAAAGAAATTTTAGAGTTCATAGAAGGTGAACTTAAAAAAAATAGTTTCTTAGTAAATAGCTAAATTAATCGTTTTACCAGTGTTTCGGAGGTAAAAGAATGAAAAAAATATACGACTTTCATACACATATAAGTAAAAAAGCGCTAACTTGTAAGTGTAAGTGCAATGATAACGAAATAGTTAGTTATATTGATCAAGGTATTGTACCAATAATAAACATACAAAATTTAGAAGAATTTAAATACTACAAGACTGCGGAATGTATATATGATAGAGAAGTATTAAATAGTAATAAAGAAAATTTTAACTGTAATATATTAATATATCGTATAGAAGATAGTGTTGAAGCTATAGAAAAATTAGCTGAAGAACACGGGATGAGTGATGCATATTTTAGTGTAGGAGTACATCCATTTCATGCTGATCAAGTTAAGGGATCATTTGCCAATTTATCAGCATTTGAAAGTTTAGTAAAGAATGCCGATTTTGTAGGTGAAATAGGTATGGATAATTGTTGGTCAAAGGCTGATATATTAGTGCAAAAAGATGTATTTGAAAAATGTCTGATCTTAGCTGATAAATACAATAAAAAAGTAATACTACATACGAAAAATATGGAAAAAGAAATTTTAGATGTAATAAAAAAGTATGAACTTACCTATATTGTGCACTGGTATGATTGTGAAGATTATATACAAGAATATCTTGATTTGGGTTCATATTTTACAATAGGACCTGCAGTATTTACAAATGAAAAAATTGTAAAACTTGTTGAAAAATGCCCAATTGATAAATTATTGATAGAAACTGATGGCATTGATGCAATAGAGTGGTTAAAAAATGAAAAAATAGAAGTTACAGATATTAGGGGAATTTTAGAATCTGTAATAGAAAAAATAAGTCAAATAAAAAAAATTGATAAGGATAAAGTTTACGATCAAATTAATGATAATTCAGTAAAATTATTAAAGTTATAATTAATAGAAATTAAATAAAAAAGTTATCTATTTTAGTAGGCTTTATAATATTAAATATTTTAGAATGATAATTAATATTGTAAAAGTCTTTAAAATTGTGTATACTTAATACATAAGAAGTTTGATTTATAAGAAAGGGGAAAATATGGAACATAATATTAAATTAATAAAAATAGCTATGCCTTATTTTAAAAGGTATAGAAAAATATTATTTATTGATCTTGTATGTGCAGGTCTTACCACTGCTTCAGAAATGGTTCTGCCATTAATACTGAGATATATGACCAATTTAGGTCTTAGTGACAGATCTTTATTAACTATGGATATTGTAGCTAGACTATCTATAATATTCTTGTTAATTAAGTGCATTGAGTTAGTGGCTGTATATTATATGGCTTCAATAGGTCATATAATGGGTGCAAAAATAGAAACGGATATGAGATCAGATGTATATACACATTTACAAACACTATCTGATAATTTCTATAATAATACGAAGGTAGGACAAATAATGTCTAGAATGACTAATGACTTGTTTGATATTACGGAATTCTCACATCATTGTCCAGAGGAGTATTTTATCGGATTTATTAAAATCTGTGTGGCATTTGTTATTCTAATAAATATAAATGTGCCTATGACATTAATTATATTTGCAATGATACCAGTAATGTTTTTTGCATCTGGAAGCTTTAAAAATAAGATGAGAAATGCACAGAAGGAACAGAGAGTTCATGTGGGCAATCTGAATTCAAGTATAGAAGACAGTCTACTAGGTGTAAAAGTAGTAAAAAGTTTTGCAAATGAAGATGTAGAAAGAGAAAAATTCCAAAAAGAAAATAATAAATTCTTATCAATTAAATCAGTATTTTATAAATCTATGGCAGGATTTAATACTGTAAATAGAGCTATAGATGGAGCAATGTATTTTATTGTTGTAGTATTTGGGGGAATTCAAATTATTAATGGGAATTTAGATCCAGGTGGTATGATAGCATATATTATGTATGTTACTACTTTACTTGCAACTGTAAAGAGGATAATAGAGTTTACTGAACAGTTTCAAAAGGGTATGACTGGTATTGAAAGATTCTCAGAAATAATGTCAATAAAACCTGAAATATACGATAAAGAAGATGCAATGGACTTAAAGAATGTGAAGGGTGATATAGAATTTGATCATGTAAGCTTTAAATATACACAATCACAAGATAATGTATTAGATGATTTTAATTTGAAGATAAATCATGGTCAAAATGTTGCTCTTGTTGGACCATCTGGTGGTGGAAAGACTACACTGTGTGCTTTAATACCGAGATTTTATGATGTGACTGAAGGCAAGATCACAATTGATGGAAAAAATATTAAAGACTTAACTTTAAATTCCCTAAGAAATAATATAGGTATTGTCCAGCAGGATGTTTACTTATTTTCAGGAACTATTAAAGAGAATATATTATATGGAAAGCCAGAAGCTAATGAAGAAGAAGTAATAAAAGCAGCTAAAATGGCGGGGGCATATGATTTTATTATGGAATTAGAAAAAGGATTCTCAACTTACGTAGGAGAGCGTGGAGTTAAGTTATCAGGTGGTCAAAAGCAAAGAATATCCATAGCTAGAGTATTTTTGAAAAATCCACCAGTATTGATACTAGATGAAGCTACTTCTGCATTAGACAACAATAGTGAAGCTATAGTACAGGAATCGCTTGAGGAACTATCTAAGGGAAGAACTACCATCACAATTGCTCATAGATTAACGACAATTCAAAATGCAGATCAGATTATAGTGTTAAATTCTGATGGTATTATTGAAAAAGGCAATCATGAAGAGTTGATGGATAGAAGAGCTTACTATTATAATCTTTACACAAAGTCTGGAAATAATACTTTGAGTGAAGAGTAATTTTATAATAAAAAACAAGGCATGTTGAGGGGATACCTCATTTTGCCTTGTTTTTTATTATATAGAATTATTATGGTCTTTTTGAACCACAATTTTCACAAAAATTGCCATTATTTACACTGCCACAATTACATGTCCAAGTTGGATTAGGCTTTTTAGTACCACATTGCATACAAAAGTTTCCAGTATTTTCAGTGCCACAATTAGGACATTTCCAAATAGTATTAGCCTGTGAGTTTATATTGACCTGCGATTTATACGTATCTTGATTATTATTTTCTTGATCTGACATTTTAAATAATTCGCTTGCATCTAAATTTTGACTTGCTCTAGCCATATTAAGACCTAAATATCCATTTATCGCACCAGCTTCGTTTTTAGCTGCTGACTTCATAGCTTCTGCTTGTGCATCAACAAGAGTAGCAGCTGCCATAGAGGTATTTCTATATACAGCAGTTTTTTGAAGATTTTTGATCATATCTTCATCTTCTTTATTAGCTGTCATAGAATTAATAGAAATTGATACTATTTCAAGTCCTCTTAATTCGCTCCATTTACTGTTTAAAACTTGATTAAGAGCATTTGACAATTCTTCTGTATGAGCAGGTACTGATGAGTAGCGAATACCCATATCAGATATTTTAGCAAATGCTGGTTGCAAAGCATTTAAAAGTTCTGATTTTAGTTGTTTATCTATCTGATCTCTTTTGAAATCTAAACTTACATTGCCACACACATTTTGATAAAATAAGACTGGATTATTAATCTTATATGAGTATATTCCATTACATCTTATACTTATATCGACATCAAGTCCTATGTTATTATCAACCACTCTAAATGGTATTGGATTTGCTGTACCAAATTTATTGCCATAGATTTCTTTTAGATTAAAATAGTATACTCTTTGGTCGTTACCAGCTTTACCTCCAAATTTAAATCTTTCCCAAACATTTGATATAACTTTTCTTAAACTATCATCTAAATTCTCAACAAATACACTAGGTTCACTATCTGAATTAAAAATAAAAATTCCAGGTTCACTACATATATCAAATACCCTTCCTTGTTCGACAATTAGTGCACACTGACCATCAGCAATTGATATAGCACTACCTTGTGATATTATGTTTGAATTACCTGTGCTGTTTTTATTCTTTCCAACTGCTACTAATGTATCCTCATCTAAAGAGTCACAGTAAAAATATTCTTTCCATTGATCTGCTAAAGTACTTTTTATAGAATCTTTAGCTACTTTAATTAAACCCATAGCAACCTCCAAATTTAATATATAAGAATAATATACCACACATATAATAAAATAAAAAATAAAAAAGATTAAATGAATATTAAAATTAATAAATTAAACGAAAATAATTATCAAATACTATTGACATATGTGTAAAAATTGGTAAAATATAATTAGATGATAATTAATATCAATTAAGGGAGGATGAAGTATGAGTTTATTAGTTATAGGTGGACATGAAAGAATGGAAAGAGATTATTATAAATTAGCTAAAAATAGGGGATATAAGACAAAAATTTATACTACAATGTCAAGTCAGGTAAAAAATTCTATAGGAAGTCCCGATGCTATTGTAATATTTACATCGACAGTATCTCATAAGCTTTCAAAAATAGTAGAAGCACAAGCAAAGAAAAAATCAATTCCAATTATAAGACATAAAAACTCTAGTAAAGTAGCATTTTGTGAATGCTTAGAGGAAGTAGAGGTTTGTCTTGGTAATTGTGAAAAATGTTGTAAAAATAAAAAATGTATGTGTAATTAGAATAATAAAAAAGGAGCTAATTTATAATAAAAATAAATGGCTCCTTTTTTATATAGGTGTCTATATTTAATATAGACATTATTTTTTATCTGGTTTCGATTGAGATTTTAAAATCTTACTTTTTTTCTTGATTTTATCTTTTTTAGTCTTTATTTTTTTCTTATCATCAGAACCAATATTATATATATCATCTTGATAATCTAGTTTTCTATCTTTTCTATCTGCTATAGCATCTTTAATAATTAATACAATTAGTATTAATATTAATAGTAAAATTAACAGTGGTAGACCATAAATTATTATTTTAGGTGGAATACCATTTAAATGAGTGCTAAGAAAGTCTTCTAAAAATTTGTAAAAAGATGTATTTTCAAATTTACCTAGTATGTTTTTATCAGATATTCCATCTTTTATAGAATCTCCAATTGCTAGTACACCTGTTACTGATTCGCTAGCACCATTTTTTATTTGGTCTTTGCCCTGTTGTATTCTTTCTTTGGCACTTTTTTTATCTAACTGGTTATTTTTCTCTTGTTTGGATTTATTTTCATTTACATCTTTTTTCTTATCATTATTAACGAAAGGAAGTTTACTCCATAAATATTGCCCAAAAGATTGTGAAGAGCTTGTAGCTATTAAACCTATGCTTGAAACCATCTTACCTTTTTCGTATACGTTCATTCTGCCAATTATATCGCCTTTTTCTACTGGAAGTTCAATGTTATCAAAGTCTAATTTAGTAGAATAGTCTTTTTTATTAATATTTTTAGCCTTAGTAGAAGTTACACTAAAATCACTTGCAAGCATATAATTTATTTTACCAGGCTTAGCGAATGAAAGATTTTTGCTTCCCTTGAAATTCTCTTTTTTGAAAATAATTTGGTTCTTAAAATTATCAAATCCATAATCTAAAACAAATCTTGAATCATGATAAAGTGAACCAGCAGGAGCAAAGAAAACACCTGAAATCATTCTAACTCCATTTTTTTTACCAGTAGCTAGTAAGCAATTACCAGCATCATCAGTAAAACCTGTTTTCATTCCATCAATTGCATCATATTTGAAAGTTACATCTTTCCCCTTATAATTCATAGTTTCAGTAGAATTTAAGAATTTATTACTATTTATTAAATCTCTTTCTACTTTAACATTGTCAGTTTTAGGAAATTTTGCTTTTTTCATAGATACAATTTTTTGTATTGTAGTATCTGAGTAAGCAACCCTAGCTAATAAGGTCATATCATGAGCTGTCGAGTAGTGATTTGTATCTGGTAATCCATGTGGATTGTTAAAATGCGTATTTTTTGCACCATATTTTTTTGCCTCACTATTCATAAAGTCAATAAAATTTTTTGGATTTCCATCACCATAATATTGTGCTAATAAATAAGATACATCATTTGAAGAGTGAACCAACATAGAAGTTAAAAGTTCTCTAACTGTGAACTTTTCGCCTTTTTCAAGATACATACAAGTACCTTCTATTTCTGGCAAATCTTTGACTTCTATAATTTGATCAAGGTTTTTAGCTTTTTCTAATACACAAAATGCAGTCCATACCTTTGTAGTTGAAGCAGGGTACATTTTATGATTGGCATTTTTTTCATATATTATTTGACCTGAATCATAGTCCATTAGAACTATATATTTGGATTTTAGAGCATCCATGTCTTTTTTATCTTCCGCTAAAGAAGTTTGTAAGGTCGCTGATAGTATCCCGATTATCATCGCTAAGGAAGTGATAATAGATAGTACTTTTTTCATATTAATATTAAGATGTAAACCATCTTCCCCCTTTATTAAATTTTACAAATAATTCTAATTATATTAAATGAAATTAGAATTATTTTTTCTTATATAGCATTTATCTCCTATAAATACATAAATTGCTTAATATAATACCAAGTATAAGTATACCATAAATAATAATCATAATAAAAGGGGGATTTAAAAGTTAATTATTTATAAGATGACTATATATATTTAGATAAACTTATAAAAATACTAAAATATGACAATAGGAGAAATTTGACAATGAAAAATAAAATAATTGAGTATTTGAAGTCTTTAGACAAGAAAAAATTATATATTACTTTAATAATATTTTGCATCTTAATATTTAAAGCTATAAACATACTATTTCTAGAATTTACAGATAAAAAAATACCTCTGGAAGATAAAAAAAATATGAATCAAGAATTTATAAAATCTGAAGAAAACGAAAATATAGATTTTGAAAAAAACAACGATAAAGAAAATCATAAGCAAGAAAAAAAATAAAATAACTGTTTATATAAGTGGTGCAGTTTCAAGTCCCGGTGTTATTTCTGTTTATTCAAATATGTGTCTTGATGAAGTGATAAAAAAATTGGGAGGATTCAGTAAAGATGCCGATATTGAGAGAATAAACTTAGCGATGAAACTTGAAGATGGTCAACATTATATAATTCCTAGAAAAGGTGATCCAATACCAAATCAAGATACTAGTTTGAATGTAAATACAAATTCAAATATGATCAATAATCAAGATAAATCATCCAATAATAGAAAAATCAATATAAATACAGCTTCAAAAGAGGAACTGGATTCCATACCAGGAGTTGGACCATCCACTGCTGATAAAATATTAGAATATAGAAAAGAAAAAGGAAGATTTAATAAAATAGAAGATTTAAAAAATATTTCAGGAATAGGCGATAAAAAATTTGAAAAAATGAAAAATAATGTGAGTGTAAATTAGCTTAATTGGAATAGAATATATTTATATGTTATAATATTAGTTATAGTTATAGTTATAGTTATAGTTATAGTTATAGTTATAGTTATAGTTATAGTTATAGTTATAGTTATAGTTATAGTTTTGTTATATAAGTATATTGAAAAGGAGTTAGCTTATGTTATTATTAAATAGAAAAGATATAGAAAGTATTTTTGCAATGACGGATGCGATTGAAGCTGATAAGAAGGCTTTTTCAATGTTTAGTTTAGATAAATGTAAATCGCCAATAAGAACAAATTTTAAATCAGAAAATGCCGATGGTAGTATATTATATATGCCTGGTTATATTAAAGATTTAGGTATTTCTGGATTAAAAATAGTTTCTGTTTTTCCTGAGAACCATAAATATAATTTACCATCTACACCTGGAACTGTTTTGTTAGTAGATGATAAAAATGGATTAGTAAATTGTATATTGGACGGAACTTATGTAACAGAACTTAGAACTGGAGCGGCTTCTGGAGCAGCTATATCTTTATTAGCTAATAAAGGTTCAAAGATAGGAGCTCTAATAGGATGTGGTGGACAAGCAGAATCACAATTAGATGCAATGCTAACTGGATGTGAAACACTAGAAGAAATAAGAATATACAGTAGAAATAAAGATAAAAGGACAGCTTTTGCAAAAAGAATGCAAGAAAAATATAAGTCAGTAAAAATAATAGCTAGTCCTAATTCTGATGAAGCTATAGATAATGCAGATGTTATAATTATGGTAACTACATCCTCAGTACCAGTAATAAATGGAGATAAGGTAAAAAAAGGAGCTTTAGTGAGCGGTGTTGGATCATATATGCCTAATATGCATGAGTTTGATGAAAAAACATTGATTAAGGCAGATAAAATATATTTTGATTCAAAAGATGCCGTGCTATCTGAAGCTGGTTGTATAATTACACCACTTAAAAAAGGAAAAATAAGCGAAAGTGATTTTACAGGTGACTTAGGAGACTTAATAAATGGTAATATACCATCAAGGGAATCTGAAGATGAGATAATAGTATTTAAGACTGTTGGAATCAGTGTTCAAGATTTAGTTACTGCTAAGATGATTTTTGATAAGGCTGTAGAAAACAATATAGGATATGAATGGAAATAAAAAGAGGATATAGTCCTCTTTTTTGACTATACTGGGTATTTATAGTATTAAATAATAATAAGTATATATAAATACTATAGATTGGATAAATAAAGGAGTAGTATTAAATAAATGGCGAAAGAATATAAAAAATTAACAGAGATGACAAAGGCTGGAGGCTGAGCAGCTAAAATAGGGCCAGAGGATCTGGCTGGAGTACTTTCACAACTGCCTAAAAATGATAATGATAAATTGAAAAATTTGCTTGTTGGACTTGATACATCTGATGATGCGGCAATATACAAGATGACGGATGAAATTGCACTTATACAAACCTTGGATTTCTTTACACCAATGGTTGATGATCCATATACATTTGGACAAATTGCCGCAGCGAACGCTTTATCAGATGTATATGCTATGGGAGGCGAACCCACTGTTGCTATGAACATTGTATGTTTTCCATCATGTCACGATATGAATGTTTTAACAGAAATATTAAAAGGTGGATTTGATAAGGTAAAAGAAAGTGGATGTTTATTAGTAGGAGGTCATACAGTTGATGATCAAGAACCCAAATATGGATTATCTGTATCTGGTATAGTTCATCCAGATAAAGTACTGGCAAATTCTGGAGCAAAAATAGGAGATAAATTAATTCTTACTAAGCCTATTGGAGCTGGAATAATGAATACAGCCATGAAAGTTGACTTAGTTGATGATAATGCATATAAACATGTAATTGATGTAATGACACATCTAAATATGTATGCTGCTAGAAGTTTTAAGAAATTTGATATTAATTCAGCTACGGATGTTACTGGATTTGGAATGATAGGTCATTCAATAGAAATGGCGAAAGCATCTGATGTTACACTTAGACTTGATTCAAAAAAAATACCAATGCTTGACCAAGCAAAAGATTTTGCCGCTATGGGAATTGTTCCTGAGGGTGCCTACAAAAATATGTATTATGCAAAAGGTGATATCAAAGTGAATGATGATATTGAGCAGACGATTATGGACGTATTACATGACCCACAAACATCAGGTGGTTTATTAATATCAGTAGATGCAAAATATGCTGATGAGCTTGCAAAGGATATGCTAGATAATGGGGCAATTTGTGCTGAAATAGTTGGCGAAGTAATTGAGAAAAAAGAAAAATGTGTAGAAATATATTAATAAAAATATAATAATTCGGGGGAATATTATGTCAAAGGAAAATCCAAAAAGAAAATTATTTGCTATGTTACCTTCAGTAGATGAGGTACTCAATGATAAGAAAATTATGGAATTGAGTGAGAAATTACCAAGATCTATAATTGTAGAAGCAATTAGAAATACAATTGAATGCACTAGAAATTTAATAGTTGATTTAAAAGATAATCAAATAGATTCTTTTAAATTAGATTATAATAGCCTAATTGATAATTGTGTAGATTTGGCTCATAATAATTATAATCTTTCCTTAAAAAAAGTAATCAATGCTACGGGTATAGTCGTGCATACAAATTTAGGGAGATCGTTGATAAGTGAAAGCATAAAAGGTGAATTATGGCAGGCAGCATCCAGATATTCTAATCTAGAATATGATATTGAAGAAGGAAAGAGAGGATCAAGGTATTCTCATCTTAAGGATATGATTAAAAGATTAACAGGGGCAGAGGATGTATTAGTAGTAAATAATAATGCGGCAGCTGTTTTATTGGTTCTTAGTACACTTGCAAAAGGTGGACAAGCAATAGTTTCTAGAGGTGAATTAGTGGAAGTGGGTGGAGCATTTAGAATACCTAGCATTATGCAACTTAGTGGTGCTGAACTAGTAGAAGTAGGGGCTACAAATAAGACTCATTATAATGATTACGAAGATGCAATTACAGATAATACAAAGGTACTTATGAAGGTACATACAAGTAATTATAGAATTATGGGATTTTCTGAAGCTGTTTCTTTAGAAGAGATGAGAATATTAGGAGACAAATATGATATTCCTGTAATAGAAGATTTAGGCAGTGGTGTATTTGTAAATTTATCAAAATATGGTATGACATATGAACCAACAATATATGATTCAATCAATAAGGGTGTTGATGTCGTAAGTTTTAGTGGTGATAAAATGCTAGGTGGACCACAGGCAGGTATAATAGTTGGTAAGAAGAAATATATTGAAAAAATGAAAAAAAATCAACTTACAAGAGCACTTAGAGTTGATAAAATGACAATAGCTACACTAGAAGCAACACTTAGGTTATATCTAAATGAAGATGAAGCTATGGAGAAAATACCTACGCTAAAAATGCTTACATATACAAAAGAAGAGCTATTTAAAAAGGCAAAGGGTTTACAAAGAGAAATTAATAATTATACAGAAGTTGCAGATAATATAAATATTGAAATTGAGGAGTGTAAAGGTCAAGTTGGCGGTGGTTCAATGCCTACAGAAGAATTAGATTCCTATGCTGTGACTATATCCTCAAATAATATAAGTGTAAGCCAAATAGAAAAAGCGTTACGTCTATCTGATAAACATATAATTGCTAGAGTTTATGAAGATAAATATATTTTAGATGTTAGAACAATATTTGAAGAAGAATTTAGAGATATAGCAATAGAATTAAAAAAAACCTTTGGAGGTAAGTAAGTGAAACATATAGTAGTTGGAACAGCTGGACATATTGACCATGGAAAAACGACCCTTATAAAAGCTCTTACAGGTAGGGAAACAGATACACTAGACGAAGAAAAGAAAAGGGGAATATCAATAAATCTAGGATTTACTTATTTTGATTTACCAAGTGGAAAATCAGTTGGAATAGTGGATGTTCCAGGACATGAGAAATTTATAAAAAATATGTTGGCTGGAGCAGCAGGTCTAGATATTGTATTACTTGTAGTTGCTGCAGATGAAGGTGTAATGCCACAGACAGTAGAGCATTTAGATATACTATCATACTTAAATATAAAAAATGGTTTAATAGTTATGACAAAGTGTGATATGGTTGATGAAGAATTATTAGAATTAGCTGAAGAGGATATTAGAGAAAGCCTAAGAGGAAGTTTTATGGATGATGCTGATATTATTAAAGTAGATTCTATTTCAAGAAGAGGTATTGATGAATTAATAAATAAACTAGATATCTTATGTGAAAAAGTTGAAGAAAAAGATTCAAACCTACCTTTTAGGATGAATATAGACAGAGTATTTTCCGTAAAAGGATTTGGGACTGTAGTTACAGGTACAATACTGGAAGGAAAAATTAAAAATACAGATACGTTAGAAATTTATCCATCAAAAAAAATTGCTCAAATAAGAAATATACAAGTACATAGTCATAATGTAGATTTTGCTTATGCAGGACAAAGAACAGCAATAAATATATCTAATTTGAAATCTTCACAAATTCAAAGAGGAGATATTTTAGCTGCGACAGACTCGATGCTTGAATCAATGATGATAGATACAAAAATTAGACTCTTAAACCATGATGATATAAAGCTTGAAAATTGGGATAGACTGAAAATTTATCATGGAACTAGGGAGATACTATGCAGAGCAGTGCCACTAGAAAATGAAGTGATGACTAAAGGGCAAGAGGGATTTGTTCAATTAAGATTAGAAGAACCTATAATATGTAAAAAGTTAGATGCTTTTGTACTTAGAACATATTCGCCTATGATCACAGTTGGAGGTGGTATTATTATAGATATATCTGACAAAAAACATGGTATTAATAAAAATACCCCAAAAGTAATTGAGGAGTTGAAAATTAAAGAATTAGGTGATCCAAAGAGGGTTTTAGAAATTTATCTAAAGAATTCATCATCTATTTATCCAAGTATAGAAAATATGATGTCATATACAGGGCAGTCAAAAGAAAGCATACTTTCTATGCTAGAAAATTTAATTAAAGATAATAAAATTTATAATTTCTCAAATAAGTATATTCATGAATCATACTTAGAATTTTTACAAGAAAAGTTATTAAAAATACTTACAGAATATCATGAAGAAAATAAACTTAAGATAGGTATGCCCAAAAAAGAAGCTGGTCATAAGTTAGATTCATCATTAAAGCTTAAAGAATTAGATGCTTTATATCAACTATTAGAATATATGGGGCACATAAAAACTTCAACAAATACAGTTTCAAAAAAAGATTTTGATGTAATACTAAGTGATAAGGATTTGAAAATTAAGAGTTCAATTATAAAAGAAATAGAAAAACTAGGATATTCAGATATTTTAGATTTGGAATATTTTGAAGAAAAAGGAAAAGATTATAAATCAATAGTTGACTCTATGATAGGTAATGAATTGATATTACTTGATGGTAAATTTCTTTTTTCTAAAAAATTGTACGATCAAGCAAAGTCCATTGTAGAGAATATAATAAATAAAAATAAAAAAATGACAATAGCGGATTTTAGAGATGAAGTAGGATCAAGTAGAAAAATTAGTATGCTAATACTTGAAAAATTTGACAAGGATAATTTTACCAAGAGAGTAGAAAATTATAGAGTATTATATACTAAGTAAGGCTAATAATATAAGTTAGAATAAATAATGAATGAAAATGCTGAAATAAAAAGAGTGGACTTAAATAAAAGTCCACTCGTATTTTTTATGTTTATTTTTTCTGTCCATCTTTTAGGTATCTAACTTTTTCTATACCCATAGTTTCTAGTATAGTATCTGTCTGATGATAAACTGGCATCTTCATTTTTGGTGCTACACCCATAACTGTATTTGTACAGTCAGTACAATTTGAAATTAAAACAGTTTCAGCCCCTGCTTTCTTAAGTTTCAGCATTTTTTCTGCTTGTCCAGGACAATGTCCAGGATTTTCACATTTAAGGACGCCACCTTTTCCTTCTACAGCTTGCTTACATCTTTCCACACCAACTACCTCTGAATTCATATAGCCAGCAATTTCTCTAAGTCTAGCTTCATTACCACCACAAGCACAAACTAAAAGACCCATTTTTCTAGTATCTTTTTCGTAAGGCTTAGTAACTAATATACCACCAGTTGCTTTTTTGATTGGAGAATCATATGTAGTGCTAAGACCAGTAAAAGGTCCTCCCATTATAATCTCGCCGTATTCCCCATACTTATAAATTCCTCCAGCTCTTTCAATTAAATCTCCAACCTTTGTTCCTATTGGTACATTGTTGAATATTTCAAGTGAATTAGCTGTATTTAAGTATCCAGCAACTGTTATCTGTTTGTCTATTAATGGTTTTAAATCATCTACAGCATCTACAATCGCACCTAGAGTTTCAGAATTTATTACTACTGCATTAACTTCTGAAGGCAGTTTATCTGTATCTAGAACTACACCAAGACATTCTCTAACTACAGCTCTTTCTTCACCCATTGGATAAAGATCAGGCATAGCTTTTACAGTTATTCTTGGATCGTCTATTGTTTTTTCCAAGGCTTGAATTTCCTTTGGATGTATTTCTTTTAGTGCAAATACACCATGTGCTGCATTACATGCTTCCATACATATTTGCATACCTCTTATCAATTTTTTTGGATTTGCTAAAACCTGGTTCATATTATGACTTAAGATAGGCTCGCATTCAGCGGCATTACATAAAATATAACCAGTTCCTCCTAAATCAGTTCCAAGCTTGATATGTGTTGGGAAACCAGCACCTCCAAGGCCTACTATACCTGCATTTTTAACAGTTTCTTGTATAGTTGAACCTTGCTGAATCTTAACATAATCTTCACTCTGAACATCATTAGCTTCTATTACTATTTCGTCATCGTTAATTTCTATTACTTTTCCGTCTACACTTGAATGAAGATAAGCACCAAGGCCTTCATAGTCACCGATTAATTGACCTCTTTTTACTTCATCTCCAACCTTAACTATTGGAGTATTTTTAGCTCCTATATTTTGCTTTAAAAGCAAATGTACAGTATTAGACATATTTAAACCTCCCTAAAAAATTATATAGTAGTATTTAGTATTTTAAGTAGTATTTTATAAGCAGGTAAGTTTTTTTATTTTATATGTGTATTATATCATATAGTTTTGACTTGACAAGTTAAAATTATAAAAGTTATTTTATTAATTTATAAAATAAGAAAATATTTTCCTTTTATTTATAGCTTAGTTTGGAATATAAAAAACAAAATGTGGTATAATCTATTAATAAGAAAAGGCAGGTGAATTAATGTTGAATATGCAAATCGATAGTAGTACAAAAAGGATGAAATATGATGACTTAGTTCGTATGTATCAAACGCAAAAAATTATTATACAAACTATGAATCAAGGGTTATCTGCTATTGATACAGAAGGAAGATTAATCATTTGGAATAAATTTATGGAAGATAGATATAAAATATCAGCTTCAGAAATTTTAGGAAAAAAAATGAGCGATTTTTTAGTTGATACAATATCAGAGAGAGTATTAAATACTAAAGTTAGCATAAGTGATATATATTATAATAAAGACTTTCAAGAGAATAAAAATCAATATGGAGTAGTTCAAGCATATCCCGTTTATCAAGGTAAAACATTTTTAGGTGTAGTTTGTACTGAAGTAGACATAATAGATGCTAGTAAAATATCAAAAGAACTGGAAGCAACCCAAGAAAAAATTAAGTATTTGGAAAATGAAGTAAGAAATTTATCAGGAAGTTATTTTGATAATATATTAGGAAATTCATATCTGTTAGAAAAAGCTAAAAGTATGGCTAAACAAGTTGCTACTACGAATAGCTCCATAATGATACATGGTGAAAGTGGTACAGGCAAAGAAGTCTTTGCTAGAGCAATACATGATTATAGCCAAAGACAAGGTACCTTTATACCAGTAAACTGTAGTGCAATTCCTCAGGAATTATTTGAAAGTGAATTTTTTGGTTATGAGCCCGGAGCTTTTACAGGTGCAACCAGGACAGGAAAAGCTGGAATATTTGAATTAGCAGATGGTGGAACCATTTTTCTTGATGAAATAGGAGAATTACCACATAATATGCAGGCAAAATTATTGAGGGTGCTTCAAGAAAGAGAATTTATGAGAGTTGGTGGAAGTGATATTATTAAGGTCAATGTAAGAGTAATATCAGCTTCTAATAAAAATTTAAAAGAACTTGTTGAAGAAGGCAAATTTAGAGATGATTTGTTTTATAGATTAAATGTTGTAGAAATAAATTTACCGCCATTAAGAGAAAGAAGCGATGATGTAGGTATATTAATATATCATTTCTTAAATGAGCAGAGTGCAGAAAATAATAAATCATACTTAAAAATAAATAAAGATGCTTTTAAAATACTCTGTAGATATAAATGGAAAGGAAATATCAGAGAATTAAAAAATACTATAGAGAATATGGTGGTACTTTCTACTAAAGAAATTTTAGAGGTTGATGATATCCCTGAATATATAGTAGATTCTGTTGATATGCCAAATGAACCTAATATTTACCCCATGGATTTGAATGAGGCTGTTGAAATGTTGGAAAAAAAGAAAATAACAGAAGCTTTAAAAATGTCGAATAACAATAAAACTAAAGCTGCGAAAATATTAAATATTCCTAGGACTACTTTATATTATAAGATTGAACAACTTGATATAGAAGGATAAACAATTCGAAATAAAAAGAAAATTAAAGCAAATGTCTATTTTTAGTCTATATGACTAAAAATAGACATAAGGATTATGTGTGTTTAAAATTAAAAAGAATCTCTAATAATAGCTAGTTAAGTATCAAACAAATAAAAGTATAAATAAAAAACAAATATATGTGACTAAAATTAGACACCAATATATCTTTTAAATATGAACTATAGATTTTAGCTATTATTATATATACACAAAATTGTTATAATATTTTAATAAAATTAGTTGATAAAAAAAATACAAATAAATTATAAAGAAAAACGATTTTGGCATAGTAATTGCTATTATAATGCTAGTATTTTATGTAGTAGGTATTAATTTATTTAACATCATTGTTTTAAAAATATCATAAAGAAGTTTTTCTGATATAAAAAGAGGAGGTTAATTTATGTCAATTACAAATGAAACAGCACAGTCACATGCTAATGATCCAGCAGTATGTTGTTGTAGATTTGAAGCAGGAACAGTAGTAGAAGCAGCAAATTTAGAAGATCCGGCAATTTTTCCAGATCTTGTAGATTCGGGATTGTTAGAAATTCCAGATAATGTTTTAACTATAGGTCAAGTTTTAGGAGCAAAATTAACTCAAACTCTGGATGCATTATCACCGATGACTCCAGACAATGTAGAGGATTTTAAGGATGATTCATCTAAAGAGGCTGATATTGAGGAAGAAAGTGATGATGCTATAGAAGAAAAAACAAATGTGGATTCATCAAATGCAGTAAATACAAGTCAATCAAATTTGGCTTCGGGAGTAATAAAGATTTATATAGCTGAAGGAAAAGATATTAAACTTGAATTTCCAGTTATTTAGGTAATATTACATTTAATGCAGGATCCCTCAAAATAGCCCACAGGGCTTAACAAAATTTGATTACAAATAGCTATTCATTGAATAGATATTTGCAATATATATAATAAAAATATTTTAAGGAGGTTTTTTGCTATGTCAATAACTAACGAAACAGCAAAGGCACATGCTAATGATCCAGCTGTCTGCTGTTGCAGATTTGAAGCAGGAACAGTAGTAGAGGCTGCTAATCTAGAAGATCCAGCTATATTCCCAGATCTAGTTGATTCAGGATTATTGGAAATTCCAGAAAATGTACTAACAATTGGTCAGGTATTAGGAGCTACATTAACTGAAACTCTTGATGCATTATCACCAATGACTACAGACAATGTAAAAGATTATAATTCAGGAAGTGAAGAAGAGGAAGAGGTTGCTGAAGAAAATGAAGAAGTAGCTCAAGAAGTTGCTCCAGCTCAGGCTCAACCTTTTGCGCCAGTAAATGCTTCTGGTGTATTTAAAATCCATATAGGTGAAGGTAAAGATATAAATCTTGAAATACCAGTTGGTGCTTTAGGTGGCGCAAATGTAGGTGGACAGGCTGTTGCTAGTCAGGTTGCTCCAGTTGGAGAAGTTGCTCAGGCAGAAGTTAAAGAAGAGACTAAGATTCTTAGAACATTAGTTAAGAAACACTACAAAATAGATAAAGTTGTATTTGGAGAAAAGACATCTATTGATGGAACAACTCTTACTATAAGAACTCCAGAAGATATATGTAAAGAAGCAGTTGACACTGAAGAACTTGTATATGATCTAAAGCTTGATATAATAACACCAGATAGATACAATGAATATTCAGAAGCTGTATTAGATTTACAACCTGTAGCTACAAAAGAATCAGGTGACTTAGGTGAAGGTGTTACTAGAGTTCTTGATGGTGTAGTAATGGTACTTACAGGTACTGATGCAAACGGTGTTCAAATAGGTGAATTTGGTTCATCTGAAGGAGCTATGGATACTACAATGATGTGGGGTAGACCAGGTGCTGCAGATTTTGGTGAAATATTCATCAAAGGTCAGGTTACAATTAAAGAAGGTACTAATATGGAAAGACCAGGACCGCTAGCTGCTCATAAAGCATTTGACTATGTAACTCAGGAAATAAGAGAAGCTTTAAAGGCTGTTGAGGATGATTCTTTAATAGTAGATACAGAAGAAATTACTCAATATAGAAGAAGTGGAAAGAAGAAAATTGTTGTTGTTAAGGAAATAATGGGTCAGGGTGCAATGCATGACAACCTAATATTACCAGTAGAGCCAGTCGGAACTCTTGGTGCAAGACCAAATGTTGACTTAGGAAATGTTCCAGTAGTATTATCTCCACTTGAAGTATTAGATGGTGGTATACATGCACTTACTTGTATAGGACCAGCTTCAAAAGAAATGTCAAGACATTATTGGAGAGAACCATTAGTAACTATGGCTATGGAAGATGAAGAGTTCGACTTAGTAGGTGTTGTATTTGTTGGTTCACCACAGGCAAATTCAGAAAAATTCTATGTATCTAAGAGATTAGGTATGCTAGTAGAATCTATGGAAGTTGATGGTGCAGTAGTAACTACAGAAGGATTTGGTAACAATCATATAGATTTTGCTTCACATATAGAACAGATAGGTATGAGAGGTATTCCAGTAGTTGGTGTATCTTATTGTGCAGTACAGGGTGCTCTAGTTGTAGGTAACCAGTACATGACTCATATGGTTGATAATAATAAGTCTAGACAAGGTATTGAAAATGAAATACTTGAAAATAATACATTAGCTCCGGAAGAAGCATACAGAATTATAGCTATGTTAAAGAACGCAATCGAAGGTGTTGAAGTTAAGGCTCCAGAAAGAAAATGGAACAATAACGTTAAACTAAATAACATTGATGCTATAGAAAAAGCTCTAGGTATAGAGATTCCACTAGAAAAGAATGAAACATCATTAAATATGACTAGAAAGAGAAGCGCACTATACGAAAAAGATGATATAGCAGCTGGTATAGTAGAAGATACATATACTCCAGTAGAAGGAGAAAGACACTAATTTTATATTTGTCTAAAAAAAGTAGAATGAGAGGTCAGAAATGCAAGAAGATTTAAGATATATGTCATCTGAGAAATATTACGAAGGTGTAATAACAAAAGTTGAGGGTGGCGCTATAACTATAGACCTCAAAGGTAGACTTGGACAATTTAAAATACCAAATAGAATGCTTATAACTGACTATAACCCACAGGTAGGACAAGAAGTCGGGTTTATGCTAAGCAGCCCAGAGGTATTACGTCCTGAACCTAACGAGGAATATCTAAGAAAATTAGAGGGTCAGAAAAAAATTGAAGCTATAAAAAAAGAAGAGAACTTGACAAGAATTGAAAAGCTTATAAAAGAAAAATCTCAAATACTTGAAGATTTACAAGCAAAGATTAAAAATATCGAGTCAGAGCTCTAAAATAAATTGAAGGGAGAAATACAATGAGTCAGAAGTTAACTACAGTACAAGGACTTCAATCTGAGATTTATGTGCCAATCACACCACCTCCAGTTTGGGCTCCTGTAACAAAGCCATTGAATGAAATGGTAATAGCACTAGCAACTGCTGCCGGTGTACATATGAAATCAGATGAAAGATTTAATCTAGCAGGGGATACAGGATATAGAGCAGTACCTGATACAGCAACTCCAGCTGATTTAATGGTATCACATGGTGGATATGATAACTCAGATGTAAACAGAGACGTAAACTGCATGTTCCCAATCGAAAGATTGCATGAACTTGCTAAGGAAGGTTTCATAAAGGGCGTTGCACCAATGCACTATGCTTTTATGGGTGGTGGAGGAAACCAGGAAGTTTTCACTAATGAAACAGGTCCTGCTATAGCTGCCAAACTAAAAGAAGAAGGTGTAGATGGCGTTGTTATGACAGCAGGCTGAGGTACTTGTCATAGAACTGCCGTGATCGTGCAGAGAGCAATAGAAGAAGCTGGTATTCCAACAATAATAATAGCAGCTCTTCCACCAGTAGTTAGACAAAATGGTACTCCAAGAGCAGTTGCTCCACTAGTACCTATGGGTGCTAACGCTGGAGAACCACATAATGTGGAAATGCAGACAGGAATATTAAAGGCTACTTTAGAGCAGTTAATTGCTATTCCATCTGCTGGAAAGATAGTACCACTACCATTTGAATATCATGCATCTATATAATTTTTGATAGATATATATTCAAATAAATCACTTTGTTAATTTGTTTGTTATAAATAAGTATCCACATCCTCATTTGAGGATGTGGCTATACTTTTAAAAAAGGGATGGTAATTATATGGAAGAAAAGATACTAAGAAAACTTGTAATTAAACCTTTTGCCATTAGTGAGGTCAAATTTGAAGATAGATTTGCTATTAAAGGTGAAGTTCTTGAAATTTGTAAAGATAAAATCCAAGAATTAAAAGATGCAAACGATTTAATAACTGATATAAAATTAGAAATAATAAAGCCTGGTGACTATGATAGGGAAATCAATACTATTATGGATATAATACCAATATCGGCAAAAGTTTTAGGTGGTATGGGTGAAGGAATTACGCATACTATTACAGGTACTTATGTTATGTTAACCGGAGTAGATGAGGATGGACGTCAAATGCATGAATTTGGATCATCTGAAGGTAACCTAAAAGAACAATTAGTTCTTGGGAGATGTGGTACACCTGATGTAAATGATATAATAATTCACATGGATATTACTGTTAAAGGCGGTTTACCTTTTGATAGAAGTTTACCTAATGCTTGTTTCGACACATGTGATAAATTCATTCAAGAAGTTAGAAAACTATTAAAGACTATTGATGGAAGACAATCCTATGGTTCATATGAATATTTAGATAAGATATGCCCAGGCAAGAAAAAAGTAGTACTTGTAAAACAGATAGCTGGACAAGGTGCAATGTATGATAACTTGCTTTTCCCTGAAGAACCAAGTGGTTATGAAGGTGGAACTTCAATTATTGATATGTGTAATATGCCTATGATACTATCCCCTAATGAATATAGGGATGGAATCTTAAGAGCAATGGTTTAGGAGGTGTTTATTTATGGGAATAGGTCCTTCTACAAAAGAGACTTCATTACATATGTTTAGGGATCCATTAGTAAAAATACTCGGTGAAGATACTGATATTGACTTTGCTGGAATAATCGTTGTTGGAACGCCTGACGATAATAAATATAAAAATTTAGTAGGCCAGAGAGCTGCAGCATGGTGTGAAGCAATGAGAGCTGATGGTGTAATTCTAAGTGCAGATGGATGGGGTAATTCACATGTTGATTACGCAAATACATTTGAAGAAATTGGAAAAAGAAATATACCAGCTGTAGGTGTTACTTTTAACGGAACACAAGCTAAGTTTGTTGTTACAAACAAGTATATGGACACAATTATTGATATAAATAAGAGCAAGGAAGGTATCGAGACAGAAGTCGTTGGGGAGAACAATGTCAATGAAGTAGATGCAAGAAAGGCTCTGGTATTTTTGAAAATGAAGATGCGTAAAGTTAAATAATGGTAATTTATGAATAATTTTATTGTTTTTTAATGCTAACATATTTGCATTTTTAAAAACATCTAAATATTAAAATAAAAAATTTTAACTATATTAGTTAAAAAAATAATAATATCTTTAAGGAGGTTGTATTATGAAATTTAGTAGAAGTATTCATGCAGTTGATTCTCACACAGCGGGTGAAGCAACAAGAATAGTTGTCGGTGGTATTCCAAATATCATCGGTGCAAATATGCCTGAGAAAAAACAGTGGTTAGAAGATAATCTTGATTATCTTAGAACTGCAATAATGTTAGAACCAAGAGGACATAATGATATGTTTGGTTCAATCATTACGCAACCTACAAATCCAGAAGCTGACTTTGGAATTATTTTCATGGACGGTGGTGGATACCTTAATATGTGTGGACACGGAACAATAGGCGCAATGACTGTTGCTGTTGAAACAGGAATGGTTGAAGTTAAGGAACCTATTACTAAGGTCGTTCAGGAAGCTCCAGCTGGTATAATCAGAGGAGAAGTTCAGGTTGAAGAAGGAAAAGCTAAAAAAGTTTCTTTCAAGAATGTACCTTCATTCCTATACAAAAAAGATCAGGAAGTTGAATTACCAGGATATGGTAAAATCAAATTTGATATATCTTTCGGTGGTAGTTTCTTTGCAATCGTAAAGGTTGACCAGATTGGTGTAGAAATTAAACCTGAAAATGCTGCTATATTAAATTCAGTTGGTATGCAGTTAAGAGATATAATAAACAATGAAATAGAAATTCAGCATCCAGAATTAGCTCATATTAAGACAGTTGACCTAATTGAATGGTGGTCTGAAACTGATACTCCAGGTGCTACGTTAAAGAACTGTGTTGTATTTGGTCAGGGACAGGTTGATAGATCTCCATGTGGAACTGGAACAAGTGCTAAATTAGCTACTTTACACGCTAAGGGTGAATTCAAAGAAGGAGATAAATTCTACTATGAATCAATCTTAGGAACAATATTTGAAGGTGAAATCGTAGGAAAAGCTAAAGTTGGAGAGTTTGACGCTATAATTCCTCAGATTTCAGGATCAGCGTATATTACTGGATTCAATCATTTCGTTATAGATGAGACTGACCCAGTTAAGCACGGTTTTATTTTAAAATAGGACTTATAATAAGTCTTGAAATTTGATAGGTTATCCTAACAGAATATGTATGTTAGGATACTTATCATCTTATTCATTATGTTTGGGAGGATTTAAAATGATTGTAAAGATATTAATGGCAGTATTTTATTTAGCAGCAGCTGGAACTGCTGGCATTATGGGAATAGATATAGTAAAAAATAAAAATAATATCGGTAATACATCAGCTTCAAACTTAGGTAAAACAGGATTTATAGGATTTTTAACTAATTTTTGCGATACTTTAGGAATTGGATCATTTGGACCTATAGTGGCATTATTCAAACTTTTAAAAGTTGATATAGAAGATAAGGATATACCAGGAACATTAAATGTTTCTTGTGCTCTTCCAGTGTTGTTTGAAGCTATTATATTTACAACTGCTGTAAAAGTAGATCCAATAACATTAATTTCATTAGTAGTAGCAGCAGCTATAGGTTCTTATATAGGTGCTGGTATAATATCAAAGATGGATGAAACAAAAATACAATTAGTAATGGGTATTTGTTTGTTTGCAGCAGCTATGATAATGCTTATAACTCATCCTTACTTTGGATTATTTGCGGCTGGTAAAACAGCTACATCATTAACTGGAGTTAAGCTAATAATAGGTATTGTAGTAAACTTTATACTTGGTGCACTTATGACAGCAGGTGTTGGTCTTTATGCTCCATGTATGGCTATGATATTCTTACTAGGTATGGATGTAAAGGCGGCATTCCCTATAATGATGGGATCTTGTGCTTTATTAATGCCTACTTGTTCAATCAAATTTATTAAAGAAGGTACTTATAACAGAATAGCTTCTCTTATGATAACTATATTTGGTATTATAGGTGTTGCTATAGCAGCATTCTTGGTAAAATCAGCAGATGTAGAAAAACTTAAATTTGTAATCGTAGCGGTTATTTTATACACTGCTTATACTATGTTTACAGCTGGATTAAGAGGAAGAAAGAGAAAACAAGTATCAAGTACAATGTAATTATAAAAATGAGATTGATAAATTGATACACATATTTTATTAAATTTAATATTTATCAAAAATAAACTTTAAATATACAAAAAGGAAATCAAAATAATTTTTGATTTCCTTTTTTGATAACTACATACTCTTTAGTATTAATATATATTGTGTTAAAATATTATTATAATCATAGGAGGTGTGTTATGGGGAATTTTAGCGAAAAAGTAAAAGGCATTGTATTTTGTGTGTTGATTGCAATTCCAGCATATTTTTTAGGTAAGATGGTTCCGATAATTGGAGGACCAGTTTTTTCGATTATAATTGGTATGATTTTAGCTAACCTTATTAAGGGAAAAAGAGAAAATTTAAATCAGGGAATTAACTTTACATCAAAAAAAATACTGCAATACGCGGTTATTTTATTGGGATTTGGATTAAACCTTCAAATGATTATTAAAGTAGGGAAAATATCATTGCCAATTATAATGTCAACGATTTTAACATCTTTAATTGTGTCTTATATGATTTCGAAGGCATTTAATATACCAGCAAAGATAGCTACTTTGATAGGAGTAGGTTCATCAATATGTGGTGGTTCAGCAATTGCAGCTACAGCGCCAGTAATTGATGCTGACAATGCCGAAATAGCTCAAGCAATATCAGTAATATTTTTCTTTAACGTAATAGCGGCAATAATATTTCCATCTATGGGAGATATTATTGGTATGACCAATCAGGGATTTGCTTTGTTTGCAGGAACGGCTGTAAATGATACATCTTCAGTTACTGCAGCGGCTTCATCTTGGGATTCCATTCACAGGACAGGTTCTATGGTGCTGGATTCAGCTACAATAGTTAAATTAACTAGAACGCTTGCTATAATACCTATTACATTTTGTTTATCTATATATTATAAGAGAAAAGAAAGTAAAAATTCAGAAAAGAAATTCAGTGCTAGAGGTATGCTGCCATCATTTATTTTATATTTTATATTATGTTCAATTATAACTACTATTTTTGACTATATGATAGGAGTGGGTATAATTGAAGGATTTCTATCATCGTTTATTGCTGGATTTATTGTAACAATGAAGGCAATTAGCAAATTCTTTATTATTATGGCAATGGGAGCTATAGGGCTTAATACGAATATAGTAAAACTTATTAGAACTGGTCAAAAACCACTATTATTAGGAATGTGTTGTTGGATATCTATTATAGTTGTAAGTATATCTATGCAAAAAATATTAGGAATTTTTTAATGAACAAAATTATTGAAAAATACTCAGTCTACATATATAATAATATGAAACTTACTACTGTAGTATAAAAATATAATTACTTAATTATACTGAATAAAAATGGGAGGCATTAATGGAAAAAATAGGAATTATTGGAGCAATGGAAGAAGAAGTTGAAGCTATAAAAGCGATGATAGAAAATAAAGAAGTTAAACATATAGCAGGTTTGGACTTTTATGAAGGTCATTTAAAAGGGAAAAATATTGTTGTAGTTAAATGTGGTATTGCAAAAGTTAACGCAGCGATGTGTACACAAATTTTGATTAGCGAATTCAAAGTTGATGCATTAATTAACACAGGGGTAGCAGGTGCACTATATGAAAAATTAAATATCAATGATGTGGTTATATCTATAGATGCAATGCAACATGATATAGATGCTTCTGCAGCGGGTGATCCAAAGGGAACTTTACCACTTATGGAAACTTCAATATTTAAAGCAGATCAGAGACTAGTTGATATAGCGTATGAAGTATTTGAAAGTAATGACACCCCATATCATGCATACAAAGGACGAATTGCTACTGGCGATATATTTGTAGCTGATCCTTTTTTAAAGGATGAACTTAGGAATCATTTTGGTGGATACTGCTGTGAAATGGAAGGTGGAGCTATAGGACATGTAGCGTATTGCAATAAAGTTCCATTTGTAGTTATAAGAGCAATATCAGATAAAGCAGATGGAAGTGCTGCTAAAACTTTTGATGAGTTTGTAAAGATAGCTGCAGATACTTCAAAAGATATGGTAGTAGGAATGTTAGAAAGATTATAAGATTTCAAATATTGTATAAATTTTATCCCAGTGATATAATAAAAACATACTTATGGCAAAGAAAAAAATAAATTTGTCAAAATAAATCTAAAGGAGACATATATATAATGGGCGATCGTGAAAAAAAGGTAATATTTAGTGGTGTTCAGCCATCTGGTAAGATGACATTAGGTAATTATTTAGGAGCTCTAAAAAGCTGGACTAAATTGCAGGACGATTACGAATGTTATTACAGTATGGTAAATATGCATGCTATTACAGTGCCTCAAGATCCAGAGGTATTAAGGAGACAGACCACTGAACTATTAGCTCAGTTCTTAGCATGCGGTATTGACCCAGATAAGAATACAATATTTGTACAGTCACATGTACATGAACATGCGGAATTGAATTGGGTATTATGTACGATGACATATATGGGCGAATTGAATAGAATGACACAGTACAAGGATAAATCTAGAAAGAGTGAAGCTAATTTAAATGCTGGTCTATTTACATATCCAGTATTAATGGCGGCTGATATTCTTTTATATCAAGCAGATTTAGTACCAGTTGGAGATGATCAAAAACAGCATATGGAATTAGCTAGAGATTTAGCAAACAGATTCAATGCTAGGTTTTCTGATACTTTTGTAGTACCAGAAGGATACTATCCTAAAGAAACTGCTAGAGTAATGAGTTTGCAAGAACCTGAAAAGAAAATGTCTAAATCTGACTCAAATGAAAAGGCATTTATACTTTTAGCTGAGAGTGCAGAAACAACTGCAAAGAAAATTAAAAGTGCTGTAACAGATTCAGTAGGTATAGTTAAATACTCAGATGAACAACCAGGTATAAAAAATCTTATAAATATATATTCAGCTATGACAGATAAGAGCGTAGAAGAAATAGTATCTATGTACGAAGGCAAGGGATATGGAGCATTCAAGGGAGAAATGGCAGAAGCAGTAGTTGAAACTCTTAGACCTATAAGAGAAAAATATAATTATTTATTAGAGAATCCTGATTATCTTGAAAGCATATATGCAAAAGGTGCTGAAAAGGCACAGATAAGAGCTGCTCAAACTTTAGAAAAGGTATATAATCAAATTGGTTTTATACCTAAAAAAAATAAATAAAAAATAAATTTTCTAGAACTTGGAAAGCTAGTCTTTTTGAGTTCTTTTTTTATGTAAAATAAAAATATTTATAAAGTGAAAGTATTATATATGAATTTATTAAATTGAATAACTATAATAAAAAACTAATGTTTTATAAATAGAATTATAGGGCTTGATTATGATATAATTATATAATAGATATTATATAATTAAAATAAGTGTTGAAATTAATTACTTATAGAAAGGGCAAAATATGTACGAAATACTAATTATAATTCTTCTAATAATAGATCAAGCAAGTAAAATAACTGTAAAAAATACATTAGAAAATACACAAGGAATGAGTATAATTGATGGGGTTTTTCATTTGACATATGTAGAAAATAGTGGAGCTGCTTTTGGTATGCTACAAAATATGCAATATGTTTTTATAATTATAGCGCTTATAGTTTTAATTGCAGGTATATATTTTATTCATAAGGAAGAATCTACTAAATTGGCAAAAATTAGTATAGCGATGATAATTTCTGGTGCTATAGGAAACTTAGTTGATAGGCTGAGGTTAGGATATGTAATAGACTTTTTTGATTTTAAAATAATATGGTCATATGTGTTTAATTTTGCAGATATACTGGTTGTATTAGGAACTATATTATTATGCATATGCCTAATCAGAAGTGGAAAGGATGAAGTTTAATGAATCTTGATATAGGTCAAGAGAAAGATGTGATACAAGATAAAGAGATTTTTGACCAAAGTCAAAATGTAGCGGTTTATTCTGTTGAAGAAGATAATATAGGAGATAGGTTGGATTATTTTTTATCTAAGCAGTATAAGGATATATCAAGATCATACATACAAAAATTAATTAAAGAAGATAGAGTTTTAGTTAATGAAAAAATAGAGAAAGCAAGCTACAAGTTATCTTTATATGATCAAATTCAAATTGCTATGCCTGAGCCTGAATTACTAGAAGTGATTCCACAAGATATACCCTTAGATATAGTGTACGAAGATGATGACATTGTAATAGTTAATAAGGTCCAAGGTATGGTTGTACATCCAGCTCCAGGTAATATGGATAATACTATGGTAAATGCACTGATGTATCACTGTAAGGATAGACTATCTAATATTAATGGAATTATAAGGCCTGGAATAGTTCATAGAATAGATAAAGATACATCGGGACTTTTAGTGGTAGCAAAAAATAATTATGCACATCAAAAATTATCGGAACAATTTAAGATACATTCTATAACTAGAGAATATGAGATGATTTGTATCGGAAATGTAGATTGGGATGAAAAAACAATAGAAACAATAATTGGAAGAAATCCAAAAAATAGATTAAAGATGGCTGTTGTAAAGAAAAATGGCAAAAATGCCATTACACATTTAAAATTAATAAATAATTACAAGGGTTTTTCTCATATAAAAGCGAATCTAGAAACTGGTAGAACACATCAAATAAGAGTGCATACAGCTTCAATTAATAGACCTATATTGGGAGATCCTTTGTATGGTTTTAAAAACAAAAGATTTTCAAAGTTAAGTGGGCAAGTATTACATGCTAGAAAACTTGGATTTATGCATCCTACAAGGAATGAATATATTGAATTTGATTCAGAATTACCAAAGTATTTTATAGAAACATTAAAAATTTTGGAGAAGGAGTAATATGGAAAAAGCAAAAATAATGGACCAAAAGGCTATGACGAGAGCTATAACAAGAATAAGCCATGAAATCATAGAAAAGAATAAAGGTGTAGAAAATATGTGTATTATAGGAATCAAAACAAAGGGAATACCACTTGCCAAGATGATTTCTGAAAAGATAGGAGCAATTGAATCTGCACAAATAGAGTGTGAGTTTATAGATATAACACCTTATAGGGACGATATTACGCATGATAAAATCATGGATACAAAAGATGAGAATTTTAACCTTGATATAGAAGGTAAGACTGTAATTCTAGTAGATGATGTACTATATACAGGAAGAACTATTAGAGCAGCACTAGACTATATAATAGATAATGGTAGACCAAGTCTAATACAGTTAGCTGTATTGATTGATAGAGGCCACAGAGAACTTCCAATAAGGGCGGATTTTGTAGGTAAAAATGTGCCTACTTCAAAAAATGAAAAAGTACAAGTTAGATTTACTGAGTATGATGGTGAGGATTCAGTGATAATTTGTGAGTAAGGAGTAAAAAATGTCTTTAGATGCAATAGTTGTAAGTAATTTAGCTAATGAGCTCAATGATAAATTAGTTGCAAGTAAAATAGATAAGGTATACCAACCGGAAAAAGATGAAATATGCCTCAAGATTAGAGCAGGTAAGGATAATTATAAGTTTGTGATCAGTGCTAGTGCTTCAAACCCAAGATTATATATATCAGATCAATATGATAAAAATAATCCTAAAAAAGCACCTGTTTTTTGTATGACGCTTAGAAAACATATACAATCCGGTGTAATAGATCACATTGAACAAATTGGATTTGAAAGAATAATTAAAATTGCTGTAGATTCATATGACGAACTAAAAGAAAAAACTAGAAAGTTTTTATATATTGAAATAATGGGAAAGCATAGCAATATTATTTTAGTCTCTGAAAAAACTGGTAAAATTATAGATTCTATAAAAAGAGTACCAATAAGTGTCAGTAGATTAAGACAAGTTTTACCAGGTAACGATTATGAATTACCGCCAGTACAAGATAAGATAAATCCAAAAGAAAAAATCGAAGGTGAATTATTTAGGGAGATGATAGTTAGTTTTGACGGACCTATATATAAGGCTATATATATGACTGTATTGGGATTATCTCCACTTATTGCAAGGGAAATTTGCTATAGGATTGGTATAGATCAAAATATTGATTCATCTGATTTAACAGACCAAAATATAAAAGCTATTTTAAAAGAAATTAGGTTGATTTTTGCCAATATAGAACTTGGAAAGATTTATCCTAATATGATAGTAGATAAAAAAATTGACAAGATAGTGGAATTTAGTACTATAAAACTAAATCAGTATGAAGATTTGAATGAAGTAAAATATCCAGATGTATCTTCGTTATTAGAAAATTACTATTTTGAAAAAGATAGTAAAGAAAGAATGAAACAAAAGTCTTCTTCTGTAAAGAAGACTATACAATTAAAACTTGAAAGACTAACAAATAAGATAGAAAAACAAAAAAAAGAACTAAAAGAAGCTAAATCGGCTGATAAATACAAGTTAAAGGGTGAATTATTAACTGCATATATTTATCTGATTAAAAAAGGTATGGAAAATATAGAAGTAGAGAATTTTTATGATAATAATAAAAAGGTTAGTATAGAGTTAAATAAAAATTTAAGCCCTTCAGAAAATGCCCAAAAATATTATAAAAAATATAACAAATTAAAAAATGCTAGAGAAGAAATCACGAATATGATGAAGGATAATCTAGAAGAAAAAGACTACTTAGAAAATATAATATTATCTATAGAAAATTGTCAGAATGAAAAAGAGTTAAAAGAAATAAAGGAAGAATTAATGAGAGAAGGCTATATAAAAGCTTGGAAAATGCCAAAGAAGAATAATAAGCCTACAACAAGTTATATGAAATTTATGTCATCTAAGGGTAAGTTAATATTAGTCGGTAAAAACAATAAGCAAAATGATTATCTAACTTTAAGACTAGCAGATAATGAAGATTTATGGTTTCATACAAAAGATATACCAGGATCTCATGTGTTAATAAAATGTGCGGGAAAAACTGTAGATGATAGCGAAATAATTCAGGCCGCTACATTAGCAGCATATTATAGTAAGGCAAGAATGTCTTCAAATGTGCCAGTCGATTACACTTTCAAAAAATATGTAAAAAAACCTTCCGGTGCAAAGCCAGGAATGGTGATTTATGAAACAAATAAGACTGTATATATTACACCTAGCGATGAGGAAAAAGCAAAGATTAAAATCTTTGAAGATTAGGAGAAATTATGTATTTTACAAATAGTAAAGGTTATAAAATATATTACGAAGACACAAATACAGATCAAAGACCTATTATATTTTTACATGCTTGGGGCAGCTCACATCATGACTTTGATTATTGTTTTAAAAATATGCAGGGATATAGAAAAATAATATATGACCATAGAGGTTTTGGTCTATCAGATAAACCTAATGAAAATATGTCACTAAGACATTTAGCAGAGGATTTAAAAGAACTGATTGAATTTCTAAAACTTGATAATCTAACAATAGTTGGATATTCAATGGGAGGAAGTGTATTGTACAAGTATATAGAAATATATGGGACATATAGACTCAATTCTATCGTACTTTGTGATATAACCCCTAAAATAACAAATGATAATGAGTGGAAACTAGGAATTATGAATGGAAAATTTACAAAGGATGATTTATTAGATTCA
Organism: Peptostreptococcus equinus; assembly: GCF_027125355.1. NCBI lineage: Bacteria > Bacillati > Bacillota > Clostridia > Peptostreptococcales > Peptostreptococcaceae > Peptostreptococcus > Peptostreptococcus equinus. The sequence continues at coordinate 1,285,994 of NZ_CP114052.1, read as the reverse complement.
TTAGCATGGCAATTCGATGATATGAAGGAAGCATATTTAAATATGTACTATGACATAGATCCTAGTTTAAAATATAAATCAGAAAAAGCCTTAAAAAGACTGATAGATATGGATTTAGAAGGAAATTCATACTATTCAATCACATCGATGTGGTTTTCAATATGCTATGAAGACTTTAGACCTATACTAAAAAAAATAGATATTCCAACCGTATTATTTTTTGCAAGTCCAGGATCCATGATGACACCTGATACGGTCGAGTATTTAGAGGAAAAAATAGAGAATACAAGAACATATATTTTTGAAAATTCTACTCATTCTTTTGTAGTTAATAAAGGAAGAACTTTTTCAAAAAAATTAGAAGAATATTTATCTAAGCTTTAAATTTTGAAATAAAAATAAAGAAAACTTATATAAAATGTAAAAATCAGGTTAAAATATGTTATAATTAAATTTACTGAATATATTTATTTAGAATTGGAGATAGATTATGGCTAAAAGTATGACCGGTTTTGGAATCGGTGAATATAAAGATGAAAACTATAGTATTAGCGTGGAGTGCAAGACTATTAACCACAAATATCTTGATATAAATCCTAGAATACCGCGAAAAATATCATTTTTAGAAGATAGATTTAGACAATTGGTAAAAGAATATATATCTAGAGGTAGAATGGATGCATATATCAAATTTGATGTAATAGGAACTAGTGGTTTAAAATTAGACTATGACAAAGATTTAGCTAAGCAATATTATAATATTATTAGCGATATTAGCGAGAATGTGATGAATAATAAAGAATCATTAAATACTATTTCTCCTATAGATATAGCTAGATTTCCTGATGTTATAAAGCAAGAAGAAGCTCAAGAAGATGAAGAAAAGTTATGGTATATGTTTGAAAAAGCAAGTAGAAATGCTCTTGAAAAATTATGTAATATGAGAGTAATTGAAGGAGAGAAGCTAAAAGAAGATATTTTACTAAGATCTAATATTTTAGAAAGTTCTATACAAAAGATAGAGAACTTTTCAGATACAGTAGTAGATGATTATAGACTTAGACTAGAGACTAGATTAAGTGAATTACTAGATGTATCTAATAAAGTAGACGAGTCAAGATTAGCGCAAGAAATTGCAATTTTTGCAGATAAATCTAGTATAACAGAAGAAATAGTTAGGTTTAAAAGCCATATAATTCAAATGAGAGATGCTATAAATATAGAAGATTCTATAGGTAGAAAAATGGACTTTTTGATTCAAGAGATGAATAGGGAAGTTAATACTATCGGATCAAAGTCTTCTGATATTAATATAACTAATTTAGTAATTCAAATTAAATCTGAACTAGAAAAAATAAGAGAGCAGATTCAAAATATAGAATAGTTATAGGAGGATGTAATGTTAAAGAAAAGAGGACTATTGCTAGTTGTTTCAGGGCCAAGTGGTGCAGGAAAAGGTACTGTATGCAAAAAAGTAATCGAAAATAACGATAATATTATGCTTTCTGTTTCAGCAACTACTAGACAACCTAGAACTGGAGAAGTTGAAGGTATAAGCTATTACTACAAAACAAAAGAACAATTTGAGCATATGATAGAAAACGGGCAATTGTTGGAATATGCTAGAGTATATGATAATTATTATGGAACGCCAAAACAAGAAATATACGATCAATTAGAAAATGGCACTGACATAATCTTGGAAATAGAAATGCAGGGGGCTATGCAGGTTAAAAAGAAATTTCCGCAAGCAGTATTTATTTTTATTTTACCGCCAAGTCTAAATGAGCTTAAAAATAGGATAGTTGGTAGAGGAACAGAAACTATAGATCAGATTGAAAAAAGAATGTCGTCTGCTTTTGGTGAAATAAAACTGATAAAGGATTATGATTATTTTATTTTTAATGATAGCATAGAGAAATCTGCTGATCAAGTAATGAGTATAGTAAATGCAGAGAGATCAAAAGTAATAAGATATAAAGAAGAAATTATAAGTATTTTTAAAAAGGAGATTTAAATTATGTTAAAACCATCACTTAATGATATAGTAGAAAAGATAGATAATAGATATTATTTAATCGCAACAGTTTCAAAAAGAGCAAGAGAACTTGTAAATAACAATGAACCTTTAATAGAAGCAGACCCTACAGATAAGCCAGTTGTAGTAGCTAGTGAGGAAATAATTGCAGGTAAGGTTGATTACAGATTATTAACAGAAAATGAAATTTTAGAAAAAGAAATTGCTCACAAGATTGAACAAGAAAGAAAATTGTTAGAACAAGAATAATAAAAATTAATATAAAAGAGTTTGATATAAAGTTTTGGCATTAATTTAGGAGTAGATATTATGTATAATGATAAGACAATTGTAGTTGGAGTGACAGGTGGCATTGCGGCTTACAAATCATGTGATATTGTTAGTAAATTAAAGAAACTAGGTTTTAATATACATGTTATTATGACCAAGTCAGCATGTGAATTTGTACAGCCTATGACATTCCAAACCTTAAGTAATAACTTTGTAATTAACCATATGTTTGAAGAACCAAAGACTTGGGAAGTTGAACACATTGAACTAGCTAAAAAGGCAGATATGTTTTTAATAGTGCCAGCTTCTGCAAACTTTATAGGTAAAATGGCTAACGGTATTGCAGATGATATGCTTACGACCACTGTTATGGCAACAAAATCTCAAGTAGTAATTGCACCAGCTATGAATACGAATATGTATGAAAATTCAATAGTACAAGATAATATTAAAAAACTAAAAGAACACTCATGTTTATTCATAGAACCAGACGAAGGATTGCTAGCCTGTGGGGACATAGGTAAAGGAAAATTAGCTCATGTTGATACAATTGTTAATTATGTTGAAAATTACTTTACAAATAAAAATATAAACAAGGATTTAAAAGATATAAAAGTTTTAATCACTGCAGGTCCTACAATTGAGGCAATAGATCCAGTGAGATATATTACAAACAGATCTAGTGGTAAAATGGGTTATGCCATTGCAAAAAGTGCAATAGAGCGCGGTGCTAAAGTCACTTTGGTGTCTGGAAAAACAAATTTAGAAATACCTAAAGGTGTGGATAAGTTTATTTCAATAGAATCTGCTGAAAATTTATATGATGCAATGACAGAGAAATTTAAGGATGCAAATATAGTGATTCAAAGCGCAGCAGTAGCTGACTACAAGCCTAAAACTTATTGTGATAAAAAGATTAAAAAATCAGATGATGACTTAATAATAGAATTGGACAGAAATAAGGATGTTGCAATGGAACTTGGGAAAATAAAAGAGAATCAAGTTTTAATTGGTTTTGCTGCAGAAACGAACGATGTATTGGAAAATGCTAAAAAGAAAATAAAAAAGAAAAATCTTAATTTTATTGTTGCTAATGATTTAACTAAATCGGGTGCAGGCTTTGGCACAGATACTAATATAGTAAAGATAATTGATGTGCATGGAAATATAGAAGAATTTCCAAAGCTTCTAAAAGAAGAAGTAGGAAATATAATACTTGATAAAGCATTAAAAGAGTTGAATAGATAAAAAAATTTAGGGGGATGATAAAACATTCCCCGTTTTTAGGAGGTGGAGAAATGTATTTACAAGTTATATTAAGAAATAAGGGCAGATACTCTGATATGTTATTTACATATTCTCTGCCTCAACATTTGGAAAATGAATTAAGGATAGGACACAGAGTAAGCCTGCCTTTTGGAAAGTCAAACAAACCTATAGAAGGTTTTGTAGTTAGTATTAGTAAATATATAAATAGTAAAGATAAAATAGAGGCTGACAAGGTAAAAGATATTTTTGATATACTTGACAAGGAACCTATGTTTTCAAAAAATCAAATAAGATTAATATTTTGGATGAGAAATAGGTATATGTGTACTTATAACGATGTTATTTCTCTTTTTTATCCTAAGGGATATAAAAATGAGTCGATAAAAGTATTAGAATTAAAGAATTATACTACTGTAGACTTATCAGAAAAGGAAAGTAAGCTCTTAAAAGAAATCAGGAGTGAAAAACAACTATATTATAACTACTGCTTATCTAATTACGGGTATAGCCTTATAAAAAAATTGTTAGACAAAAATTTAATAGCTGCTAAATGGATATATAAAGAAAAAATAAATCAAATAAAATTATTAAATGTATCTCTCAGTATTCCATATGAAGAATTGCTTAAGTATATTGAAGAAGAAAAATTAAGATTAGGTAAGAAACAAGAAAAATTAATTTATTTGTTATCCTTAAATGAATCAATACTATTAAATGATCTTAGAGATATATTTGAAGTAGGCAGTAGTACAGTAAAATCAATGGTGAAAAAAGGAATTGTAAAAATTGATGAAGTACAAGCATATAGATCAGTCAAACAAAATTACTTCCATCCAGATAAACAAATTGAATTAAATAGTAATCAAAAACATATATTTGAAGAAATAACAAAAAGTTATAAGGATGAAAATATAGAAAATAAGCCCTTTTTACTACATGGCGTAACTGGAAGTGGTAAGACAGAAATATATTTAGAATTAATAAAATATATGCTAGATATAGGACTGGATAGCTTATTTTTGGTTCCAGAAATAGCACTTACGCCTCAGATGATTTCAAGAGTAAGAAGTAGATTTGGATCAATTGTTGGAATATATCATAGCCAATTATCAGAAGGTCAAAAACATGATATGTATAAACAAGTAAAAGATGGCAATATAAGAATAGTCATAGGAACTAGATCGTCTATATTTTTACCATATAATTCACTAGGCTTAATAATTATAGATGAAGAACATGATATGTCCTATAAATCAGAAATGACACCTAAATATGACACACTTGAAGTAGCTAGATATAAATCTATAAAAGAAAATATATGTTTAGTAATGGGATCAGCAACACCATCAATTAGTGATTATTTAAAAGCCACTCAAGGTATATATAATTTACTTAAATTGGATAATAGAGCTAACAATATGTCTATGCCTAACATTGAAATTGTGGATATGAGAAAAGAAGTGGAAATAGGTAATAAATCTGATTTAAGCAAAAAATTAACAAGTGAAATTAGAGAAACATTAAAAAAAGGCGAACAGGTTATTTTATACTTGAATAGAAGAGGTTATGCTAATTTTGTATCTTGTAAGAATTGTGGTCATGTATTTAAATGTAAAAACTGCGATATATCTCTTACTTACCATAAGTATAAAAATAAAGGAGTATGCCACTATTGTGGACATGAAGAGGAAATTCCTAATATATGTCCTGTATGTGGCTCAAATAAAATTTCGAGTATAGGATTTGGTACTCAAAAAATAGAGGAAGAAATAAAAAAAATGTTCCCTGATTATAAAGTACTTAGAATTGATAAGGATACCACTTCTAAAAAGGGTCAATTGGAAAAAATATTAAGTGATTTTAATGAAGGAAAAGCTCAGATATTAATAGGGACTCAAATTTTATCAAAAGGACATGATTTTGATAATGTGACATTGGTAGGAATAGTGTCAGCGGATATGATGTTAAACTATCCGGACTACAGATCATTTGAGCATTCCTTTCAGCAAATAACACAGGTAGCTGGTAGAGCGGGAAGAGCTGACAAAAAAGGAAAGGTAATATTACAAACTTATGATACAGATCATTTTGTAATCAACAAAGCTGCTAGTTATGATTATAAAGCCTTTTATGAGTCAGAAATTAAGTTAAGAGAGGCATTTGCTTACGAACCCTTTAACAATATTTTGAGAATAGTATTTTCGGGTAAAAACTATAATCAGGTAAAAGAGGATTCATATAAATTTTATAAAACTTTTAAGTATTTAATCGAATCTAGTTCAAAGTATTCTCAGCCATTGATTTTAGGGCCAAATGAATGTTCAATAAATAAAATAAAAGATAAATATAGGTGGCAAGTTGTAATAAAAGACACACAAGTGGATATCAAGGACTTGAAAGCTATGGTAAAATATATATGTATAGAAAAGTATGAAGAAATTTTTAATAAAAGCGTAAGTATATCATTGGAATTGAATCCAAACACATTTATATAGGAGGAAAATATGGCAATTAGAAATGTATTAAAAATGGGAGATCCAGTATTAAATAAAAAATCAAAGCCAGTTATAGAGTTTAATGAAAGATTGCACTCTATTTTAAATGATATGGCTGATACTATGTATAGTGAAGATGGAGTAGGTCTTGCAGCTCCACAGGTAGGAATACTTAGAAGAGCTGTAGTAGTTGATATAGGAGAAGGATTAATAGAATTAATAAATCCTGAGATACTTGAAGCTAAGGGGGAACAAACAGATGTAGAAGGTTGCCTTAGCGTTGTGGATTATGTTGGCGAAGTTACTAGACCTAGTTATGTAAAGGTAAAGGCTCAAGATAGAGATGGAAATGATATTTTGGTAGAAGGTGAAGGATTTTTGGCTAGAGCATTTTGCCATGAATTGGATCACTTAGAAGGAATACTATTTGTAGAAAAAGTAAAAGAAGGTGAATAGTATGCGTATAGTTTTCATGGGCACACCAGATATTGCAGTACCATCCCTAGAAAAACTAGTAAATAGTGAGCATGAAGTATGTGCTGTAGTTACTCAGCCAGATAGACCTAAAGGTAGGGGCAAGAAATTAGCATATTCTCCAGTAAAAGAGTTTGCTATAGAAAAAAATATTGAAATATTGCAACCTAATAAGACTACTGAAACTGGTTTTATGAAGAGAATGAAAGAAATTAATCCAGATTTAATAGTAGTTATTGCATTTGGCCAAATTCTAAAAAAAGAACTTCTAGAATTGCCAAAGTTTGGATGTATAAATATTCATGTATCTTTACTTCCTAAATATAGGGGTGCAGCACCTATAAATTGGGCTATTATAAATGGTGAAAAGAAAACTGGTGTAACAATAATGTATATGGATGAAGGGCTTGATACAGGAGATATTATATCTACTAAGGAGTTTGAACTAGATAATGAAATAAATGCTGGTCAGTTACATGATATAATGATGGTACAAGGCGCTGAATTGCTAATAGATACTATAAAGGATATTGAAGCCGGTACAAATAAAAGAATAAAACAAGATGATTCATTATCAAACTATGCACCATTAATGGATAAAGATTTAGGTCATTTAGATTTTAATAAAAAAGCTAACGACTTACATAATCTAATAAGAGGGGTAGTTCCATGGCCTGGAGCATGGTCAATATATAATGACCAAAAGATGAAAATATGGAAATCCTCTGTAGAAAATAAAAATTCAGAACAAGAACCAGGTAAAATTTTATCTGTTGATAAAAATGGTATTAGAATTTCATGCAAAGAGGGTATACTTAATATAAGTGAGATTCAAATGCCAAATAAAAAGAGAATGCAAGTATCTGAATATATAAAAGGCAATAAGATAGAGGTAGGGTCAAGCTTAAATTAATTTTAAACTATTAATATTAATAATAATGTTATTAGGAAAGAAATGAGGTGGATTAATGTATTATCCATATGGTTTTTATGACAGTACTATGCTATTGATGATACCAGCTATTTTGATATCTTTATATGCATCTTTTAAAGTAAAATCAGTTACAAACAAATATTTTAAAGTAAGATCACAAAGAGGAATGACTGGATTTGATGTGGCAAGAAGAATTTTAGATAGTAATGGATTAAGTCATATACCTATATATCCAGTTGGTGGTGTATTGAGTGACCATTATGATCCTAGAAATCAGACAGTTTCATTATCTGAAGAAGTTTATCATGGAAATTCAATAACTTCTATATCTGTGGCAGCTCATGAATGTGGACATGCCCTACAGCACAGCAAGGGTTATTTTCCACTTACTTTTAGGACAGCAATTGTACCAGTAGTACATTTCGCATCATCAGCTTCTTGGATAGTAATTATGGCTGGATTTCTAGTTAGTCCTAGGTTTTTGTACATAGGGATTATGTTGTTTGCTGCAACAGTATTGTTCCAAATTGTAACTTTACCAGTTGAATTTAATGCATCTAGTAGAGCTATAAAGCAACTTGAAGCATTAGGTATATCAAGCGATGATGAAAACAGAGAATGTAGAAGAGTTTTAAGTGCAGCGGCACTTACATATGTGGCAGCAGCTCTTTCATCAATACTTCAGTTACTTAGGTTAGTATTGATAGCAAGAATGGGAAGTGATGATTAATATTTATTATTAATTTAAATATACTTATATTAATAATATAAGTATTAATATAAATATTAGCAATAAGTAATTAAGAGTTATTAGAGATATTAGTGATTTATAATATGACTATATGTTGAACATATAGTCATATTATACGTGTGAGGAGATAATATGACAGCAAGAAAGCTAGCATACAGAGTGTTGATGGATATTGAAATTAATAAAAATTATTCTAATATTTCATTAAACTCTTTTTTGAGGGATAGTAAATTAAATGATTCGGATAGAGGGTTTACCACAGAACTTGTATATGGTGTTTTAGAAAATAAAATTTACTTAGATTATATAATAAATCAATATTCTAAGATAAAGGTCAAAAAGATGGCTCATTCTGTAAAAATAGTTTTAAGAATGGGTGTATATCAGTTGATTTTTTTACAGGGAAGTAAAGATTATGCTTCAATTAATGAGTCAGTAAAAATTATAAAGAAAATTGATTATAAGTCTTCAGGTTTTGTAAATGCTGTGCTTAGAAACATAGCACGAGATAAGGAAAAAATAAGAGTACTTAAAGAGGATTCTATAGAAAATATTTCTATAAAATATTCCTTTGAAAGATGGATAGTAGAAAAATTAGTTGAGCAATATGGTTTCAATGAGGCCATAGATATTGTAAAATCCCTATCTTTAAAACCAAGGATTTACTTAAGAATAAATATGTTGAAAAAAAATGAATTTAATTCCTTTGAAGATTTAAAAAAATATATAATATCTGAACTTGAAAAAGAGAAAATAAGTGTAAGAGAAGTAGAAGATGTTAATGAAGCATTAGAAGTTGAGAATATTAAATCAATAGAAGACAATATACTTTTTAGAAATGGATATATTAGCGTACAAGATCTTAGTTCAATGATGGTAGCTAAGGCTTTAAATCCTAATAAAGATGTAAAAGTACTAGATGTATGTGCAGCACCTGGTGGAAAATCAATGCATATATGTGAAATGCTTGAAAATAGTGGACAAGTAATTTCGTGTGATATATATAAACATAAAATAAAACTTATTAAATCCTATGTTAAAAGATTAGGGGTAAAAAATAATATATGTTCGATTTCGGATGCTTTAAAATTAGATCAGAATAAGTTGGATTCTTTTGATTACATACTATGTGATGTACCTTGTTCAGGTATGGGAATAGTAAGACGTAAGCCAGAAATTAAATATAAGAAGGAAGAAGATCTACAAGAATTACCAAAAATACAGTATAATATATTAGAAAATGCCAGTAAATATTTAAAAAAAGGAGGAGTAATAATATACTCCACTTGTACTATATTCAAAGAAGAAAATATAGATATAATAAATAAGTTTTTAGAAAATAATAAAGAATTTGAATTGGATATAATAAACAATCTGGAATTTATAAATAAATATGAGAATGCATATATAAATATATTACCTAATAAGGTAAAAATGGATGGCTTCTTTATTTGTAGAATGAAAAAAATTTAAAAATTAATAGAGGTGTGGTATAATGTATGGAGAAAAGCTTGTTCTGAAGAATTTAACAGAGCTAGAGTTAGTAGATTTTATTGTTTCTTTAGGTTTGCCAAAATTTAGAGGAAAACAGATTTTCTCTTGGATTTATAGAGATATTAAAGATTTTGACCAAATGAATAATATCCCAAAAAATATAAGACGAAAACTAAGAGAAAACTCAATTATTGGAAACATTGAAATAGAAGAAAAATTTGAATCAAAAGTTGATAATACAAAAAAGTATCTTTTTTTATTAAACGATGGTAACATAATAGAAACTGTTGCTATGGAGTATGAAAATAGATTAACCGTATGTGTTTCAAATCAAGTAGGATGTAGAATGGGGTGTAACTTCTGTGCATCTACAGTCGATGGTTTAATTAGAAATTTAGAAGCTTGGGAAATACTTGATCAAATAATGAAAGTTCAAGAAAATTTAGGTAAAAGAGTTTCAAATATAGTAATGATGGGAAGTGGTGAACCACTTGATAACTATGATAATTCAATAAGATTTTTGAAGTTAGTAAACGAAGAAAATGGATTAAATATAGGAAATAGACATATAACACTCTCAACTTGTGGATTAGTTGATAGAATTGAAAAACTTGCAGATTTACAGATACCTATAAATTTAGCAATATCACTTCACTCTCCTTTTGACGATAAAAGAAGAGAAATAATGCCTGTAGCAAACAAATATAAAATTGAAGATATTATGGGAGTGTGTAGGTATTATATTGAGAAAACTAATAGGAGAATAACATTCGAATATTCTCTTATCAAAGATAAAAATGATTCTGACAAAGAAGCAGCAAGATTGGTTGAATTGCTTAGGGGAATGCTTTGTCATGTGAATTTAATCCCTGTAAACCCTATAGAGGAAAGGGATTATGAAAAACCAAAAATTGAGTATATAAATAGATTTAAAAATTATTTGGAAAAGAATAGGATACCAGTTACTATAAGAAATTCTATGGGATCAGATATAGGTGGTGCTTGTGGTCAGCTTAGAAGAAAATTTAAGTAACTTGTGAGGAGGAACTATATGGATTTTGTGTGTACATCCCACATTGGAATGGTTAGAAAGAATAATGAAGACTATTGCAAAGGGGAAATAATTGAAATATGTGAGGGCAAAGAAGTAGGAGTTTTTGCCATTGCAGATGGTATGGGTGGCCACAACAAAGGGGAGGTAGCCAGTCAGCTAGCAGTAGATAATATTATTGAATTTTTTAATAATAATTTTGATAATAATGAAGAAATAAAAACTGAGTATTTGGATGATTTAATAATTCAGGCTTATAATACGGTAAATAATCTTATATATGATAAAGCACAAGATGATGCGACTTATGATGGTATGGGAACTACATTAACAATGGCTATAGTTTATGAAAATAAAGCATATATAGCTAATGTAGGCGATAGTAGATGTTATTTGTATAAGGGAGCTGGGAAGCTTGAAAAAATTACTGTAGATCATTCAATTGTAGAAGAATATGTAAAAGCTAACATAATAACTGAGGAAGAAGCTAGAATTCATCCTGATAGAAATAAAATAACTAGGGCAGTTGGTACTGAGCCAGTGGTAATAGTCGATGTATTTACAGTAGAATTAGAAGAAGGTAATAAACTTTTATTAGCTACAGATGGACTAACCGGAGCCGTTGAAAAATACAGAATCGAAAATGTGTTATCAATGGATAGTGAGTTAAATGATATTGCAGATAATTTAGTCGAACTTGCAAATGAGCAGTCTGGCAAGGACAATGTTACTGTAATAATAGTTTCAATATAGGAGGTGTTATTATGGGAGCAACCGTATTGGGAAATAGATATGAAATTTTAAGAAAAATTGGCGATGGTGGTATGGCATTTGTATACCAAGCTAAGGATAAACTATTAAATAGAGTAGTGGCTGTCAAAGTATTGAGACCTGAATTCGTCGATGATCAAGAATTTCTTGTAAAGTTTAAAAGGGAAGCAGAAGCCGTTGCATCATTATCACATCCAAATATTGTTAATGTGTATGATGTTGGAGAAGATGGTAAAGTTCATTATATTGTAATGGAATATGTAGATGGGCAAAATTTAAAAGAAATTATTCAAGAAGAAGGCTCATTAGAAGAATATACAGCACTTGATATAGCAAAACAAATAGCTCAGGCACTTAGCGCTGCCCATAGAAATGGTATTATTCATAGAGACATCAAACCCCACAACATACTAATTTCTAAAGATGGTAGACAGGTAAAGGTAGCCGATTTTGGTATAGCAAAGGCAGTTAGTAGTTCAACTATGACTAATATGGGTAGTGTGATTGGTTCGGTACACTATATTTCTCCAGAACAGGCAAAGGGTAAGCATTTGACAAGTAATGCTGATTTATATTCTTTAGGTATAGTTCTATATGAAATGATAGTAGGAAGAGTACCATTCAATGGAGATAGTCCAATATCAATTGCATTAAAGCATATTAATGAGAATGTTGGATTTACAGAAGAAGAAGTAGTAAGAATACCTAAGAGTGTAAGAACAATAATAACAAAGCTAACTGACAAAGATCCAGAGAATAGATATCTTAGAGCAGAAGATTTAATAGAAGATATTGAATATGTAGAGAGAAATATTGATCTTTCTTATATGAAAGATTATGACACTTTTGCAAAAGGAAATATGTCAGATCGTGATTTAAGTTATTTTTATGGAAGAAAGCCAGAGATAAATAATGAAGAAGATGATGATTATTACGATGACGATTATTATGACGATTACGAAGATGATGCATATTATGAAGATGAATATGAAGATGATATAAAAACTAAAAAGTCTAAAAAAGACAAGAAGAAAGCTAAAAAAGAATCTCCAAAGGCAAGAAGAAGGCTAAAAATAATAGCTGTGATACTGATATTAATTTTATTGGGCTATGGTGTTGTAGCAGCTAAATATTTTGGATTTAATCCATTTGGAAATCATCAATCTACTGAGGAAGCTATAGTTCCTAATTTGGTAGAGATGAATGTAGATCAAGCACAAAGTGCACTAGATGAGGCTGGTCTAAAATTAGTAGTTCAGTCAAGGGAATCAAGTTCAAAGATACCAGAAGGTCAAATAATTAGTCAATCACCGAGTCCTAAGACACATTTGAAGAAAGGTGATTCTGTAAATGTTGTAGTAAGTAGTGGAGCTAGCAAGGTTCCAGTACCTAATGTAATAGGATTAAGCCTTTCTCAGGCAGAAAAACTTCTTAATGATAATGGATTACTGTTGGGAAATGTTAAGTATGAATATAATAGTGCTCCAGAGGGTACAGTATTAAAACAGAGTTTAGTTGGTGGATCAAATGAAGAAGGTCAAAAAGTATCTTTAATTGTTAGTAAAGGTAGAGAAAAGAAGGTGGAAGAACCTAGTATTATAGATGATTCAGAAAATAATAATACAGATACAAATAATAGCAACACAAATTCAAACACAAAACCTAATACCAACAATAATAATAACAATAATAATAACACTAATCCAGGAGATCAAATTACCCCAGGTACTGGTACCGGTGGTAATTCAGGTACAACATCGGGAAATACTATCGACAACAATTAATAATAGTGTAATAAAAAAAGAGTTATCATTAGGTAACTCTTTTTTTATAATTTAAAGTAGAATGGAGAGATAATATGGACAAAGTTGCTCTGGTAACAGGAGGATCAAGAGGTATTGGCAGACAAATATGTCTAGATCTTGCCAAAGAAGGTTATAGACTGATAATTAACTATAATAAATCTGAAGATAAAGCTAAGGAATTATTAGATGAATTAGTTTATAAAAAGTATGATGCTCATATATATAAGGCTGACGTATCAAAAGTAGATGAAATAGCATCAATGTTTAAATATATAAATGAAAAATATAAAAGGTTAGATTTATTGATAAATAATGCTGGAATATCATATGAAGGTTTAGTTACTGATATGGATGTAGAAAAATGGGATAATATTATGGATACAAATGTAAAGTCTGTTTTTATATGTTCAAAAGAAGCCTTAAAAATAATGATTAGCCAGCATTCAGGAAAAATAATAAATATAAGTTCTATGTGGGGTATATGTGGAGCTTCATGTGAAGTGGCCTATTCTACATCAAAAGCAGCTGTAAATGGTTTTACAAAAGCACTAGCAAAAGAGGTTGGTCCATGTAATATAAATGTAAATGCCATAGCACCAGGTGTAATAATGACAGATATGATGAATGACTATAAGGCAGAAGATATAGAGTCATTAAAGAATCAAACACCACTCATGAAGCTCGGGAGTGCAAAAGATATATCCAATTTAACTATATTTTTAGCATCTAGTAAGGCAGATTTTATAACTGGTCAAGTATTTAGTAGCAATGGGGGCTTTGTTATATAGAATAAATTATTTATAATACTTTATTTGAAAACTCTATTATGTTATCATATTAATATGATTGACTATTTGGAGGTATAATGTTAGAAGGAATTATAATTAAAGGAATAAGTAGTTTTTATTATGTAAAAGTAGCAGATAAAATTTATGAATGTAAGGCAAGAGGTCTTTTTAGAAAAAATAAAATAACACCTTTGGTTGGTGATAAAGTAAAGATTACGGTTTTAGATACAGTAGAATTAAAGGGAGTAATAGATGAGATTTATCCTAGAACATCTGAACTGGTTAGACCACCAATAGCAAATATAGAAAAAGTTATGATTACCTTTGCAATTAAAGCGCCGAAGCCAAATTTGACTTTGCTTGATAAATTTATAATTTTTTCTGAGATGGAAAATTTAGAAATAATAATAGTTTTAACTAAAACAGATTTAGATGATAATGATATTAGAAAAAATATAGAAGAAGAATTTACAAATATTGGATATAAAGTAATATCAGTAAGTGCACAAACAGGAGAAAATATAAATAAATTATTAAATGAGTTAGAAGATAGTATATCAGTATTTGCAGGTCAATCAGGAGTTGGAAAATCTAGTATTTTAAATGCTATAGAACCAAAATTTAACTTGAAAACTGCAGAAATATCTCAAAAATTAGGAAGAGGTAAGCATACAACAAGACATGCACAACTCTATACTATTGGTAAAAATGCAATTGTAGCAGATACTCCTGGATTTAGTTCTTTAGATATAACGGAAGTGGATCCAGATTTATTAAAGGAATATTTTATAGAATTTAGAAATTTTGATAATTGTAGGTTTGGAAATAAATGTATACATAAAAATGAACCTGAATGTGCAGTAAAAGAGGCTGTAAAAGAAGGAAAAATTTCTAAAAGAAGATATGATAGTTATATACAAATACTTGATGAAATTATTAAATCAAAGGAAAGATACAGGAGGAAATAATATGAAATTAGCACCATCTATATTATCAGCAGATTTTTCTAGGTTATTAGAAGACTGCAAGAAAGTTGAAAAAGCAGGTTGCGAGTATCTGCACTTAGATGTTATGGACGGGCATTTTGTACCTAATATTACTTTTGGACCACAAATTATAAAAAGTATAAGAAAAGATATTAATATGGTATTTGATGCACATCTTATGATTGAAAATCCTGATATGTATATAGGCGATTTAGCTGATGCAGGTGTTGATATTATTACTGTACACCAAGAAGCTTGTAAGCATTTACATAGAACAATACAAAATATTAAGTCGCATAATATTAAGGCAGGAGTAGTATTAAATCCGGCAACACCAGTTGAAACAATCAAACATGTTTTAGAAGATATTGATATGGTTCTACTTATGTCAGTAAATCCAGGGTTTGGAGGGCAGAAGTTTATACCAGAAACATTAAATAAGATAAAAGAATTAAAAAAAATGATAAAAGATAGAAAGCTTGATATTGAGATTCAAGTCGATGGTGGGGTAAATAAAGATAATATTAATATGTTAGTTCAAGCTGGAGCGGATATTTTAGTAGCTGGTTCTGCAATTTTTGGTAAAGAAGATATAAACCAAGCGGTAAGAGGGTTAAGAAATTCAGTAAAGGAAGATTAATTTTTATGGACAGATTTTATACTGCGAAAAAAGCATGTCTTGTGCTTAATGGAGTAATAACAGATTATAATAAAGTTTCTACCATCTTGAATGATATGAAATATGATATTATTATTGGGGTAGATGGTGGATGTAATCATTTGGATAAATTAAATATAGTTCCTAATCATATGGTAGGAGATATGGATTCAATTGATAAGGAAGTTCTAGATAAATTTATCAACTTAGGTGTTAATAAAAAAAAATATCCAGAAAAGAAAAATGAGACTGATACTGAACTTGCAGTATTGTTGGCCTGTGAGGAAGGGGCTGTATTAATTGATATATATGGGGCTCTGGGTGGTAGAATAGATCATGAAATAGCCAATGTACTATTATTGAAATATATAGCTAAACAAAATGCTTATTCAAGAATACTTTCTGAGAACGAAGAAATTTATTTACTTGAAAATGATGAATTGACTATTAGAGGGAAAAAAGGAAATATAGTATCAACTATACCAGTAGGTGGAAATGCAAATGGTGTAACCTTATGTGGGCTTGAATATCCATTGAATGAATTTGACATGGAATACTCTAGACCCAGAGGAATATCAAATACTATGCTAGAGGATGTATGTCACATTAATGTAAGAGACGGTTCTTTACTTATAGTCAAATATGATAAAGATGCTTAATAAAAAGATAAAATTTAGTGAGAGCAATAAAAAGTTAATTAGCTCTAGTCTCATCATTAATCATAAAAAAGTATTAAGAATAAAGATAGTAGCATATATTAATGGTAGATTAGCCATTGAAATGACTGAGATATTTAGTTAAAAAATAAAAATAGTTTATACTTTTGTTAATTGGAGGTTATTTATGAATACGTATAATATTTTAGTAGTTGAGGATGAAAAAGAAATAGCTGAAGCTATAGAGATATATCTAAAAAATCAAGGCTACAATATAATCAAGGCTTCAAACGGACAAGAGGGATTGGAACAAATAGAAAAAAATGAAATTCATTTAGCATTGGTAGATATAATGATGCCTATTATGGATGGTACATCTATGATAATAAAATTAAGAGAAAAATATAATTTTCCTGTAATAATACTATCGGCAAAAAATGAAGAAGTAGATAAGATTATGGGTCTTAATGTAGGAGCCGACGACTATGTAAATAAACCATTCAAGCCGTTAGAATTATTGGCAAGGGTAAATTCTCAACTTAGAAG
Organism: Peptostreptococcus equinus; assembly: GCF_027125355.1. NCBI lineage: Bacteria > Bacillati > Bacillota > Clostridia > Peptostreptococcales > Peptostreptococcaceae > Peptostreptococcus > Peptostreptococcus equinus. The sequence continues at coordinate 1,269,008 of NZ_CP114052.1, read as the reverse complement.
ATATACAAAGTATTTAAATTTTAGTGGTGATGCAGATGATAACAAAGAAGATGCCTATGTAATAGGAGGCCTAGAATTAAATGAAAATACTCGTAGTGTTTCAGTAGATGGAGTTAATATTAAAATAACTCCCATAGAATTTAAGATATTGAATTTACTTATGAAAAATCCAGGTAGAGTATTTTCATCTGAAGAGATATATGAAAAAGTATGGAATGAAACTGCTATCAATACAGATACAGTAATGGTACATATTAGAAATATTAGAGAAAAGATAGAATTGGATTCAAAAAATCCAAGGTACCTAAAGGTGGTGTGGGGCGTTGGATATAAAATTGACAAAGCATAGAAAAAAACTAAAAGGCGAATTATTGGAAAATGACCAAGATAGAAAAAAAGATAATGTTGTAACTGCCGTAGTGGCAGTTATAATACTTTTATTGTCTTTTTTTATGATATATAGGTATCATAATGTAGAAATAAAGTTAAAAGAAAATAACACAAATACATTTGAGAATAGAGATTACGCTTCTGATATCTTCTATTCCAATTATTATTTATATTACAAAAAGTATCAATCAGAGAATAATAAACTGCTTAGACCCTCTGAACTTTATCTAACGAAAGATACAATTGATTCTATGATTGCAAATATCGATGTAGACTATTACTCATCCAAACTAGATTATGAAACAGTAAGGAATTCATTTGATAATGTATTTGATGGTATTAGTAATTTTATTTTGAATTCTGATGGTAATATAAAGTACATGTCTATAAATAAAGATACAGGATATAAAATTACAAACTATGATTTTAAATCTACAATTGATAATATAGACAATTTTAGAAAAGCAGATAAGGATAAAGAAAATTATAATCAAATAAAAAATTCATATGAAGAAACTGATGATTATATAAAAAAGAATTTTATTAATTTTTTAGTGATGGATTATGATGCTAAAGGTCAATATAAATTGGTATATAGTCAAGGATTAGATTTTGAGAAGATGAATAATTATTTTTTGAATTTAGAATCTGATAAAAATTTGGGTGAAATATATGCACTTAGTGATATTGAATACTCGGAAAGTTTTTCTGACTTTAAAGTAGAATCTATAAAAAATACAAGGTTTATATATGCAATACCAAAGTCAATTGACAATTCATTTTATAGTAAAAATGATACGATAAGTTCCTATATAAATAGACACGAAAGAAATTCATATGCCACAATAGAAACATTGGGCAGAAATATTATACTAGCAATAGTAGTTATACTTATACTAACACCATCTAAATTAATAAGCGGATTTAGAGGTATTAAATCAATATTTAAATTGCCATTTGAATTGATTTTAATAATATTTTATTTTGTAGAGAGGTCTCTTATGAGTAATGATGTACCTATAAGAATAGTAAGAGAGACTATTACTGGTAATTTATTAAAATCTATAATTTCTAAAGATATAGGAATTAATCTAGCTAAGCAGATAGTAAATTTTTTAAATATATCATATTGGTTTATTATTTTTATGTCTGTGGTAATACTAACATTGTTATTTAAAAAAATTTTGGAATCTGGTGTGGTAAAATATTTCAAGCAGAGAAGTGCTATAATCTTGATATTATCAATAATTTGTAAAAATACTTGTAAGTTTATATTAGGCATAATAAATGCTGACTTTAAAAATAGAATAAATAGGATGTGTTTAATAGGTGTTATAATCGGAATTATAGGTTCCATTGCCTTGGCAATAACAAGTCCGAATAATTTTATTCCATGGATAATAAGTATAGTTATTTATGTAATTGTAGTTGCATTTTATATTAAAATAGTTATGAAAGAACTTAGTGATAGCAACGATGATTATGAAAAATTAGTTGGTCTTACTAGGGATTTAGCAAATGGTAAATTAGACAAAGATATAATAAATGAAGATGTGGGTGTATATGAAGAACTAAAAAGACAACTTATAAGCTTGCAACTTGCCTATAAAATGTCTGTACAAGAAGAAATAAAGAGTCAGAGAATGAAAAGCGAATTAATTTCAAATGTATCTCATGATTTAAAAACACCACTAACATCAATAATTTCTTATGCTGATTTACTTAGAAATTCAAATGTTGGTGAAGAAAACAAAAAATATATTGATACAATTTATAGAAAATCAGAAAGATTGAAATTACTAATTGATGATATATTTGAAATTTCTAAAGCTCAAACGGGCAATATAAAATTAGAAATGGCCCCTTTGGATATAGTAGAATTGACTAAACAGACAATTGGAGAAATATCTGATAGGTTAAATTCGAAGAATGTTGTATTGATAACAAAATATCCACAACAAAAAGTAATAGTGAATATTGATGGAGAAAGAACATATAGAATTTTTGAAAATTTATTAGTAAATATATCTAAATATGCTATGGAAAATAGTAGAGCATATCTAGATATAATAGAACAAGATAATATAGTAGATATAGTATTTAGAAATATATCTGCTACTGAAATAGACTTTGAAGCAGATGAAGTAATGGAAAGATTTAAAAGAGGAGATAAATCAAGAAATACTGAAGGTTCTGGGCTAGGTATTTCAATAGCAAAATCCTATACTGAAATACAAGGAGGAAAATTCAAAATAAAACTTGATGGTGATTTGTTCAAAGTTATTATTTCATTCCCTAAGGCAGAAATTTAATATAATCTAAACTTTATTTGTATAAAAACCTAGGCTATACTTTAGTATAGCCTAGGTTTTTATACAAATAAAGTTACTATATAGTTTTAATTTTAATAAATAGTTAATATAAAAAAAGTTCAATCTATCTATTTATAGATTGAACCCTTAATTTATTATGCTCTTTCAACTTTTCCTGAACGTAAACATCTTGTACAAACAGAAACCTTCTTTGGTGTTCCATTTTCCACTATTCTAACAGTTCTTAAGTTTGCTGACCAAGTTCTCTTGTTATGCTTGTTTGAGTGAGTTACATTGTTTCCTGAAACTCTGCCTTTTCCGCACACGCTACACACTCTTGACATACTTACACCTCCTTAATAATATGATATTAAGCCTAAAAACATATTTAATAATATCATAGTGCTAAAAAAAAATCAAGTAAAAATTGCAATATTAGAAGTTTTTTTGTATAATATAGTGTATGTACTAGAATTGTGCATATATATTATTAGGAGGTAAGATATGAGCTCAGTATTAAATAATGAATTAGGTAAAATTGAAATCGATAAGCATGTTCTTGCTCAACTTACATATAAGGCAGCAGTTGAAAGCTACGGTCTGGTAGGTTTCTCTTCTAAGTCAAAAGGTATTGTAGAGTTACTAAAAGGAGAAAACGCAACAAAAGGTGTTAATATAATAGAAATTAGTGAAAATCAGATAGATATTGAAATATTTGTAATTTTACAATATGGAACAAATATCACGACTGTTGCAAATAACATCATTGAGAGAATTAAATATACTGTTGAAACTTATTCTGCTATTAAGGTAAACCAAGTTACAGTAAATGTACAGGGAATAAGGGTCAAATAACAGGAGGAAAAGAATGAATAATAGGATTGATGGAAGATTATTTAGAAAGATGTTCATTTCAGGGGCAAATAATCTTCAAAATAATAAGGAAATTATAGACGAACTAAACGTATTTCCTGTTCCTGATGGGGATACAGGAACTAATATGTCTATGACTATTTCATCGGCAATAAAGGAACTTAATAAAGTTCAATCAGATGATATAACTGAAATAGGAAAAGCTCTATCAAAAGGATCGTTAATGGGAGCTAGAGGTAACTCTGGAGTTATCCTATCACAGATAATAAGAGGTATAGCAAAATCAGTTGAAGGAAAGAAGACTCTAAGTATAGGAGATCTTGCCAATGCATTTAAAAGCGGATCAGATACTGCTTATAAAGCTGTAATTAAGCCTATAGAAGGGACAATACTAACAGTTGTAAGAGAATCAAGTGAATTTGCAGTAAAAGATTCAAAAAAGAATGATAACCTACTTAAGTTTATGAATCAGTTTGTTGTAGAAGCAAACAAGTCTTTAGAAAAGACACCAGAGTTGTTAAAGAATTTAAAAGATGCTGGTGTAGTCGATTCAGGTGGTAAGGGATTAGTATGTGTATATGAAGGTATGCTATCTACACTTAGAGGAAAAGACATTGAGCTAATAGAAGTAAATACAAACGGAGAGAGTAAAACAGAAACTAATATAGGAGCTAACTCAATAAATAGTGAGGATATAAAATTTGGATACTGTACTGAATTTATATTGGATTCTGATACAGTAAAAGTAGAGACAATTAGAGATATTATGCTTGAATATGGGGATAGCCTTGCAGTAGTGGGTTATGATGGAGTGATAAAAGTACATGTTCATACCAATAATCCTGGATCTGTATTACAGGAAGCTTTAAAGTATGGTCAGCTTTTGACTACTAAGATAGAAAATATGAGAGTTCAGCATGAAAATCTAATACTTAGCGAAGAAGAAAAAACAAAAGATACTGAAGAAGTTGAACAAGTTTCTAATCCTGAAGAAATATCAAAACAACAAGAAAAGAAAAAATATGGTTTCATTACCACAGCTATGGGAAGAGGGTTGTCTGATATATTTGATGAATTAGGAGTAGATATAGTTATAGAAGGCGGACAGACAATGAACCCTTCCACAGAAGATTTTATGAATGCTATAGAGATGATAAATGCAGATAATATATTTATATTACCTAATAATTCTAATGTTATAATGGCAGCTAATCAAGCTCAAGAATTGTCTGAAAAAAATGTATTAGTTGTACCTACAAAGAATATAGCACAGGGAATAGGATCTCTAATTAATTTTAATCCAGATATAGAGCCTAAGGCAAATTTAGATAATTTCATTACAGCATTGGAATCTATTAAATCTGGTGAAGTAACATATGCTGTAAGAGATACAACTATGGACGGTATAGAAGTTAAACAAGGAGATATCATAGCTATTACTGCAAAGAAGCTTGCATCATCAGGTAAAGATATTTCTGAAGTAACTGAAAGAATGATAGATAAAATGATTGATGAAGATTCAGCTATAATAACTCTTTACTATGGTGAAGATGTAGAAGAAGACAATGCTAGAGCATTCGCTGAAAAGATACAAGAAAAGTTTGATGATGTAGATGTTGAGCTTTATTATGGTGGTCAACCACTTTACTATTACTTAATTTCAGTAGAATAAAATTTAGTTTAGATAAGAGCTACATATGTAGCTCTTTTTTATAATTATCTATTAATATGAAATGTAAAATTGTAGGAGGTATATATGTATAGTATTTTAACTGAAGATATACAATACGTAAAAGGCGTTGGACCAAAAAAAGCACAGAAAATGGCTAAATTAGGCATATACACAATTGAAGATGCTATTTTTAATTTTCCTCGACAATTTGAAGATAGAAGTAGAACGAAAAAAATAATTCAGCTAGTGGATTCCGAAAAAATAAGCGTAGTGGGAAAAATTGATAGAATCAGTAATTTTAGACCTAGGAGAATGGATATTACTGAAATTACTATCTCAGATGATACTGGAACATGCAAAATTGTATTTTTTAATAAAGCATATATAAAAAATACTTTTCGAGTGGGAGACAGGATAAAGATATTCGGAAGCGTTAAAATGGTAAATGATAAAATAGAAATGCATAATTGCGAGATTGAATATGATAGGCTGGATAAAAATATAGGTGTGATTATGCCTGTATATAAGCTTACACAAGGTGTAACAAATAAAGATATAATTGGAATAATAAGAAATATTTTTGATAGTTCAGATATAAAAATAAAGGAATATATGCCAAAGTGGCTTAGAGATAAATACGCCCTATGTGATATAAATTTCGCTGTAAAAAATATGCATTTTCCAGATGTAAAGGAGAATGTCAAAATTGCACTTTTTAGGCTTATATTTGAAGAATTATTGTTTTTACAACTAGGTCTTTTTGCTATAAAAGCAGGCAATAAAATTGAAGAGGGCATTCAATTTAAAAGTAGCGATGATTTAAGTAAGTTTGAAGATAGACTACCTTTTAAACTAACTATGAAACAAAGCAAAGTGCTTGATGAAATATTGGAGGATATGTCATCGAAAAAAGTAATGAATAGATTGATACAAGGTGATGTAGGTAGTGGAAAGACAGTAGTTGCACAGTTGGCATTGGCAAATTGCGTTTTAAATGGATACCAGGGAGCGTATATGGCACCTACAGAAATATTAGTTAATCAGCACTATGAAGGTTTTATAGAATTTTTCTATAACTCTGATGTAAAAATAGAGATGCTCACAAGTAGTCTTACAAAAAAGAGAACAAGTGAAATTTTAGAAAAGTTGGAAAATGGAGATATTGACATTATAATAGGAACACATTCTTTGATAGAAGAAAGGGTAAAATTCAAAAAATTGGGGCTGGTAATTACAGATGAGCAACATCGTTTTGGAGTAAGACAAAGATCTAAGCTAAGTGACAAAGGTAAAAATCCTGATATTTTGGTAATGACTGCTACTCCTATTCCAAGGACACTTGCTTTAATATTATACGGAGATTTGGATATATCCATTATAGATGAATTACCACCAGGTAGAAAACCAATAGAAACTTTAGCTATTGAAAAAAGCAAAAGAGAATGGATGTATTTAAATAATGTAAGAGGACAAATTGAAAAAGGTAGGCAGGTATACGTAGTATGTCCTTTAGTTGAAGAAAGTGAAGTTCTAGATGTTTCATCTGCGCAAGAAGTTTATGAAGAACTACAATATGACTATTTTAAGGATTTGAAGGTAGGCTTACTTCATGGAAAGATGAAATCAAGAGAAAAAGAAGAAGTAATGAATGATTTTAAGGAAGGTAGAATTAATATACTAGTAGCTACTACAGTTATTGAAGTAGGTGTAAATGTACCAAATGCTAGTTTGATGATAATAGAAAATGCAGAGAGATTTGGGCTTGCACAGTTGCACCAGCTTAGAGGAAGAGTTGGAAGAGGAAGTGATAAATCTTACTGTAATCTAATTTATGCATCGAAATCTGAAATATGTAAAAAGAGAATGAATATAATGGAATCCTCAAATGATGGATTTATCATTTCAGAAAAGGATCTTGAAATAAGGGGACCGGGAGATTTCTTTGGCACTAGACAGCATGGATTACCAGAACTAAAAGTGGCAAACCTATTTAAACATATCAAAATACTAAGAATGGCACAGAAAGAAGCGCGATTTATATATGCAGATGATCCAACTTTGGATAATATGGATAATAAGGGAATAAAGCAAAAAGTAGAGCAGATGTTTAGTGAAATTGATGGTAATATTTCTTTATAATATATTTTGTAGGCAAAGGAAAAAAACTAGTTAAAAACTAGCATATATGGTATTATATAGATATAAAAATCTAGGAGGCAATTTAATGAGAGTTATATCTGGAAGTGCAAGAGGACTTAAATTGTCCGCTCCAGCCAATGATAAAGTTAGACCTACAACTGACAGGGTTAAGGAGTCCATGTTCAATATAATATCTTTTGATATATGTGACAGCGTGGTCTTAGACTTATTTTCAGGAAGTGGTTCTTTAGGGATAGAATGTATTTCAAGAGGAGCTAGAAAAGCTTATTTTTGTGATAAAGATAAAGAAAGTATAAAATTAATAAAAGAGAATATAAAAAAATCTAGATTTGAGAATAAATCAGAGATGTTTGAGTGCGATTATAAATTGGCTCTTTCCAAATTACAAGCTAAGGGTGAAAAGATAGATATAATATTTGTTGATCCTCCTTATTATGAAGGTTTGTTTGAAGAGGTTTTAAAAAACATAGAAGTAGCTAATATAATAAAGGACTCTACCATAGTTGTAGTAGAGCATGATGCAAAAACTGAAATTGTAGATGGAACATTACTCAAAAAAAATAAGGAAAAAAAGTATGGTTTAACAAAACTTACTTTTTATTCAGTGGGAGAATAAAATGAATAAAGATATAAGGGCTATTTTTGCAGGTAGCTTTGACCCTATAACAAATGGACACTTGGATATAATTGAAAGAGCCTCAAAATTATTCGCTGAATTAAAAATTGGGCTATTGATTAATCCAAATAAATCGACTCTATTCACAGTAGAAGAAAGGGTTAATCTAATAAAAGAGTCTGTGCAACACTTGGATAATGTAGAAGTTATATTCTTTGATGGATTGTTGATAGATTATTGTAGAAATAATGATATATCAGTTCTTGTAAGAGGAGTAAGATCTTCGGCAGATGTTGATTATGAGTTGCAAATGGCTCATATGAATAAAGAGCTTGAAAATGAAATAGAAACAGTGATTTTACCAACAAATACAAAATATTCATTTATAAGCTCATCTTTAATCAAAGAGGTAATTAAATTCAATGCAAGTATAGATAGATTAGTACCTAATTGCGTTGCTAGAGAACTTAAAAATAAAGATTTTAGTAAATAAAAGTATAATGATTAATATAGACTATATTGGAGGTTAATATGAGCGAACAAATAAAGATTATGGAAATATTAAACGATATGGAGCTGGCTCTTAATGAAGCTACAAGCTTTCCACTATCAAAAAGAGTAGGTGTTGATAAAGATGAGTTTTTAAATTTAATAGATGAGTTGAAGGAAGCCCTACCATATGAATTAGAAAAGGCTATAAAGATAATAGGAGAGCAAGATTCTATATTAGAATCAGCTACAAATGATGCTAATTTTTTATTAGAAGAAGCAAAAAGAGAAAGAGATCAGAAAAACAAGGCTTGCAATGATGAGATAATAATTAAAAATAAACAAGTAGATGCGGAAATTGAAAGTATGATGAAAGAGGCTACAATTAGAGCAGAAGAGTTAGTATCTGAGAGTAGAATAATAAAGGAAGCAAAGCAAAGAGCGGATAGACTTATTAGAGAAGCTACAGAATATTCTAGAGATTTGCAATCAGGGGCTAGGAGTTATTCAGTAGAATTACTTGACAGTGTTGAAGCTACACTTGCAGAAATTCTTGCAGAAGTCAGAAATAATAAGTCACAAATATAGTTTTGGAGAACAAAATGAGAATAGGATCCATTATAGCAGAATATAATCCATTTCATAATGGTCATAAATATCAAATTGATCAATATAAGAAGATAGATAAATGTACTCACTTAGTAGCCATAATGAGTGGCAATTTTGTTCAAAGAGGAGGTCCTGCGTTAATTGATAAATTTACTAGAGCTAAAATAGCTATAGAAAACGGAGTGGATTTGGTTATTGAATTACCATCTATGTACGCAACACAAACAGCGGAATTGTTTGCAAGAGGAGCTGTTTGCTCACTAGATTCTCTAAATTGTATAGATTCATTATGCTATGGATCAGAATTAGGACAAATTGATAAAATAAAGGCTATAGCAGATTTATTAGTAAGAGATAAGGATGTATTTGAAGAAAGATTGAATAAAATACTTGAAGAAGAAAAATCATATGCGAAAGCTAGGGAAAAAGCTCTTATTGAAATATTAAATTATGTAAACAATGAATCTATTATGATAGATGAAGATTTTTTAAGAGCTCCCAATAATATTCTAGCGATAGAATATGAAAAAGAATTGATGAGAATACAATCAAAAATTAATAGTATGACAATTATTAGAAAAGATTCTAACCATAATGATGACAGCATAGGAAATAGTATTTCTTCTGCATCTGCGGTTAGAAATTTTCTATGCAAAGATGTATATAGCTCTTTATTAAGTAACAGTCAAAAAATAGATATTCTAAAAAATAATATTAATATAATATCAAAAAATATTTGCAGTGAAACTTATAACGAAATTGTGAAATTATTGGAAAATGATATAATCCCATTAAATGAAAATGAGTTTTTTGATTATATTTGTTTGAATGTAGTGAGAGAGGAAGATAAACTGGATTCATTTTTTGAAGTTAAAGAAGGTCTGGAAAATTCTATTAGAAAAAATATTATTTACAGCAAGAATATGGAGCAATTATTAGATTCATTGGTCAGCAAAAGATACTCTAGGGCTAAAATTAGAAGATCTTTATTTAACATTTTATTAAATCTTCAAAAAGATGAAATGGAAAAAGTGAAACATATAAAAAAAGTGCCTTATATTAGAATTTTAGCATTTAACGATAGAGGAAGAGAAATACTAAAAAAAATTAAGTATAATTCAGATGTTAAAATAATTATGAGCCTAGCCAAGGCAAAAAAAGTTAAATATTATGAAGAAAATATTGTATACAAAATGCTTCTAGACTTTGATTTAAGGTCTTCAAATATTTATTATCAAAAATATTTTGCTTTAAATAGGGATTGTTTTTGTAAGGGAGAACCTGATTATATTAGTTTAATAAAAAAAATATAATATAATCAAAAACAGTGTTTTCAAGCACTATATTTAAATTTCCTATGTACATTTGATTTAAAAAATGATATATTAAATATGAATTAATGATAAAATTAAACGGAGGTATATGTAGATGAAAGTTTTAGTATTAAACTGTGGTAGTTCTTCATTAAAGTACCAATTAATAGATATGGATAATGAAGCAGTACTTTGTAAAGGATTAGTAGAAAGAATTGGAATAGATGGATCAATCTTAAAACATGAAAAAGATGGTATGGATGGTAAACATATAGTTGAAGAAGCTATGAAAGATCATAAGGATGCTATTAAACATGTATTAGATGCTGTTGCAGACCCTAAGGTTGGAGCAGTAAAAGAAATGTCTGAAATAGATGCAGTGGGACACAGAATAGTACATGGTGGTGAAAAATTTGCTTCTTCAGCAGTTTTAACTGATGAAGTAATTAAGGCAATTGAATACTGTACAGAATTAGCACCACTTCACAATCCAGCTAACTTAATGGGTGTTGAAGCTTGCAAGGCTATACTTCCTGATGTACCAATGGTAGGTGTATTCGATACAGCTTTCCATCAGACAATGCCTGAAAAATCATTCTTATATGGTCTACCATATGAATTATATACTAAGCATGGAGTAAGAAGATATGGATTCCATGGAACAAGTCATATGTATGTTTCACAGAAAGCTGCTGAAATGTTAGATAAGAAGCCAGAAGACTTAAAAATTATAACTTGTCACTTAGGAAATGGTGCATCATTAACAGCTGTTGATGGTGGAAAATCAGTAGATACAACAATGGGACTTACTCCATTAGAAGGATTAATAATGGGAACTAGATGTGGTGATATAGATCCAGCTATAATACCTTTTATAATGAAAAAGGAAAACTTAGATATAGCAGGTGTTGATAAGCTAATGAACAAAGAATCAGGAGTTTTAGGTATGACTGGTATATCTTCAGATTTTAGAGATATAGAAGATGCGGCTACTGAAGGAAACGAATTAGCTCAGACAACTTTAGAAGCTTATGCGCAGAAAGTTAAAAAGTATATTGGTGCTTACGCTGCTGAAATGAATGGTGTAGATGCTATAGTATTTACAGCAGGACTTGGTGAAAACGGAATATCCATGAGAGAAATGATATGTAAAAATATGGATTTCATGGGTGTTAAGCTAGATGCAGAAAAGAATAACGTAAGAGGAAAAGATAGAATAATATCAGCTGACGATTCTAAGGTGAAGATATTATTAATACCAACTAATGAAGAATTAATGATAGCTAAGGATACAGTAAAATTATCTAAATAATTATAATATAAGTAATTTATTATTTTATCTATAAGGCTAAAATGCTTGACAAAGTATTTTAGTATAGGTATAATAATTAGGTAATGTTTTTAGAGGTGATAGCATGATGTTAAATATTGAATCTCTTTTTAATAGAGATAAGGAACAAATTGATTTTGATATGAGTGAAAATGTAGGACATATTAGCTTACATCAAGAAAAATATGAACTATTATCACCTATGCATCTTGTGGGAAAGGTCGTAAGAGCAGGAAAAAACTACATAATAAAGGCTGATGTAGACTTTGTCTACAAGACTAATTGTAGCAGATGTCTTTGCGATGTTGAGGTCCCAATAAATTATAGTCTAGATGCATATTTAATGAGAGAAAACTATGACGAGGCAGACTTTGAGGATTCAGATGTATTTTTATTAGATGGTATGCAAGTTAATTTAACTGATATTGTCAATAGTACTTTGAGTTATAATATACCTCTGAGAGTTCTCTGTAATGATGATTGCAAAGGAATATGTTCGGGCTGTGGTGTAGATCTAAACACTCAAATTTGTATGTGTGAAGATTCCATAGAGGTTGATGACATTGATCCAAGATTTGCTAAACTAAAAGAATTGTTAAAATAGAGTAAGGAGGTGTCTTCATGGCAGTACCAAAGCGTAGAACATCTAAATCTAAAAAGAACATGAGAAGAGCGTCTAATTCAAAGATGGTTCCAGCTGGTTTCGTAGAGTGCCCACAGTGCCACGAACCAAAGTTACCACATAGAGTGTGTCCAACTTGTGGATCTTATGATGGAAAAGAAGTCGTTTCTGTTGACTAATTAGATTTATTGAAGAGAAAAACTTTTTTGCGTGAACAAGTATAACTTGTTCACGCTTTTTAGCGTTTAAAAATATTTTATCAATATAATGTATAATAAAATTTAATATCGTTTGTGGTATAATATACTTATTAGTAAAATGGAGGAAATTATATGAAAATAGTATTAGATGGTATGGGTGGAGACAACGCACCAAGATCAATAGTTGAAGGTGCTTTTATGGCCATAAATGAATATAAAGATATAGAAATAATAATTACTGGAGATAAGGAAAAAATTGAAAAAGAGTTAGATGATTTTAAGTGTGATAAATCAAAAATATCTATAGTTCATACCAGTCAAGTTATAGAAAATGAAGATAAACCTGTTACAGCTATTAGAAGTAAGAAAGATTCTTCAATGGTTGTAGCACTGAATTTGGTTAAAAATAAAGAAGCTGATGTAATAATTTCAGCTGGTAGTACAGGTGCCTTGCTTAGTGGAGGTATATTTATCTTAAAGAGAATAAAAGGTATATCTAGGCCTTGTATTTGTACTTGTATGCCTACAATCACTGGTGGAGTAACGCTTTTGTCTGATACAGGTGCAAATGTGGATTGTAGTGTTGAGAATCTCAAGGACTTTGCTGTAATGACAGATATATATGCAAGAAATGTGCTTAAAATAGAAAATCCTAGAGTTGCCCTTGCTAATAATGGCACAGAAGAAGGTAAAGGAAATTCATTAGTGAAGGATACTTATGAAGAATTAAAAAATATGCCTGCTTTAAATTTCATAGGAAATATGGAACCTAGAGAGGTTCTAAATGGAGTATGTGATATTATAATATGTGATGGTTTTGTAGGTAATATGATATTAAAGACTTTAGAAGGTACGGCAATATCTTTATTTAAAGTATTAAAAGAGGCTATGATGTCATCAACTAAGTCAAAAATAGGTGCACTGATGATGAAAAAAGATTTATATAAGGTGAAAAGTTTATTGGACTATAAGGAAGTTGGAGGTTCACCATTCTTGGGAATAGAAGGTGGAATGATAAAGGCTCACGGTAGCTCAGATGCTAGAGCAATAAAAAATGCAATCAGACAAGGAATCGCACTACAAAAAGGACAAGTTGTAGAAAATATAAAAGCTTATATAGAAAATAAATAAGATAAACATAAAATATAATATATAAAGAAAATTATAAAAAATAAGAAAATTAATGATAATAGATATTAAAAGTGTTGATATAATAGGAGGTTTAAAAGACATGGAGAATTACTCGGTTGAGAATATTAATTCTAAAATGAAATATTTAAAACTATTGGCTACACAATATCCAACAATATCAAAAGCTAGCACGGAAATAATCAATTTAGAAGCAATTTTAAATCTTCCAAAGGGTACAGAACATTTCTTATCAGATATACACGGTGAACATGAATCGTTTATACATGTTCTTAAAAATGGTTCTGGAGTTGTTAGAAGAAAAATAGATGAACTTTTCACAAATACTATGAGAGATTCAGAAAAGAAAACATTGGCAACATTGGTATATTATCCGAAAAGCAAAATAGATTTAGTAAAAAATAGTGATGAAAATATAGAAGATTTTTATAGAATCAATATATATAGACTAGTGGAATTATGTAAATATTGTTCTAGTAAATATACCAGATCAAAGGTTAGAAAATTACTTCCTGAAGACTATGCCTATGTGATAGAAGAACTTTTGCATGAACATAGAAAAAGTGAACATAAAGAAGAGTATTATTGTGCCTTAGTAGAAACTATCATAAACATAGGTCAAGCAGAAAACTTTATTTATGCTATTTCCAAAGCTATACAAACTTTGGTAGTTGATAGATTGCATATAGTAGGAGATATATATGATAGAGGACCTAGACCAGATCTTATTATTGAAAGATTGATGAAACATCATTCAGTGGATATGCAGTGGGGTAATCATGATATATTATGGATGGGTGCAGCAGCAGGTGAGCCTACATGTATAGCTAATGCTATTAGAATATCATCTAGATATGCAAATTTAGATATTATAGAAGATATTTATGGAATAAATCTATTACCACTTGCTACATTTGCAGTAAATGTTTATGCAGATGATCCTTGTAAAAAATTCCAACCGAAAGTTGATTCATGTGAAGTGAATACAAAAGAAACTTCTATGATAGCAAAGATGCATAAGGCTATTAGTATCATACAATTTAAATTGGAAGGAGATATTATTTCTAGACACCCAGAATATGATATGAATCATAGATTATTGCTTGATAAAGTAGACTATGATAAGGGGATTATTAGAATAAAGGGTAAAGACTATACTTTATTAGATAACAATTTCCCAACAATAGATAAAAATAATCCTTTCAAGCTCACAGATGAAGAGAAAGACATAGTAAATAAGCTTGTAAATTCTTTTAAAATGAGCGATAAACTTCAAAAACACGTAAATTTTATGTTCAGTAAAGGAAGTATATATTTAAAACATAATGGTAATCTGCTAATTCATGGAGGTGTTCCTTTAAATGAAGATGGAAGCTTTATGGAGATGAAGCTTAAAAATAATAGATATCAAGGTAAAGAGCTTTTAGATAAGATGGAAAAATTTATCCGTGAAGGTTATTTTGAAGAGGATAAGGAAAAAAGACAATATGGATTGGATCTTTTTTGGTATTTATGGACTGGTAAATGCTCTTCACTATTTGGAAAATATGATATGACAACCTATGAGAGATACTTTATTGAAGATAAAGAAACTCATGTAGAAAAAATGAACCCATATTTTACACTTAGAGAAGATGAAAATATACTAAGAAATATATTTAATGAATTTAAAATGGATTATGATGAAGATCATATAATCAATGGCCATGTTCCAGTGAAATATATAAAGGGTGAAAGTCCTGTAAAGGGAAATGGCAGAGTATTTGTAATTGATGGTGGTTTTTCTAGAGCATATCAAAGTAAAACTGGCATGGCTGGATATACTCTAATTTATAATTCTAGAAGTTTGCAACTAGTCGCTCATGAACCGTTCACATCCAAAGAAGATGCTGTTAAAAATGAAAGTGATATAATATCATCATCAGTACTAGTAGAGCATAAAGCCAGTAGAAAAAGGATTAAAGATACAAATGATGGACAATCACTTCAAGAAAAGGTTGAAGACTTGAAACTTCTACTTTCTGCTTATAGAAGTGGTTTGATTAAGGAAAAATAATTTGCAAAATATACTATATTTTGGTATTATTTAATGTATGGTATAATGTGATGCTTTAGATATATGCATTTACATATATTTAAATAATTTGGTGAATAATTTCTGCTAGGCGGAGATGTACGGAGGTGCAAAATGGAAAATTTAGGACAAGTAAGAATATCTAATGATGTAATACAGACAATAGCAGGTTTTGCGGCATTAGAAATTGACGGAATCGATAAATCAACTTCATTTACAGATAAACTTTTTAGAAATAATGGAATAAAAGTAGAAATAGAAAATAATCAAGCAATAATAGATATGGGAATACAAGTAAACTATGGTGAAGTTATACCAGAAGTGTGTAGAAAAGTCCAGGAAAATATAACTAATGCTGTAGAGAATATGGCTGGTTTAAGTGTTTCTCAAGTAAATATACATGTTGAAAGTATGGGAATAAAGAAAGAAAGAGATAAAAAAGATAATGAATAGGGCAGAAAATTTAATTAATCAAAGACGTGTTTCAAGAGAAATATTTATGAAATACATATATCAAAGAGCTATGTTAAATCAAGGCTGGTCTAATATGTATGAAAATTTAACAGATTTTGTAGATCAAATGGAAGATGATATAATTGAGATCCACAAGCATTATGGTGGACGTGACTTAGATCAAATAGATTCGTATAAGGAAATAACATTTGATAGTTCATATTTGATGGATATATGTCAATCATTTGAAGCACATTCAGATGAGATTGACCCGTTAATCAATAAATATGCTAGAAACTGGACAGTTGATACTATGCCATCTGTAGATGTAGCGATATTAAGGCTTGCTACTACAGAGATAAAATATATGATAGCTATACCAGAAAAAGTTACTTGTAATGAAGTAGTTAACATGGCTAAAAGATACTGTGAAGACGATGCATATAAGTATATCAATGGTATACTTGGCTCAATAATAGAAGATAAATAATTATTAAAGACTAGTAGAGTGAATCTGACTAGTCTTTTTTTGCTTATATTTCTATGAAATTTAATATATCTTTATATACAGTTATATTATCTACTTCGTTTAGTATTTCATGCTTCATATCAGCATATGTTTTTGTATGTATATTTTTATATCCTAAGTGATTTAATATTTTTATAGTTGATTTTATTCCTTTTTTACCGCCTGTTATTGGATCTTCTTGACCAGAAAATATTCCTATAGGTAGTTGAGGATTATTTACTTTATATGCAGTGAAATTTTTGAATTCAGAAACTGATTCCCACACAGTAAGTATAGCTCCAATAGTGTATTTGTACTTGCAAAGTGGATCATTTTTATATTTTTCAAGTGCCATAGGGTTTTTAACAACCCACTTGTCGCCATCTATATCACCAATTTTACTTAGAAACTTATTGTAACTATTTAGGCCATTTTTTTTACCTATTATTCTACCAACGCCCAATACTTGATTGACTCCATTGTGATAATATACTGTTCCTGACATTATAAGTTTTGATATATAATCATCGTGATCTTGTAAATATTTTCTGGCTATGCATGTACCAAAAGAATGGCCAAATAAAATAAGATCCTTATTAGGGTAGATATCTTTAATCATCTGGCTAAGCATAAACTGATCATCTGAAATTTCTTTTATATTTTCCATATGTCCTAAGGGATATTTTTTATTAACAGAATGACCATGTCCTCTGTTATCTGAAAGCAATACTACATATCCACTATCATTAAGAAATTTTGCGAAATTCAGATATCTTCTGTAGTGTTCTTTTGCACCATGTATTATTTGTATAATTCCTTTTGGATTATCGTGGTCAAATACACATACACTCAATAGTAAATCATCTTTTGCACTTACTTCAAATTCTCTCATAATATACCTCCTGATATTTTATAACTTATCTGTTAAATATCTTATAATATATGAAGCTATAGCAAGACCTGCACTTGATGGAACAAAAGATGTACTGCCATTTACTCTTTGAGATTTACCATTTTCTTCTACAAGTATTGTATCGCTAGGTTTTTCTTTTGAATATACAACTGTTAGCTTCTTAATATATCTTTTTTTCATTTCTCTACGCATCACTTTTGCTAATGGGCACATTTCCGTTCTATATATATCTGTTATTTCAATCATTGTTGGGTCTAGCTTATTTCCCATACCCATGCATGAAATTAATTTTAATCCTCTTTTATCGCACTCTTGTGCTAATAATATTTTAGATTTTACCATATCTATTGCATCAACGACATAATCATAATTCTCTGAAAAAATTAAATCACTAGTGGACTCATCATATAAAAGTTTATGTTTTTTAATATTGATATATGGATTAATGTCTAGTATTCTTTTTTCCATAACATCTACCTTTGCCTCACCAATCGTAGAATTTAGCGCTATAATTTGTCTATTTATATTTGTAGGGTCAACAGTATCATAATCAACTATCGTGATATTACCTATGCCAGCTCTTACTAGACCTTCTATTGCGAAACCTCCGACTCCACCTACGCCAAATACCAGTACAGATGCTTTATCTAATTTATTTATATTATCTTCACCTATTACAATTTGTGTTCTTAATTTCCAATTATTACTCATTTTTCACCTCTTATACATATTAATTTAATTATAATATTAGGGCTTTTACTTTGTCAAACCAAGAATGACACTAGTTTGTTTGGTAGGTATCTTTTGCATATATATTTTTTCCATCCAAATAGAATGTCAGATCACCATTAATATCAGTCCTATAAATTATTGTGTTAGTATTTTTTAATCTATTTAAGGTTTCTTTGTGTGGGTGAGAATGTCGATTCATATATCCACATGAAATCACAGATATTTTTGGTTTTATAATATCCAAAAATTCTTTTGATGATGAATTTTTAGAACCGTGATGTCCTACTTTTAAAAATGTACATTTAGGAAGTCTATATTTAGTTATTATTTTGGATTCAATATCCTTACTAGCATCACCAGTAAAAAGTAAAAATTGATTTTTATATTTTATTAGAAGTACTAGCGAGTTGTCGTTGGGTTTTTCTTTTATGGATTCTGGTGAAAGGACAAATATTTTAGTGTCATTATCAATTTGTATTTTATCTCCCTTTTTTATACGATTGATTTTTTTATGTTGATTGCTTGCTTCATAAATAAGTTCTAAATAATCTTTATTATCAGCATTTTCTTTTGGCATAAAAATTTTATTGGTGTTTATTTTTTTTAGAATTTTATCTAAGGATCCGTTGTGATCGCTATCACTATGACTAGAAATCATATAATCTATATGATTGAATTTATTCTTTCTAATATTTACAAGAACTTCTCTATAGTTTTTATCTTCACCACCATCTATTAATATTGTTTTTCCGGAAGGAGTTGCAATAAAGGTAGAGTCACCTTGTCCGACATCTATAACATGCACTAATAAATATTTATTGTGATTATTAAATTTTATTATAAATAATATGGAGCACAGTAGAATTAGGCTAATTAAAAAAAATTTTCTCATGAAAAGCTTATCTCCTTTTAAATTGTATCAAAAATGTTTACATATTGGACTAAAGGGTATAAAATAGACAGAGTAAGTAAGACTATTTTAATAATATAGACTAAAAAGAATTATGTTAAGTCATTAATGAAATAATAAACACTTTTGAATTGGTAATTCATATTATTATATCTATATAATTTGTAAAAACTAAAAGTAATTGTATAAATATAATAGTGTTTATTGATACACTAAGGAGATGTATATTAAATGGATTTTAAAGAGATAAATATTAATGCAAAAGAAACGCTAGATAAATATTTTGATTTAGTAGATTATGAAGCTTGTGAATATTGTTTTAATACTTTATTTATGTGGCAGCATGCTTATAAAACACATTATCATATAGGTGATGGATTTGCAGTACTTGTGGGTGAGCATGAGGGAGAAGTTTTCTCAATTCTGCCGCTTGCACCAAAGGATAAGATACCTGAGGCTATAGAATATGTGATTAATTGGTTTGATACAGATAAGAAAAAAATATATTTTAGAGGTATTGATAACAATGTGGTAGAAATGCTACAAAAAATGTACCCGGATAAATTTGATTACATACCTGAAAGAGACTTATTTGACTATGTATATGATGCAGAAAAAATAAGAACTGTGAAGGGAAGAAAATTAAGTGGTAAAAGAAATCATTTAAATCATTTTAGCAGAGAATACGAAGGAAGAGTAGAAAGAAGACTGCTTACAAAAGAAGATTTTCCTGAATGTTTTGCTCTATTAAGATCATGGGGAGAGGCTAAGGATGGAGATCAAGATTTTGAAGATAGCATAGATGATGAATTTATAGGAATGAAGAAGCTATTTGATAATTATGATGTGTTAGGTGATAAATTAAAAATTTACGGAGTATTTATTGATGGTAAACTGCAAGCATTCTCTATGGGTGAAAAAATAAATGATGAGATGGCTTTAATACATATTGAAAAAGCTAATGCAGATATTAGAGGTTTATATCCATATATAAATAAGATGTTTGTAGTAGATGAATTTCCAGATGTAAAATGGGTTAATAGAGAAGAAGATATGGGGATTGAAGGTCTTAGAAAAGCTAAACTTTCATACTATCCAGAAAGATTTGTAGAAAAGTATACTGTAAGAGAAGTCTAAAATTACAATTACTAGGGAGTGTGTATACACTCCCTTATTTATATTGTATAATTATTATAGATTATGAGCTAAATGTATGTTCAAAAATGCTAAGCATTTTATGTTTAAATAATCGATAAATCATATATGTACTGTAAATAATTTTGTATATATTAAGAAAGGATATTTTTATGGATATAAGAATTTGTAAAGATAATGAAATAGATAGTGTTAGAAAAATTTGGGATTATTGCTTTGATGATGGAGTAGATTATAGTAATTTTTATTTTGAAAATAAATTTAGGGCAAAGGATGCTGTAGTTTTGGAGTATAATAAAGAATTAATATCAGCAATCCATCTAAATCAGCATAAAATAATGCTTTTTGATAAAATATATGAAGTTTCTTATGTGGTGGGTGTATCAACCCTTCCTCAAGCTAGGGGCTTGGGTAAGATGGGACAGCTAATGTCATATTCTTTAAATGAAATGTATAAAAGGGGTCAAGAGTTATCAATTTTGATGCCAATAGATTTTAGATTATATAGTAAATTTGGATATGTTAATACTTATGATATGCTCAATTCAAAGCTAGATATTTTTTCCTTATCAAAATTTAAAATTAAGGGCGAATTTTATCAGGCAGATGAATCAAAAATTGAAGATTTAATAGATATTTATGAAGAATCTTTAAAATATAGAAATGCTTATGCTATTAGAAATAAAAAATATTATAAAGAATTAATTGAAGAAATGAAAATTGAGGAAGGATATATATATATAAATTATATAGATTCAAAGCCTCAAGCATATATAGTTTATTCAATTTCACAAGGTCAATTTATAGTCAGGGAAAGCTATTATAAGAATATCGATGCTTATAAATCGATATTAAAATTTATATTTAACCACAATACACAATGTAAAAAGTTGAATATGACAAGTGTAATTGATGATCCATTAAGACATATATTAGATAATCCAAAAGATCATGAATTTGAAATTAAGCCTTTTATGATGTCTAGAATAATAAATTTGGAGAAATTGATAAAAGGTATTAACATAAATACGGATAAAAATATTGTAGTAAAAGTGATTGATCCATATATATTGGATAATAATGGAGTATTTTTAATTGGAAAGAATAAAGATGATAATAAAACTATTAAAAGGCTAGTCTCAGATGCTAGTTATGATATAGAACTTGGAATTGATAAGTTTACCACTATAATTTTTTCATACTATAGTCCACAAGAATTTGCCTTAATAAATTCAGTAGAAATTGAAATGGTTGAAAAATTATATTCAATTTTATCTATAGAGAAGAAAGTGAACCATATAAATGAATACATATAAAAAATAAAATTAAGCTTACTTTAAATTTCTTATGACTATACTATTAAGGGATGATTATGAGAAGATTTGGAGTAATCTTTTTTATATGTGTGATATTATTTAATCTAGAATTTTATTATGATGAGTACAAAAAAGAAAAGTTATATATTGAAAATATGGATAAAAAAATATATCAAGGATCATTTAAAAATGAAAAACGAGCTACAGATCATGTAGAATTAGAGAACATAAAAATTAAGAATATAATTAAAAAAGAAGAATCAATACAATATATAAGCGATAACATAATTATAAATGACTTCAAAAAAAAGGATACATTTAGAATTGGAGATATAATTAGCCTATCGGGGAAAAAACAAGATTTAGATAATTTGCATATAAAAAAATTTAATTACGGAAGATATTTAAAATCTCAAGACTTTACCGAGTCAATTATATTGGAATATGGTCAAAAAGAATCAACTAGTAATTATTTTGAAATGATTGGAAAGTTTAAAAATGAAATTATAGATATCAATAAAATTATGTTCAAACAAAATTCTGCAATATTAAATTCTATGCTATTAGCAGATAAGTCAGGTCTAACACAAGATGAAAAATATATATTTTCAGATACTGGTACTAGTCATATAATGGCAATATCTGGTCTGCATATAGGAATTATTGTTGGTGTTTTAGTTGCTGTTTTTGGATCGATGAATAGATTTAGAAATATATTTATCATATATACAATTCTGTTTATTTATAATCAAGTAATTGGTGGAGGACCATCAACAATGAGGGCTATATTGATGTGTACAGGAGCAAGTATAAGCTATTACTTAAAGAGGGACTTAGATTTGGTAAATCTAATATTTGTATTGGCTGGTTTTTTAATAGCGATGAACAAATATATAATCTATAATATATCCTTTGATTTAAGCTATTTATCAGTCCTATCTATTGTTGTGTTTAAAAAATATATAAAGGAATATGTATACAGCAATTTTTTAGCTATTTCACTCTCTGTATCTATACTGACTATGCCTTTGGTATTGTATGTTTTCAATAGTATATCTTTGATTACTATACTTGCTAATGCTATTGTCGTACCACTATTAGGTGTAATAATAGTTTTGGATATATTTACAATAATAACATATAAAATATCTTTTATAATATCTTCATTATTTTCCCTAACTGATAATCTGTTATTAAACTTTTTGAAGAAAGTTTTGAGTATTTTAGGTGCAGATGGTTTTAATAATTTTAATTTGACTAATGTTGATATAAAATTAATATTAATATATTATTTTTATATTCTTATGATAAGCATATATTTAGAGAGAAAATATATAAAATTAAATATATATGAAAATTCACAGAATTTAAACTTATAGGCCTCTGTATTTAATAAATATTAAATTTGTGCTATAATAGTTTTATTAATTTAAGGGGAAGTTTGATGAATAGAGTAGATTTACTTAATGATATAGAAGAAAATAAAATTGAAAATATATATTTGTTGTACGGAAGAGAGACATATTTATTAGAGGAATTGGAAAATAAATTTATAGATCTAATAAATCCAGATATGAAAGATTTCAATTTATCAATTATAGATGGCAAGGAAACAGATATTGAAAGTATTAGAACTGCTGTTGAAACATTACCATTTATGGATGAGAGAAGATATGTAATAATAAAAGATTTAGATTTGCTATTGGGAAAGAAAAAGAATTTTACAGAGGCTGATGAGCAAAGTCTAATAAAATTATTGGACAATTTTCCTGACACATCTTGTCTGATTTTTATTGTATATGGTCAAATAGATAGTAGAAAATCAATAGTCAAAAAAATTAAAGAAAAATCTAAAACCCTTGAATTAAAGAAGTTAGAGGATATAGAAATATTAAGATGGTGTCAGGATAAGTTTTCAAATACAGATGTAAGCATTCAAAACTCTGATATTGCATATTTTATAGAATTAAGTGGATACAGGGATAGAATTTCAGAAATGACTCTATCTGATATGGAAAATGAAATAAATAAATTAGTAGCTTTCGTAGGAAAGGGAAATACAATAGATAAGAATGCAATTAATCAAATGTTAAAAAGTAAATCAGAAAATGATATTTTCTTATTGATTGATTATATAGCAAATAAAAATTCAAAACGTGCTTATAAGGTACTGGAAGATTTAATGGAAAATGGAGAATCTGTGTTAGGGATATTGGCTAGACTATCAAAGAACTTTAACCAAGTACTTCAAGTTAAAGATTTAAATTCCAAAAGGTTAACAAATAATTTAATGATTAAGACTATGGGAATTCATCCATTTACACTTAATAAGCTAATTAGACAGTCAAAAAATTATGAATATAATTCTATAATAAGTATTTTAAATTCTATAGCAGAGGCCGATTATAAAATAAAAAATGGTTTAATGAATGATAGATTATGTATAGAAATAATAATTGCTAAATATTGTAAGTAAATTTTATAAACAAATAGAAATTTAAAGTATTAACATAAATATAAGTACATAAAATAAAGGACTTTAATCAATATAGTAGATTAAAGTCCTTTATTTTATGTTAAAGATTTGATATATAGTATAGAAAATAGAGCAAATAAAAAACAGCCAAATGGCTGTTTTTTTATGATTCCGATAGTGTCATATGACACACATAATCATATTCTAGTATTTTCAAACGTTTGACACACAAGAATTTATCTATACATTGCGTAGTCACAATTATCAATGATACCCGTCGATATCATGTAGTTTCTAATTATTAAGCGTTCATAGAGTTTAATCTGTTAGCTAACTTTGAAACCTTTCTATCAGCTGCATTCTTATGGATAGTTCCCTTAGATGCTACCTGATATATCTTCTTCTGAGCTGTCTGGAATTTAGCTACTGCTTCTTCTTTGTTTCCTGCAACAACTGCTTCGTCGAATTTCTTTATAGCTGTCTTTATCTGAGATTTTCTAACTCTGTTAAGAGCAGTCTTCTTATCTATAACACTGATTCTCTTTTTTGCAGATTTAATATTTGCCATCTATTTCACCTCCCCATATGTTTATTATTCATAATCAACATACACCATTTTAACAGAATAAAGTATAAAAATCAAGGTTTTGTTAATTATTTTATTATTTTTTTTTCTACAATCATATTTACCAAAGACAGTATTTAAAGTAAAATATATAATGATACTTTATGTAATGAAATAGATGAGGAGGAAGGCAGTTGACAGATAGACAGAGTAGAACGAGAAATTTTAGTATAATTGCTCATATAGATCACGGAAAATCAACTTTAGCAGATAGATTAATTCAAAATACAGGACTAGTAGCAGAAAGAGAAATGAAGTCTCAGCTATTGGATAATATGGATTTGGAAAGAGAAAGAGGAATTACAATCAAGCTACAGAACGTCAGATTACTTTATAAGGCAAAAGATGGAGAGACTTACCATTTAAATCTAATAGATACACCAGGACATGTAGACTTTAACTACGAGGTATCTAGAAGTTTGGCAGCCTGTGAAGGAGCACTTCTAGTAGTGGATGCTGCACAGGGAGTAGAGGCACAAACTTTGGCAAATGTGTATCTAGCTTTAGAACAAGATTTAGAAATTATACCAGTAATTAATAAGATTGATTTACCAAGTGCAAGACCAGATTATGTGAAAAATGAAATAGAAGATTTAATAGGATTAGATTGTAGTGAGGCGCCTTTGGTGTCAGCAAAAAATAATATAAATACAGAAGATGTATTAGAGGCAATTGTAAAATCAGTTCCTGCTCCAAAAGGAGACTCTAATGAACCACTTAAAGCTTTGATATTTGATTCATACTATGATCCATATAAGGGTGTTGTTGCTTATGTAAGAATTTTTGAAGGAACTGTTAAAAAAGGCATGACGATAGAGATGATGAATAGTAAGAAAAAGTTTGAAGTTACAGAAGTTGGTGTGATGGCACCAAATGCTACAGAACTTGAAGACCTGACTGCAGGGGATGTTGGGTATATTGCAGCAAGTATAAAAGATATCAGAAGTTGTCGTGTAGGTGATACTATTACAGATGCACATAATAGAACCAGTGAAGCTTTGCCAGGATATAAAAAGGCTACTCCTATGGTATATTGTGGTATTTATCCAGGCGAAGGTGAAAAATATGAGAATGTAAGAGATGCTTTAGAAAAATTACAGATAAATGATGCAGCTTTAGAGTTTGAATCAGAATCATCAGCAGCCTTAGGTTTTGGGTTTAGGTGCGGTTTTCTGGGACTTTTACATATGGAAATAATACAAGAAAGACTAGAAAGAGAATTTGATTTAAATATAATTACCACTGCACCATCAGTAATATACAAGGTTACAAAGCTAGATGGAGAACAGTTGATGATACAAAATCCTGCAAACTTACCAGAACCTGCTGAAATAAGTGTTATTGAAGAACCAATAGTAAACAGTGATATTATTGTTCCAAAAGAATATGTAGGTGTAGTGATGGAATTGTGCCAAGAGAGAAGAGGTACAATGAAGGATATGGAATATATAGATGATACAAGAGTAATGCTTCACTATGAATTGCCACTAAATGAAGTAATATATGATTTTTTTGATGCCTTAAAATCTAGAACAAGAGGATATGGATCTATTGATTATGAAATGAAGGGTTATGTACCATCTACTCTAGTAAAGATGGATATATTAATAAACAAAGAGCAGGTGGATGCACTAAGCTTTATAATACATGAATCGAGAGCCTTTGTAAGAGGTAAGGCTATGTGCGAAAAACTTAAGGAAGAGATCCCTAGACATCAGTTTCCTGTGCCAATTCAGGCAGCTGTTGGAAACAAGGTAATAGCTAGAGAAACGGTAGCAGCTTATAGAAAAGACGTTCTTGCTAAATGTTATGGTGGAGATATTTCTAGAAAGAGAAAGTTACTTGAAAAGCAGAAAGAAGGTAAGAAGAGAATGCGTCAGATTGGTAACGTAGAGGTACCACAAAAAGCATTTATGTCAGTTCTTAAATTAGATGATTAATTTTAACTTGAAAGAAGGAAAAATTATGGAAAAGGATCTAAGAGTTTTTGATAAGGAGATATTAGAAAAAAAATTAAAGGATAATATAGATATAAAAGCTGTGTCTATAATCGATAGGCTACATAAACACGGATTTGAAGCTTATATTGTTGGTGGTTGCGTAAGAGATATAATAATGGATAAAAAACCCAACGACTGGGATATTACTACAAATGCTCTACCAGAAGATATAATAGTTATATTTGAAAAGACTGTTCCAACAGGAGTGCAACATGGTACAGTAAGCGTATTAATCGATAGTGACCTATTTGAACTGACTACATATAGAATAGATGGCAAATATTTGGATTATCGTAGACCAGAAAATGTAGAGTTTAGTAATTCTTTGAAGGATGATTTATCCAGAAGAGATTTTACTATAAATGCACTTGCCTACAATAATATTAGTGGTTTAATTGATGAGTTTAATGGAATTGAAGATATAAAAAATAAAATAATTTCATGCGTTGGAAATCCGGATAAGAGATTTAATGAAGATGCATTGAGGATAATAAGAGCCATAAGATTTTCTGCAAAACTAGGATTTACAATCGATGATACAACATTTAAATCAATAGAGAAAAATGCTAAAAACATTAAAAACATATCTATAGAAAGAATAAATTTAGAATTGGAGAAAATAATTGAGTTTGACCCTGAAAAAATAAAGTTATTAAATAGGTATTCTATGTCAGAATTTATTTTTTCAGGATATATACCTAATGATGATTCTATAAATCAATCAAAGAAAATACACGAGATTGCTTTATATTTTATGAATAATATTGATATAAAAGAAAATACACAGAGAACAATAGAATCTTTGGGGCTTAAACAGTTTTTTAAATATAATGCAGATTTGAGTAAATTGGATCAAAAAAATTTTATGGCTATGAAAAGAGCATTGATATTCAAAGGTGTAGAATATGAAAAACTACATGAAATACTAAAAAAACTTAGATATTCTAACAAAAATATAGAAAAAACTGAAAAAATATTTTATATACTTAATAATAAAGAAACTGAATTATTATTAAATGATAATCTGGAAAAAGTTAAATATAAAATGATATTAAAAAAAATACTCAACTATATGCAAGACGTGGACTTAGTAAAATGTGCACTATTTGCAAAATTTATTGAAAAATTTGAAAATCCAACATTCTGTTTTCAAGCAATTAATGATATAATATTAAGAGGAGAATGTTTTTCTGTTTCTCAACTTAGTATAAATGGAAGAGATATAATCGAGAATAATATCGCTCAGGGGGCAGAAATAGGCTATATATTAGATAGTATTTTGGATTATGTTATGGAACATCCTGAATCAAATGAGAAGAAAAAGCTATTGAGTTTATCCAGAAAAATACAAAACAACAATATAAATTGGAGGTATGACCATGAATTATAAGTCATTAATAATGGATGGAAAGTCTGTAAGACATTTTAAGGACACACCAGTTGAAACAAACGCGTTACTTGAACTTGAAAAGTTTATATGTGAATGTAAGAAATTAGTTCCAACAATTGAGATTGAACCAAAATTTTTCCCAGGAAACGACAACTATAAGAGATTATATGGAGTAGCTGGCTATCAGGGTGTAATGATAGAAGCGCCAAATTATTTAGTGTTATTATCAGAAGACAAGCCACATCATATAGAGAATGCTGGTTATGTGGGTGAAAGAACCATACTAAAGGCTAGAGATTTAGGTGTAGATTCATGCTGGATTTCATATAAAGATCAAGCTGCTGTAAAAGAAGCTTTAGGACTAGTAACAGATAAAGAAGTAGTAGCTTTAATAGCTTTAGGATATGCAGAAAATCTAAAAAACATAGAAAATTCAGCTAAAACAGGAGATAACTATTCAAAAACTGATATGAACATAAACAAAGATGGTTCAGCTAGAATATCAGTAGAAGAAATGGTGTATATAGATCATTGGGGAAATGCAGCAACAGTTGATGTATTAGAAGAGAGAGCTCTATTTGAAGCATTTTCATATGCTAGAATGGCACCATCATCATTAAATATGCAACCTTGGAGATTTATTGTAGATGGCGGAAAAGTTATTCTAGCCATAGACAATGAAAATTATAAGGGAAGTTACAACAATAAGATAGATGCTGGTATAGTAATGCTTTACTTTGGTGTAATATTAGATGTAACTATGTTTGATTCTAAGTGGGGATTTGGTGAGTTAGAAAAATCATACGGAATACCAAGCAACTATACAGTAGTAGGATATTGTAATATATAACAAAATAAATATAGGTAAAGCTATTGATATATCAATAGCTTTATTTTTTATGAAAATTGTCAATAGATGGTATAATAAGAATATATTTAGAGAACGAAAACTAAAATTAAAATATATTAAATTATACTAATAAGCAAGGAGAAAAAAATGAAAGATAGAGGTTTATATATACATATACCTTTTTGTGCGAAAAAATGCCATTATTGTGATTTTACATCATATGTTGGAATGGAAAGTGAAATAGATTCATATTTAGAAGCATTAAAAAGAGAGATAGATTTATATTTAGTTGAAAAGAAGCTTGTGAGTTCAATATTTATAGGTGGAGGAACACCAAGTATATTATCAGTGAAACAAATAGAAAAACTTTTAAAAATAATAAACAAAAAGTTTATATTTGATATAAATACGGAATTTACGATAGAATGCAATCCAGGAACTCTTACAATAGAAAAATTGAGAGTCATGAAAGAAATGGGCATAAATAGATTAAGTATAGGTTTACAGTCGACACACGACAAACATTTAGAATTTATGGGAAGAATACATAATCTAAAAGAATTTGAGGAGTCATTCAAAAATGCTAGACAAGTCGGATTCGATAATATAAATGTTGATTTAATATTTGCTTTTGAGGGGCAAACTTTTGATGAGTGGAAAGAAACAGTTAATTATATAATCAATCTAAATCCTGAGCATATATCAGCATACTCTTTAATAATAGAAGAGGGGACAAGATTTTTCTATTTATATGAACAAGGTCAGTTGAAAGAGATTGATGAAGAATTGTATGTAAAAATGTATAGGTATGTTATAGATACTTTTGAAAAAAATGGATATGAGCAATATGAGATATCAAACTATGCAAAAAAAGATAGAAGGTGTAAACATAATATTTTATATTGGGAATGTGAAGAATATTATGGATTCGGACTAGGTGCATCAGGATATATAGAGGGAATCAGATATACCAATACTAAAAATATGACTCAATATATGAAAAAAATAGAAAAAAATAATAAGCCTATTGATTATGAAGAAAAATTGTCCAATATAGATATTTATAATGAAAGAATGATGCTGGGACTTAGAATGATTGAGGGAATAGATATGCTTCAATTAATGTCTTTACTTGATGATGAAAACAAAAAAATAATTGAAAGTAAGATAAGAAAATATATAGAGCAAGGGCACATTAAAAAGTATATAATTAATGGAGATGAGTATATTCACTTTTGCCAACAAGGTATAGAAATATCAAATACTATACTTGTAGACTTGATGATATAACTATTAAATTTAGAGATTAATTGTCCAGTATTGTCACCAAATAATGAGAGAATGGAATCAACATGTGAAATGATTGATAAATATAAGGTAGTTTAAAACTAGCGAATTATTAATACTGCAAAAAATAATGAAAATTATTATTTTTTATGTTATAGAAAAGGATTTCTGGGTAAATTAATAGTGGAAGATTAAGATATAGAAATTAGATAATCTTTATATTAATAAAAAAATAATTAACAAACAAAAAAATGGAGGATTAAAATGAGCAAAATCGTAGTAGTCGGAGCAAACCATGCAGGAACTGCAGCAATCAGAACAATTTTAACTAATTACCCAGAAAATGAAGTAGTTGTATATGATAAAAACAACAACATTTCATTTTTAGGTTGTGGTATGGCACTTTGGATAGGTAATCAAATTTCTAAGCCAAATGGATTATTCTATGCTGATAAGGCATCTTTAGAAGAAATGGGTGCAAAAATTAATATGGAAGCTGAAGTTTACAAGGTAGACTATGATAACAAAAAGGTTTTTGTAAGATTTAAAGATGGAAGAGAAGTTGAAGATACATATGATAAATTGATATTAGCAGCTGGATCTGTTCCTATTATTCCAAACATACCTGGTAAGGATTTAGAAAATGTACAGCAGGTTAAATTATATCAGAACGCAGCTGAAGTAATTGAAAAATTAAATGACCCTGAAATAAAGAATATAACAGTTGTAGGTGCTGGATATATTGGTGTTGAATTGGCAGAAGCTTTCCAAAGACATGGTAAGAATGTAACTATGGTCGATATAGCTGATACTTGTTTACCAGCATACTACGATAAGCCATTCACAGATTTAATGAAAGAAAATCTTTCAAAGAATGGTATTAACCTTGAATTTGGACAGGCAGTTCAGGAAATAAAGGGTACAGATGGAAAGGTATCTTCAGTAGTAACTGATAAGAAAGAAATACCAGCTGATATGGTAATACTTTCAATAGGATTTAGACCAAATAATGCTTTAGGTGAAATGAAATTAGAACAATTCAGAAATGGATCTTTCTTAGTAAACAAAAAGCAAGAAACTAGCGTAAAAGATGTTTATGCAATTGGTGACTGCGCTACAGTATACGATAATGCTATAGATAATACAAACTATATAGCGCTTGCAACAAATGCCGTAAGAAGTGGTATTGTTGCTGCTCATAACGCAGGTGGTGGTTCATTAGAATCAATAGGTGTTCAGGGATCTAATGGTATAAGCATATATGACTTAAAGATGGTATCTACTGGTATTACAGTAGGTAAGGCTGAAAAATTAGGAATAGATGTAAATTATACTGATTATGAAGATACTCAAAAGCCAGGATTTATTGAGACTACTAACCCAGATGTTAAAATAAGAATAGTATATGACAGAAAAACTAGAGTAATATTAGGAGCACAGATGGCTTCAGAATATGATATGTCAATGGGTATACATATGTTCTCACTAGCAATACAGGAAAAGGTAACAATAGATAGATTAGCTTTATTAGACATCTTCTTCTTACCACATTTCAATCAGCCATATAACTATATAACAATGGCAGCGTTAAGTGCTAAATAATAATTTTAGATAACCTAAGGTGCTACATTATATATTAATATATAATGTAGCACCTTTATATTTAAATTATTTAATTAATTTTTAAGATTACTAGATATTGATAAATCTAAAACTATAGTAATTATTTTTTAGTGTTATTAATTGATTTTGACAATTGAATTTTCCAAATTTTATTGAGCATTTCTTTGTACTCATTTAGTTCTATATAACCATCTGTATATATATTATTGTAATTTTCCTTAATATTATAAGAGCAGATTGCTTTTTGTAAAGTATTTAGAGCTTCTTTTACAGGAAGGGCATAATCCTTGTCAAATATATTTTCTTTTGAATTTGCGTAAAGTGGACCAGCGCCAATTCCTAATCCCATTACCCAATTTAGATTACTATTATTTGAAAAAAGTTCCATGCTTAAAAGAGACAGTT
The DNA here is from genome assembly GCF_027125355.1 of Peptostreptococcus equinus. NCBI lineage: Bacteria > Bacillati > Bacillota > Clostridia > Peptostreptococcales > Peptostreptococcaceae > Peptostreptococcus > Peptostreptococcus equinus. The sequence goes on along the minus strand of NZ_CP114052.1, from coordinate 1,236,556 downwards.
CATTTTCTTTGCCATGTTTTAAACCATTATTTGCAACGGCATAAATATTCTTTGATTTTAGATAAGAAATCAATTCTTCATTATTTTTTTGTGAACTATTAATATATATACAACTATTAATGAATGCATTGATTCTATTTATATTTTCTAGGAGATTAGATGGCATATTATCAACATATAAACCATAGCAGAATATTATCGATTTATATCCAAGTAATTCAATAATTTCTTCCACGGAAATACATTTATCAAAAGACCAGTTTATCAAATTAGAATTTTTAATTTTATCTTTTAAATATTTGGCATAAAATTTTGACACAGCATTATTTGCTCTTGGACTTGCATTTATAATCAAAGTTTTTTCTTGAATGCATATAGGATCATTATCAAAAGTATTAGCTAAGAAATTACGGCTTATACTTAAATATTCTTTTATATTATTATAATCATTTAAAAAGAAATTATTGTAGATGAAATTAATATAATTCATTTCATCTAATTCTGAGTTTTTATTAACCACAAAATGTTTGTTTACTTGATTTTTAATATTTAAAAATTCAATCTTATAATCCTTAATATAATAATTTTTACACATAGCTTTTACTTGCTCTTTGGCAATTTGCATTTCTTTATCTTTTACTTGGCCATAAAATATTATATCTAATGAAAAAGAGTGTTCGTATCTTTTCTCGTGTCTAATATCATCTCCAACAATATCCATAAACGTACCTAAATATCCAACACATCTGTCTATCAGCCTTTTAATAGGAAAAGAGAAAGTACCAAATTTTAACTCGCTTACAATGGTAACTTTATCGTATTTGGTCAAATTTGAAGCATAGCTATTTGCTTTGTCATTTAATATACATTTACCTGGAGTTCTAAACCAGCAAGATACGCATCCAGTACATGGTAAAATATTTTCGGCATATATTATGGTTTTATTATTTAGATTTGCATTATTGTAATGCTTTGTAGCTTCTATATTTGCATCAAAATCATATTTAGAATCATAAAGAATAGATTCTTTCAATAAGTCGCAATATAGGTGTTTTTTACATTCGTTTTCTAATATTAGTAGCTCCATAAAACCTCGTTTCTGCAATTTATAATAATTTAAAATGAAAGTATTGTTTTAATTATATAATAATTAACATATTAATTATATCAAATAATATAAATTTTAACGAAAAAAATATATATTTAATAAAATTATATAAAAAGTGTTGACACTAAAATTAAAACGTGATATAAATGTATTAAGAAGTTTTTAGCACTCCTAATAAGTGAGTGATAATAATTAAAGATTAAAGAGGTGAGGCTATGGATTTAACTGAAAGACAATTAAATATTTTAAAAGCCATAGTAAAAGACTATGTCGAGACCGCTGAAGCAGTTGGTTCTAGGACTATTTCAAAAAAATATAATCTAGGTGTTTCAGCTGCGACAATAAGAAATGAAATGTCGGACTTAGAAGACATGGGTTATTTAATTCAACCTCATACATCAGCAGGAAGAATACCTACACAAAAAGGTTATATCTTATATGTAGATTCTTTAATGAGTGGAAAGGAATTAGAAGATTATGAAAAAGAAATATTGAATAAATGTATTTCAAATAATTTTCAAAATGTTGACCAGTTAATTGATGAATTATCAAAGATTCTATCGATGTTGACAAATTATACGACAATAGCTGTTTATGATTCACACAGAGATAGCAGAACCATTAAATACATACAGTTGGTTAACTTATCAGATGATAAAATATTATTAATTGTTGTGGCAGACGATGGAGAAATCAAAAGTCAAGAGTTTACTACAAATGTTGATTTACCACAGGCAAAATTAAATGTAATCTCTACTAGTTTGTCAAATAAATTAGCAGGCAAGAGAATAAAAGATCTGGATGATGAAATGATTTCATTTATAAAATATGAAATAGGAGAGTATTCGGACATAGTAGATGATTTAGTTGATATGTTAAATAATGTATCAGCAGTGGATGATTTTAAAATGGCCATGAATGGTACTACAAATATATTCAACTATCCAGAATTTAACGATATGGTTAAAGCAAAGTCATTTTTGAGTATGCTTGAGGAAAAAGATCAAATTACAAAAATAATTGATGCTAAGGGTATACAAAAAGATAATTTAAATATAGTAATAGGAGATTCAGAGGATGACTTAGGAAGAAACTTAAGTATAATTACAGCAACTTATAACGTAGAAAATAATCTCCAAGGAAAGATAAGTTTTATAGGTCCAACGAGAATGGATTATTCAAAAGTATATTCTATTTTAAATTATATGAGTATATTGCTAGATGGCAATTGATAATAAAAAGTGAGGTGTATGCATTGGCTAATGAAAAAGAAGAGTTAAAAGACAAATTAAATGAAAAAACAGGAGCTGATCAAAGTTCAATAATAGAAGATGAAGAAAAAGTGGATAATGTAGATAATTATGAATCTGAATCAAAAAAAGAAATTGACATTGATTTAGAAGCTGAATCTGATAAGAATAAAGAGGAAGTTCAAGAAAATTCTACAGATGAAGAAGAAAATCAGTCAGAACCAGCGTTCAAAATTAAACAATTAGAAAACAAAATTGCAGAACAGGAAGATTCAATAAAAAGAATAAATGCCGAATATGCAAATTATAGAAGAAGGACAGCAGAGGAAAAATCCTCAATTGGTATTTTTGCCAATGAAAAGATAATGAATGAATTAATTCCAGTAATTGATAATATGCAAAGAGCTTTAGATGCTTGTGATGATAAAGAAAGCCAACTATATAAAGGCATAGAATTAGTATATAAACAGCTAGTAGATTCATTAAAAAAAGCTGGATTAGAAGAAATACCTAGCGAAATTGGAACAGAATTCGATCCAAACATGCATATGGCTGTAATGCAAGAAGCTAGTGAAGAATTTGAAGCAGGCAAAATATTACTGTCACTTCAAAAAGGGTATAAATTAGGAAGTAAGGTGCTAAGAGCCAGCATGGTAAAGGTATCTTGTTAGTAAGCAATTATAGTAAAACTATAATTAGATATAAAATTATAATAATATTAGAGAACATAAGAGTTTATGGAGGTTAAAAGATTATGGGAAAAGTAATAGGAATAGATTTAGGTACAACAAATTCATGTGTAGCAGTACTAGAAGGTGGAGAAGCAACAATAATACCAAATAATGAAGGTATGAGAACTACCCCTTCAGTAGTAGCTTTCACTAAAGATGGAGAAAGGATAGTTGGTGAACCAGCAAAGAGACAGGCAGTAACAAATGCAGATAGAACAATAACATCAATCAAGACTCATATGGGTACTGATTATAAAGTGGATATAGATGGAAAATCATACTCACCACAGGAAATTTCAGCAATAATTTTACAGAAATTAAAATCAGATGCTGAAGCATACCTAGGTGAAAGTGTAAGTGAAGCAGTAATCACTGTTCCAGCATACTTTACAGATGCACAGAGACAAGCAACTAAGGATGCTGGTAAGATAGCAGGACTAGATGTAAAGAGAATAATAAATGAGCCAACAGCTGCATCATTAGCATATGGTATGGATAAGTTGGAAGATGAAAAGAAAATATTAGTATTCGACTTAGGTGGAGGTACTTTTGACGTATCTATACTTGAGATTGGGGATGGTACTTTTGAAGTACTTGCGACAGCTGGTAATAATAAGCTAGGTGGAGATGATTTTGATCAGATAGTAGTAGATTACCTAGCAGAAGAATTTAAGAAGGCTGAAGGAGTAGATCTTAGAAATGATAAGATGTCTTTACAGAGATTAAAAGAAGCAGCTGAAAAGGCTAAGAAGGAACTTTCTTCTACAATGAGTACAAATATTAATTTACCATTTATCACAGCGACTGCTGAAGGTCCAAAGCATTTAAATATGGATTTAACAAGAGCTAAATTTAATGAATTGACTGCTGAATTAGTTAAAAAGACTATGGAGCCAACTAAGCAGGCTATACAGGATGCTGGAATATCAGTAAGTGAAATAGATGATGTTTTATTGGTAGGTGGTTCAACAAGAATACCTGCAGTACAGGATGCAGTAAAGAACTTTATTAGCAAGGATCCACATAAGGGTATAAATCCAGATGAATGTGTTGCAGCTGGTGCTTCAGTGCAGGCAGGTGTATTAACAGGTGAGGTTAATGATATACTACTACTTGATGTTACTCCATTGTCACTAGGTATTGAAACATTAGGTAATGTATTTACAAAAATAATTGAAAGAAATACTACTATACCTACAAAGAAATCTCAAGTATTCTCAACAGCAGCAGATAATCAAACAGCAGTTGATATACATGTGTTACAGGGTGAAAGAGCTATGTCTTATGATAATACAACTCTAGGTAGATTCCAGCTTACAAATATACCACCAGCAAAGAGAGGTGTACCTCAGATCGAAGTTACTTTTGATATAGATGCTAATGGTATTGTAAACGTAACGGCTAAGGATTTAGGAACAGGTAAAGAACAGAAAATAACAATAACTTCAAACACTAATATGTCAGAAGAAGAAATAGACAAGAAAATCAAAGAAGCAGAAGCAAATGCAGAAGCTGATAAGAAGAAAAAGGAAAAGATTGAAGCAGTAAATCATGCTGAATCATTAGCATATCAGACAGAACAGACTCTAGCAGAGGCAGGAGATAAGATCAATGCTAACGATAAGAGTGATATAGAAGCATCTATAGCAAAGGTTAGAGAGGTAAAAGATAACCAAGATGCAAGTGTAGAAGAAATAAATGCAGCTGTAGAAGAATTAATGAATAAATTCCAAAAGATTTCTCAGGAATTATATTCACAGGCCCAAGCTCAAGGACAGCCAGAAGCTGACCAAGCTGATCAGTCTCAGAGTCCAAAAGATGACAATGTAGTTGATGCTGACTTTACAGAAGTTGATGACGATAAATAAATCATCGACAATAAAAATAAGTAAAGGAAGGTGTAGTTTTGGCGAATAAAGACTATTATGCTACTCTGGGTATTTCTAGAGATGCAGATGATAAAGAAATTAAAAAAGCATACAGGAAAATGGCTATGAAATATCATCCGGACAAAAATCCGGATGATAAAGAAGCCGAAGAAAAATTTAAAGAAGTGAATGAAGCTTATGAAATTTTATCTGATGCTGAAAAGAAAAATATATACGACCAATATGGTTCAGATGCAGTAAATGGCCAAGGAGGTTTTGGCGGAGCTGGCGGTTTTGGAGCCGGTGGATTTGAAGATATATTTGATATATTTGGTTCTGCATTTGGCGGAGGCTTTGGTGGATTCGGTGGCGGTAGTGCCAGAAGAAGAGGACCAATGCGTGGTGATGATATAAGACAGAGTATAACAATTGACTTTAAAGATGCTGCATTCGGTAAAAAACTTTCTATTAAGATTAATAGAAATGAAGAGTGTAGTAAGTGTCATGGATCAGGTGCAAAGCCAGGTACATCTAAAAAAACATGTTCAACATGTGGAGGAACAGGTACAGTAAGAGATGTAAAGCAAACACCATTTGGTAATATTGCTTCTACAAGAACTTGTCCAACATGTGGAGGAACAGGAGAAATAATAGAAGAGCCATGTGATAAGTGTCATGGTAAAGGCTATACAAGAAAGACTAAGACGATAGATGTTGATATACCAGCAGGTATAGATGATGGACAGATTATTAGATTAGCTGGACAAGGTGAATATGGTGAATTAGGTGGTCCAAGAGGAGACTTGCTGATCATAGTCAATGTTAGAAATGACGATATATTTGAAAGACAGGGATTTGATGTATATGTAGAAATGCCAATATCTTTTGTACAGGCAGCTCTAGGTGATGATGTACTAGTTCCAACAATAGATGGTAATGTAAAATATTCAATACCAGAAGGAACACAAACAGGAACAGTATTTAGATTAAAAGGTAAGGGTATACAGAGATTAAACTCTACTAGTAGGGGCGATCAATATGTGAAGGTAAATGTAGAGGTTCCTACTAAATTATCAGATAAGCAAAAAGATTTATTGAAAGAATTTGCTAAAGAATCTGGTGGAGAAGTATCAGGCAATAAAAAGAAGTTCTCACAAAAGATAGAAGAATTTTTCACAAAATGAAAACAATCTCTGACATTATCAAGTCAGTGAGCATTATAAGAAAAAAGACAAAATATAGGTAATTCCTATATTTTGTTTTTTTTTTTACTTCATTTACATTGATTATTAATAAATGATATAATAAGTAGATAAGTTAATAGGAGGTTATTATGAGTAGTTCATGGATTGAAATAAAGATAAATACGACAACAGAAGCTGTAGAAGCTATTACAAATATACTTTTTGAAAATGGTGCTCAAGGAGCTATGATTGAGGATCCAAAAGACTTTAAATTCCAAAAGACCCATGATTATGACTGGGATTATGTGGATGAAGATATGCTAAAACATGAGGATGACTCAGTTTATATAAAGACTTATATATCAGAAGAAAGAGATATCTTATCTTTTATAGAAAATATCAAGCTTAGAATTAATGAGCTTACAAGTTTTGGTCTTGATATAGGTAAGGGTAGTATTGAAACTGATAAAGTTAAAGAAGATGATTGGGCTCATAATTGGATGAAATACTATAAACCTACTAAAATAGGAAAAAATATTGTTATAAAGCCTGAATGGGAAGATTATGAGGCTGATGAAAATGATATAATATTAGAAATGAATCCAGGAATGGCTTTTGGGACAGGAAATCATGAAACAACAAGTATGTGTATATCTAATTTGGAAAAATATGTTAAAAAAGATTTTACTGTATATGATATAGGTTGCGGTAGTGGAATATTGGGAATAACTGCTGCAAAATTAGGCGTAAAACAAGTATTTGCAATAGATATAGATGCTATGGCGGTAAAAGTGGCAAAAGAAAATATTGAGAAAAACAATGTTGGTGATATAGTTACTGCAATAGTTGGAAATTTGGCTGATGAAATTGATAAAAACAAAAAAGCTGATATAATTGTAGCAAATATTATAGCCGATATAATAGTATTCCTAGCAAAAGATGTTAAAACATATTTAAAAAATGATGGTATTTTTATATCATCTGGAATAATTCATGCTAAGATAGATGAAGTGGTTCAATCGTTAGAAAAAGCAGGGTTTGAAATATTAGAAGTAGAAAAAAAGGGAGAATGGGCTTGTGTTATAGCCAAATAAATTATGGATAGATTTTTTGTCAAAGAAGAAAATATTGATATAGAAAATAAAAAAATGTTTATTGAAGGTGAAGATGTAAAGCATATATCCAAAGTATTGAGGTATAGTATTGGGGACAAACTCGAAATATGTGATGGAAAAAATAAGGAATATATATGTAGCATAGCTGATATAAGCAAAAATATAATAGAGCTTCAGATAGAAGAAAAAGTTGGTATTAATAGAGAATCTAATATACAAGTAGTCATATACCAAGGCTTGCCAAAGAGTCAAAAGATGGAGTATATTCTTCAAAAACTTACAGAAAGCGGCGTATATGAAATTGTATTGGTCGATACAAAAAGGTCAATAGTTAATTTAGACGATAAAAAAATGGATAAAAAGTTTGAACGTTGGGAAAGAATTGTATATGAAGCTGCCAAACAATGCAAAAGAGGAATTGTACCAAAGATAAGAGGTATATTGACCTTTGATCAAGCAATTGAGGATATGAAAAATAATGATTTCAATATTAGCCCATATGAAGAAGAAAAATCTATGGGGATAAAAAAAATCCTTAAAAGTGATGAATGTAGGCAATCTATGAATAAGGAAAAAGCTAAAATAGGTATTTTTATAGGACCAGAAGGCGGATTTGAATGCCAGGAAAATGAAAAAATAAAAAAATCGGGAGCTAAATCTGTAGCTATGGGACCGAGAATATTTAGAACAGAAACAGCTTGTGTGATTGCTACAGCAATTACTTTATACGAGTTAGGTGATATAGGAGGAAATTAATTTTGAAGAAGGTAGCGTTTTATACCTTGGGATGTAAAGTAAATCAATACGAAACAGAAGCTATGTTAGAGCTTTTTGAAAAAGGTGGATATGAGGGTGTAGAAAGTGAAGAATATGCAGATGTATATGTCATCAATACATGTACCGTAACCCATATGTCAGATAGAAAATCAAGGCAGTATATAAGAAGAGTTAAAAAGAAAAACCCAAATGCTATTATTGCTGTAGTCGGATGTTATTCTCAGGTTTCTCCAGAGGAAATATTAGATATAGAAGATGTAAATCTTGTAATGGGAACAAATGATAGGAAGACAATAGTAGAGAAGGTCAATGAAATAAATTCTGAGTCTAAGTTAAGTACAGTAGATGATATTATGAAAGTCAAGGAATTTGAATCAATAGAAATAAAACAGACAAATGGTAAGACTAGAGCATTTATCAAGATTCAAGATGGTTGTGATAGATTCTGTTCATACTGTATAATACCTTACGCTAGAGGGAGAATTAGATCTCGTAAATTAAGTGAAATTTTAGAAGAAATAAATATGTTGGCACAAAATGGATATAAGGAAGTAGTGCTTACAGGTATACATGTAGCTTCTTACGGCAAAGACCTAAGAGATGAAAAGATAGGTTTATTAGATGTTATAAAAGAGGTTGACAAGGTAGAAGGAATTGAGAGGATTAGGCTTAGTTCAGTAGAACCTATATTATTTACAGACGAATTTGTAAATGAAATATGTAGGATTGAGAAATTGGCTCCACACTACCATTTGTCTTTACAAAGTGGATCAACAGACACATTAAAGAGAATGAATAGAAGATATACAGCAGATGAATATAGAAATATAGTGAATGTTCTAAGAGACAGAATAGATGATGTTGCGATTACTACAGATGTAATAGTTGGTTTTCCAGGTGAAAGCGATGAAGAATTTGAAGAAACTTTGGAATTTTTAAAAGAAATAGAATTAATGCATATGCATGTATTTAAATATTCACCTAGAAAGGGTACACCAGCAGCTACCATGAAGGATCAAATAGATCCACAAGTAAAGCAAAAAAGAAGTGATATTATACTAGAACTATCAATAGAAAATTTTAAGAAATTTGTTAACAATCAAATTGATAAAGAGCATAGAGTCCTTTTTGAAGAAAAAGATAGAGATGGTTATTATGAAGGTCTTACAGACAATTATATTAGAATAAAAGTAAAGTCAGAAAAAGATATACGCGGAAAATTACTAAAAATAAAAATCAAAGAAATATGTGATGATTATTGCATTGGTTATTTAGTTTAATCATAAAAATTTAAATATATTACTAGGAGGCTTTAATATGATAATTACAACAACAGGAAATGTGGATGGAAAACAGGTAGACCAATATGTTGGAATAGTATTTGGCGAAGTTGTATCAGGTGTTAATATGTTCAAAGATCTAGGTGCTGGACTAAGAAACATTTTTGGAGGAAGAAGTGGTAGCTATGAAAATGAGCTATTGATGGCAAGAGAAAACGCATTAAAAGAAATGGAAGAAAGAGCAAGAATTTTGGGCGCAGAAGCTGTTATAGGCGTAAAAATGGATTATGAAGTACTAGGCGCTGATAATGGCATGCTTATGGTTACATGTTCAGGAACAGCTGTAACATTTAGATAAGAAATATATTTTAACTAAATAAAATAAAATTAGTAAAAAGGAGATTTTTTATGGATTGTATTTTTTGTAAAATAGCAAGTGGAGAGATTCCAAGTTCTATGGTATATGAAGATGAAAAAGTTGCAGCATTTAGGGATTTATCACCAGTTGCACCCCAGCATATATTAGTGGTGCCTAAAAAGCATTATGATAGCCTTGAGGATATACCTATGGATGAAATGGATATAATATCTGATATTCATAGAGCAATTAGAAAAATAGCAGAACAAGAAGGTTTTAATGAAGATGGATACAGAATAATTAATAACTGTGGTAAGAACGGTGGCCAAGAGGTACCTCATATACACTATCACTTACTAGCAGGAAAAAAGCTTACAAAATTAGTTGTAGACTAAGTAAAATAATAAAAAAAATAAGTGAAAAGCTCTCTACATGATATAAATATTACTGAAAAGTATTGTAATATAATCGTATATAGAGTATAATGTTATGGTGTTAATATAATTACGGTTATTACACAAATCGCTAATTGTAGGGAGGTGAAACAAATGTCAGAAGTAAGAGTAAGAGAAAACGAATCATTGGATAGTGCGCTTAGAAGATTTAAGAGACAGTGTGCTATGTCTGGCATAATGTCAGAAGTTAGAAAAAGAGAACACTATGATAAGCCAAGTGTTAAGCGTAAGAAAAAAGCAGAAGCAGCTAGAAGAAAAAACGCTAAAAGATAGTAATTAAGAAGAGGTGAAGGGGATGTCCCTTAAAGAAAGACTACAAGAAGATTTAAAAACTTCTATGAAAAACAAAGATAAGATCAAAAAATCTGTTATTACTTTAGTTAGAGCAGCTATTAAGCAGCAAGAAGTTGACAATAGAGTTGAACTTAATGATGAAGAAGTAATGACTATAATTTCAAAACAGTTAAAGCAAAGAAAAGACTCTTTAGTCGAATTTGAAAAAGCTGGAAGAGAAGATTTGGTCGAAGAAACAAAATCTGAAATACAAGTTTTGCAAGATTATCTACCTCAACAATTAAGCGAAGAAGAATTAGAAAAAATAGTAATTGAAACTATTTCTGAAGTAGGTGCTACATCTATGAAGGATATGGGAAAAATTATGGCTGCTATTAAGCCAAAGACTGCAGGTCGTGCTGATGGCAGAAAAATAAATGAACTTGTTAAGAAGAATTTGTAAATATTAGTATTAATTATAAAGAAGTCGTATATTTTATACGGCTTCTTTTATATTAGTTAAATATACGTATACCCGAATGTATTTATGTGATATAATATTAAATTGAAGTAAAATAAAATGATATGAGGTGATTTTATTGAAGAATTTCGTATCTAGGATTCCTTTGCCGATTACAGCTTTGGCATTGGGGTGGGTTATTCTAGGTAATGTATTCATGGATATAATACCATTTCTAGGTGATATATCAATGATAATTAGCATAGTACTCTTATGTGGAGTAATAGTAAAGCTTTTTGCCTCTCCAATAGATTTTTATAGAAAAGTAAAATCTCCAGTTGGACTGTCAGTTTTTTCATGTTTTCCATTGAGTTTAATAATGATATCACCTTGGTTAAAAACTGTAGTAGGTGACATTAATACTTATATATGGGAATTTGGTTTAATAATGCATACAGTTATATTGGTTATATTTACAATAAAATATGTTGTAAACTTTAAATTAAAGCATATATTTCCTTCATGGTTGTTAATTTATTATGGATTGGGCTTTGCTGCAATGACAAGTCCTCAATTTGGAATGATAATATTTGGTGGAGCAATTTATTATTCGCTTGAATTTATTTCTTTTATTATAATACCTTTAGTCTTATTTAGGATGGCTCAAAGACAAGGAACTAGTGCTTCACAACCACTATCATCATTATTGTTGATTCCTAGTTCAGTATTGTTATTGACATATTTAAATATAACTGAAAAAGTTGATTTGAGCAAGGTATGGATATTGTTTATAATCACTCAAATTTTGATAGTTATTACACTAGCTTTAATGATAATTAGAATGTTAGATGGATATTATCCAAGTTGGTCAGCATATGTTATAGCTATTTGTTTGGGCAGCTATGCGACAAAGGGATATTTTACATATTTGAAAATTAATAGTGCATCCTACACTTTTATAAAATATTTACTTTTTGCACAGATAATAATAGCTGCTTTAGTTTCATTTTTTATATTGCTTATATATTTTATTAATACACTGGAAAACCCTGTTAAGCATAATCAAAAAATGGCTAAAAATATGGAAAAATCAATTCAGAGAAAGCAAAAGTTTGAAGAAAAGAAATTAGAAATTACTCAGAAGCTAAACTTAAAGCAATTGTCAAAAGCTAATAAAGAGTATAATAAAAATGATGTTGAAGAAATAGTTACTAATAAAACTATAGAAAAAAAAGAAAAAAATAACCCTGGTAAACCTAGTAGAAAACAAAATAGAAATATTGCAAATAAAGATAATAAAACTTCAAAGAGAAGTGATGGTAATCTTCTAATAGATATAGAAGATATAGAAGATTTGTTAGATTAGTTAGAATATTTCATAAATATCCTACCTTATTATCTTAACATAAAAAATATTATTATAAAAGTCTATTTATTTTAGGTTTTTATGGGTAATATATAAGTAAGTTAAAAAGTATCTTTATTAGATACGGTGAAGGGAGTGGTTTTTATGAAAATCATTATATCTGGAAAACAAATAAAATTAACTGAGGGCATCAAATCTTATATTGAAAAGAAATTTGGGAAACTAGAAAAATTTTTAAGTCCTGAATCAGAAATTCGTGTAACAGTTAGTGCTAACAAGAAAGAAAGACAAAAAGTTGAAGTAACTTTGGACAACATCAATGGTCATATAGTTAGAGCAGAAGATGTACAAGATGATTTGTATTCTGCTATTGATATTGTTTGTGACAAGTTAAATAGACAAATTGTTAAATATAAAAATAAATTTAAGACAAGAGTACCAGGAAAAGATACAATTAGGATGGAATACTTTGATGAATTTATTGATGCTTATGAAGATGAAGAACCATTTTTAGATGATAGCGAAATGACATTTGAGAGAAAGAAAAAATTTTATTTAAGACCTATGAGTCCTGATGAAGCTGTATTACAGATGAATTTACTAGGACATGACTTCTTCTTATTTAAAGATCAAGATACATTTGAGGTATGCTTGGTGTATAGAAGAGGCGATGGTGGATATGGTTTAATAGAGCAAGAATAATTTGAAACTCATAGAGGTTCACATATATGAATACTTTAGTATTCGCACGTAAACACTATATGGTGGAGTTTTACTCCACCATATAGTGTTTTTGGTTAATTGTATATTATAAATACTATGAAATTAATTATATATATTTATTTATGGTATAATATCATATATAAGTGATTAAATAAGTTAATATTTATTTAGGAGGAAAATCTTGATAATACAAAAACAGTTTCAAATTTATGAACCTAGATTCGAGAGGGAAATTTTTGGGAATTTTGATGAAAATGCAAAACTAATTGAAAAAAATTTAAATAGTGATATATTGCTTAGAGAAGGTAATATTGTTTTACTTGGTGAAGAAAAAAATGTGGATATGACAATAAAGTTACTAAGTGAATTACATAAAATGGTTGAATCTGGAAAAACTTTGGATAAACAATCTATATTATATTCAATAGACCTTTTATTCGCTGGTAGTGAAGACAGGATAAAAGAGTTAGAGGGAACCATTGTGGTTACTAAAAAAGGGAATCCAGTTCAGGCTAAGACTTTAGGTCAAAAAGAGTATGTTAATTTGATAGAAAATAATGATATTACTTTTGGTATAGGACCAGCTGGTACTGGTAAAACATATTTAGCTGTTGCTATGGCTGTAAAATCTTTCAAGGCTGACGAAGTTTCTAGAATCATATTGACTAGACCAGCAGTTGAGGCAGGTGAGTCTTTAGGTTTTTTGCCAGGTGATATGAAAGACAAGGTTGATCCATATTTAAGACCACTGTATGATGCATTATTTGATATGTTTGGTCCTGATAAGTTTAATAAATTTTTGGATAGAGGCACAATAGAAGTTGCACCTTTAGCATTTATGAGAGGTAGAACCTTAGATAATGCATTCATAATATTAGACGAAGCACAAAATACAACTCCAGAGCAGATGAAGATGTTTTTAACTAGACTTGGATTTGGATCAAAAGCAGTAGTTACAGGAGATATCACTCAAACTGACTTACCGAGAAATAAAAAAAGTGGACTGATACAAGCAACAAAGATATTGGATGGTGTAAAAGGAATCGGATATAAGGAACTAACTGAAAAAGATGTAGTAAGGCATGAATTAGTTCAAAGGATAATAAAGGCTTATACTAAATTTGAGAATAGAGAATCATATAAAAAGAAAAAATAAGATGAGCATATAAAATATTATATAATTGTGAATTGGAGCGTGACATATATGGAAATAATTTTTGATAACAGGCAGGATTTTTTGAAAGTAGATAAAAAATTATTTGAAAAAATTGAATCTGTGATGGAGGCCTGTTTGATGTATGAAGGTTATGAAGATGATTATGACGTAAGTCTATCTTTTGTAAATAATAATGAAATTAGAGAATTGAATAAAAATTTCAGAGGCATAGACAAGGCTACGGATGTACTATCGTTTCCTTTGTTGACAGAAGATGATTCACATGTAGAATTTGAAGAATATTCTCTTGGAGATATAGTTATCTCTACAGAAAAAGCACAGGAGCAGGCAGAAGAATTTGGTCACTCTTTGGAAAGAGAAATTTGTTTTTTAGTATGTCACAGTATGTTTCATTTATTAGGATATGATCATATGGAAGAAGAAGAAGCAATTGAAATGCATGGAAAAGAGAGAGATTTATTAAACAGGCTGGGTATTACAAGGGATATTTAGATGGAAAAATTCAATAAAACAAAAAATAAATATGAGGAAAATAAACAAAAAGAATTTGATAAAATAAAAAAAGACCAAAATAAGAAACAAAGAGATATTGATAAATTTAATGAACTAAAAGATAAAAAGGAAAAAAACTCTAAACAGAGCTTTATTAGGTCTATGAATGCAGCTGTAGATGGAATTATGTATACTTTTAGAAGTGAAAGAAATATGAAATTTCATTATCTCGCTTCTTTAATAGTATTGGTAGCCAGTCTTTTCTTTGATTTTCAAAAAATGGAGTTTATAACTTTACTTGGAGCAATTACCCTAGTAGTAATTTGTGAAATGATAAATACAGCTGTTGAAAAAACTGTAGACATGGTCACTAGTGAATTTAATCCTCTGGCAAAAATAGCTAAGGATGTAGCGGCTGGTGCTGTTTTGGTATCTGCTATATATGCTGTAGGTGTTGCATATTTATTGTTTTACAATAAACTTAATATGCTGACAGGTAATCTAGCATATAGAATAAGAGAGTCCGAATTACATATAACACTAATTTGTATTGCAGTAGTTTTAATAGTAGTTGTAACAGTGAAAGCAATGACTTATACAGGAACACCTTTAAAGGGAGGTATGCCTAGTGGGCATGCTGCACTTGCTTTTGCATTAGCCACTTCAATTACATTAATGACAGAAAGAGTAGAAGCTTCATCTCTTGCATATTTAATAGCTATACTAGTTGCTCAAAGTAGAATAGAAGGAAAAATACATACTTTTTGGGAAACTCTTGCAGGTGGGTTAGTGGGTACATTAGTTGCTATACTTGTATTCCAACTAGGACTATTTTACTAAACTGTTTTTTGTGGTATAATAAAAAGGATGTATAATAATTTAAATAAAATATAGAATATATTTTTGTAAGTTTTAGGAGAAAAAGATGGAATATAAATCGGGTTTCGTGAGTATAGTTGGTAGGCCAAATGTAGGTAAATCAACACTTATGAACAATATTGTCGGAGAGAAAATAGCTATAATGAGCGATAAACCTCAAACAACTAGAAACACTATTCAAGCTGTTTATACAGATGAAGAAGCTCAGATAGTTTTTATGGATACTCCAGGCATACACAAGCCAAAAAATAGATTAGGAGAAATGATGGTAAAATCTGCAGAAGACGCATTTAAAAATGTTGACTGCATTATTTTCGTAGTTGATAACTCGAAATCTATAGGCAAGGGTGATTCTATGATAATAGAAAATCTAAGGAAAGCAAAAACACCTGTCTTTCTGATACTAAATAAAATAGATAAATTAGAAAGCAAAGAAGAGCTTTTTGATTTAATTAAAATGTATGATGATTTGGAAGTTTTTAAAGATATAATTCCAACATCAGCGCTAAACAACTCAAACTTAGACTCAATTTTAAGTGTAATAAAGAAAAATTTAAAGCCAGGTCCAAAATATTTTCCTGACTATATGATTACTGATCAGCCTGAAAGAGTGCTGGTATCAGAACTGATAAGAGAAAAAGTTTTACATTATACAAATGAGGAAGTGCCTCATGGTGTTGCTATAGA
This sequence comes from Peptostreptococcus equinus, assembly GCF_027125355.1. Taxonomy (NCBI): domain Bacteria; kingdom Bacillati; phylum Bacillota; class Clostridia; order Peptostreptococcales; family Peptostreptococcaceae; genus Peptostreptococcus; species Peptostreptococcus equinus. The sequence goes on along the minus strand of NZ_CP114052.1, from coordinate 1,220,373 downwards.
GATAGAAAGAATGAAGGTAAGACCAAATAAAAATATTATGGATATTTCTGCTATAATATACTGTGAAAGAGATTCACATAAAGGTATTATTATAGGTAAAAATGGACGTAAACTGAAAGGTATAGGTAAATCGGCCAGAGAAGAAATAGAGTTTTTGCTAGGAACTCAAGTTAATTTACAATTGTGGGTAAAGGTAAAAGAAAACTGGAGAAATCTTCAGAACTATATAAATGATCTTGGGTTAAATGAAAATAAAGAATATTAATTATTGCTTAAAAAAAGGTGGTTGTAATGGATAAAAAACAGGACTCGGCGCGAGAGTTGTATGATCAAGTCAAAGAAATGATGGATAATAACAAGTTTATTGAATTGAGGGAAACATTAGATGAATATCATACTATGGATATTTACGATGTACTTCAAGATTTAGATGAAGTGGATAGATTAAAACTATTTGAGATACTTCCTCTAGAGAGTGCAGCTTCAATTTTGGAAGAATGTGAAAGTGAATTTTTCCAGAATATAGTTGCTAATATTGATAGGGAACATCTTAGAAATATTTTTGAAGAAATGTCTATGGGCGATTTGGCGGATATTCTTCGTGAACTGGATGAAGGTAGCAGGGAAAAAATACTTGATATTGTTAGTAAAGAAGATGAAGAAGAATTAAGAGAATTGCTTGCATATGTAGATGAAACTTCAGGCTCTACAATGAAAAAAGGTTATGTATCCGTAAATAAGAATTTGAATGTTGAACAGGCAATCAAGCATATTAGAGCAGAAGCTCTAGATGCCGACTCAATATACTATATATATGTTGTAGACAATCTTCAAAAATTAGTAGGAGTTTTATCACTGAGAGATTTATTCTTGTCAAGTGATAATTCAAAAATTGAAGATATAATGGTTGAAAATGTAAAATCTGTTGGGGATAATGATGATAGAGAAGAAGCTGTAAAAATGGTTTCAAAGTATAACTTAGTGGCTGTTCCAGTGACAGATGAAGAAGGAGTCTTAAAGGGCATTATAACAGTAGACGATATCTTAGATGTTATGGAAGAAGAAGCTAGTGAAGATATGTACAAGTTTGCAGGTTCAAGTGAGCATGAAAGAGATGTAGCGGAAAATGAGAAATCTACATTGAAAGAGCAAGTATTATCTTGTGTAAGAGGTAGAATTTCATGGCTATTGTTGACGGCTATTTTGTCTTTTGTGACAGCATTTTTCTTTACAAAATTTAAAGTTATAGTTGATGATAGCCATATAGCATTGATATTTTTTGCTCCTTTAGTTCTTGCAATGGGTGGTAGCGTTGGTATACAATCTTCTGCTGTAACAATAATAAACTTGTTGGATAATGAAAAAGATGTTGACTATCAAACATTTATGAAAGAGTTGATTAGTTCACTAATAAATGCATTCGTAATAGTGGTAATCTCATCTATTATTTTATACTTTGTAACTCAAAATGCACAGATAATCACAGCTATATCACTTACTGTATTTATTAACATGGTATTAGGAGCAACATTTGGAACATTGATACCAATTGTAGTAAATAGATTAGAGTCAGATCCATCTGTTATCACATCACCTATTATTTCTGCAATTATGGATATAATAGGAGTAATAGTTTATTATATTATAATATCAATATTTATTTTATAAAAAAGAGCATGTAAAATACATATGTTATTTTACGAGTATTTAAAGAAAATATAATATGAATTTTAATAAAAGTCTCTTAAAATTTTAGGAGGCTTTTTTATTAAAAACATATTGTGATATTTTATAAGAAGGTGTAAAATGATAGTTATAAACACTCAGGGCGTTGTATTACGCACCATGAAATATAAAGAAAATGATATAATTCTTACACTTCTAACTAGGCAATATGGCAAGGTAACAGCTATAGCTAGAGGTGCTCAAAGACAAAAGAGTAAATTCTTAGCGGGTTCTCAACTCTTTTCTTATAATACATATACTTTAAAAAAACAAAAAGATATGTTTGTAGTATATCAGTGTGAGAATATTAAAAGTTTTTACAATATATCTTCTGACTTTGAAGCATTTTCCTATGCCACATTTATAGTCAAGTTAGTAGAAAATAACTCCATAGAAGGACAAACTAACAATAGGTTATTTGAATTATTAGTTCATACTTTGTTTTTATATTCAGAAAAAGCTGATAATAAAATGTTTCTTTTAGATGCATTTATTTTAAAATTTATCGATTTTATTGGGTATAGACCTAATGTGGACAAATGTAGTATTTGCTCAAGAAATTCTTATGAATACGCCCTTTTTTCTATAGGATCTGGGGGTATAGTTTGCAATCACTGCATAGATAAAGATGATAAATATTTTAATATTGATCAGACAATAGTATCGCTTATGCAGTACATATTAGCCACTGAAATAGTGGATTGTAGTAAGGCTCAAGTAGCTAATGTATTAGTGGAACAGTTGTACAGTCTATTGAAGATGTATTTGATACACTACTTTGACAATACAAGTTTCAAATCCATTGATATGTTCAAAGGAATTAAATAAGATAAGGAGTGAAAAATTATGGCACAAATAACAATCGAAATGGTAGACAAAGTTTTAGAAAGACTTCCATATATTACTTATAAGGAAGCAAAGGAAGCTTTAATGGAAACAGATGGTGATGTATTAGAAGCTATAATACTAATAGAGAATAAACCCTCAGAATTTGCTTCAAAATTTGCTGATGGAGCATCTAAAATTACAGATAATATCACTGGCATAGGAAAGGTAAAATTTGATAAATTCGAAGAAAAATTTACAAAAGATACTGAAAAAGTAAGAATACAATTGGTTGATTTATTTAAAGAAGCTACAGTGGTAAGAGTTGTATTAGAAAAAGAAGGAAAAGTTATGCTAAACCTTCCTCTTACAATTGGATTCGCTGGCGTTGCATTTATGCCTATGCTATCTATTTTAGGAATATCAGCAGCTGTTCTTAGCAAGTATTCAGTAAAAATAGTAGATGAAAATACAAATCAAGAAGTAGATCTTGGAGATTTAAATCCTGAAAAACTTGAGATTTTAAAAGATATAATTTTTAATTCAGTATCAAACATCAAAGATACAGTAAGTAAAAAAGATGGTTCATCAAAAAATGACACAGATCATGATATTACAGATGAATTATTTAGAGAAGATACAGGAAGATCAGAACAAGAAGAATATGTTAGAAAAAATGATGAGTATTCTACATTTGATCAAAGAGCGAAAGAGAATAAACATGTAGATGATAACTCAAAGCCAATTCAAGAGCAATATATAAACAAAGATGGTTTTATCAATCAAGAGGAAAAAAAGAATAGAGAAGATAATTAAATTATACTAATATAGGCTATTTAGGGGGAATAAAATGAATTTTCAAGAAATGATTTTAACATTACAAAAATTCTGGGCAGACAATGGATGCATAATGACACAGCCTTATGATGTTGAAAAAGGAGCGGGAACAATGAATCCCAATACTTTTTTAAAGTCGTTAGGACCAGAACCATGGAGTGTATGCTATGTAGAACCATCTAGAAGGCCAGCTGATGGTAGATATGGAGAAAATCCAAATAGATTATATCAACATCATCAATTTCAAGTAATACTAAAACCATCACCAGATAATATTCAAGACTTATACTTGGAATCTCTTAGAAAAATAGGTATAAATCCTGATGAACACGATATTAGGTTTGTGGAAGATAACTGGGAAGCTGCAACAGTAGGTGCATGGGGACTGGGTTGGGAAGTATGGTTAGATGGAATGGAAATTACTCAGTTTACTTACTTCCAACAAGTGGGTAACATAGAGTGTGAGCTTGAAACAGGTGAAATTACATATGGTCTTGAAAGACTTGCTATGTATATTCAAGATGTAGATAGTGTATATGATTTGATGTGGAATGACAAAATTACATATGGTCAGGTATTTAAGAGACAAGAATATGAAAATACAAAGTATGCATTTGAAGATTGCAATGCAGAAATGTTGTTTAATGTATTTGATTTATTTGAATCTGAAGCTGTTAGACTTGCAGAGATTGGCTTAGTAATACCATGCTATGACTATGTATTAAAGTGTTCTCATATTTTTAATACACTAGAAGCTAGAGGAGCTATAGGTGTAAGTCAAAGGGCTGCATTTATAGGAAAAATAAGAGGTCTTGCTAAAATAGTTGCAGAAAGCTATGTAAAGCAAAGAGAAGAGCTTGGATATCCATTAATGAAGGTAGGTGAAATCAATGAATAATTACTTATTATATGAAATAGGTGTTGAAGAAATGCCTTCAAGGTTCGTTGAATCTACATTAGAACAGTTAAAAACAAATTTGAGCAATTCATTGAAAGATAACAGAATAAATTTTGATTCAATTAAAACATATGCAACTCCTAGAAGATTAGTATTATTAGTAGAAGGCCTTGCAGATAAGCAGTTAGACTTTGAAGAAGAAGCAAAAGGTCCTGCAAGAAAGATAGCTGTTGACGGTTACGGAAATCTTACAAAGGCAGCACTAGGATTTATGAGAGGTAAGGGATTATCTGAAGATGATATATACTTCAAAGAAATAGGTGGCAATGAATACTTATTCGCTACAATTAAAGAGAGTGGAAAAGATACTGATGAAATTCTTTTAGAAGAATTACAAACAATTATCAAATCTGTTGTATTTCCTAAATCAATGCGTTGGGGTGGGAAGAATATGAGATTTGTAAGACCTATTAGATGGCTTTTAGCTTTACATAATGATAATATCCTACCAGTCAATTTAGAAGGAATTATAGCTTCAAATAAAACAGTAGGACATAGATTTTTAGGTAAAAAGTCTATAGAAGTATCAAGTGTAGAAGACTACTTATCAAAACTTGAAGAGAATTTTGTTATATTAGATCAGAACAAGAGGAAAGAATTAATACATCATCAAATAGATGAAGTAGCACAATCAATAGGTGGAACAATAGAATTAGATGAAGAACTATTAGATGAAGTAACTTATATAGTAGAATATCCTACAGCATTTTATGGGGAATTTGACAAGGAGTATATAAGTTTACCAAAAGAAGTAGTAAAAACTCCTATGCAAGCTCATCAAAGGTATTTCCCTGTAGTGGATGCTAATAGAAAATTACTTCCTAACTTTGTAGCTGTTCGTAATGGTAATGATTATATGATTGAAAATGTCAAGAAGGGTAACGAAAAAGTTCTTGAAGCTAGATTAGCGGATGCACTATTCTTCTTTAATGAGGATAGAAAACATAATTTAGAGTATTATAGAGAAAAATTGTCTACGGTAGTATTTCAGGAAAAACTTGGAACATTACTTGATAAGTCAAATAGAATTTATAAGATAGCGAATGAATACCAAACCGATTTAAATATCGATAAAGAAAAACTAGTAGAAGCAGCCTATTTATCAAAAGCTGATTTAGTAACTAATATGGTGTTTGAGTTTGATGAACTTCAAGGTTATATGGGCAAGGAATATGCTAAATTAGAAGGTAAAGATACATTAGTTGCCCAAGCTATTTATGAACATTATATGCCAAGATTCAGTGGTGATCAAATTCCAACTAGTTTAGAAGCATCTTTGTTATCTATATATGACAAAATGGATACTATAGCAGGATTTTTTGCAATTGGAATAAAGCCTACAGGTTCAGCAGATCCATTTGCACTTAGAAGACAATCACTAGGTATACTTACAATTCTCTTAGAAAAAAATATAGAATTTGATATAGCAAATCTTGCTAATATAGCACTAGATCAATTTGATATGGTTGAATTTGACAAAGAAAAAGTAGTTGAAGAAATAGTAGATTTCTTCAACGAAAGAACAAAATATATATTCAAGGATATGGGAATTAGATATGATGTCGTAGATGCTGTTCTTGCAAGTGATGAGAAAAACATATATGACTTATATGAGAGGGCAGAATCTATCAATAAATGGATAGATAGAGAAAGTCTTACTGATATGTTGGTAGCATTTAATAGAGTGGCAACTCTAGCAGAAAAAGCAGAAACTAAAAACATTGATGAAAATTTATTTTCAGAACAAGCAGAAAGAGATTTATATGAGAATTTCCAGATAGTAGATAAAAATATTAATCAATATATGCAAGCTAAAGAATACACAAAATCACTTGATGAATTTGCTAGCCTAAAGCCATATATAGATACATTCTTTGATTCAGTTATGGTTATGGATGAAGATATGCTAGTAAGAAATAATAGACTAGCTTTATTAAACAAAATCTATGAATCAATGTTACAAATTTGTGATCTTTCTAAAATAGTATATAAATAAACATATTTAATATACTAAAAACAAACATTAATATATACTAAATAAAAAAATAATCATTATAATATCATGGCAGGACTTAAAAATAGTAAAATATCCTGCCATGTTTCTTTTAAATATAAAAATAATATCTAAAATATTGAAGAAAAATAAACAATATATTTTAACAAAAAGCCAATAAAACTATTGATTAATCATAAATAACATATTATAATATACTATATAGAAATGGTATATCATAAATATGTATTCATATATGAAAGTAGGTGGTTAAAATCCAACTTAATGACAGGCAATTAAAGATAATTGATATAGTAAAGGCTAATGAACCAATCACAGGTGAGAAGATAGCTGAAAGGCTTAATGTTACAAGAGCTACATTAAGATCTGATTTAGTCGTTTTGACAATGACTAACATATTAGATGCTAGACCTAAGGTTGGATATTTTTATGTTGGTGAAGGCGATTTAGATAATAATGCAGTTGCCATGAAACAGGTAAAAGTATCTGATGTGATGGGAGTTCCCCTTACTGCAAAGCAAAGTGACACTGTTTATGATGTGATAGTTAATATATTTATTGAAGATTCAGGAGGCGTCTTTATTACTGATGAAAAAGATTTTCTTTGTGGAGTAGTCTCAAGAAAAGATTTATTAAAAGCAACAATAGGTGGTACGGATATTAGTAAAATTCCAGTTGGGATGATAATGACTAGAATTCCAAATGTTGCAACAGTATATGAAGATGATTTCATCAATTTAGCGGCATTAAAATTGATGAAAAGAGAAGTCGACTCACTACCAGTGGTTAGATTAATAGACAACGATGAAACACAGATGAAAATCGTAGGCAAAGTTTCAAAAACGTTGATAACGAGACTTTTTGTTGAAATCACAGAGTAATTGAGGAGGTAATATGGAAAAGAATTTAATGATATACATTGTTTCAGATTCATTAGGAGAAACTGCTAGATCAATGGCAACAGCTACAATCTATCAGTTCGAAAATCATGATCAGTGGGAAATTAAAAGATTTCCTTTTGTAAATAACAAAGAGTTATTAAACGAAGTTCTTTATAAGGCAAAAGATAATGATGCAATGGTAATGTATAGTATAGTAAATGAAGAGTTAACTCAGCATGCTAAAGAATTTTGTGAGCAAAATGAAATAGTTTATGATGATTTGCTTTCTTCTATTATAAATAAAATGAGCAAAAAAGCTGGTCTAAAGCCACTTAGAGAACCAGGTTTAATCAGAAAAATGGATAAATCTTATTTCAATAGGGTGGAAGCCATTGAATTTGCAGTTAAGTATGATGATGGTAAAGATCCAAGGGGTGTATTAAAAGCAGACCTAGTATTAGTAGGGATTTCTAGAACTTCGAAAACTCCGCTGAGTATGTACCTTGCTAATAGACATTTAAAAGTTGCAAACGTTCCTTTGGTTCCTGAAGTTCCAATACCAAAAGAGTTGTCAGAAGTTGATCCTAAAAGGATTATAGGACTTACAAACTCACCTGAGACACTTAATAGAATAAGAGTAGAAAGATTAAAATCAATGGGTCTATCTGGAGCGGCGAATTATGCAAAACTAGATAGAATATTAGAAGAGCTTGACTATTCAGAAGAGGTAATGAAAAAATTAAAGTGCCCAGTAATAAATGTAGCAAACAAAGCTATAGAAGAAACAGCAGGTATAATACTTGACATTTTAAAAGAGAATGGAATATCTGTATATAATGATTTTTCAGTATAAAGATTTAGTATAAATAGTATAAATGATGTTTAAATTTTAGAATTTTCTAGGAGGAAAAAATGAGTACAAAATTTGTTTACAGTTTTGATGAAGGCAACAAAGAAATGAGAGGCTTACTTGGAGGTAAGGGAGCTAATTTAGCAGAAATGACTAATATAGGTCTTCCAGTACCTCAAGGTTTTACAATTACTACAGAAGCTTGTAATGATTATTATGACAATGACCACAAAATAGTTGATGAAATAATCAAGCAAATTGATGAAAAGTTGGCTCAATTAGAAAAAGAACAGGGAAAAAAATTAGGGTCTGACTCTAATCCACTATTAGTATCAGTAAGATCTGGTGCAGTATTTTCAATGCCAGGTATGATGGATACAATACTTAACCTTGGACTAAATGACACAAGTGTAAAGGGATTAATTGAAGCTACTAAAAATGAAAGATTTTCTTATGATTCATACAGAAGATTTATTCAAATGTTTTCTGACGTTGCTATGGAAGTGCCAAAATATAAATTTGAAAATGTATTGGATGCTTACAAGGAAAAAAATGGATACAAATTTGATACTGAACTTACAGTAGAAGACCTAAAAGGGATAGTAGAAGATTATAAGGCTATATACAAAGAAGCAGTAGGAGAAGATTTTCCTCAAGACCCTAAAAAACAGTTGATGTTATCAATAGAAGCTGTTTTTAGATCTTGGAACAACCCAAGAGCAATAGTTTATAGAAAATTAAATGACATACCAGGAAACTTAGGTACTGCAGTAAATATACAGTCAATGGTATTCGGTAATATGGGACAGACTAGTGGTACAGGTGTTGCTTTCACAAGAAACCCTTCTACTGGAGAAAACAGACTATTCGGTGAATATCTAATAAATGCACAGGGCGAAGATGTTGTTGCAGGTATTAGAACTCCACAGACAATAGATACATTAAAGAATGAAATGCCTGAAATATATGATGAATTTGTAAAAATAACTCATATATTAGAAGGTCACTATAAAGATATGCAGGATATTGAATTTACTATAGAAAATGGTAGATTATTTATTTTACAGACAAGAAATGGTAAGAGAACAGCTCAGGCTGCTATTAATGTTGTGGTTGATTTGGTAAATGATGGCGTAATAGATAAGGAAGAAGCTGTAATGAGAATAGAGCCAAATCAGTTGGATCAATTATTGCATCCAACATTTGATCCAAAAGCTTTGAAAGGTGCAGATAAGTTAGCTAAAGGATTACCTGCATCGCCAGGTGCCGCTACAGGTAGAGTATACTTCTATGCAGATGATGCAGTTCAACATGCAAATGCAGGAGAAAAAGTATTACTAGTAAGACAAGAAACTTCTCCAGAAGATATAGAAGGTATGGTAAGTGCTGAAGGTATATTGACTGCTAGAGGTGGTATGACATCACATGCAGCAGTTGTCGCAAGAGGAATGGGCAAGTGTTGTGTAGCTGGATGTGGAGAATTAAGAGTAGATGAATCTTCTAGAGAAATAAGAGTGGGCGACCTTGTAATCAAGGAAGGCGAATTTATGTCTATAGATGGTTCTAGTGGATGTGTATACCTTGGACAGATACCTATGACAAGTGTTGAACTAAGTGGTAGCTTTGGAACATTTATGTCTTGGGTGGATGAAATAAGAGATATGATGGTTAGAACAAATGCAGATAATCCTAGAGATGCGAAAAAGGCTATAGAATTTGGAGCAGAGGGTATTGGACTTTGTAGAACTGAGCATATGTTCTTTGAAGAAGATAGAATACCAGCAGTTAGAAAGATGATACTTTCTGAAACTGTAGAAGATAGAGTAAAAGCATTAGAATCTTTATTACCATTCCAAAGAGAAGATTTCCATGGAATCTTCATGGCTATGGAAGGTAGACCATGCAACATAAGATTATTAGACCCACCTCTACATGAATTCTTACCTCATGATGATGCATCAATAGAAGCTTTAGCATCTCAGATGGGGATTAGACCTAGCGAATTAAAGAAAAGAGTAATGGATTTAGATGAATTCAATCCAATGCTAGGACATAGAGGATGTAGATTAGCAGTAACTTATCCAGAAATATGTGAAATGCAGTCTAGAGCAATAGCACAAGGTGCTATTCAGGCAATCAAAGATGGTGTTGATGTTCACCCTGAAATAATGGTTCCTTTAATTGGTACAGTAAATGAATTAAAGATGCTAAGACCGATAATTGAAAGATGCATTAATGAGGAAATAGAAAAATCTGGTGTGAAGTTTGATTATACTGTAGGTACTATGATAGAAATACCTAGAGCTTGCGTTACAGCTGATGAAATTGCTGAAGTAGCAGATTTCTTTAGTTTTGGTACTAATGACCTTACTCAGATGGGATTCGGTTATTCAAGGGATGATGCTGGTAAATTCTTAGGAGAATATGTTGATAAGGGCATACTTGAAAAAGATCCATTCCAAGTCCTAGATCAAAGAGGTATAGGTAGATTAGTTGAAATGGCTGTAAAATTAGGTAGAGGTCAAAAACCTGAACTAAAATTAGGAATATGTGGAGAACATGGTGGAGAGCCTTCTTCAGTAGAATTCTGTTACAAGCAAGGACTAAATTATGTATCTTGCTCACCATTTAGAGTTCCAATTGCTAGGCTTGCAGCAGCACAAGCTACAGTAAAGAAATCAAAAGGAAATCAACATAGAGATAAATAAATATTAATATATTAGGACGGGTATATCTATAAAATGCCACAGATAAAGAAATTTATCTGTGGCATTTTTATGTGTGTAAAAAGTCATTTGAATAATATAGTTGATGAATAATAACTAAAAATATTATAAAATATTAAATTAGTTTGAAACTTTACAATATTAACTATAAAATGCATTAAGTTAAATTAAAATAGTTAGAAATAGAATTAATAGGCATAAAATTTAAAATAATTGAAAAAATAGCTGTTTTTATTTATTTATTTATAGTATAATATTTATGGGTTAAAAAAGAATAATTTGCATATGGAGGTAATTATGAAGAATAAAAAGATTAAAGTTGTGGCTACATCCCTATTAGTAGCCAATATTTTACAGCCCGTAAATTTAATTAATGCTGAGGATGCAGTTAATCGTGAAACTAGCAATCCACCTGCAAAAATTACAGAATCTGTCAAGAAAACAGAATTAGAAAGAGCAATAGAAACGGCTGAGAGAACGTATAATAGGTATAAGGATAATAATAAGTCAGTATCTGATAAATTCTTATCTGAAATTAATCTTGCTAAAAGTAAACTAAATGATAATGAAGAAGCGCAAAAAAATGCAGCTAAAAATTTAGCTAGTAACCAAAAAATTTTTTTCGCGGATTCAAAAGCAGCAATAAAAAATGCAATATCAGATGCAGAAAATAAAGAAGATATATTAAAGATAATAGAAAAAGCTAAGATAGACAACAGAAGAAAAATAGAAAAAGATCAAGAAGAGCTAATCAAGAAGCTAAACGAAATGGATAAGCTAAAGAAGTCATCAATTGATTACATAGAAAGTTTAGAAGGTTTAAGTCCTAAGTCTAAAGAAATAGCTAAAAATCATATAGGTGGTTCTGAAAGTAAAGAAGATATTTTAGATGTTATAGAAAGAGCTACAATAATTAACAGAAGAAAAAAAGAACAAAGTTCTAGTGAAAGTGAACCTAAAAAAGAAGAATTAAATCAAAGTGAACCAAATAAAGAAGAACCAAAACAAGATGAATCTAATAAAGAAGAACCAAAACAAGATGAATCTAATAAAGAAGAATTAAATCAAAATGGGTCTTCAAAAAAAGAACAAGAACACAATGGATCTATAGAGAAAGAATCTGATAATTCTGAATCTAAAAAGAATGGATCAAATAAAAACAATACAAAAATTGAAAACGCAAAAAATAGAAGTAAAGTATTGAATAATTCAGTTAATAAAAAACAGAATGAAAAAAAGAAAGTTTTACCTAATACAGGTGATGGTTTAAATTCAATGATTATAGCAATTATTGGTATTTTTACTAGTATGGTACTAATATTATTAGGCTTAAAATCTAAAAAAATTTCAATAAAAAATAAATAAAAAATTAAAACAGCGAGATAGACGCATTGATGCGTTTGTTCGCTGTTTTTTACTATTATAGCAAAAACATTATAAATATTACTTAAATAAGTTAAATTGTTTATATTCTTATTATTAATATTAAAAAATATTTTTTTAGAGTTAAAAATAAGTAAATTGGGTAAAAATATGGAATTTAATTGTTTTTTCTGATAAAATAAAAGGTAAAGCTAAAATTAAAAAAAAATAAAGATATTATTAAGAAATTTTTAGAAGGGGATAATAATGAAGAATAAGAATAGAACAAAAAAAGAAATAAGCTTTATAGGAATTATATTATTTTTACTTAGCTTAGCTGGTATAGGTTACTTGTTATATGTTGTATTTTCTAATAGCCTATTGGATATAAACTATAGACTTATTTTACTAGGACTTTCAGTAGTTTTTGAGATATTTGTAGGATGGTACCTAATATATAAGAGAAAAAATAAAGCTTTAAAAATATTATTATCAGTTTTAGTATTGATAGTAAGTGCAACAGCGGCTGGCGCTAGTAACTATGTAGATCAAAGTATGAAATCTTTAGATATAATAAGTGGAAAACAAGAAACATACCAATTTTCATTAGTCGTTCCTATTGATAGTAAGATTGAAAGTATATCAGACATAGAAAACAAGGAAGTTTTATCAGCTTTAAAAATTGATGAAGCAAATGTAAATACTTTTAAAACAAAAATGATATATAAAGAAAATAAATCACTTAATTACGTAGATGGCGGTGATTATTTCTCTATGTCGAAGAAAGTAAGCGAAAAAGAGGCGGATGTAATATTATTGAATGAATCGTATAGATCTGCAATTGTGGACCAAATACCTGATTTTGAGAAAAAAACAAAGGTGATTTACTCTACAGATTTCAAGGGAAAGAATAAACTAGCTCACAAAGAAATTAAGAAAAATCAGCCTTTCAATGTATATATAAGCGGAATTGATACATTTGGTAAAATTTCCAACGTATCTAGAAGTGATGTAAATTTACTGGTGACTGTAAACCCTAAAAATAATAAGATATTAATTACTACTGTTCCAAGAGATACATATACAAAGATAGCGGGCGGTGGCAATGATGAATATGACAAGTTTACACATTCAGGTATATACGGAATTAATAGTTCAGTAAAAACAATGGAAAATCTTTTAGATACTGATGTTAATTACTATGTAAGAGTCAATTTCTCTACACTAATTAAGATTGTAGATGTTCTAGGTGGTGTAGATGTTGATAATAAGCAGGCTTTTTCTGTAGGATCATATTATTTTGACGCTGGGAAGATTCATTTAAATGGAAAAGAAGCTCTTGTATACGCTAGAGATAGATATCATCAGGAAAATGGAGATATGGATAGAGGTCGTAATCACGAAAAAATACTTGCAGCTATAATTGATAAAGCTACAAAAGCAAATTCAATGGCAGATTATCAAGAAATGTTGAATGTAGCAACTGAATCTTCAGAAACAAATATGCCTAAAACAAAAATAATAGAACTAATTAATAGACAAATCAATATGAATAAAAATTGGGATTATCAAATGCAAGACTTAAAGGGTCAAGGAACAATGGGCAAACCATCATATGCTATGCCTGGAAGCAGATTATATATGTTTGTACCATATGATGAAAGTATAAGGCTAATTAAAAGTGAAATAGATAAAAACTTACAATAATAAAGTATAAAAATTACTTTGAAAATAACAACACATATATAATTTGGAGGTTAATATGGAACAAGAAATCGATCTGTTGGAAATATGGCAGGCAATTAGAAAGAGAATAATATTTATACTTCTTTCTATGATTATAGTAGGAGGGCTGACTTTTGCTGTTAATAAACTAATTATACCAGCAAAGTATGAAGCAAAAACTACTATGATAATAGGTAAACCAAATGATACATCAGCTAATCAGAATAATATAGAATTTAATGATGTAATGGTAAACCAAAAGTTGGTTACAACTTATAGTGAAATAATAAAATCAAGATCAATAGCTGATCAAGTAATCAAGATACTTGACCTTAAGAATTTTGATATGGCTAGATATCATGGAATGATAAGTGTGAATGCGATTAAAGATACAGAAGTACTATCAGTATCTGTAGTAGATACTATTCCAGCTAGAGCGATGGATATGGCTAATACAACAGCGCAAATATTCCAAAAGGAAGTAAAAGGAATAATGAATATTGACAATGTTAAAATATTGGATGAGGCGACTTTGCCAAAGAAGCCAGTATCACCCAATGTATTAAGAAATACAATTATTGGAGCATTAATAGCAGGAATTACGGCATCTTTTATAGCTGTATTTAGAGAATTAAACAAAGATACTTACTCATCTACTCAGCAATTACAAAATGAATTCGGTATTTCTGTAATTGGTGTTATACCAAATGTCAAGAGAGGTGAAAATTAATGAATAAAAAATTGAAAAATTATTATAGTAATACATCAATGTTAGGAGAAGCTATACGTACTCTTAGAACTAACCTTTCTTTTTCATCTATAGACGGAAATATGAAAGCAATCTTGATTACTTCAGCTGAACCAGCGGATGGTAAATCAACTGTATCTGTAAACTTGGCTAGATCAATGGCAGAAAATGGTTCAAAGGTGTTGCTAATAGATTGTGATTTAAGAAATCCTAGTATAGCCAAAGTATCAGGCAATACCAACCCAAGAGGAATTACAAATTATCTAGTTAGAGAATCTAGATTAGAAGATATTATTATGCATGACAAAAAAATACCTAGCCTTGAATTAATATTATCAGGTACAAAACCACCTAATCCAGCAGAGTTGCTTTCGACAAATAGAATGAAAGATTTCATTGAAGTAGCTAAAAGGAACTATGATATGGTAATATTGGATACACCTCCAGTAGGAATACTTACTGATGCTGCTGTACTATCAAGAATAGTAGATGGAGTGGTAATGGTTGTCAGTCATGAAAAGACTAAAAAATCAAGTATTAATGATGCTATTAAAAATCTCAAAAATGTAGGTGCAAATATTGTTGGTATGGTATTTAATAGAGTTCCAGTAGCTAAAAATAATAAATATGGATACGGGAACGACGGTAAGTAATATTTGAAAGGAGTAAGGAATGAATAAAAAAGTACTTTTTTCTTTTATAGTAGCGAGTTTATTATTTACTGGTTGTGCAAAGGAAGAAAAATATATTTCTCTAGAAGAGAGAGGTATGAAAACAAGCGCAAAAGAAGCAAACAGTAAGGAAGGCAGTATATCAACTTCTAATAAAAGTGAAAATAAGGATAAGAAAGATAGTAATAGCGAGGAAAAACAAAAAAATGCAGTGATATCAGTTGAAACTGCAAATTTTAGAAAAGAAGCGTCAAAAGATGGTGAATTAATTTCATCTCTAAACAAAGATCAAAAAGTAAAATTACTTTCTACTGAAACTGTAGAAGGTACGAAATGGGCTAAAATAGATGTGGATGGACAAGAGGGCTATACACTATATAGTTTTTTGAACATTGAGGAATAAAATATATGGATAGGGAATACAGAGGAATAATCGACACGCACTGTCACTTGTTGCCAGGCGTGGACGATGGTTCTGAGAGCATTGAAGAATCATTAGAAATGATTGATATGTACATCAGTCAAGGATATTGTGGAGCAATACTAACATCACATTATTATGAAAAAAAATATGAAGTATGCGGACAAATATATGATAAATCATTTGATTTACTCCAAAAAGCAATAAAACTAAGAAATATTGATTTTAAACTTTATAGGGGTAATGAAATATTTGTAGATTGTGATGTAATGAAACTCTTAAATAATAAGAAGATTAATACACTTGCAAATAGCGACTATGTATTACTCGAATTACCATTCTTGGGTAGATTTAGAGGCGTCCAAGAACTAGTATATGATTTAAAAAGAAATGGATATATACCAATTATCGCTCACGCAGAAAGATATGTTTACGCACAAGAGGACATAAATTACCTGTATGATTTGCTATCTTATGGTGCATTGATACAGATTAATTTGTCCAGTCTTTCTAAAGATAAAAATAGTGGAGTGCATAGAACAGTAATAAAACTCATTAAATCTAAGATGGTTTCTTTTGTAGGTACAGACGCACATACATCAACTTGGAGAAAACCTATAGTAAGTAAAGAGTTTGAAAAATTAAAGACTTTGTTATCTGAAGAAGATTTTAATGAAATAGTATATATAAACCCAATGAAAATTTTAAATAATGAAAATATCGAGTTTGATATAGATTTAGTTAAAATAAATAATGAAGAAGAAAAAATGAAAAGTAAGAAATCTATTTTTTCAATATTTAGAAAGAGATAGATGAATTGAATAAGGGGAGCCGTTATGAATAAAAATAAGGAATATAATAAAGGGATTGGTAAGGGCGCTTTAATCAATAATAAGGAATCAAATAAAAAAATAAAACATTGGAAAATAATTAGCTTATATTTATTAATATATGACATTCTGGCAATATTGATGTCTTTTTTTCTAGCACTATGGATTAGGTTCGATTGTGAATTTGCAAGAATACCTAGTGGATATATAACTATGTATTTAAAATTCATTCCAATATATATAATATTTTCAATAGTAGTTTTTTATTTATTTAAGCTATACAATAGTGTATGGCAATTTGCTAGCTTTAGTGAACTTAATAGAGTATCACTATCGTCAATTATAACATTTATATTTAATATATTATTTGGTATTATATTTTTTACATACTTAAGTGAATCTAGTTTTAACAGAATGCCTGTATCATATTATATATTTGGATCTATGTTACAGTTTTTCTTTGTGATAGGTGTAAGGTTCTCATATAGATTTATTTTGCTTGAAAAAAGCAGATGGATAAAAAACGATGATAATATTGTAATTAAGTCTATGTTAATAGGAGCAGGAACAGCAGGACAAATGATTCTTAGAGATTTAAACTCCCATAATAATTTAAATGAAAAAATAGTTTGTATTATTGATGATAACTCAAATAAGTGGAATAGATTAATAGATGGGATACCAATAGTTGGGGGAAGAAATTCAATAAT
The DNA here is from genome assembly GCF_027125355.1 of Peptostreptococcus equinus. Classification (NCBI taxonomy): domain Bacteria; kingdom Bacillati; phylum Bacillota; class Clostridia; order Peptostreptococcales; family Peptostreptococcaceae; genus Peptostreptococcus; species Peptostreptococcus equinus. The sequence goes on along the minus strand of NZ_CP114052.1, from coordinate 1,203,090 downwards.
TGAGTCAGCCAAGCACTATAATATAAAAAAAATATATTATGCCATACCTAGTTCTAGTGTTGAGACTAAAAGAAATATTTTGAACATATGCAAAGAAACAGGTTGCGAACTTAAGAATTTACCAGGAATGTATCAACTTATGAAAGGTGAAGTAAGTATAAATGCAATGAAAGAAGTTTCAATTGAAGATTTACTTGAAAGGGAAGCGATACTAATAGATAATAAGGGAATTTCTGATTTCATATCAAATAAAACTGTACTTGTGACAGGTGGGGGTGGATCTATAGGTAGTGAGTTGTGTAGACAGGTAGCAACTAATAATCCAAAAACACTTGTTATTTTTGATATTTATGAGAATAATGCATATGAAATTGAACAAGAATTAAAAAGAAAATATGCATATATAAATATAAAGGTTGTGATTGGCTCTGTGAGAGACGGAAACAGACTTTTATCAATATTTAAAAAATATAGACCTAATATAGTTTATCATGCAGCGGCCCATAAACATGTACCGTTAATGGAAGATAGTCCATTAGAAGCAATTAAAAATAATGTATTAGGTACATATAAAACTGCTTTTGCAGCAATGCTTTATGGATGTGAAAAATTTGTATTAATAAGTACTGATAAAGCTGTTAATCCAACAAACATAATGGGAGCAAGTAAGCGAATGTGTGAAATGATTATTCAAACATTTGATAATTATATTAAAAATTATAAGTTAAATGAGTTACCTAATCCTTTTAATTGTGAGATTAGTGAGTTATTGAATAGGAATATAAAAACAAATTTTGTTGCAGTAAGATTTGGGAATGTATTAGGGAGTAATGGATCTGTTATACCTGTATTTAAAAAGCAAATAAAAGAAGGTGGACCAGTAACAGTTACGCATCCAGAAATTATTAGATACTTTATGACCATTCCAGAAGCTGTATCATTGGTTCTTCAAGCAGGAATATATGCAAAAAACGGCGAAATATTTGTATTGGATATGGGAGAACCTGTAAAAATAGATACATTAGCGAGAAATTTAATAAAGTTATCTGGCTACAAACCTGATGTAGACATAAATGTAGTATATACAGGACTAAGACCAGGTGAAAAGCTGTTTGAAGAAAAATTGATGGCAGAAGAAGGCTTGAGAAAAACACCAAATAAATTAATTCATATAGCTTCTCCGATAAAAATAAATACGACTGAATTTATAAATAATGTAAAAGAGTTAATGGATTTAGACGGTGGAATATTAATAGATGACACAAATTTTGATACTTTATACAACAAGCAATTTAAAGTATTAATGAAAGAAATGGTAAATACATACAATGCATAAAAGATAATAAAGGAGACTAGTTAGATGATAAAAAAATGTAGTGAAAAAGAAATAAGAAATATACCCTTTAGTCCTCCTGACATTTCTGACTCAGAAATAGAAGAAGTTATTCAAACTTTAAAATCTGGCTGGATTACAACTGGTCCAAAGACAAAGGAACTCGAAAAAATATTGGCAAATTTTTGTAATACGTCTAAGACTGTTTGCTTAAATTCGGCTACTGCATGTGAAGAATTAAATTTAAAAATATGTGGTATAGGTCCTGGTGACGAAGTAATAGTTCCAGCGTATACTTATACTGCTACTGCCTCAGCTGTTATACATTGTGGTGCAAGAATTATATTTGTTGATAATAAAAAAGATAGTACTGAAATGGACTATAGCAAGTTGGAAGAAGTAATAACGAAAAATACTAAGGCTATAGTAGCGGTTGATATAGGCGGTGTAATTGCTGATTATGATAAAATATATTCAATTGTAGAAAAGAAAAAACATTTGTTCAAAGCTAAAGAAGGCAATAGTTTAGGTGCTAGAATTCAACAGAAACTAAACAGAATATTAGTATTTGCTGATGCGGCACATTCACTTGGAGCTATAAAGGAAGGCAAAAAATCTGGTTCGATTGCAGATTTCACAAGTTTTTCATTTCATGCAGTTAAAAATTTCACTACTGCCGAGGGTGGAGCTTCTACTTGGAAGGATATTGAAGGTATTGACAATGAAGAACTATATAATCAATATCAATTGTATAGTTTACATGGACAATCAAAAGATGCATTAACAAAGACACAAATTGGTGCATGGGAATATGATATAATTGGTGCTTGGTATAAATGTAATATGACAGACATAATGGCATCTCTGGGTATAAGACAGTTTGATAGGTATTCGGAATTATTAGAAAAAAGAAATAACATAATTTCAAAATATGATAATATGTGTGATGAGTTAGGAGTAACGTATTTAAAACACTATACATGTAATAGTCAATCTTCTGGACATTTATATTTAACTCGCATACCAAATATAAATGAAAAACAGAGAAACGAAATTATTATTAAACTTGCTGAAAAAGGTATATCTACTAATGTACATTATAAACCATTACCTATGATGAGTGCATATAAAAATATGGGATGGGATATTAAAAATTTTCCGAATGCTTTTGACTATTATAAGAACTTAGTTAGTTTGCCATTGCACACTAAACTAAGTGATAAAGATATAGAATATGTTATACTTAACTTTAGTGAAATAGTAAAAGAATATCTGTAGTCATGGAGGATAGAATGTATAAATTTTTTTTAAAGAGAGTGATAGATATTTTAATTTCTATTTTAGCTATTCCGTTTATATTTATTACAATAATACTTGTAGGACCAATTATATATATGAATGATAAAGGTCCCATATTTTATAATTCAGAAAGAATAGGTAAAAATGGTAAAACATTTAAGATGTTTAAATTAAGGTCAATGAAAGTTAATGCTCCTGATATAAGAAATAATGATGGATCAACTTTTAATGCTGAAACAGATGAGAGAGTTACAAATGTGGGAAAATTTATTAGAAAAACATCTTTAGACGAATTACCACAGTTTATTAATGTTTTATTGGGAGATATGAGCGTTATAGGACCGAGACCAAACTTGCCTACAGTAAAATATGACAAACTTAGTGAATTAGAAAAAAGAAGGCTAGATGTTAAGCCTGGGATAACAGGATATAATCAGGCTTATTATAGGAATTCAGTTGACACTATAGAAAAATATATTAATGATATTTATTATTTAGAAAATTTAACTTTTTTTATGGACATTAAAATTTTTTTAAAAACTATTTGCTCAGTAGTTAGAAGAAATAATATTAATATTAGTTAGTAGGTGAAATATGGAAAATTTAATTTTTAAAAAGATATCACTAGACTATAAAGGTATAATTTATAATTGGATAAAGGATCCATATCTTAGAAAAATGATAGGAACTAGAAGTTTTCCTAGTCTAGAAGAGCATAGAATTTGGATAGAAAATAAAATAAAGGACACAAAAAACTTATTATTTGTAATTGAAGTTAATAATAAACCCGTAGGAATTATTGGTACAAATACGTTAGATTTGTATAATAAGAATGCAGAAATATATATATATATTGGAGATAGTAAAAAAAAAAATAATGGCATAGGTACACGTTCATTACAGAAATTTATTAAATATTTGAATGAAAAATACGAGTTAAATAAAGTAAACGCTAGAATTTTTTCGTATAACATCCCCTCAATAAAATTATTTGAAAAAAATGGTTTTATACTAGAGGCTAGATTAAAAAAACAAATTTATTTGAGTGATGATGGATTATTTTATGATCTTCTTTGGTATTCTTATTTCTTAAAATGAGGAGTATAAATGAAAAAGAAATTAATGATTTTAGGAGCAAGCATCTTGCAATTGCCAGCAATAATAAATGCTATTGAATTAGGTTTAGATACGATAGTAGTAGATATGAATCCACAAGCAATTGGATTTAAAATTGAGGGTATAAAAAAAGAAATTATAAGTACAAATGATATTCCGGCAATTTTAATGGCTGCTAAAAAACATAAAATAGATGGAATAATGACATTGGCAACAGACTTACCTATGAGATCTGTTGCAAAAGTAACTAAGGAATTAAATTTAATAGGAATTGATGAGAATACAGCCTTAAAAGCTACCAATAAGTATGAAATGAGAAACGCATTAAAAAAACATGGTGTACCTATTCCAATTTTTTATAAAGTATCTACTGAGCAAGAGTATATAGATGTGGTTAAGAATATGACCTTGCCATTTATTGTTAAACCAGTAGATAGCTCCGGAAGTAGGGGTATTTTTAAAATAAGCTCATTTGAAAATATTGATGAACTAAAATATGCATATGAATATAGTAAAAAGTACTCACATGTAGGTGATGTAATGGTTGAAGAATATATGGAAGGATTTGAAGTAAGTGTAGAAACGTTATCTGTGGATGGTGTATGTAATGTTATACAAATAACTGATAAACTTACAACAGGTGCTCCTCACTTTGTTGAGATAGGACACAGCCAACCCACTAAACTTAGTAAAAAAATTGCACAAGATATTGCTAATGTGGCAATTAAAGCTAATAAAGCAATAGGCATAAAAAATGGACCTTCTCATACAGAAATAATTGTCACAGAAGATGGACCCAAAATTGTAGAACTAGGCGCAAGGCTGGGTGGAGATAATATTGCAACTCACCTAGTACCACTATCTACAGGTATAAATATCGTTGAATCCTGTATCAAGATTGCAATTGGAGAAAAACCTGATATAACTTCAAAATTTTATAAGGCATCAGCGATTAGATATTTTAATCAAAAGGCAGGTAAAATTAAAAATATAGAAGGAATTGAGACAGCTAAAAATATAGCTGGGATTAAGCAAATTAATCTAGTATATAATATTGGAGAAGAAATCACTGAAATCAATAGTAGTTCTTCTAGGATGGGATTTGTAATTTCGCAAAATGAAAATATTGATATGGCAATAAATAATTGCATTGAAGCCATAGATAAAATAAAAATAACAATTGAATAAAATGCATAAAAATAGAATAAAAGGTGATAAATATGGCAGGATATGTGTTTATATCAAATAGCACAAAACCAACTGAATTTGAACAAAATAATAGAGAAAGAGTATTGCTTAGTAATGTAAGTAGACCCTGTATTAAAGCAGCTACTGAAATGGGCTATGATGTAATATTCGGCACAAATAGAGCAGAACCTGATAAATTAGAGTGTGAAATGTCAATAGCTATGTATGATTCACATACTTACAGGAATATATTTGCTATTAAGGATAATTTAATTGCTTACAAAAATTTAAAGCAAGTTTTGAAAAATAACAATGTTGAGGTAATTCATTGTAACACTCCTGTTGGAGGAATGATTGGAAGATTAGCAGGGAAAAGATATAAAATAAACAAAGTTATTTATACGGCTCATGGTTTCCATTTTTTTAAAGGAGCACCTATTTTTAATAGAACGATATTAAAATGGGCAGAGCAATTAATGGCTCACTGGACAGACGCTATTATAACGATGAACGAAGAAGATTATAAGAATGCAAAAAAATTCAAATTGAAAAAAGATGGAAAAGTATATAAAGTGCATGGAGTAGGCATAACTCTTGACGATTTTAAAGATATAAAGGTAGATGAAATTTTACTAAGAAAACAATTAGGATTATCGATTGATGATATAATTTGTATTTCTGCAGGTGATCTTGTAAAGGGTAAGAATTATAGAACAGCAATTGATGCAATTTCAAAAACTCAGAATAAGGATATTCACTATTTAATTTGCGGTGTTGGTCCCGAGCGAGAGGAATTAGAAAATTTTGCGCTAAAAAAAAATGTACAAAGTAGAGTTCATTTCTTAGGATTTAGGACTGATGTTAAAGAGTTAATGAAAATATCAAATATTTTTATATTCACAACTATGAGAGAAGGTATGCCACGTTCTTTGATGGAAGCGATGGCAGCTGGATTGCCTTGCATTGTTTCAAAAGTAAGAGGAAATGTTGATTTACTAGAAAATAATATGGGTGGATATTTAATTGACGCTTGTGATACTAATAATCTAGCTATACTAATAGATAAATTGTCTGCAAATCTAGATTTAAGAGTCAAAATGGGAGATTATAACCTTGAATCAATTAAGGAATATGATATTAGAGTAGTTAATAATGAAATAAAAGAAATATATAATGAAGTATTGGGGATGGAAGATGAAAAAGAAAAAAATTATGCATATATTACAAAGCGATAGGTTTTCAGGAGCTGAAAATGTAGTATGCCAAATAATAGACATCTTTAATGATGAATTTGATATGATATATTCTAGTAGAGATGGACAAATAAGGGAGACTCTTGCTGAAAGAAATATTAAATTTTTACCTTTGAAAGAAATTAATAAAAAAGAGATTGAAAAAGCTATAGAAGAAGTAAAACCAGACATCATACATGCACACGACAGGAGTGCAAGTTATTACTCGTCTCTAGCTACAAAAAATATACCAATTGTAGTACATATGCATGTAAATAATAATAATGGTATAAAAACTTATATTAAAAATATGCTATGGACAAGAAAAAGTACGAGATTCTCACATATATTCTGGGTTTCAAAGTCATCATTTGACGGTTTTCAATTTAATAGTAAATTAAAATCAAAAAGCTCAATTTTATATAATGTATTGGATAAAGAATCTATTAATAACAGAATGAATTTAGATATAAATACATATAGTTATGATATAGTATATTGTGGTCGTTTGACAGAACAAAAAAATCCTAAAAGATTGATTGAAGTTTTAAAAATAATATGTGAAGAAGTAGAGAATGTAAAAGTAGCGATTTGTGGTACGGGAGAATATGAAACATACGTTAAAGATTTTGTTGTGGAACATAATCTTAATAATAATATAGATTGCTTAGGATATGTAATGAATCCATTAAAAATCTTAAAAACTTCAAAAGTAATGTTGATGACTTCGAACTTTGAAGGAACTCCTATGGTTGCAATTGAGGCACAAATTTTGGGACTTCCAGTTGTTTCAACACCTGTAGACGGAATGTTAGATGTAATAGTAAATGGCCAAAATGGATATTTAAAGGATACTAATACAGAATTAGCTAATTCTTGTATAAAGTTAGTAAAAGAGGAAAATATGCAAAAAAAATTTTCTCAGAATTCTAAAAAAATGATTAATAAATTTACAGATATAAATAAATATAAAAATGAATTACTAGATGTATATAATGGGAGTTTATAATGAAAAATATAGCTATTATAATTACCAAACTAAACGGTGGTGGAGCTGAAAGATGCGCTTCAAACTTATCGATAGAATTATCAAAATATTATAATGTTTTTATTATGCCTTTTGACAATAATAACATCACATATCCATATGAAGGTGAATTGCTTGATATTAATATTCTACCTGCTAATGGTAGTTTTGCAAAATTATTCAATATTGCTAAAAGAGTTAGAAAAATTTCATATTACAAGAAAAAATATAAAATAGACTGTACTATTAGCCTTTTAGATGGACCAAATATAGTTAATGTACTATCTAAGTCTAATGATAAAACTATAATATCTATAAGAAACTATATTTCAAAAGAGCCAATGTCTAAAATGCGTAGATTTTTTATAGAATATTGCAATAAACATGCTGATTATATAATTGCTTTATCTAATATGGTAAAAAAAGATTTGATTGAAAATTATAAGGCACCAGTTACTAATATTGATACTATATATAATCACTGTGATGCTCATTTATTATCAAATGAAGCTAAGTCAGCTATAAATCCACTAGAGAAAAATAATAAATTTAAATTTGTAACAATGGGAAGACTTAGCAATCAAAAAGGACAATGGCATTTGCTTAGATCGTTCAAGAAAGTAGCGAACAATTGTTCTGATGCTGAATTAATAATATTAGGTGAAGGTGAGCTAGAGAATGAATTAAAAGCTTTGGCTAAAAATTTAGATATAGAAAATAAAGTTAAATTTTTAGGATTTTTAAAAAATCCTCATAATGTAGTTAAATCATGCCAAGTATTTGTATTTCCATCTTTATATGAAGGTTTAGGAAATGTTTTGTTAGAAAGTTTAGCAATGGAGATGCCTATAATATCTTCCGATTGTATAGCTGGACCAAAAGAAGTGCTAGGACCCAATCTTGATTTAAATGAAGTAATTAAAAATAAGAAGTTAGCTCAATATGGTATATTAGTACCGGTATGTGATGGTGAACATTTTAATAGTGAAGATGACTTAACTCATGAAGAAAATGAACTAGCAGATTCAATGATATTAATGTATAATGATGAAGAGCTTAGAAATAAATATATAAATAAGTCTAGGATTAGGATACTTGACTTTGATAAAGACAAAATAATAAGCGAATGGAAAGAAAAAATAGATTTTATGATTAATTAGTTATTAGCTAGTAGGAGAAATAATGTTAAAATTAGTATTTAATAAGTTAAAAGTAATTATGATGAAAAAAGATGATTTTATATGCTTTTTAAGAAAACAAGGTGTAGAAATTGGATATGGATGCGATATTGCTAAAAATTTTGTTATTGGAGATGAGCCATGGCTAGTCAAAATAGGAAACAATGTTAGAATAACGCAAAATGTAAAATTTATTACACATGATGGAAGTATATGGACATTAAGAAAAATGAATTTAATGGATGATAAAAGTGTAAAATATGGTAATATTTCTGTTGGTGATAATACTAATATTGGATGGAATGTCATTGTAATGCCAAATATAAAAATTGGAAAAAATTGTATTATTGCTGCAGGTGCTATTGTAACCAAAGATATACCTGATGGTGAAATTTGGGGTGGTGTGCCTGCAAAGAGAATTAAAAGTGTTTATGAGTTTTATAAAAAAAATAAAGAAGATGTAGTACCTACATTTGGTATGGGAAATAATGAAAAGAGAGAATATTTATTGAAAAATAGATCAGATTTATTTGAGTTTTAATGAGTATATTGTGTAATTAATGAAAAGGATAGTATTTAATGAATAGATTAAAAAAGTTGAAATTAAATTTAATAACTTCTATAATAAATCAATTTGTAAATATAATAAGCGGATTTATATTGCCAGTTCTTTTTTTAAGATATTACGGATCTGAGGTAAATGGTTTAGTAGCTTCTATAAGCCAATTTTTAGCGGTTATAACTTTATGTGAGTGTGGAGTTGGGGCAGTTGTACAAGCAGCTTTATACAAGCCACTGGCAGAAAATAATGTTAAAGACTTGAGTATAATTTATGTAGCTTCTAATAAATTTTTTAAAAAAATATCGTATGCTTTATGTTTATATACATTAGTATTAATTTTTGCTTTTCCAACTATAATTAATGATTCTTTTTCTGTGCTTTTTACTTCCATTATACTAATTGCAATTGCAATTAGTATAATGGCTCAGTATTATTTCGCATTAACTTATAAACTAATATTGAGTTCTGCACAAATGTCATATATACAAATGATTATAGGGACTATTACAGTTATTTTGAACGTATTTATATCAGTTATATTAATTAAATTAGGATTTGGGATTCATATAGTAAAGTTATTTGCTTCTATAGTTTTTTTAATCCAACCATTTATATACAAAAAAATTGTAGATACATATTTTAAAATAGATTACAATATAAAATATAATTTAGATCCATTGAAACAAAAATGGAGTGGATTTTCACAACACATTGCTACAGTAATACTTGAGAATACCGATGTTATTGTTTTAACTATATTTTCAACTTTAACTAATGTATCTATATATGCGATATATCATTTAGTGACAAATGGAATAAAAATATTATTTACAAATTTTATTAACATTTTTAAATCAGTGTTGGGTGATATGTATGCTAGAAATGAAATGAAATTATTAGATGTAACATTTTCATACTTCGAATGGATAGTACATAATTTAGTTGTAATTGTATTCACCATGACAGGAATTTTGATAGTGCCTTTTGTAAGTATTTACACAAAAGGTGTAAATGATGTTAGTTATAATTTGCCTATATTCGGTATACTGATGTCAATTTCTATGGGGATTTATACAATAAGACTACCTTATAGTCACATGATAATGGCCGCAGGTCATTTTAGACAAACACAATTTAGTGCAATGATAGAAGCATTTTTAAATGTTATCTTATCTATAATATTAGTTTCGAAGTTTGGATTGATTGGAGTTGCTATTGGAACAATTATAGCAATAACGTATCGAGCAATTTATTTCATTAGATACCTTTCAAATAATATTCTTCAAAGAAGTATATTATTATTCTTTAAACAGTTTACAATCGATTGTATGCTTGTTATAGTGATGTATTATACAACAAAATTTATTGAACTAGAAAGTATAAATTATGTTGGATTTGTTATAATGGCCTTAAAGGTGGGAATAATCTCTTTGGTTGAAGCTATTATAATAAATTTTATTTTTTTTAAGTCATATCTAATTAAAACATATAACTCGGTATTGAAAAAAAAGTATAGCAGCGATAGTATTTATTAAATTTTATTTTATGTTATAAATATATGAGTATAATGAGAAAATAGTTATTTTCGGATAGGTGGATAAATGGATTTATTGAGTTTTTTATATTGGTCAACAGGAATTATTTTAATTTTTTATGTAGTAAAATCAATTTTATTACATAAAATTAAAACACTATATATTGTAGATTTATTTTATATTTTGGTTTATTATTTTGTGCCAGCCTCTATTTGTAGTTTTATTGCATTAGGTAATAATCCTACTGAAGATTTGGCAATGATAGATTTCAGTAGGTTGGGCATTGAGCAAATTGGAATAATGTACCTATTTGTAACAACAGGTTTTATATTAGTTAATATTGGTTATAACATAAAAATTATAAAAAAAAGAAATAAAAATGTAATACTAAATCAAAATAAAATATTAACTATTTTTGCTGAAAATCCAAATAAAATTAGGTATTCTTCAATATTACTGATGTTATTTGGATGGATATCTCTTATATTATGGACAAGTGCGTATGGTGGTCCTATAGGTATATTACCATATGCAAATTTACTTAGATCTGGATATGACATTGGAATATATAATAAATTTTCGTTTTTTATGAGACTATGTCCTTTTGTACAATTTTCTATGTATTTATTCTTTTCTTTATTTTTATCAAAAAAAAGAGTATTTGATTTAGTATGTTTTATAATATCTAGCATAGGAACGTTATTGTATATTTTAGCAAATAGCAGTAGAATGCATGCAATATTAGTTTTTGTTGTTTTATTTTTCATATATAGATCATATAAAGATATAAAGAAAAAAGATTATTTAATAATGGCTATAATATGTTTGCTATCCCTAATTTTTATGCATTCGGCAGAAGTAATTATGAGTAAATTTCAAATAGCTAGCAAAGAAAAAATAGAATTAAGTTTTGATATATTTTCTATATTGAGAGCAGAATTTGGATATGTTATCTTAAGTTTTCAGACTGCTTTTTCTAAAGTTTATTTATATGGAGAAGTAAAACCCGCTTTCTTTATGGATATAGTTTCTGGGATATTTGCTTGGTTGCCAGCAAGGTTTAAGCCAAATGGTATAATGTCAATTGAAGTATTAAATACAAATTTAATTTATGGTAGCATGATATATGGTGGAGTACCTGCAGATTTCGTTTCTAAATGTATATATGATTTTAATATTTTCGGAATAATAATATTACCCGTTGTATATGGAATGTTTATAAAAGCATTTGATACAGCAGTTAGACCATTGATTTCATGTTATTATTATAAGGTAATTTATATTTTGGGGTCTTTTTATTTTATGAAAGCTGTTGCATATGGAGATTTTTCAAACATAATGAGCAATATAGTTACATTAGTTTTAAGTCATTTATTTATAACTAAAATATGCTTACGTATAAAAAGTTAATAAATCATACACCCAATATAAAAGCGTATTCATATGAATACGCTTTTATATTGGGTGTATGATTTTTAGCGTTGATGGTAATAAAAAATCTATAATCGTCGGAATACGAAAATGTAAAATATTAATATAATCGCTATTATTTGTTAAATAATTGAAAACATGTCAAATCCGTTGTAATATTAAATCGCCAAACAAAATACACAAGGGGATAAGGCATATTTTCAAGTTATAGTATATCAAAGCTTTTAGAAATAGACGACAAAAATTTAAAATTTACAGGTGAAATTTCTTCTAAAACAATTAAAAACGTTAATTATAAAGTTTTCTCTATTCTTCATCAATGTTATTTGACAAAGAGCCTAGATTTTAAAAGTATTAATCTCTATAAAATAAATCTCTAGTATAAACCTTTTTTAATACATCTTCTAAAATAGGATCATATCTATTTGCAATTATACAATCACACATATTTTTAAATTTTTCGAGGTTATTGACAACCTTACTCATAAAGAAAGTTGAATTATCTTCTAAAGTTGGTTCGTATATAACAACAGTGGCTCCTTTTGCTTTTATTCTCTTCATTACTCCTTGTATAGATGATTGTCTAAAATTATCTGAATTAGTTTTCATTGTAAGTCTATAAATTCCAATCACTATTTCTTTTTCTAATTCTAAATTCCATTCAGAATTAGAGTTATATGCTCCAGCTAATTTCAAAACTTTATCAGCAATAAAATCTTTTCTAGTTCTATTTGATTCTACAATTGCAGAAATCATATTTTGAGGTACATCTTCGAAATTTGCTAATAATTGTTTTGTGTCTTTTGGTAGGCAATATCCACCATATCCAAATGAAGGGTTATTGTAATGAGATCCAATTCTAGGGTCTAAACATACTCCATTAATTATTTCTTTTGTATCTAATCCTTTTGATTCAGCATAAGTGTCTAATTCATTGAAATATGACACTCTAAGTGCTAAGTAAGTATTAGCAAATAGTTTTACAGCTTCAGCTTCAGTAAATCCCATAAAAAGAGTTTCTACATCATCTTTTAGTGCGGATTCTTTCAATAATTCAGCAAATATTTTGGCTTTAGATTTAGTAGTTTCGTCACATGATACAATAATTCTTGAAGGATATAGATTGTCGTATAATGCTTTGGATTCTCTCAAAAACTCAGGACTAAAAATAATGTTATTTGACTTATATTTTTTTCTAATTGATTGAGTATAGCCTACAGGAATTGTTGATTTGATAATAATGGTAGCGTTTGGATTTGTGCTTATTGCTTCGGCTATAACAGAGTCTACTGCAGTGCAATCAAAAAAATTATTGTTGCTATCATAATTGGTTGGAGTAGCAACTATAATAAAGTCAGCATTTTTATAAGCTAGTTCAGAATTAATGGTAGCCATCAGCTTAAGTTTTTTTTCTTTAAAGTATTTTTCTATAAATTCATCTTTTATTGGTGAGATTCTATTATTGATAGATTTTACTTTTTGTTCATCTATATCCAAAGCAGTAACTTTGTTATTTTGAGAAAGAAGAGTAGCTATCGATAGCCCTACATATCCTGTTCCTACAATGGTTATGTTAAATTTATTTTGATAATATTTTACTTTTACTTTTTCTTCAACAAAAAGTATACTAATATCAAATTCTAAAACTTCTGCAAGTTTTTCTAACTGTTCTATTGAGGGTGTATAATTGTTATTCTCCAACTTACCAATCATTGATCTATTTATACCAGTAAATTCAGATAATCGCTGTTGAGTAAGAGCATTTTCTTTTCTTAGAGTTAAAATTGTATGTGATAATTTTTCTAAAGACAATTTTTTCATTTTGTTAATCCAATCTATAATTTATTTTATACATATATATGATAACAAAAATAGCATCAAATGTCAAAAAATAGAAGTGTAAATATAGAATAGAATTATTATGCTATAAATAATAACATATAATCTTTTTAGAAATTATAAATAACTTTCAAAAAGAAAAGAAAGCCAATAGTCAGACTTTCTTTTCTTTTTTATTCAGTATTATACTATTTTCTACTGTAAACCATAAATCTATATTTTGGTGCACCATCTTCTTTTACATAAGCAGATGCACTTTCTACTTCCCATATTTCTGGATCAACTTCTGGAAAATATGAATCGGCAATTACAGGTTCTTCTTCATCAATTTCTGTGATATATAGTTTTGACACTACATCCATGAATTGTTTATATACGTTATCACCACCACATATAAATACTTTTTCATCTGGATTATTCTTGGCATATTCTAGTACTTCATCTTTTGAGTGTAGTGTAAATGCACCTTCATAAGAATCAAAACTTCTAGTCAAAATTATATTTTTTCTACCAGGTAATGGTCTTTTGGGAAAAGAAAAGTATGTTTTTCTTCCGCATATTATCGCATGATCCATTGTAGTTTCTTTAAAATATTTTAAATCATCTTTTAGATGGTATAGCATATGTCCATCTATGCCAATTGAATTTGTTTTTTTAGTCATTGCAACTATTGCATATATATTATTCAAATTATAGTCTCCTTTATATTGCTAATTCAAATTTTAGATTAGGTTTTACTGGATTGTAATTTTCCATAGTAAAATCGTCTATTGTAAAATCATAGAAATTAGTTTTTTCTGGATTAAGCACTAATCGTACTTTATCTCCATCAATTTGTTCCTCTCTAGATAATAACTCTTTAATCTGGTCTATATGTCTATCATATATGTGTGCGTTATTGACATAATGACAGAATACTCCAGGTTCTAATCCTACATGTCGTGCTACCATCATTAATAAGGCTACATATTGTATTTTATTTATTGCGTTTGCAACAGGTACATCTGAAGATCTTTGTATCAACGTCATGTCTAAAAATCCATCTCTAACTGACCACTGAGTTTCCATTGCACATGGGTAAAGTCCTTTAGTTTCGTTAAGGTCAGATTCTTGATATAGATTTATTATATGTCTTCTACCATATGGTTGTTCTTTAAGATTTCTTAAAAGATTATCTATTAACTTGTGTCTTTTTACAGTAGCTCCATATCTCTGTCCTATTGTTCTATCTCCAATATCCCATTCATCCCACCAAGTAATTCCATGCTTGTTTTTTAAAAGATCTAGATTGTTACTTTGATCTTGATAAATCCATAAAATCTCTTTTATACCGGATTTCCAAGCGACTTGTCTAAGAGTTAGTATTGGTAATTCACCTTTTGATAAATCATATCTTTCAAATACTTGATTTATAAAATATGTATGTGATGGAGTTCCATCTGCATATTTTGGTCTCACTTTTTCGCCTAGTGTTGAATTATTACTTTCTAATATATCCTTACATAAACTTTTAAAGTTTTTATCTGCTATAGTCATATTTTCCTCCTAAAAAATCTTTTAAGTTACAAATAGTAATTATTTTTTTGATTTAATCAACTTTTTGTAATAACATACATATATTTTACCACATTTTTGTTACTTTCACTCAAAGTATTATTACAATATATTTCAGTAATGGAAAACGTATTGTATAGTTTTAAAAATATAGTATTATAATAAATATAGGAATTATATTAAGAAAAAAATTATTATTAATTGATTGAGGAGATAAGATATGAAAAAACTTACTAAAAAGAGTTTAGCAGTTGCTCTTTCATTATCGATGATTTTGCCTTTTACTAGTGTAATGGCAGAAAGTGTAAATATAAGTAACATTAGTGGCACAGATAGATTTGCTACGGCGATTTCTATATCCCAAAGTGGTTGGAAGGACAAAGCAGATAATGTAATTCTTGTGAATTCACATGCAATAGCAGATTCGCTTTCTATATCGCCACTTGCTAGTAAACTAAACGCACCAGTACTTCTAACAAGTGCAAATACTATTCATGCAGATACTTTCAATGAAATTAAGAGACTAAATCCAAAGCATATTATAATAGTAGGTGGTCAAGGATCTGTATCTACGCAAGTTGAAGATTTTATCAAAAATAATTCATTTGAGGTCAGTAGAATAGAAGGTAAGGATAGAATACAGACATCTATAAATATAGCTAAAGAGTTAAGAAAATTAGAAAGTACGGATTTTAAAGAAGGTTTTTTAGTTAATGGATTTACTGGTCTAGCAGATGCAGCTGGAATAGGATCTGTGGCTGCAAATAAGCATGCACCTATAATTTTTTCTAATAGTGTATCATTTGATTTGTTACAATCAGAGATTAAAGAAATGAACATAGAGAAAACTTTCTTAATTGGTGGAGAAAAGAGTATATCAAAAGACTATGAATCTATTACAAGTCAAAGTGAAAGAATTTCAGGAGCTAATAGACAGGAAACTAATATCAATATGATAGAAAAATTCTATCCTAACTTTGATACTGTATATATAGCTGATGATGGTAGTGCAAATAAGTCTAAGTTGATAGACTCAGTACTAATAAATGCAAGTATTATATCAAGTAATAAAACTAATGACAATGAAACAAAGCCAGTAGATGAAACAAAGCCAGTAGATGAAACAAAGCCAGTAGATGAAACAAAGCCAGTAGATGAAACAAAGCCAGTAGATGAAACAAAGTCAGTAGATGAAACAAAACCAGCGGGTGAAACAAATTCATCAGATGAAGCTCAAGTTATAACATCAACTAATACAAACGGTCAATTGTCTGAGAATAGTTCAAATAATGAATCTAGTGATTTAATAGCAAATGAGGATTCAATTTCAAGTGAAAGTACTGTCAATTTAAATAATAAGGCGATTTTACAACCGGTAAAGAAAGCTGAAAACACATCTACAGATCAAGTGTTTGCAGAAGGTCCAGTTATGCTGGTATCAGAAAATGGTATGACATATAGTCAATTAAGAATCTTAAATGATTCTAGAAGACCTATACATTCTTTAATTCAAGTAAGTGGTGGAAGAAATCATAGTAAAAATATAAACTTTGTTGCTGATTTTATCAAACATAGGGGCGAGACTAAAGCAGATCAAGCTTTTTCTAAAATTTTATCTTATGAAAATGTGTCAATAGAGTACAAAGCTAATGCAAGTACATCAAATTTAAATGGTATAAGAATTTTAAGAATGATAAATTCTGGAGAATTTAATGACTTTAATGTTGAATTTGATCAAGAAAAAGTAAAAGCATTCGTTAACACAATTGACCCAGAAGGTTATAAAGTAGGTTCTAATGAAGCCTATGCATATTGGAAGCGTGGAGATGTAATAATAGCTAAATCAGGATATTCTATGAATGTTGATAAATCTGCTGAAGTAAATAGACTAAATGATATGTTGGGACAAGCTAAATCATTTTATGGAGTAAATCCAAAATATATAAAGTCAGGACAAGTTAATATTCCAAGTGGAGCTACAAAATTAGGAACTAAGTATGTAGAGATAGATTTAGGTTCACAGGACATGCGCTTAATCAATAATGGTAAGACTCAATTATATACACCAGTAGTTACAGGAAACCCAAATAAAGGTATGGCAACACCTCCTGGTATATTTAAAATAAATAAAATGATGAGAAACGTAACTCTAAGAGGCCCAGGATATGCATCACCAGTACAATATTGGATGCCTTTTAATGGAAGCATAGGTATACATGATTCTTACTGGCAAGCTGCATATGGTGGCACTAGATATTTATATTTTGGTTCACATGGTTGTGTAAATACACCATTAAAAAATGTTGCATATTTATATAAAAATATAAGTGTAGGGACACCAGTAATAGTCCATAAATAATAAATTTATAGATTTAATATTAAAAATATACAAAGAGTAGGCGTTATTTGTTTTATAATTGTCTACTCTTTCTTTTTTATAAAGTGCTTATTATCTATCGAGTTTGTGTTATAATAAAGTTATAAAATTATTGTTAAATCTTATTAATGTATAAGCTTTAAAGCATGTATTTATGGGCATTAATTTTTATATAATAAAAATTAGGAGGTTATTATTATGAAATTAACTTATATATATCACAGTTGTTTTTTACTAGAATTTGAAGATAGATATCTTTTGTTTGATTATTACAAAAAAGATTTACCTAAGATGAACCTAAAGAAAAAATTATATGTCTTTAGTTCTCATGTTCATAAAGATCATTTTAATAAGAATATATTTAATATTTTTAATAAGCATATGGATGTAGAGTATATATTATCAGATGATATACAATATAGGGACTATCCTAAATATAAGCGAGTTCATTATGTAAGTCCAAATTCTAAATATAAGATTGGAGATATGGATATGCAAACTCTTACTAGTACTGATGAAGGAGTGGCCTTTTTAATAAATGTAAATGGCAAGAGTATTTATTATGCAGGTGATTTAAATTGGTGGACATGGGATGGATTTGAAAGTGAAAAAGAATATGAGGACATGACAAATAGGTTCAAACATGAAATTGATAAAATAAAAGGTTTAGAATTTGATTTGGCTATGGTTCCCCTAGACCCTAGACAAGGAGATAGATATGATTGGGGTATGAAATACTTTTTGGAAAATACAAAGACAAAGAATATAGCTCCAATGCATTGCTGGGATAAATATGAAGTAATTGATAGGTTTAGAGAAGATAACTCAGAAATAAGTAAAGACATAAATATAATTGATACGAATTTAATAAAAGACGGAATTGATTTATAATATATAAATAATTAAATAATTATTAGAAAAATGGTGAGATAAAAATTAATAGTAATAAATTAAAACATATATTTGAAATCAAATATATGTTTTAAAATTTTTGGATTATAATAGTTTATTAGATCAAAAGATAATAATATATTTAAAATTAAGTAGAAAGGAGGAAGTATGAAAAAATTTGTAGATTTTTTACAATATGAAGAAAATGTAAAATCTTCTTTAACTAATGGTTTTGAAGAGTTAGAAGTTGAAAATATAATACTTGATAAAGAAGCCAATATTTGTAAAATAGATGTAATATCCAAAACTATTGTGTTAAATGAGAGATTTGATAAATTGGTGCTAAGAGTAAAACAAGCAATCTGTCCTCCTTTAAAAGATATAAAAGTGAATTTGAGAATTGTTGGGCTAGAAAAGAAAAAGCCTAAAGATATTATTAAAAAGTACTGGCCTAATATTTTTTATATGATTAAAATGCAATCCCCATTATTATTAGCATATGGTAATGATTTGGAGCATTTATTTATAGACAATAAATTGAAAATAAAAACTCCAGATAATCTTGTATATAATATGTTTTTAGAAAAAGAGATAATAAATAAAGTAAAGGAATTAGTAAAAAAAGAGTTATCCTTAGATATAGAGGTTGAATTAGAAGTAGCTAGAAATGCAGATCATAAAGATTTAGAAATAGAGAAACTAATAGAAAAGAGAACAGGTGATATTCGCAACTTAGTATCAAAAATATATTTTTCAAATTTGGAAGAGGAAGAGTTTGGTGATAAAGAAGAAAAATATGTAGTTAATATTGAAAAAACAATTGATCCTGATATTATTTATGGAGTGACGGTAGAAGCTTTTAACAAAGATATGAAAGACGTTGACGAGTTTTCAAGAACAGTTGCAGTTACAGGTCAGGTCATAAATGTTGACTCTAGAGCTAATAAATATGGAAAAATTAATCATAATTTTCAGATGTCAGATAGGACAGGTGCAATTTCATGCAGAGTAATATTGAATGACTTAAATGCAGAAAAAGTCATAAAAGAAACTAGCGTAGGTAAATATATATGTGTGAGAGGTGATGTGATTCGCAGCAAATATACAGGTGACATTGAACTAAATGTAACGGGGATAAAGATTGCCAAGCCACATATGAGAATGGATTTGTCTGATGAAAAAAGAGTGGAACTACATGCTCATACACAGATGTCATCAATGGATGCAATAATACCAGTAAAAGAATTGATAAAAAGAGCCGAAACTTGGGGTCATAAAGCTATAGCTATTACAGATCATGGTGTGGTTCAGGGATTTCCTGATGCTATGAATGCCTCTAAAGGAAAAGATATAAAGGTAATTTATGGTGTGGAAGCTTATTTAGTTGATGATGATCAAGATCTAATATTGAATGCCAATAAGAAAGACTTAAATCAAAGATTTGTGGTATTTGACCTTGAAACTACTGGATTTTCTCCTACCAATGATAATATTACTGAAATAGGGGCAGTATTGATAGAAAATGGAAAAATAATTGAGGAATTTTCAAGTTTTGTAGATCCTCAAATGGATATATCTTACAAGATACAAGATCTGACTGGTATTACTAATGATATGGTCAAAGATGCCCCTAAAATTGATGAAATACTTCCTAAATTTATGGAATTTTCAAAGGATGCAGTATTCGTGGCTCATAATGCCGACTTTGACACTGGTTTTATATCACAAAAATGCAAGGAAATAGGGCTAGAATATAAGAAAGATAAGGTGGATACCCTATCTTTATCCAGGATACTACTTTCACACATGAAAAAATTTACTCTAGATAAAATATGCAAAGAATTGGGTGTTAGTTTGAGTGGTCATCATAGAGCTGTAAATGATGCTCGTGCTACAGCAGAAGTATATATAAAATTTTTGGATATGTTTAAAAAAAATGGTATCGAAACTTTGGCGCAAATAAATGATTACTATGGTAAAGTAGATTATACCAAGCTGAGACCGACCCATGCAACAATTTATGCTAAAAATTATCAAGGTTTGAAAAACTTGTATAGATTAATTTCTGATTCACATATAGAACATTTTTATAGAAGTCCTAGGATTTTAAAAAGTAAGCTTAAAGAACTAAGAGAGGGATTGATAGTAGGTAGTGCTTGTTCTAGTGGCGAGTTGTATAATGCAGTTCAGAGAAATAAGAGTGATGAAGAAATCAGAGATATATTGGACTTATATGATTTTATAGAAGTGATGCCTTTATCAAATAATTCTTATTTGGTCGATAATGGGGAAGTAAAAGACTATGAAGAATTGATAAATATAAATAAAAAATTAATAGAATTAGGGGATAGATATGAAAAATTGGTAGTGGCTACAGGTGATGTTCATATATTAGAACCAGAAGATGAAATATATAGGAGAATTTTGAAATATTCTCAAGGTTTTTCTAAAGCAGATAAAAAAGAAGAATTATATTTTAGAACAACTGAAGAGATGATGGATGAGTTTTATTATTTAGACCCTATAAAAGCGTATGAGATAGTAATTAAAAATGCCAATAAAATTGCAGATATGATAGATGATATAGTTCCTATACCAAAAGACACGTACCCTCCAGTAATTGAGGGTTCAGAAGAAGAGCTAAGAAGTATGTGTTATACAAAAGCAAAATCCATTTATGGAGATCCACTCCCAGAAGTTGTGCAAAAAAGACTCGATAGAGAATTAAACTCTATTATTGGAAATGGATATGCAGTTATGTATATTATAGCTCACAAACTAGTTGCAAAATCTCTATCAGATGGTTATTTGGTTGGTTCAAGAGGTTCGGTAGGATCTTCTCTTGCCGCGACAATGAGTGATATAACAGAAGTAAATCCACTTCCAGCACATTATGTGTGTCCTAACCCAGAATGTAGACATAGTGAGTTTTTTGAAATTGGTGAAAAGGGCTCTGGTGTTGACCTACCTGACAAAAATTGTCCTAAATGTGGAGAGAAAATGATAAAGGATGGTCATGATATACCTTTTGAAGTTTTCTTGGGATTTGATGGTGATAAGGAACCTGATATTGACCTTAACTTTTCAGGAGTTTATCAGCCAGTAATACATAAATATACTGAAGAATTATTTGGTGAAGGATATACATTTAGAGCAGGTACAATAGGTACTGTAAAGGATAAGACAGCTTATGGATATGTAAAAAAATTCTCTGAAGAAAAGTATATGGATTTGTCTGCTGCCGAAAAAACGAAATTAACACTGGGATGCACGGGTGTTAAAAGAACTTCTGGTCAGCATCCAGGCGGTGTAATGGTTATTCCTAATTATAAGGATGTGCATGATTTTACTCCAATTCAATATCCTGCAAATGATAAAGAGTGTGGGGTTATTACAACTCATTTTGATTACCATTCTATCAGTGGTAGAATTTTAAAATTAGATATACTGGGACATGATGGTCCGACTATCATCAGGATGTTGGAGGACATGACTGGAATAAAAATTACAGATATACCTCTTGATGATCCAGAAACTATGTCTTTGTTTACTTCCACAAAAGCACTTGGAGTAACTGAAGAACAAATTGGAACCCCTGTTGGTAGTCTTGCTATACCAGAATTTGGTACTAAATTCACTAGGCAAATGCTAATAGACACTCAACCTACAACCTTTGCAGAACTTGGAAGAATCTCAGGTCTTTCTCATGGAACAGATGTGTGGGTAAATAACGCCCAAGATTTGGTAAGAGCCAATGTAGTAGGGTTAAAAGAAGTTATTTCTACACGTGATGACATAATGAACTATTTGATATTTTCAGGTCTAGAACCTAAAATGGCATTTACTATAATGGAAAGTGTTAGAAAAGGTAAGGGCTTAAAACCTGAACATGTAGCAGCTATGACTGCAAACAACGTTCCAGAGTGGTATATAAATTCTTGTAAAAAGATTAAATATATGTTCCCCAAAGCACATGCGGTTGCTTATGTTATGACTTCATTTAGAATAGCTTATTGTAAAGTAAATTATCCAGAGGCTTTTTATGCTACATATTTCACTACCAAGGTTGATGATTTCGATGTTGAGTTAGTTACACAAGGTTTGGAGGCTGTAAAGTCAAAGATGAATAGGATTTATGAATTGGGAATGGACGCGACTACAAAAGAACAATCACAATTGACAGTATTAGAGGTGGTAGTTGAAATGCTTTGTAGAGGAATTGAAATCTTAAAGGTAGATATATATAAATCTCACGCTACTGAGTTTAAGTTGGCTGGTGAAAAAAAGATACTACCGCCTATGACTTCTCTCCAAGGTATGGGTGAAAATGCTGCAAAGAACATTGTAAGAGAACGAAAAAATGGAAGATTTTTATCTAAGGAAGATTTAATAAGAAGGACTAAGGTTTCAAAAACTGTAGTAGAAAAATTATCTGAACACGGTAGTTTAGATGGTATGAGTGAGAAAAATCAATTGTCATTTTTATAATTAGGAGGTATAAATGATGAATAATAAAGTGAAAATTAATCTACTGTGTTTTACAACTGTATTGGGTTGGGCTATCGCTTTTCCTTTTTCTAAAGTAGCAATGCAACAATTTTCGCCATTTGCACTAGGTTTTTTAAGAGTGACAATAGCTTCATTGACCTTAATATTAATAGGTATATTCACAGGAAGTAGACTGCCAAAGAAAAAAGACTTGCCAATTTTCTTTTTGGCAGGTGCTTGTGGTTTTGGATTATATCTTTTTGCCTTTAATAAAGGTATAAAGAGTATTTCATCTGCGTCATCAAGTATTATAATAGCTTTGACGCCTGTTATGACTGCTGTTGCAGCTAATAAAATATATAAAGAGAGAATTAATATAGTGGGTTGGATTACGCTTATAACAGCATTTATCGGGGTAATGATAATGATGCTTTGGGATGGAGTGCTATCTTTCAACTTTGGTATGTTATGGACTTTGGGAGCAGCTACATTATTCTGCGGATATAATTTGTTGAATAGAAAACTTTCTATGATGGGTTACAAATCTATAGAAATAGTAACTTACTCAATGATATCAGCTGTGATTATATTATCTCCATTTGCAATGGACGGATTTAATCAGATTCAAATTGCGGATGCATACCATATAGGTGTAGTGGTTGTATTGGGAGTAATAAGTAGTGCTGGATCATATTTTTTATGGAGTGTGGCTATGTCTCTTACAACTAACACGAGCGAAGTTGCAAATTTTAGTTTTCTAACACCTTTTTTCGCTACATTATTGGCATCTTTTGTATTAAAAGAGATTCCAAATATGGGAACAATAATTGGAGGAATAATAATTATTGTAAGTATAATTATTTTTAGCAAGAAAGGCAAAATTTAGCAAAATATAGACAATTCAAGGTCTAAGTGATATAATTAATTGGATAAACATTTTTTTGAAATTTGGAGGAGATAGAATATGGTAACAGCTAGTGATTTTAGAAAGGGTGTAACTTTTGAAAAAGATGGACAGCCTTGTTTAGTTGTAGATTTTCAGCACGTAAAGCCAGGTAAGGGAGCCGCTTTCGTAAGAACTAAATATAAAAACTTGATAACAGGAGCAATCAGAGAAGAAGCTTTCAATCCAAGTGATAAATTCCCTAAGGCTAATATAGAAACAAAGCAGATGCAATACCTATATAACGATGGTGAATTATACTACTTTATGGATGAAGAAACTTATGATCAGATACCTCTTAACTATGAACAAGTTGAAGATGCTATCAAATTCTTAAAGGAAAATGAAGTTGCAACAATTAGATTCTATCAGGGATCTCCATTCCAAGTAGAAGGACCTAACTTTGTTGAACTTGAAATTGTTGATACTGAACCAGGAATCAAGGGTGATACTGCAAGTAACGTTACTAAGGCGGCTACAGTTGAAACAGGAGCAGTGGTACAGGTTCCACTATTTATAAATGTTGGAGACAGAGTAAAGATAGACACAAGAACAAGTGAATATCTATCAAGAGTTAATTAGGACTTTTAGATAAAATACCTGTATCTTACAGGTATTTTTTTCTAATATAAATTTTTTATAATAAGAGGAGAGGATGCATATGCCATCAGTAAAAACTTTAGTTAGAGAAAATGTAGAGATATTTGAAAATCAAATAGGATATACATTTAAAGACAAAGAATACATACAAATAGCGCTTACTCACTCATCTTTTGCCAATGAGCATAAAGAATATAAATACAACGAGAGGTTAGAGTTTTTAGGAGACTCTGTATTAGGCCTCGTAATAAGTGACTATTTATTCAATGAAAGAAAAGATTTACCAGAGGGTAAACTTACAAAATTAAGAGCGAATGTAGTTTGTGAAGAGTCTCTTAGCGTAGTAGCTAGAAAATTAGATTTAGGTAAATTTCTATTCTTAGGTAAGGGAGAAAAGTCTTCTGGAGGAAGAGATAGGGATTCAATTTTAGCTGATGCTACGGAAGCTGTTATAGCCGCTATATACTTAGACGGTGGTTTCGAAAATGCTAAGAAGTTTATATTGCATAATCTAAGAGACGTGATTATCAAAACAGTTGATGGAAATATCTTCAGAGACTATAAGACAATTTTACAGGAAATTATACAAAGTAAAAATGGTAAACTATGCTATAAATTGATAGAAGAAAAAGGACCAGATCACAATAAGGAGTTTGAGATGCAGGTTAAATGTGGAAATAAAGTACTCGGTACTGGTAAGGGGAAAAATAAGAAAGATGCAGAAAAAGATGCAGCTAGAAATGCCTTGGAACAGATGGGTGAATTATAATGAACAAGAAAATCATACCTATATTTGTGCCTCATCAGGGATGTCCGCATGACTGTATATTCTGTAATCAAACCAGGATTACAGGTTTGTCTACAGATATGACTGGCCAAAAAGCTAGGATCATTGTAGAAGAGGCTCTGAAAACTATAGATGATGTAATGGTAGAAATCGCATTTTTTGGAGGTAGTTTTACTGCTATTGATCCTGTATTTCAAGAGGACCTATTAAGTTTAGCCAAGGAATATAAGGATAGGGGCTTGGTACGAGATATTAGATTATCCACTAGACCAGATTGTATAGATGCAGAAAAATTAGATAGGTTAAAAAAATACGGAGTTACAATAATTGAACTGGGAGTTCAATCAATGGATGAAGAGGTATTAGAGAAGAGTATCAGGGGTCATAAAAAGGATGTAGTTTATGAATCTTCAAAGCTCATAAAAGATTATGGTTTTACACTTGGACTTCAAATGATGTTGGGCTTACCAGGTGATTCTAAGGAAAAATGTATATATACAGCCAAAGAGTTTATAAAGATTGGACCATCTTTTGTAAGGATTTATCCTACACTAGTAATTAGAGAAACAGGTCTAGAAATAGAGTATAAAGCAGGTACTTATAAGCCTTTTTCTATAAAAGAAGCCATTGATATTACAAAGAAATTAATGGTATTATATTGGATAAATAATGTGGGCGTAATTAGGGTTGGTTTACAGGCAACTGAAGATATTCAAAATGGAGTAGATGTAATAGCTGGACCTAATCATCCAGCCTTTAGAGAACTTGCCAAAGCTGAAATGATCAAGGATTACCTAATAAGTATTATACCTGAAGAATTTCGTACAATTTGTATTGAAACAGCAAATATAAATATATCTTTTGTAGTTGGGAACAAAAGATCAAACAGAATTTTTATAAATGAAAAATATAAGGCAAGATTTAAAGTATTGGTAAATAATTCTTTAAAAGATTCATTTAAAGTAATAATTGACGATAAGGAAATAAAACATATAAAATTTGAACAAATGTATTTTGAACTAGCTAAGATTTACGATTTATTGTAGTTAGTTTGATGAAAGGAGATAGAATGTATTTAAAAAAGCTGGAATTACGTGGATTTAAGTCATTTCCAACTAAAACTGATATATTCTTTGAAGAAGGGGTTACAGCAGTTGTAGGTCCTAATGGTAGTGGTAAGAGTAATATCTCTGATGCTATTAGATGGGTAATGGGAGAGCAGAGTATAAAAAGTTTAAGAGGGGAAAAGATGGAAGATGTCATTTTCTCTGGAACTGATACAAAAAATCCAATGAATTTTTGTGAAGCATCAATTTGCCTAGATAATGCGCTTGGAGAAATAGATATTGATTCAGATGAATTGATTATAAAGAGAAAAGCCTATAGGAGTGGTGAGTCTGAATTCTCTATAAATGGCAAAATTTGCAGACTAAAAGACATCAAAGAAATTCTAATGGATACAGGTATAGGAAAAGATGGATATTCTATTATTGAACAGGGGAAGGTAGAAGATATTCTGAGTTCAAATCCTGCAAACAGGAGAAAAATATTTGACGAAGCTTGTGGCATAGCTAAATTTAGGTATAAGAAAAATGAATCAGAGAAAAATCTAAAAAAATCTAGTGAAAATCTTGAGAGAATTAATGATATTTATGACGAAATAGAAAAACAAATTAAGCCTTTGGAAAGACAACAGGAAAAGGCAAGGAAATTTATAAAGTATAGAGATGAGCTCAAAATATTGGAAGTAAATGATTTATTGGAGCAAAATGATCATGCCGAAAGACTGATAAAGGACTTTGAATATCAATTAGAAGAAAACAGAAAAGAGATTCAGTTAGATGAAGACGAAAAGAACAATCTAGAAATAGAAATCTCAAAATTGAGAGAAGAAGAAAATAACTTAGAATCACTGATAGAAGAGACAAATGAAGCTATCAATTTGCTAAGTGAAAAATTAAATGAAAACAAGGGTGATTTTAATATTTCTAAGGAAAAAATAAAGTCACAAGAGGCAGAATTACAAAGAAAGAGAAATGAACTAAAGATTTTAGATAAAAAAATAGAAATAGATAATACAGAGCTTGATAAAATCAATAAGGTGGCAGATGATAACTCATTTATTATAGAAAAAATAGAAAATGAGTTAGCCGATATTTTTGAAGAAAAAATTAGTCTTGAAAATAAGCTTGAAAGTATAGAAAAATCTATAGAAGATAATAAGAATAAATCTTTAGATTTACTTCAAAAGAAAGAAAACTTATCAAAAGAATCCATATCTATAAAGATAAAGCTTGAAAATTTAAAAATTAAAGAGCTTGAATTTGCAGATTCTATGAGTGAAAAGATAGCTAATATTGATCAATTAAAATTAGACATTGAAGATAAAAAGAATAATTTAAATGATTTAGAAACAAGTATTAAAGACTTTGAAGTAAATATAGGCAATAAAGCTTTACAGATAAAAAATATAGATGAGCAAATTTCAAAAAATAATAAGGAATATCAAGATTTAAATTATAAGACTGCATCACTAAAATCTAGACAAAAAACTTATATAGAAATGGAAAACCAACACGAAGGTTTTAATAGAGGAGTAAAGGAAGTACTAAATAACAAGGCGATTTCTGGTATTCATGGAGCACTTGGTGAATTGATCAAAGTGCCTATGAAATTTGAAAAAGCTGTTGAAGCCTCTCTAGGAGCAGGGATTCAAAATGTAGTTGTTGATAATGAAAATTCAGCCAAGCAGGCAATAAATTATATAAAATCAAACAACTATGGCAGAGTTACTTTTTTACCGATTAATACTGTTAGGGCTAATAAGATTGAAATTAGGGCTAATGTATCTATAAAACCAATAGGCATAATGTCTGACTTACTAGAATTTGATTCAAAATATAAGGGTGTAGTAGATTACCTTATGGGTAGGGTTGTAGTTATAGATACTATTGATAATGCCATTAAATTTGCAAAAGAGACTTCTCACAAATATAAAATTGTTACGCTAGAAGGAGAAATATTAAATCCAGGTGGAGCTATGACGGGTGGTAGCTTAAAGACTAACTCAAATATTTTATCTAGAAAGAGAATAATAGATGAATTATCAGAACAAATTGGCACAAATGAAAACAATCTTATGGCTATATCAGATAAATCACAAGCCTTAGTTAGCCATAAAGAAGTATTGCTAGATGAACTGAAAGATATGAAAAACTCTAAGTCAGAATTTGATAATCAAATAATATCTATTAATACTCAGATAAAAATGATGGCTAGAGATCTTCAGGTTAAAAATAAAGATATAGATAATAATAAGGCTGAATTGGAAAGTATTAAGGTTCAAATACAAGAAAATAGCAAGGCTTATAGTGAATTTACAATGAATTTAGAATCTTTATCTACACTTACATTTGATAATTCATCTTCTATAAATGTGCTAGCTTTAGAACAAGAATCTTTAAAAGAAAAATTGGAAAGCATAGTTAAAATTTATAATGAGAAGAATCTTGAGCTAGTAAAAATTAAACAGATTTTTGAGTCAAATATTAGTGAAATTGAAAGAATTGAAAAGAATATTCTTGATTCTAATATAGAAATAGATAATATAAAATCTTCAATGGAAGAAAATAATGAATTATTAAATGAATTAGATACTAAAGTTTTTGAACTTACAAAATTAATAGATGATTTGGAAAAAGAATTCAAAGATAAATCAAGTTCACTTATTGAGATTAAGTTATATAGAGATGAACATAAGCAAAAACTAGATGAGATAAGTCAAGAATTTAGAGCAAAAGATAGAAAATTAATGGAATATAAAGAAGAGATATTTAAGCTTGAGTCTAAATTAGAACGCCAGATAGATAAACGTGATAATATTTTAATTTCATTATTTGAAAAATATGAATTGACAGTAGTTCAGGCACTTGAACTTATAGATAAAAGTATAAATATAGATGTTAAGAGAATTGAAAAACTTAGGAAAGCTATTAAAAATCTTGGAAATGTAAACTTAGATTCTATAGAAGAGTACGAAGAGCTAAGTGAGAGATATACTTTCTATAAAGAACAAAAAATAGATCTAGAAAAATCAATCGAATCATTAAAATTTATAATAAGTGATCTAGAAGAAAGAATGGTTGATGAATTTGTAAAGAACTTTAATATAATAAATGAAGAGTTTGTTAAGGTATATAAGATACTATTTGGTGGCGGTAATGCTAATTTAGCTATTTCTGATATGGAAAATATACTATCATGCGATATAGAAATAACGGCTCAACCACCTGGCAAAAAGATGAAAAATTTATCATTGTTATCTGGCGGTGAAAAGGCTCTGACAGCTATTTGTATACTTTTCGCTATACTTGTATCAAAACCTACGCCATTCTGTATATTAGACGAAATAGAAGCACCACTTGATGATGTAAACGTATATAGATTTGGAGAATTTTTGAAAGACTTGAGCAGAGATACTCAGTTTATTGCTGTTACTCATAGAAGAGGTACTATGGAAGTTGCTGATTATATATATGGTGTCACAATGCAAGAAAAAGGTGTATCATCAGTAATAAGCATAAAGTTTGATGAAGCAGAAAAGATGATTGAATCTTAGGAGGTAAGATGTTTAAATTTTGGAAGAAAAAAGACAATGAAGAAAATATAGAAGAAATAATAGAAAAAGATATAAATGAATCAACTCAAAGTACTGAATCTAAGGTTGATGAAATAGTAAGAGATGATAAAAAGTTAGTTGAAGCTGATAAAGAAAATCAAAAAGAAAAAGAAGGCGACAAAGAAGAAAAAAAAGATGAAAAAACCAATGTATTTTCTAGATTAATGCAAGGTATTTCAAAAACTAAGGATAATATAACTGGCAGGGTAGATTCAATATTAAATTCATATACCAAAATAGATGAAGAATTGATGGAAGAATTAGAAGAAATACTAATTACTGCAGATGTTGGACTTAATACTACTATGGAAATTATAGATAGATTAAGAACTATGATAAAAGAAAGAGGAGTAAAAGAGCCACTAAAAGTTAGAGATCTATTAAAAGAAATAATAGGAGATATCCTATCAAAAGATAATAGCAAGATTGAAATAAAAGAACCAGCAACTATAATAGTAATGGTTGGAGTAAATGGTGTAGGAAAGACTACTACTATTGGTAAACTTGCTCAAAGATTCAAAGATGATAAGAAAAAAGTAATGCTAGCAGCTGCAGATACATTTAGAGCGGCTGCGACTGAACAGTTAGATATATGGGCCAATAGAGTGGATGTGGATATAATCAAACATCATGAAGGAGCTGATCCAGGTGCCGTAGTATTTGATGCTATAAAGGCTTGTCAGTCAAGAAAGGCAGATGTATTGATTGTCGATACAGCCGGTAGATTACACAACAAAGTCAATTTAATGAATGAGCTTGGAAAGATATTTAAGATAATTGATAGAGAATATCCTGAGGCACATAGAGAAGTATTGTTGGTTGTAGATGCCACCACAGGGCAAAATGCTGTCAGTCAGGCAAAAACTTTCAAAGAAGTTGCGGATATAACAGGTATTGCACTTACAAAACTAGATGGTACAGCAAAGGGTGGAGTAGTTCTAGCTGTTAAATCAGAAGTTGATGTACCTGTTAAATTAATAGGTGTTGGTGAAAAGGCAGAAGATCTACAAGATTTTGATGCAAAATCTTTCACAAATGCTTTATTTGGTGATATGTAATTAAATATAATAATTTTAAATAAGTGTAAAGTAAAAAAACTTTACACTTATTTAAAAAGTGCTTGACTTATTTATTACTATAGTATAAAATATTCTAGTGTAAGGTTAAAGACCTTTACAAGGAGGTCTAAAATGGATATTGAAAAAATGATTGAAGTTGAGATACTTCTAGCATATTATTCTCAATTATTGACTGAGAAGCAAAGAGAAATTATTTCTATGTATTATGAAGAGGATTATTCTCTTGGAGAAATAAGTTCTATATTAAAGATTTCAAGACAGTCGGTATTTGATAGTTTAAAGAGATCAGAAAAATCTTTAAAAGAATATGAAAATAAATTGAGAATGGTAGAAAAATCAAAAAAAATAAATAAGCAAGTAGACAAACTAGCAAAGCAGATTGAAAGTTTATCTAATATAGATAAGAAAGATCAAAATCAGCTACGTATTTTAATAGAAGAAGTTAGGGAGTTGATATAATGTTATTTGAAGGTTTATCAGATAAGCTACAAAATGCATTCGGTAAGTTAAAATCTAAAGGTAAACTAACAGAAGCCGATGTAAAAGCAGCAATGAGAGAAGTCAAGATGGCTTTGTTGGAAGCCGATGTAAATTATAAAGTAGTAAAAGATTTTGTAAAGGTTGTTCAAGACAGATGCATTGGTGAAGATGTTATGAAAAGTCTAACTCCTGGACAAATGGTAATCAAGATAGTAAATGAAGAGTTGACCAATTTGATGGGAAGTGTAAAATCAGAGATTACTTTCTCACAAAAGCCACCAACAGTAATTATGATGGTTGGTTTGCAAGGTGCTGGTAAGACTACTACTTCTGGTAAGCTGGCAGGTTTGCTAAAGAAAAAAGGCAAAAAGCCATTATTAGTTGCAGGTGACGTATATAGACCAGCTGCTATAAAGCAATTACAGGTTGTAGGTGAAAAGTTAGATATTGAAGTATTTACTATGGGAGATAAAGTTTCTCCAGTAGATATCTCAAAGGCTGCTTTGGAACATGCAAAAAATAATTTAAATGATGTAGTAATTATAGATACAGCAGGTAGACTTCATGTAGATGAAGTACTGATGCAAGAGCTTAAAGATATTAAATCAAATGTAAATCCTCAGGAAATACTTTTGGTAGTAGATTCTATGACAGGTCAGGATGCAGTAAATGTATCAGAGTCATTTAATGAGGCTCTTGGCATAGATGGAGTAGTTCTTACAAAATTAGATGGCGATACAAGAGGTGGTGCAGCACTTTCTATTAGAGCTGTAACAAATAAGCCAATCAAGTTTGTAGGTATGGGAGAAAAGTTAGATAATCTAGAAGTTTTCCATCCAGATAGAATGGCTTCAAGAATTTTAGGTATGGGTGATGTACTTTCTTTAATAGAAAAAGCCCAAGACTCATTGGATATGGAAAAAGTCAAAGAGTTAGAACAAAAAATGAGAAAAAATGAGATGGATTTTGAAGATTTTCTATCTCAGCTAGAACAAATTCAAAACCTAGGTCCACTAGATAAGTTGCTGGATATGGTACCTGGCATGGGTTCTATAAAAGGTCAGATGGGTAATTTTGATGCTAACGGTAAAGAAGTAAACAAAACTAAGGCTATCATTCAATCTATGACTCTATATGAAAGACGTAATCCCGCTGTTCTAAATGCTTCTAGAAAGAAAAGAATAGCAAGGGGTAGTGGCACATCTGTGCAAGATGTAAACAGATTAATAAAGCAATTTAATGAGATGAAGAAAATGATGAAAATGTTCCAATCAGGAAATATGATGGGCAAAATGAAAAAAGGTGGTTTTCCTAAAATGCCTAAATTACCATTTTAACAATTTCAATTAAATTTGATTTACATAAGTAGTTAAATATGATATAATTCATTAGTATTTGCAACAGTGAATATATCTTTTATAAATAATATAATTAATAATGATACATGGAGGTATTTTACAATGGCAGTAAAAATTAGATTAAGAAGAATGGGTACACATAAGAGACCTTTTTACAGAGTAATAGTAGCAGATGCTAGATCACCAAGAAATGGTAGATTTATAGAAGAAATAGGATACTACAACCCACTAACTGAACCAAAGCAGGTTAAAATAGACGAAGAAAAGGCAATCAAGTGGTTAGCAACTGGTGCTCAGCCAACAGAAGTTGTTAAGAAACTTTTCACTACTAACGGTATAACTGAAAAGTTCGAAGCATCTAAAGCATCTAAGTAATCCTTTTTGGAGATGATGATATGAAAGAGCTAATAGAAGGAATAGCAAAGGCTCTTGTTGATAATCCAGACAAAGTAGAAGTAGAAGAAATTGTTGATGGTAGAAATGTCCTTTTAAAGCTTAAAGTAGATGACTCAGAAATGGGTAAGGTTATTGGTAAAAAAGGAAGAATTGCAAAATCAATGAGAACTGTACTTAAGTCGGTTTCAAACAAGAAGAATGTAAATGCAACTTTAGAAATCGTAGAGGATTAGGTATAACCTAATCCTTTTTTCTATAATTTATGTTGAGAGAGGAAGATATGGAAAAAATTCAGTATTTTAGAATAGGTAAAATAGTGTCTACAAGAGGTCTAAAAGGTGAAGTGAAGATTTACTCATACACTGATAATATTGACAGATTTAAAGAATTAAATTTCGTTTATCTGGATAAAAAAGAAGATGAAATATTGGAAATTCAAAAAATGAGTCCAGTATCATCCAATATGGTTGTTTTAAAGTTTGTGGGTTATGATAGTATAGAGTCAGTTCAAAAGTTAATTAATAAGAGTATATATGTGGATAGAGAAAATACATATGAATTAGATGAAGATGAAATTTTAATTAGCGATATGATTGGAATGATAGTAGAAACTGTAGATGGTAAAATAATTGGTAAGCTATCAGATGTATTACAGTATTCTGCAAATGATGTATATGTAGTAAAATCCGAGGATTCAAAAGAGTATCTAATACCAGCAGTATATGAAATTGTACCTGAAATAAATGAAGAAGAAAATAAAATAATAATTAATCCAATTTCAGGTTTATTGGACTAATGAATATATCAGTAATGACTCTTTTTCCTCATATGATTGAATCCTATATGAGTGAGAGTATAATGAAAAGAGCAATAGAAAAAGATATTATTTCAGTAAAAATTTATAATATTAGAGATTTCTCGGAAAATAAGCATAAAAAAGTAGATGACTATCCATTCGGTGGTGGAGCGGGTATGGTAATGACTCCTCAGCCTATTTATTCTACATTTGATAAGGTAATTGAAGATATGGGATTGGATATGTCTACAAAGCCAAAATTGATTTATTTGTCTCCTAAAGGAAGAACATTTGACCAAGAATACGCAAAAGAATTATCCAAAGAAGAAAATCTAGTATTCTTATGTGGACATTATGAGGGTATAGATCAAAGAATAATAGATTCTATTGTAAGTGATGAATTTTCAATAGGTGATTATGTACTAACAGGTGGAGAATTGCCAGCAATGGTTATGATTGACTCTATTTCTAGATTGATACCGGGTGTGCTTGGTACAAATGAGTCATTTGAAGATGAGTCATTTGAGAATGATTTGCTTGAATATCCTCACTATACTAGACCTAGAACATTTAATGGTATGGATGTACCTGATGTAATTATTTCAGGTAACCATAAAAAAATTGATGAGTGGAGATTGAATGAATCAAAGAAAATAACACAAGAAAGGCGCCCTGATTTGTGGAAAAAATATAAAAATAGAGAAAAGTAAAAATTAAAAATTAAAAATGATAAAGGAAGTCCTTTATCATTTTTTTTTATTTATACTATAAGTTTTATCTATAGATTATATAGTGAATTTAAATTGAAAAGAATATGAATTAGATTTAGCTTAAAAGTTAAAACTTAATCAATAAAAGTATTTTTTTGATATTATACTAAAAAAAACTGGTAATTTGAAAGAATTTATTCAATTTACTAGGTTTTTTAATGATTTTAGACAATTATTATGTGATAAATAATCAGTTACTTGCAAAATTTAGATAATTGTTATATAATTAATAATAAGCAGTGATAAAATAGTTATAGATATAACCTATATTGAAAGGATGGTAAACAATATGAATGAACGGAAGAAAGTAAAAGCCATTGGCATAGAGACATTCGTCTTCCTAGTAATATTTATCGGAGGTTTTGCTTGGGTTGGAAGTATCATGGGCGCTGGTAACATGTTCAAGACTATGATGGCTACAGCTCATGACTTACTATTAAACACAGTATTATTGATTATGGCAATGGCAGTTCTAGCTGGAGCGATTAGTGGTCTATTGTCAGAATTTGGAGTAATATCATTGGTTAATAAAATATTTGCACCAATAATGAAACCAATTTGGAATCTACCTGGAGCAAGTATTACAGGAATAGTTGCAACTTATCTTTCAGATAATCCTGCTATTATACCTTTTGCGAAGGATAAAACTTTTACTCAGTATTTCAAGAAGTATCAAGTTCCTGCACTATGTAATATAGGTACAGCTTTCGGAATGGGTCTAATAGTTACAACTTTTATGATAGCTCAAGGGTCAAAATATATTGTACCTGCTTTGATAGGTAATCTAGGGGCTATAATTGGTTCTATAGTAAGTGTTAGAATAATGCTTATGCAAACAAAAAAATATTATGGTGAACATGCTAATGATCCATATGATGAAACGATGTCATCTGATGATTTAGATTCGCCTATAGATCACAGATATGTTAGAGATACTAATATGTTCCAAAGAGTTCTTGATACATTATTAGAAGGCGGAAAAAATGGTGTTGAAATGGGTGTAGCTATAATACCTGGAGTATTGATAGTTTGTACATTCGTTATGATGATTACATTTGGTCCATCAAAAAATGGATCATATACTGGAGCAGCTTATGAAGGAATAAAACTATTACCTTATCTAGGAAGTAAAATACAGGTTGTATTAGAACCATTGTTTGGATTCCATTCTCCAGAAACTATTGCATTCCCAATAACTTCACTAGGTGCTGTAGGAGCAGCAATATCTCTAGTTCCAGAATTTATTAAAAATGGAGTGGCTGGTCCAAATGAAATAGCTGTATTTACTGCTATGGGTATGTGCTGGTCAGGATACTTAAGTACTCATGTTGGTATGATGGATGCACTTGGAACAAGAGAGTTAGCTGGTAAGGCAATATTAGCTCATACATTTGGTGGTTTAGCTGCAGGTATTTCAGCTCACTGGATACTTATGGCTGTTCAAATGTTTTAATGTTAAGTAGAGTTAATAAATTTTTATAATAAGATTATAAATTAATTTAATTGAATAATAGGTATAACTTATAACTATAAAAAAAGATGAGGCTTAGCCTCATCTTTTTTTATATATGCAGAGGCTTATAATGGAAAAATTTATCTTACTCGTGTATATTATTAAAAAAATCACATAATTTACTAATTAAATAAAATTTAACACAAAAATAATACAAAAATAATACAATATTAACTTAAAAACTCTAAAACTATTTAGTTAGAAAAGCTGTTGATATATATCAACAATAATTTTAAAGATTAACGTTGTTAAATAATAATTTTAGCTTGAATGCACATTTAATTGAGAATACAATAATACAAAGATACAAACAGTTTGTTTAAATAGTAAGGTTTTTTATTACATTTTCCAAAGTAAGTTAAATAAAAGGGAATTTTTATGAATATTATCTCGAATGAAAACAAAGTAAAAAATTATATATTTATTACATTATTGTGCTTTATAATGATAAATTTTTTTGTTGGATGTGCAAGTGCTAATGAATTAACAAATAGAAATTATTATGTATTTCCTAATAGTCAAGGATTAGGTTTACTAAATTATATGCCACTTACAAGTCCGCAACTTCAGTTTAGAACCACTGGAGGATACTATAATAGTGCTAGTATTGATTCAAAGGGAGATGGTATATTGATACCATCTGGTAAAATAAACTGCTCAGCCTTTATAACATCTGATGTGAAGTTTGATATAGCGCACAATGATTTTAAAATAGGTTATATTGTTGATTCTACTGGGGGAAGTACTGCCGCACCTAATTATGGAACAGCATTTATAATGCATAATCATCCATTTAATGACTATCAGCCTAATAAAAATAATGATCGTGCACATTTAGCTATATATAAAAATGAATACAGCACACAAATATCAAATTTTATAAATAATGCTATAGCGGTAGAATTGGATAATAGTATGAACCATACTCTTGCATATCAATATTTGGAAGGGAAAGCTGATGGTAGTGTAGAAGATTCAGATACATATGCTCATTTTGCTATTACTAGACCCGATTTCGCTACTTCTACAAATTGTATTCGACATCTTGAGAGAAAAACTATTCCACAGATGGGTGGAGGTACAAGCTGGCAATGGTCTGAGAAAACTAGAATTGTAGTGGAATGGAAACTCACAGACCCAGGAAGTACAGACCAACTTGAAGACAACATATATACAATGACGGTTAGAACATATATGTTAGATTCTAATATGAATCAACTCTATAATAACGGTGTGAGAGTAGAGGGTATGATATCTCATAAATTTACATATGCAGATTTGATATATTACTTTGCATCTAATGAAGTTTATTTGGGTTTTTCTGCATCGTCGGAAGCTTTAAGTGTACCTAGAAAAATAAGCTTAGATTCTGGGACTCCTTATTATTTAAAGCATGAATATATTGATAATACACAAGATTATAAATATATACCAACAAAGGAATATGAAGAAGAAAGATATTATTATGAGGATGAATATTTAAACATTGAACCATATATAGAAAAGTTTGGAGACTATTTGTATAGATGGACATTAGCATTCAAATCATCTGATGGTACGCAAACAAGAGTTGCAGATATTAAGAGATTTCAGGTTGGAGGAGGAAATATACTTCCATATTTGGGAGCAATATATGAATTTAAGCGAATTAGATATGATTGGCAGGTAAAAGAAATAAATCTAGGCAAATCAATACAGGGAAGAAATGACGATCCTGGAATTGAAATAAGATATAGAAATGACTCTGATGGCAAGAATGTAATAGATAGAATTATTTATAAATACGCTATAGGGAGTTCGGATGTTCCTATTAAATCAGATGACATTTTAAAATTATTAAAAGCTCAATCAAATTATCCTATATATTCAAACGATTTAAATGGCATTGAAAAAGAAAAATCATTATTAAACATAGATGGATATAGTTTTGACTCTACTAATAGTTCATACTTTTTCACTAGTTCGATTGGATTAAAACATAGTAATTGCATAATGGATATAGTAGATAAAAATAACTCATATTTAGGAGAAAATACCATATATTTTGCAAATTATCCTAGTGGCGTAAGTAATTTGAATGGTCAATATGATATGACTGGTACAATGAAGGCAAGTGATGGAGATGGGTTAGTCGATTATTCTAAATTTTGCAATATAAATATTAATCCACTAAGCCCAATAGCAGAAAATGATATCAGCCAAGGTCCTGTGATTGATAAAATGGTTGACGGAACACAAGTAAACTGGGAATTATATGCAAGGAGTAAAACTGTAAATAAAATAAGTCTTGATGGAAACCATAATGCGGATTCATTAAAGAATATGATAGGTATTACAGTTGTAGGAGTAGATGTTACAAAACCTACAATTAATTCTACTTTAACTAGAACACAGATGGGAATAAATAATCCTGATTTGATAGATGTCTCAAGAGATGATTTTATTAAATCAATTGACTTAGACGATAAAATAGTTGGTTTTGATAATCACACAAAGTCAAATGAACTTGTGAACAAAAAACTTATTTATAAGGTAGATGGTTTAAATGTTAGCAAGTCTGATTTGAAAGCTAAAATGTGGGATGGAGCATTGCATACATATAGTATTTATGGCTCAATAAGCGATAAAGCTGGGAATATATCAGATGAAACTAAATTGATGACCTATACACCTAAAATTATAGAAAATCCAGATCAGAGTATTATAGAAAATCCAGATTTTGTCACTGTAACATTTGATGCAAACGACTATAATAACGGAAAAGCAGATGAGTTTACAATAGCAAGATTAACGAGCAATATGTCAGGTAGTTCTTTGAAAGATCAAGAAACAATTTCATATGCTATTTCTAAAAATATGACTTGGAAAGACTTTATTTCATATATCAGACCACCTAGTGTTGAAATGAAAAACAATAAATGGGTTCTGCTTTATTCTGATCAACAAGCTTATACAGAAAATCAGTGGAATACTAATAGAGAAAATACTGGCTATAAAATACCTTCTGCTGACGATACTAGAACATTGGAGAACATGGCATCAACTACAAATAATAAATTGTCCTACTATGCTCAATATGAAGTACCACTTCCACTTGGTAAAAAGCTAGAAGAAAAATCTTCTACTATGATATTAATAATTGGTCTTTTAGGAATAATTACAATGATAGTTTATAATTTTATGAATTTAAGAAGGTGAAAATGAATAAAAAAATTAAAATGATTATTGATACAAATAAAGATGAACGTATAGTAGGAAAAGATAAGGAAAATCTATTAGAAACTGATAAGAAAACTA
This sequence comes from Peptostreptococcus equinus, assembly GCF_027125355.1. Lineage (NCBI taxonomy): Bacteria > Bacillati > Bacillota > Clostridia > Peptostreptococcales > Peptostreptococcaceae > Peptostreptococcus > Peptostreptococcus equinus. The sequence goes on along the minus strand of NZ_CP114052.1, from coordinate 1,163,343 downwards.
TGGAAACAAAAAATATTAAACAAGCTATTATAAAGTTACTAATAAAGATTTTTATAGTTGTATTTTTAGTAGTAGGTATGTTTACTTTTATATTTGGTTTATATAGAGTGAACGACATAGATATGGAGCCAGCTGTTATTCCAGGTGATTTAGCATTATTTTATAGATTAGATAAAAACTGCATTCCAACAGATGTTGTAGTAATTGAATATAAGGGTGCCAAGACATGCTCTAGAGTAGTAGCTGTTGAAGGTGATTATGTAGATATAAACGAGAAAGGCTTATATATTAACGGGAATAAGGTTTACGAGCCCAAAATATACTCAGAAACACTTGCTGTAAAAAAAGGAATTAAATATCCTTTAAGAGTAGGTGAAAATGAAATATTTATATTAGGAGACAACAGAAAGAATTCAGTAGATAGTAGGTTATATGGTCCAGTAGAAAAATCAACCATATATGGTAAGTTGATTAGTCTCTTTAGAAGAAGAGATATTTAAAAAATTAATATTTGAAAAGAAAAGTTTTTTTGGAGGAGTAGAAATGAATAAGAGGTTTAATAAAAAAAGTAAGGCTATAATATTAGTGGCAAGTATGTTTTTTTCAATAGGAACGACCAATTTAAGTTCACATGCAGCAAATAATTATTCAAAAAGTTTATCCGTTAAAGATGTCGTAACTGTTGCTGACACAGGTGTAACTGGACCCAATGAAACTTTTACTTATACGGCTCTAGCACACAGCTATAATGCTGACACTAGCTTGGTTTCTAAATGTCCTAGTTTGTCATCGGCTACCGTAAATGGTCTTGAGACAATAAATACAGATATGGATTCAACTAACTCAGGTAAGCAATTAATAAAAGAAACTAGTGATTTATTAGATAATGTTACTTTTCCTGATGCGGGTCAATACTCCTACACTATAAAACAAAATTCAGGAACAACATCAGGTATGACCTATTCAAAAGCTGAATATCTATTGTCTATAATGGTGGCAAAAGCAAATGATGGAACATTAAGTATAGAAAGCATTCAAATTAAGAAAACTGTTAATGATGATGGATCTACAGCTAATGGAAATAAAACTGAGTATACTCCAGGAACAGGTAGTAATAATGGATTTGAATTTAAAAATGAATATATTAAAAGTGGTGGTGATACTACACCTATTGACAATACTGATACTTTAAACAAAGTTGGTCTAGTGGTTACTAAGGCCGTATCTGGAACTTCTACAAGTAATGATCTAAACTTTGATTTTTCAATTAATTTGACTAAACCAAGTGGAGTAACAGGATCAATATCTGACGCAAAAGCTCAGATAGTAGATGCAAAGGGCTCAATATCTGGAAGTGAAATAAATGTACCTTATGGTTCTGATGTAACTTTTAAATTAAAAGCAGGAGAAAAATTAGTATTTACAAACCTTGCATATGGTTCAACAGTAAAAGTAAAGGAAACAGATAGTAAAGGTTTCATACCTTCAGCAACATATAATAGTGGTAGTGATATAAATGCTATCAGCAACACTGGTGTATTGGTTTCAGATACAGATGGTAATCAGGTAGATTATATCAATACAAAGCAAACGCCAATAGGTATAATAATGAATATATTGCCTTTCCTAATTCTAATAATTGCTTCAATAATAGGTTTTGTTGTATATAAGAGAAATCGTATCAAAGCTCAATATAATTAATATAAGGAGCAATATGTGTGAAAAATAAGAAAATATTAAGAGTTATAAAAAATATTTCTACTACTGTAGATTACTTTATATTATTGATCTCTATTTTAATGTTTGTTATAGGATCATATGCTATATGGGACACATATCAAGTATATAAACTAGCGGATAAAGGAACTTTTGAGCAGTATAAACCTAGCCCAGATAATAAACTATCCTATAGTGAATTTATGAATGAAAATCCAGATGTAATTGGGTGGATCAACATCTATGGTACAGGCATAGATTATCCAATAGTGCAGTCTACTAGCAACGAAAAATATGTAAATACTAGTCCAGATGGTAAATTTTCAACAGCTGGAAGTATATTTTTGGATTATAGAAATAAGAGAGATTTTACTGATTTTAATAGTATTATATATGGTCATCATATGGATAGGGGATTGATGTTTGGTAATATTGATAAATTTGTTTCTAAAAGTTTTTTTGATAGTCATAAGTATGGTCTACTTTATAGTAAAAATCATAGGAGTGGATTAGAGATATATGCTCTTGTTAAGACGACATCTAGTGATTCTATGATATTTACTCCGTCATTTAAAGATGAGAAATCAAAAGAAGATTTTATTAAATATATAAATAGAAGTTCATTAAGAAAGAAAGATTTTAATATTAGTAAAAATGATAGATTGGTCTTATTAAATACATGTACATATACTGGTACGAGTGGTAGATATTCACTGGTGGCTAGAATTACAGACAAGGTAGAAGTTAATAAGTTTAAAAAACTTGAAAGTAATAATTTAGTAGATAAACTAGTAAAGTCTAAAGAATCTAAATTACTATTTTGGATATTATTATTAATAATTTTACTTTTATATTATTTATATAGAAAAAATAAGGATAAAAATAAATAAAAAAGAAATCTCTAATTTTAGAGATTTCTTTTTTATTTATTTTATTTAATTATTGCCTTGTGGAAAGTTTTTTTACCTTTTCTGATAATTACACCTTCCTTTAATTCCTCTTCAGTTATTTGATGGTTAAATTCTCCAATCCTTACATCGTTTACAAATAAACCGCCTTGCTGCACTAATCTTCTAACTTCGCTCTTTGAAGGTAGTAGACCACATGCAAGAACTAAATCTGCAATTAAGATAGAACCATCTGATAGGGTAGAAGGGTCTATAATAGTTGTTGGTATATTTTCATCATTACTTCCACCTGCGAATAAAGCTTTAGAAGCTTCTTCAGCCTTTAGAGCGTCTTCCTCACTATGAACAAGTGCAGTCAATTCATGAGCTAATATTTCCTTGGCCTTATTTAGTTCAGCTCCTTGCCAACTTTCCATTTTTTCAACTTCTTCAAGAGGAAGGAAAGTAAGCTTTTTAATAAAGTTAATTACATCTGCATCATCTACATTTCTCCAGTATTGATAAAATTCAAATGGCGAAGTTTTATTTGGGTCTAGCCAAATAGCTCCGTTTGCACTTTTACCCATTTTCTTTCCATCAGACTTTACAAGAAGAGGTATAGTCATAGCAAATGCATTTTCTCCTAATTTTCTTCTGATAAGTTCAGTACCACCTAGTAGGTTAGACCACTGATCATCACCGCCAAATTGCATATTGCATCCATATTCTTTATATAAATAATAGAAGTCATATGATTGCATAATCATATAGTTAAATTCTAAAAATGATAGCCCTTTTTCTAATCTTTGTTTGTAACATTCAGCTCTTAGCATATTATTAACTGAAAAATGAGGACCGACTTCTCTTAGCATATCCACATAATTTAGTTTCAATAACCAATCGGCATTATTTACCATAATACCTTTATCCTCACCGAACTCAATAAATTTTGAAATTTGTTTTTTAAAACAATCACAGTTGTGTTGAATAACTTCAGGAGTCATCATTTGACGCATGTCAGTTCTTCCTGATGGGTCACCTATATAACCAGTACCGCCTCCAACTAAAACAACAGGTGTGTTGCCAGCCATTTGTAATCTCTTCATTATACTAAGAGTTAGGAAGTGACCTACATGAAGAGAATCTGCTGTTGGATCAAAGCCTATATAGAATTTAGCTTTACCTGCATTAACTAATTTTTTGATATCTTCTTCATCTGTAACCTGTGCAATTAGTCCACGTGCTACTAGTTCTTCGTAAATTCCCATTATTTACACCTCTTTCCTAAAAATTTTCCTTACTTTAATATCTTATCATATATCAAAAAAATATATAAAGCATAAAATAATAAATGCCCTATATATAAGAATCAATACATAATGAAGTATTAAACTATTGATACTCTAAATTATACACTAATTGAAATAAAAGTAAATAAGCATAAATAAAAAAAAGAAAAATAGGCAATTATAGGATGAAATTTGTTGACATTAGATATATTAAAATGTATAATATAATAGTTATTGAAAACGGGCATACCTCTTTTACAAAGGTCAAGTATTTATGTATGTCTATGATTAGGAGGAAAGAAATGAACGAATTAATTAAGGCTATTGAAGCTGAAAACTTGAAAAGTGAAGTTCCTGCATTTGGACCTGGGGACACAGTAAAGGTACACGTTAAGATTATCGAAGGAAAAAGAGAAAGAGTTCAGGTATTCGAAGGTGTTGTACTTAAGAGACAAGGCGGAGGAGTTAGAGAAACTTTCACTGTAAGAAAGATATCTTTCGGTGTAGGAGTTGAAAGAACTTTCCCAATTCATTCACCAAAAATTGAAAAGATTGAAGTTACAAGATTTGGTAAGGTAAGAAGAGCTAAGATAACATACCTAAGAGGTAGAGTTGGAAAAGCTGCTAAGATTAAAGAAGCTAAGGGCAGAAGATAATCTAGCAAATAATAGTGAATTAGGATGTCTTTTGACATCCTTTTTTTGTACAAGCATTGCTTGGAAAGGAAAATATAATGGCATATAATGAAGAATATTTAAAAGATGATAACTTGAATATAAACTGGTATCCTGGCCATATGAAAAAGACTAAAGAGTTAGTTCAAAATAATTTAAAACTAGTAGATTTAGTAATAGAATTAATAGATGCTAGAATACCACTTAGTAGTAGAAATCCAGATATAGATAGATTGGTTGGAGATAAAAGTAGAATACTTTTATTAAACAAGTCTGACTTAGTGAAAAAAAAAGATATAGATTTTTGGATTGAATATTATAAGTCTCAGGGATTGAAGGTAATACCGATAAATTCGATGACAGGTGAGGGGATAAACAAAGTAGTAAACGAATGCAAGGCTCAAACAAAAGATTTGATGGACTCGTATATAGAAAAAGGAAGAATAGCTAGAGCTATTAGACTGATGATAGTAGGAGTTCCAAATGTAGGTAAATCTTCTATAATAAATAAATTATCAGGTAGAAAAAGTACACAGACAGGTGATAGACCAGGTGTCACAAAAGGTAAGCAATGGGTAAAAATAAGAGGAGATATGGAATTATTAGATACTCCAGGTATATTATGGCCGAAGTTTGAAGATCAAGAAGTTGCTTTGAATCTTGCTTTTACTAGGGCAATTAAAGATGAAATTTTAGATGTTGAAACTCTTGGTCTTAGACTGATAGAGAGATTGATAGAAATAGCACCAGAAGATTTGATGGATAGATACAAATTAAATCATTTGAGTGATAATCCACTAGATGTAATGGAAGAAATTGGCAGAAAAAGAGGATTTATATTAAGTGGAAGAGAATTAGACTATACTAGAATAGCTCAAACAGTTTTAAATGAATTTAGAGAAGGTAAAATTGGAAAAATTTGTCTAGAGAAAGTTAAATAGTCAAAAGCTTTCATACAGAAAATATTCTTTATAATTGTAAATATTGTTGAAATATACGAAGTTTTCTTTAAATAAATAAGAGTATATAGGATTTAATTAAGTAAAATCCATTGACATAGTATAAATTATTAAATATAATTTATTTAATAATTTGTTTATATTTTCTGAAAAAGAAAGCGAAGGTGGTACTATGGAGGAAAAATCTTTAGGAAGTACATGGGTAGAGATAGACTTAGATAATATTAAACACAATTTTGAAGGCATAAAAGAAAAAGTAAGTGATAATGTAAAAATGTGCATGGTTTTAAAAGCTGATGCATATGGTCATGGTTCTGTAGAACTGGGTAAATTTTATGAAGAGTTGGGTGCAGATTTTTTTGCAGTTGCTAGAACTTCAGAAGGATTTCAACTGAGAAATAATGGTATAAGATTACCTATATTGAATCTTGGAGTTACAGATCCAGATGATTATAGAGAAGCTATAAGAGAAAATATATCAATGACTATATTTTCTTATGAAACGGCTTATTTTTTAGATAAAATAGCCAAAGAAGAAAATCTAAGTGCTAAAATACATATAAAGTTGGATACTGGTATGTCAAGACTAGGTTTTGTAGTGAAAGATGATAATCTAGATTCTATTATTTCTGAAATAAAAAAGATAAGTCAACTAGAAAATGTGATTATGGAAGGTATGTTTACCCACTTTGCTACAGCTGATATAAAAAATAAAGAATTCAAAGATTTACAGATGTTTAGATTTAATTCAATAGTTAGAGAATTAGAAAATTTAAATATTAGGCCTCAAATAGTTCATTGTTCAAATAGTGCTGAGATTTTGGAATCTATAGAAAGATACGATATGGTTAGACCAGGGATAGTACAATATGGTGTATATCCATCAGACGAGGTAGATCATACAGTAGATGTAAAGCCTGTTATGTCATTTAAGACTAAAGTGACTAATATAAAGAATTTAGAACCAGGTGTATCAATTGGATATGGAAGAACTTATTTTACAACGGTTGATGAAAGAATAGCAACAATAGCAGTAGGGTATGCTGATGGATTTTTAAGAGGAAGAAGACATCCACATGTATACATTAACGGAAATAAATGTCCAGTAGTTGGCAGAATCTGTATGGATCAAACTATGGTCAGAATTCCTATGGATAAAGATATAAAAATAGGTGATGAAGTTCTAATATTTGGAGATCAATATATAAGTGTTGTCCAAGTAGCAAAGGAGTGTGAAACTATAGAACATGAAGTATTATGTGCTGTAGATAAGAGAGTTAAAAGAGCTTATAAATTAAATAATGAGATAGTTAAGATAGTAGATTATTTGAATGGAGAAAAGAATGCTTAAAAGTATAAGTAAAGAAGAAATATCAAAATTCAAAACATATCAAATTAAGGAACTAGCAGATAAAATAAGTCCAGATAAATATCTGGACTTTATCAATTTATTCGGTGCAGATGAGAGAAAATCAGTATTAAGTATCTGTAATAGCCTTAATAAGAGACTTGAAAAAATAAAATTGGAAGAAGAAAGATTAATAAGAATAAATGAATTTGAAGAAATAGCATACGATAAAGGCTATATTTATATAGGAGGAGTGGATGAAGCCGGTAGAGGACCTTTAGCTGGGCCTGTGGTAGCCGCTGTAGTAGTTTTTGATAGAATGACTAAAATACCAGGTGTAGACGATTCTAAAAAAATTAAAGAGTCAAAGAGAGAAGAGCTTTTTGAATATATAATTAAAAATGCTAAAGATTATGGTATTGGTATTGCAGATAATGTAGAAATAGATGAAATCAATATATTAAACGCAACATATCTAGCCATGAAAAGAGCTATAGATATGCTTAAAGAAAAACCAGATTGTTTATTAAATGATGCCGTTACAATACCAGATCTCAATATAGCACAAGTGCCTATAATAAAAGGAGATTCAAAATCTATATCTATAGCAGCAGCTAGTATATTAGCAAAGGTTACAAGAGATAGAATAATGTATGATATGGATAAAAAATATCCTCATTATGGATTTTCTTCTAATAAGGGATATGGAACAAAAGACCATTATAGTGGTATAATGAATTATGGCATTACGCCTATACATAGAAAGAGTTTTTTAAAAAATATCAATTATTAAAGGGGTGTTTTCATGAATTTTCAAGAAGTGGAGAATGAAGCTAGAAAGAAGTTTAAAGGAACATGTAGAGTGTGTAAAGTTTGCGATGGTGTAGCTTGTCGTGGCGAAGTGCCAGGTATGGGTGGCAAAGGTACAGGTAGTGCATTTATGGAAAATATAAAAGCCTTAGAAAAAATAAAACTCAACATGAGGGTCATACATGATGTGAGTGAAGTTGATACAAGTATTGAATTATTTGGGAAAAAGCTTGCATTACCTATAATGGCAGCTCCTATTACAGGTACAACTCTTAATATGGGCGGACAAGTTACTGAAAGAGAATATATAGAACCAGTAGTTGTCGGTTGCAAAAATAAAGATATCTATGCAATGGTAGGAGATACAGCAGTACCACAGTTTTTGATTGAAAATCTTGAAGTGATAAAAGAAAATAATGGTCATGGTATAGTTTTTATAAAACCATGGGAAAATGAAGAAATTATAAGTAAAATTAGAGATGCAGAAAAAGCAGGTGCTATAGCTGTAGGTATAGATATAGATGCATGTGGCTTAATAACACTAAAGTTACACGGAACACCTGTATTTGCAAAAAAAATAGATCAGATAAAAGAGTTGGTTGATTCTACTGAACTTCCATTTATATTAAAGGGTATAATGACACCAGATGAAGCTAAAATGGCTGCAGATGCTGGTGTATATGCTATAGTTGTATCAAATCATGGAGGAAGGGTTCAGGACTATGCTCCTGGTTCAGCAGATGTACTTCCTGAAATAGTAAAAGCAGTCGATGGGAAATGTAAGATACTAGTAGATGGTGGTATAAGAACAGGTGTAGATGTATTAAAAATGCTTGCATTAGGAGCTGATGCCTGTCTAATAGGAAGACCATTTGTAACAGCATCGTTTGGTGGACAGACTGAAGGGGTAGAATTATATATAGATAGACTAAGAGGAGATTTAGAATCTGCTATGGTCTTGACTGGATGTGCAGATTTGAAATCTATAACAGACAGAATAATATATAAGGATGTGAAGTAGAATGAGATTTGAACATTTCAATTTTAATGTATTAGACTTAGAAAAAAGTTTGAAATTTTATGATGATGCTTTGGGATTAAAGCCAGTAAGAGAAAAAAATGCAGAAGACGGATCTTTTAAATTAGTTTATTTAGGAGATGGGCAAACAGACTTTCAGTTAGAATTAACATGGTTAAGAGATAGAAAAGAGCCATATAACCTAGGAGAATGTGAATTCCATTTAGCATTAAATACTGACGATTATGAAGCTACTTATAAAAAGCATAAAGAAATGGGTATAGTAATATTTGAAAATCACTCAATGGGAATTTACTTTATTATAGATCCAGACGGTTATTGGATAGAGATATTACCAAGAGATAGACATACTAAAAAATAATAAATACTATTTTAATGCTGGTCTTATGATCAGCATTTTTTATGTTAATAATTTTATATTACTATATGACAGTATTTGATTTTTTAAACAATAAAAAATATAGGAATATATTGATTGTCAATTATAAAAAAAATATATCTACATGCGTCATTTTATAGAAAAATACAATAGATACATATACGTATATTGATTGTATTAATAGAATTAGAATGCTATATTTATCTATGGTAGATTAAATATTTTATTAAATTATTATGAAGGAAAATTTATGAAAAAAAGAATTTTATTTTTGTTTATGTCATTTATCTTTATTTTTACAACCTGTTTTGTAAACTATTCATGGGCATCAGAAGCTGATGATACTAGCAAGGTAGTATTTGGAGATGAAAATATAAAGAAAGAAGTTGTAAATTGCTTGAAAGATCCAAATAATCTTTTTGACACTAGCAAGGCAATTGATAAGACTTTGGCAACAAGCTATGAACCAACTGTTGGAGATATGAAAAATTTAAAAAAACTAACAGTAGGTCCTTTATTTGATTCTTCATACAATCCTATTAGTGCAAAGAGCATAAAAGGGTTAGAAGAAGCTGTAAATGTTGTAGACCTGCACCTATCGAGTCTACATGCACCTGATATAAATTTGATTTCCAGTTTGACAAATGTAGAAAAGTTATACTTAAAGAGTAATGATTTAAACGATTTAAGTATTATAAGTAATATGCACAATTTAGTAGATTTGAATATAAGTTCAAATAACATAACTAATTTTTCAGGTATTGAGAACTCAATAAAAATAGAAAAACTAACAGCTACAGAAAACAAGATAAGTGACTTGTCAGCTATTAAAAATTTGACAGGTTTAAAGGAATTATATTTAGATAATAATAAAATATCAGAAATTAGTCCTATTGAAAATTTGAAAAACTTAGTAGTTTTAAGATTGAGCGGAAATGTAATTAAATCAATTGATAAGATAGGTTCTAAACCTCAACTAAAAGAGTTACAGATTAATGGTACATATACAGGGCCTTTTGATCCACCTGACCAAAGTGGAAATGTAATTTCAGACATATCAAAGTTATCTATGATGACAAATTTAGAAACTCTTTATATACAAGATACAGTTTTGGTTAAAGATTTAAGCCCACTTAGCAATTTGACAAAATTAAAAACATTAATACTTAGAGGTAATAGTATTACGGACATAAAACCCTTGGCTAATTTAACAAATCTAAGTACTTTATATTTATATAAGAACCATGTAAAGGACATTAGTCCTTTATCAAATATGGTAAATATGAAAGAATTCAATTTTGCTGTAAACAATGTTGAAGACATAAGTGTGCTTAAAAATATGAAAAACTTATCAGATGTTAAGGGATATTTAAACAACATTAGCGAATTTGACTCTCTAAAGACTGTCAACGCAGAAGTAATAAACTTCACACACAATCATTTAATAGACTTGTCCTTCCTAAAGGAAACAGGTAAAAAAGGCACACAAGGTTTTTATGTACTAGATAGACAAGACAAATCTATGAAGGCCGAAATTGTATCTGAAAAATATCAAGATAATAATATTGAATTTATTATTAAAAATCCAGTTCGTCTTGCAGATGGATCTGTTTTACCAATTGATGCTAGCCAAAAACTCGACCAGTCCCTAAAAGATGATTTTGAAATAGGAGATGCAGTAGAAATAAATAATAAAGTAGTAGATTTAAATAATGCTGCAAATATTAAGATAGTTTCTGAGGGTGAAAATTTAAAGATTAGTATACCTAAAACAAGTTATAAAAATGGTATGAAAATAGATGTACCTTTTTCAAAGTTTGGAACTTTGGTGTCAGATGATATGCCGTTTGAACTATATGGAACTTTTAGTGGTGTTGTTCATTTTACTATGCCTGCTGAGTCAATTAATCCAGATAAACCTAAACCTGATAGCAATATTGAAAGAATACCAGGCAAAAAGCCGATTCAAATTGCAACTGAAATAAGTAAGAAATCATATGATAAATCTAACTATGCAATATTGGTAAGCAAGAATAATTATACAGATGCAATACTAGCATCACCATTAGCTAGTATTTATAATGCTCCTATATTAGTTACTGAAGCTGATAGAATAAGTTCAGAAGCAAAAAATGAATTACATAGGTTAGGAGTAAAAAATATAATAATAGTCGGCGGTGAATCGTCTGTATCAAAAAATATATATAATGGCTTAGAAAAAGATAAGTATAAACTTGAAAGAATTCAAGGAGCTAATAGATATTCGACATCAGTAGCTGTGTATAATAAAATAAAAAGTATAAATAAATTTAAAGCTGAAATTATATTGACATCTGGTGAAAATTTTACTGATGGAATACTAGCAAGCTCAATTGCAATAAAAAATCAGAACCCAATACTTTTAACAAGTAAAGAAAAATTGCCTTGGACGGTTAAATTCGCAATAAGGGGTGACATTAAAAATGTTATTGTAATTGGTGGTAACTCGTCAGTGCCAAACAATCAAGTTAAAAATAACTTTAGAAATAAGAACATTAAGAGAATATCAGGAGAAAATAGGTATTCAACTTCAATAGAAGTAGCTAAATATCTATATCCCTCAAGTAAGACATTTGTTGTAAGTTCTGGAGAAGATTTTAGAGATAGTTTGACATCATCTTGCCTGTATTTCAAATACGCTAGTCCAATTATGTTTACCAAGTCAAAAGAATTACCAAAAATAATTAGCGATTATGTAAATTCTTACAGAAAAATTTATGTTGTTGGAAGTGAAAATATAATATCTACTAACGTCATTGAGAAAATACGAAATTTACATAAGAAATAGAAACGGATTATTATTATATATAATGAAAATATAGAGATTTTTATATTGTATTGCCCCAAAAGACCAGCTATATATAGCTGGTCTTTTGTCGTGTATAAAACTATATTATTTAAATTATGTCTATAGAAAAGTAGGAGGTGTGGCAATGAATAGATATGAACTTGGTAAATTAGGTGAAGAGGCTGTTGCGATCTATTTAGAAAAAAGAGGATATCATACATTGAATAGAAATTTTAGAATACGAAATGGTGAAATAGACATTATTTTCACTGAGTCTAATACATTAATTTTTGGTGAGGTAAAAACAAGAACTAATGAAAAATTCGGATTACCATGTCAAGCTGTAGATATAAAAAAAATGAATAAGATAATAAATGTAGCTAGATATTTTATAGCTTGTAACAATATAAAAGATATGAATATAAGATTCGATATATTTGAAGTTTATTATAAGGAAAGAAAAATTAGACATATAAAAAATGCATATGAATTGAGGTAATTATGATATATTTTACAAAATCAGGTATTATTACAGGAATAGGTGGAAATTTTATTCAAGTAGAGGTGGATATAAGTAAGGGTATGCCATATTTTTCAATAGTAGGTCTAGCAGGTGCTCAAGTAAGGGAATCAAAAGAAAGAGTAAAATCAGCTATAATTAACAGTGGTTATGTTTTTCCTTTACATAGGATTGTAGTAAATTTATCCCCTGCAAATATAAAAAAAGATGGATCATATTTGGATTTGGCAATTTGTATAGCAGTATTAAATAGCACAATATCATTTGATAAAGGGATATTAGAAAATTCTATTTTTCTTGGGGAATTATCGCTTAATGGAAGCATAAAAAGAATGGATGGAATATTATCTATAGTATTAGATATAGTCAGTGAAGACGACCAATATTTTTTTATACCAGAAGAAAATTATATAGAATGTATGTCAATAAAAAAAGATAATATAGTACCAGTATCTCATATAAAAGAGTGTATTAAAGTATTAAAAATGGATAATCAGGATAGAGAAAAATACATTAAAGAAAAAATTGAAAAATTAAATCAGCAAATCCTATCAAATAGACTTTTGGATATGGATGACAATATTATAGTAGATTTTGAAAGTATAAAAGGGAATGAACTAGCAAAAAGATGTGCAATAATCTCAGTTGCTGGTGGTCATAATATGTTATTAATCGGACCACCTGGTACTGGCAAAACCATGCTGGCAAAAGCTATGGCATCAATACAAGCAGAGTTGGATAAAGAGCAAAGTATACTTCTAACTAGAATTTATAGTGCGGCAGGTAAGCTTGGTGATAATCTTCCAATTGTGAAATATCCTCCGTTTAGACAACCACATCATACTTCAACAAAAATAGCTATAATAGGTGGAGGACAGAATGCAAAATTAGGTGAAATAACTTTGGCGCACAAGGGAATTCTATTTTTAGATGAGTTTCCAGAATTTAAAAGAGATACAATAGAATCGCTAAGACAGCCTATGGAGGATGGTCTTATAAATATATCTAGGGTTAATGATAGCCATAGATTTCCTGCTGATTTCTTGATGCTAGCCACTATGAACAACGCCACACGCAAATGGATACAATGATATTTTAGGGTGCTTATGTGAAATAGCTGTATTTCAAAGGCTTTGAGTAAGTTTAAGAGACATAAAATAGTTAAGAATCCTGAAACAAAAATAATTACATATAAATTGCATCACCAGAAATTTTTTAGTGGGTGCATAATTTAACGATAGTATTTTAGAAAAGGAGTTGATTATGGAGAAAAATAATCGGACATTGAAAGTATATGGAATGAGCAATAATCGATATAATGATACACCTACCATCATGATGAAAGGGAAATGGTTAGAAAAATTTGGATTTAAGGTAGGGCAGAGATATCATGTTGATTGTCAAAACGGAAAACTGATTATTACTATAAAAAATTGATAAAAACAAAAGGCTCCGTGAATTTTAAAGCGGAGCCTTTATACTACTCATCATCAGATGCATCATCTTCCTGTGGTTCATACTCTATCAAATCATCAGCTTTATTTTTCCTAGTTGGTTTTTTAGCATATAGCTTATCCCAAGTGAGATGAACCTTGGAGCGTTTGTTATAAAAAATGAGGATAGCCTCAGCATAGCCAAGAGAGCCAACACGTCTGTCTTTGGCGGTTTGACTTAGAGTTTTGATGGATACTCTGCCAAGTCTTTCTTTAAAAACGGTATCCTTTATTTGGTCTCCATAGGCTGCTACAAGCCTTGCGACACCATTTAGCATATTTGCACTAAGGGAATTAGGTTCACCCTCCCAAGTGCCAATTAGGAGCCTTAGGACATGGTCTAAGACATGAAAGCCATGTTTATCATATATAGTTTCTAAAGTGGAAATAGCGCAGATGCCACCGGGTATTTTAGCGGATGATAGAGTGAGGTTATAGGATTCAACTAAATCCTGAATGATGAGATGCTTATCACTTCCTGCCTCTATACTTGCCATAAAAGTTTCATAGGGCAGCAGGGGCTTTACATATTTCATTTGATTTGCAAAGATATCAGCTTCTTCGGTATACTCCAGTTCATCATAAATCATGCACCATACAGGTGTTTCTCTAGAGCCTGAAACAAGGGCAATAATCTCAATGGTATGCTGACCATTAAAAACATAGTTTATTCCATCTCTACGGCTTACTTTTACAGGATTTACTTGATATAAGTCGAAGTTAGCAGCTGCTCGTTGAACGTGCCTAGTGGATAAATTCCTTTGATAATTTTGGTTAGAAACCAGGTTCTTTATTGGTATCTGTTCGAAGTGAACATTCGGCACATAATTCAGTAGGTCTTCCATTTGTAGTATCCTCCTTTATAATATCTTCTAATTCCTTTATCGACAATTTAAGTAGTCTAAGCTGGTATAATACTTTTTCTTTAGTATTTTTAGATGCCTTTGAAAAATCTGTATCTATTCTTGCTCGGTCGATAATGCTTCTCCATGAAGGGGAAGTGAAAACAAGACTGGATAGACTTGAGTCTGGATCATATTTAGGCATCTTTTTTATGGCAGCAAGTTTTGAAGGTTCCTGTTTTCTTCTGCGAGTTTCAGATTTTTCCGTATAGGTATATTTCCACTGAAGTGACTGCCTTATTACAGCATAATTTATATGTGCAATACTATTTTCCGTGATGTATTGATTTAGACTTTTTACTTCATGAGCAGGAAGTCTATTAAGTTCTACCATATTTTCATGAGAAACTCGTATTTTACCAGATAGTATATTTTCCGCTAGGTTAAGGTCTTTGTCTCTTAGACTGTTTATTATTTTGGTATAGGTTTCATATTTAAAGACTGTACCAGGTGCTATATGAAATGTATTTCCAATCTTATGAGAGATTTCTTGTTTGTTATAGGCTTTAGGAGGAATAAAGGGATGACTTTTGCTGTCTTTCATTTCATTAGAACGCACATATAAATTGGCGTTCTTTTCAACCTCAGCTTGATAGGCTCTTCCTATGAGATATTTACGCATTTCTCTTGTGAGGTCTTCCCGTTTTAGCTGTTCAGAACATATCTGATAATATACTTCTGCTTTTGTATATACCTGTAATTGTTTTAAGTTAAAGGGTATACCCCATATTTTGCAAATATCATATCTTTTGTGACCGTCGACTATGATTCCATTCCATATAGTGATTGGAGATAGGCAGCCATCATCAACGATACTTTCCTCAAGTTTTGTATAAGCAGATTCTGAGCAAGGCTGTATGAGAAACATGAATTCTTCATCTTTTTCCAGTTTTGGTAAATTCCATTCTACATTATTCATAGGATTATATTTCCTCCGTTGGTATGGAATCTTTTATAGAGAACTGTGCCAAGCATTCTCCTTTGTTATATTTTCCATATATTCTATAAGAGGAGTTTATTTGCCATGAATTATCTATATCCTTTAGAAGTAAAATAAGGTCTCTACATCCGAATTCCACACAGTTTCCATCATCTAATTGGTTACTTCTTATCCGAAGCGCTGATTTGTCTTTAGCAGAGGATTTTTTTATAGCGATAAGTTTCTCTTTAGGATTTACTAAAAGATTTATAAAAGAAGGATCGCCAATCATATGAAGAGTGGTTTTGTGAATTCTGATCCTGTTTTTCTTCAGATCTATACATACAATAGGCTTTTGATTTTCATAAGCATTCATGTTATACCTCGCTTCCTGATGGTGCTTCATTGCTATTTTCTAAAATTCCAAATACAGCAACCCCATCAAATATATTTACTTGTAGATTCTTTTTATGTTCTTCAAATGTAACACCGAATTGATTTTGCCAGCTTGAAGGGTAGGAGGGTGTTCTTGATATAACAGATTTACCATCGTTTCTTGCCTTTGGCTTATATATTTCAGGGTTATTCAAATCAAAGATAAAAAGGTACTCATCATTTGATTTCATTAGTTTTCCAAGTAGCTTATATCTGTTGTCAGGATTCCAACCCATCAGCTCTATAACTTTGGCATAGAAGATTCTGCAGGTTATTTGTTTGGGATTTTTCTTTTCTCCGGAAGAGCACCATTTCACAGAGTCTTTTTCTTCTTCAAGACATGGCCTTACAGCCAGTTTCTTTTCTGCAGAATTAACAAGAATCTGAACATACTCTATATCGGGTAATTTGCGGATGCATGCTTTATTTACAGAAACCTTGCTTTTATTTAGGGTAAATGACGGTTCAAAGACATGAGAAAAAAATTCTCCACGTACTACCTGAAATCCATCATAGTTGAAAGACTCAGTCTCGGTTACTTCTATTTCCGGAAGCTTCTTTTTATTGTCGATATTTTCCGAAAATTTTTGTTCAAGCATCAGTATTAACCTCCATTTCGCTCATGATATTTTTGATTTCTTTATCTAAGGTATTTCTGTCCGTTACCTTTAGTTCCGGTTCTTTATATGGCAAACCTTCTGTAGTAACATCCCATTCTGATAAAGCGTCTTCTTCGATTTCCTTTTCCTTTGCATGGCTATAGTATTTTTTG
The DNA here is from genome assembly GCF_027125355.1 of Peptostreptococcus equinus. Lineage (NCBI taxonomy): Bacteria > Bacillati > Bacillota > Clostridia > Peptostreptococcales > Peptostreptococcaceae > Peptostreptococcus > Peptostreptococcus equinus. Next base: position 1,146,374 of record NZ_CP114052.1, on the reverse strand, counting down.
CCGAAACCTTCGCTCCAGTCTGCAGGATAGGCAAGTACCTTTTGCCCTGTACCGGAAGTAAAAGGTTTCATGGAGGTTTCTTTTGATGGTGTTACGAAAGAACTGGGCATTATTATCTCCGTGTCTTTTAGGTCAAATAGGAGAACTTTCTCATTCTCCTTTTCATGAAGGATACCAAGCATTTTATATTTACATTTTGTTTTCCAGTTTAACAGTCTAAATATGGTAGGGAGAAATGCTTTGCCACGAATAATCTTTGGTAGTGTTTTCCCATTTTTCTTTTTTGACCATATAACAGCTTGATTATTGGCTGGGGTAGAAGCCCTTACAGCAAGTATCATTTTTTCAGGATGTATTAGAAGTTCTACATGAGAAATATCTCCAAATTTTCTTACAGTTTCTGCAGAAAAGCTAATCTCACTTGAAGAAATGTTGATTGCTGCTCGACCACTTGAATTGAAGAACTGGCCATGTGCTATTTCATATCCTCTGAGGTCGAAATCGCCCTCTAGAGCAGTTATCTTGTTATTTTGGATATATTCATCATCTAATCCTTCATAAGCAGATAAACAGGCTTCAGTGTATTCTTCGGGTTTAAATCCTGCCCATCTGGGATTGATAGATACAAATCCGAGAAGTGATCCTTCTTTTACCACATGAAGAGAGGGGAGAATACCCTTGTTTCCATATTTGGAGTTGTTTATGAGATGCTGAACAGCTATGAAGTCATCTCTTGATACGATACTTTCATGATGACCTATCTGCCTATATTGATTTCTGTTCTTTTTATTTTTCTTTGATTTATGGTCTAAGAAGTTTGGTGTATAGGTTTTTCTTGCAAGAACATCACCACAGTGTCTTTCATTTTGAAGAATTTGTAATATACTACCGGAAGACCAACTTGTATTTCCTTTCTTAGTTTTACAGCCGTACTGCGTTAGTGTTTCTGCTATGACTTGACAACTATATCCATATAGGTACATAAAGAAAATGAGACGAACAACTTTAGCTTCATCTTCATTTATAACTAGGTTTCCATCCTCATTATGGTCATAACCAAGCAGTGGGGGAGTTAGGAAAATGCCTCTTTTAAAACGCATTTCTATGGATGAGTTCATGACTTCACTTTTAGTATGACTTTCTTCTTGGGCTATGGTGGCCATGAAGGCAAGGGTCATTTCACTATGAGAGTCCAAAGTATGAAGATTTTCTGACTCAAAGAATATACTTATAGGCGGATTCATATTCTTAAGTTTTCTCACATAATCAATACAATCAACTATATTTCTTGCAAATCTGGATACACTTTTTGTTACGATAAGGTCTATTTTTCCATTATTACAATCATCCATCATTCGCATAAAAGAATCTCGATGCTGAAGAGAAGTACCTGAGATTCCTTCATCAGCATAAATATCTACAAGACTCCAATTTGGATATCTTTTTATCATATCGGTGTAATGATTTTTCTGTAATTCATAGGATGAAGTCTGGTTTGGATCATCTGTAGATACCCTTGCATAAACTGCGACACGCTTAGTTGTAGTTCCGCTGAAGATGTTTTCTACAGGAACAGCAGGGATTACATCAAGTTTATCTGAGTCGATTCCTTTATACCTTTCTCTTATTTTTTGTTTTTTGTCTTCGGTAGTCTTAAGCCTTACTTCATTTTCATTCATTAGCACGATTCCTTTCCTATGAAATTTATATTTATCATATTATTTTCATAATGGAAAAACCATAAACCAAAGGTTAGGGTATTATCCTCCAGTTTATGGTTTCTTGATAAATCGGCTTATCTTTTACTTATATACCACTGATTTTTACGAATGATATGTTTTGTGAATTTTAGGATTTCGTAAAACAAACGCTTTTCATATTTGTCGCAGTCATACATAAGTGCATCGATATCCGTCTGATAATCAGATGGGTGAGATAGTAGATTTCCGGTTAACAGCTCGTCTACTGTAATACCAAGGGCATTCGCTATTTTTACTACAGATTCTAGACTCGGCTTTTTCTTGTTGTTTTCAATGTTTGATATATACACCGGTGATAAATCCGATAGTTCTGCAAGCATCTCCTGTGTGAACTTAGCACTTAACCTTATCTCACGAACCCTCATACCAATGAGTAAGTAATCAATTATCATATGTTTTTACCTCCATTTTTATATTTAGAGTAAAAAATACTCTCTATTATATTTTGGGAGGAAATATGATGATTTTGTAAGAAAATTTTAATTAGGGATTTGTAAATCTTGAAAAAACAATGCCCTTATGGTATAATAACAACAATAAGCGGAGGTGGTTGAATGCACGGTGGAATACGAGAAGGTTCAGGAAGAAAAGTCCTTGAAAATAAAAAGAAAGCAGTAACTATTTATTTAAATGAAAAAGATATAGAAATGGTTGAAAAAGCACCATTACCTGCAAGTACAGCATTTTCCCAAAAATGTAGAGATTTGATAGATTTAGGTCTTATCTATCTCAGAGAAGATTTAAAGGCAGATTCTGATGAAATTAAATATATTGATTTATTCTGTGGTCTTGGAGGAATAAGAATAGGCTTTGAACAGGCTTTAAAAGAAATGGGATTGAAAGGTAAATGTGTATTTTCAAGCGATATAAAGCCAGCAGCAATTACTTCATATAAGAACTATTTTGGTGAAGATGCAAAATGTGATATAACAAAAATAAAACCATCAAGTTTACCAAATTTTGAGTTCTTACTGGCAGGTTTTCCCTGCCAAGCTTTTTCTCAAGCTGGGCTTGGGTTAGGATTTCAGGATACTAGAGGAACTCTTTTCTTTGATATAGCAAAAATTCTTATGGAAAAGAAACCTAAAGGATTTGTCCTTGAAAATGTAGAGGGATTGGTATCTCATGATAAAGGGAAAACCTTCAAAGTAATAAAAAATACATTGAAGGAGTTAGGATACAGCGTTGAAACCAAGGTTTTAAATGGTAAAGATTTTGGATTAGCACAGTCGAGAAATAGAATTTATTTTATAGGTTATAGGGATGGAAAAGTAAAGCCCCTTGATAATTTTAAAGAAATGCATGTGCAATTACGAGATATTATAGACGAAGGAGTACCTCCAGTAGATACAGATTTCACGAGAAAACTTTTATCTCATTATTCAGTTGAAGATTTATATGGAAAGGCAATAAAAGATAAAAGAGGTGGTGAGAACAATGTACATAGTTGGGACATTGGTATTAAAGGAGAAGTTAGTATTGAGCAGAAGGAATTATTAGACATTTTATTAAAACAACGTAGGAATAAAAAATGGGCGGATTTAATAGGTATAGAGTGGATGGATGGAATGCCATTAACGGAAGAAATGATTCACACATTTTACCCCCACCCCAATTTGCATGAAATGCTAGTAGATTTGGTAGAAAAAGGTTATATTGCATATGAATATCCTAAGCAGTTAATTGGTAATAAAAGAGTTCCAGATTCAACATTGGAAAAAGGATATAATATAGTAACTGGTAAGTTATCATTTGAGTTTACTAAGGTTTTATCGCCAGATGAAGTTACCCCTACACTTGTAGCTACAGATGTACAGAAATTAGCTGTACCGGTTGGAAACGGAATACGCTCTTTAACAGTCAAAGAAGGACTAAAGTTATTTGGTTTCCCAGATGATTATTCTCTTGATAAATTGAAGAAAAATGAAGCTTTTGATTTGTTAGGGAATACAGTTTGTATTCCTGTAATAAAAGCTGTTTCATTAAAACTGCTCGAATCATGTGAATAGATAAGATGAAAGAGGTATCGACTAACAATCAATACCTCTTTTAGATTACTTTAATATCTTGAAACTTTATCAAACCATTTATCTGGAGTGAATGGGAGTGCAGGATTTGGGAACATTTCGAATGCTTCCTTAACTGCTTTTATAAAGTCGATTTTTGTTGCAAATGATCCATCTGGATTACGATTAAAATTGTAAGGTCTCATTGCATAAGGCATATTTCTTTTAACTTGAAGCCCTATAGGATATTTTGCAGTTGAAGATGTGATTTCCCATATGTGCTTAAGAAATACTTTTTGAACTGTAAATCCTTGGGAAAATCCATCATCTTCCGGTTTATATCCTAGAATAAAATATTGAGCATTTAATTTTCCAGGAGAGTTATAGGTTGTTTCTACAAAACTCTGGAAATTAGCTAAGTCAAAAGCTGGAGCATTATTTATATTCCAAGCTTTGACTTCCATATCATAGGTTTGTGTTCCAAACTGAGCAACAAAATCAGGAAATACTTGTGTACCTTCTCCAGATTTAATATCAACACCTAAAAATCTAAACCAGTCTGGAAGCCATTCTTGCAGGCAATTTCCGATAACATCATTACCAGTATATACATGGCTTCTGTTGGCAAAAGTTATTGTTATAGTACCATGTTGCCCTTCTAATTTTTCTTTTGAGATTTCAAACAATTCTTGTAATGAGTTAATTTGCATTTTATTTTTCCTCCTTAAAAGTTTCAAATAAGTCTTCAACTTTGCAATCCAAAGCTTCCGCTATTTTCATTAGAACATCCATTCTAACGGGTTCATTTTTTCCAAGTTTTGCTATAGAATTAGCACTTATGCCTGTGACTCTTCTTAGGTCAACCCTTTTCATATTTTTATCAATTAGTAACTTCCAAAGTTTATTATATTGAATTTTCATTATTTGCATCCTTTCGTCCCCATTGACGTCCATACAAAGCTTTTTCTCCGGCATCAAGTTTTAGTACCATGTGTTTTCTTAATAGATTGTTAGTTTCTGTGCCATAATTTTCTTCATGGTCGAAGGCAATAAATATTTGCTTTTCCTTTTCAGCAGCATAAAGCTGTAATAATTTACATATATGTTCATCTGAGATAAACGGAAATAGTAATGAGTCATGTGCCATAGCAGGAAGAGGAGTAAGCCTTAAAATGCTTAAATCATAATAAAGCATTCCCTTATAGTTTGTTCCAGTTCCAGTATCATGTGGTGTTTCAAAATTATAGCTGTTATATTCTTTTATTGCTAAATCCGGGGGATTATCCAATCCGTTTGAAACATATCTACTAATTTCGATTAGTAAAGTATTTATACTGTGCTGAATTTCATGAAGAATAATTCGGGTATGTTCTTTTAAACGTTCACTAGCTTGAGCTTTTTCTCTATCTAAACGACTTTTAGTTGCAAAAGCTTCATTTTCATCTTCTAATTTATGAATTCTTCTGTCTATTTGTGTGTATGCAGATAAAAATTCCTGACTAAAGGCCATAGAAGGTTTGATTACTTCTATTTGTTTCTGAATAGATTCCACTAATTCTTGTAATGGTTTAATTTCTTCTTCAGCTTTAGATTTGGCTTCGGATAATTCATCTTTAAGTATAGTTTGAATTTTGTTATGAAATTTTTCTATATCCATTAGCTTCTTTAGATTTACATCAGGAAAGAATTCGGAAAGACTTTTTAAGTCAGCTTCAGTAGGGTATATGCCTTGACTGATGTTTAAATCAATAAGATGCAAGTCATTTTCCTTTTGTCTAAGAGCTCTGCGAGCATCAGAGAGCATAACCCTTAAAGAATTTGCTTGATTTGCCTTATCTATTTCTTCTTTATTAACTTCTTCATTGTGGGATAGCTCTAAAGAAGCTCTATCTCTCTGAAGAACTGCGATTTCATCAATGTTGGCTTGATATTTCTTCATACCGTCTACAGAAGACGGCACAAATTCAAATTTTCGCGCTGCTCTATAGGCAGATATTTTTTCTTCTGCAAGTTTTTCTTGCTCCTTAAAAGCACGGATTTCTTCATGTTTGTTAAAGAGAGAAATTAGAACATCTAATGCATCCTTCTGTGATTCAGTTCCGCTACGAGTCTGAAGTGGTCTTGTTTCTGAATAATTGGACTTACCATATATTCTAAAAAAACGACTAATGGTATTTCTAAATTTAAGACCCGGAAGATCCATGCCATAGTTACCTGCTAACCATGAAATAAAATTGTCTTTGCTATCTACTTTTAGAATGTTTTTATCTTTATCTAACCAAGCTATATCTCCGGGAATTTCAGTTGATCTAGCAAATCTATAATCGTTGCCATTAAAAGAAAAAGTAAAATATATAGTATGATTTCCTAACTCCTTTACAGCATTACTTCCAGTATAAGTATTACCACCAAATGCAAAATCTATAAGAAGAAGGGTAGTTGATTTACCAATAGAAGTAGTGCCGACTTTGCTTCCTAGAACTACATTAAGTCCTGTATGAAATTTTATAATTCCGTCTGGACGATTTTTTGTTATTAATTGGTCACTGTATATTTCTTTTAGCATATATATAACCTCCCTTCCGTAGTAATATCTATCTTTCCCAAAGCATATAAACAGTCCAAAGCTTCCATAAATTCAATTGGTGTTATAGTAGCATTAATTTCATAGTAAAGCTGTTTTGGAGAAAGTGGGGTAGATAAGTTATTTAATATGACTGGTAGCTTTGAAAGTATGCTGTCGTTATATGAAAATAGTTTATTTGGTAATAGCATGAAACACCTTACAAGATTGTACAAAATATGAAACTACAATATAACAATATCTGATGTCTTGTTTTGTTATACGCTGAATTCCATTGGCTAATTCCTGATATATTTGCTCTTGTACTAGATTTTTACTCTCTAACTTTTTGTAGGATTCTTTTATTTGAGCTCTAACAAAATCATCACTGTATGTATTGTTTTTAGAAAGTGTTTTCATAGTGTTATCAATAAAAGGGTAATAGCGTATCACATTTTGCATTACTTCAGTCATGAGAAAATAGTTTGTATTTTCATCTATTTTTTCAGGGACATTTACAGGATCATAATTAAGTGGAAGAAAATCTTTAGGTTTGGCTTTTGTTAAATTCTCTATCACTAAGGCAATCCCCTTATTTATAGATATTTCATCTAGGGTGTTTCTGGAAATCCTAGAGTCAGACTGTAGTTTCTTAACAGATTTTAGTGCTTTACATTCTTTGGTTGTATGTTTAAGTGTGTATGCCTGAAAACAGTCATGACATACAGCAATCAAATTTTCATATTTAGAGTTTGATTTTTCATCAATTTTTATAATTTCGTAGTTGTTGACACTTTGGTTGAGACCATTTATAGTCTGCAGATACTTTCCGCATAAAGGCATAGAACAAGTGCATTTACAATCGTCAAGAAGACCACTACCGAATGTACCTTTTAGAGAGGCAGATAAAGATGTAGCACTTGCTATTTTTCTATCATTTTCTAGTTCTGGATTTACAACAAACTGCAGTGATTTATGAAATAAATCAAATAGGACTTCGCCAACATTAGATTCATTGACATCATTGTCTGGGCAGAAAGGGGAAATATCACTTGCTAATCCACTAAGAACAATATCGCTTCTGTTAGGGTCATGGATAGAATCAATAAAATTATCCTCTGTAAGTCTTCCTAACATTGCCTTAGCAAGTTTTTTTGATATGCCTCTATTATGATATTTTCTTAAAGACTCATCTCTGTAACTTTTATCAGATGATGGGTCTTTTTTTGTGTACCAATCTTCTTCTGGAATATCACAAAGCATTTGAATGATATTTCTAGTAAAAGAAGGTACATCAGCATCCTTTATTAAATGAGGATGAATTGAATGCATTAGTTCTGTAAATAACATTTTCTGCTCTCCTCAATTTTGTCCTATTTGTCCCAGCTTGTTCCAAAGTGTCCAATTTGAAGAATATCAATTTTATATACTAGATATATATTGCAGGACATACACATATTATATCAGTTTCTGTAAGTTTTTACAATCAAACATTGGCAAACGCCAATTTTTACATTAAAAGATGAATGTTAGACTTGCATTGATTTTATCTTAATGTTCTGTGTATATGTACTTTTATTTTAAACCTAAGGAGGAATCACAATGGACAAATTATGAATGAGAAATGAGGAGGTATATTACTTCGCTATTAGAAGAAAAAAGAGCAAAAGGTAAGCTCTAAAAAAATAACCTTATATATAACTAAGTAGTGACTGATTTACAGTAATCGGCCTACAAACAATTAAATCACAGAGCCTGATTAGCTATAGGGCGACTGGGATACATCATAGAGCACTCATGGATTTTACTGTGAGGTGCTATGTGAAGTACCTCTATTTTCCTATGGCTATTTTTAGGTATATCAAGGTCGGTACTTCATATAGTATCGGCCTATTTTGTATTCCGCCCTATCTGCTAACAGCAGAAAGGACAGGAAATTTTATGACTAGAAAATTTAAAACAGCGGAGAAGAATCGTGTTAACTATGTGTATTACACAGCAGATGGGAAAAAAATTGTAATAAATCCAGGGGAAAATGATGTAACGGAAGAAATGATTACACTCCTTCATACTTATGATGATGAGGAAGTGGATGCAGATCGTAGAGAGGATTACCATGTACCTGTTCGTTTTGAGGGGTATTCAGATGATGAGGGTTCAGAGCTTGAAAGCAGAAACTCATATCTTGCTGACACATCAGCAGATCCGCTTGAAAAACTGATGGATGCTATTAAAGAGGAAGAACTGGAAATAAAGATCAGTAATCTTAAGTCAGCTTTATATACACTTACAGAAAAACAGCAAGAAACAATATATAAAAAATTTTTCAAAAATATGACCAATACTGCTATTGCCATTGAAGATGGAGTATCAGAAGCAGCCATTAGAAATAGGCTGGAAAAAATATATAAAAATCTGCAAAAAAAGATTTAAGAAGAAGGGGTTCGAATCCCTTTCTTTTTTTGCATATACACAGAGGGAGAGAAAAAATCCTTCGGAAAGGAGAAAGCAATATGAAGCATAAGGTATGTATCAAAGTTGCAAAATCAGATGGTATGGCAGAGCCCGTGGTTAGAAGTAAGAGTCTTAGTATTAGAAGAAAAATTTTAGATTTTTTCTTTGGACCTAAGGTAAATGTACTTGTTTTATCCAGTGGCGATTCTGTTCAGACCGTTGAGATTAGAGAACTTAAAAATGGAGGTGAGTAAGATGGACAAAAAATTAATACTTGATGTCGCAGAGCAAATGCGAAAACTTGCAGATTCGATTGAGGCTTTAGCAAATGAAGAAAATATTAAACCGATTGAAAGTGAAGAAAAAGCTATATCACTTGAAGATGTAAGGGCAGTGCTTGCAAAAATCAGTCAACATGGTTTAGCGGGCGAAGTTAAAAAGCTGATTGAAAAATATGATGGCACGAAACTATCAGATGTAGACCCTAAAAATTACCAAAATTTATTAGAAGATGCAAAGGAGATAAAAGTTGAGTAAAGTACATTCTATTTTATCCCCATCGGCTTCACACAGGTGGTTAAACTGTACTCCAAGTGCAATGCTCGAGCAAGAATTTGAAAATAAGACATCCGAGGCAGCAGAAGAAGGAACAGCAGCACACGCTTTTTGTGAACACAAACTTCGTAAATCCTTAAAACTTAGAAGTAAAAGACCTATATCTGATTACGATAGTGATGAAATGCAGGAATGCACCGATGCTTATGTGGATTTTGTAAATGAACAGCTGGAAATTGCAAAACAGCATTGTAAGGATCCTCTTATCCTCGTAGAAGAAAGAGTTGACTTTTCCAGATATGTACCGGACGGTTTTGGAACAGCAGATTGCTTGATAATTTCAGATGATGAACTTCACATAGTTGATTTCAAATACGGACAAGGCATTTTAGTAGATGCATTTGATAATCCTCAGATGAAATGCTATGCACTTGGAGCACTTGAAACTTATGGTAACCTTTATGACATTACAAATGTATGCATGAGCATTTTTCAGCCAAGAAGAGAGAATGTTTCAACATGGAAAACTACAGTAAAGGAACTAAGAGACTGGGCTGAGAATGTATTAAAACCTAAAGCTGAATTAGCTCTTAAAGGGGAAGGTGAATACAGGTGTGGAGAATGGTGCAGATTTTGCAGGGCAGCAGTTCGTTGCAGAGTAAGAGCAGAAGAAAAGCTAAGGCTCGCAGAAGATGAATTTAAGTTGCCACCACTCATAAGTGATGCAGAAATTGAAGAAATCCTAAAGGTGATACCGGATTTAACTAAATGGGCAGCAGACATTCAAAATTATGCTCTCGATATGTCAGTAAATCATGGCAAAGAGTGGTCTGGATTTAAGGTTGTAGAGGGTAGATCGGTTAGAAAGTATAAGGATGAAAATGCTGTTATAGAGAAAGCAAAAGAAAATGGCTATACAGATATTTTCAAATCCAGTCTCATTACTCTAACGGAAATGCAGAAACTGATGGGGAAGAAGAAATTTGAAGAACTTTTGGGTGATTTAATTATAAAGCCAAAAGGAAAGCCGACACTTGTACCTATAGCAGATAAGAGACCGGCTATTAAGCTAGAAGATGTTAAAAATGAATTTAATGAAATAACGGAGGAAAACTAAAATGACAATGAACAAAACAAAGGTAATTACAGGTAAAGATACAAGACTTTCATACTTTAATGGTTGGGAGCCTAAATCAATAAATGGAGGTCCTGAAAGATATAGTGTGTCTGTATTAATTCCAAAGGACGATACAGAAACTTTAGAGCAGATTGAAAAGGCAATTGATGCTGCAATCGAAGAAGGTATTGGTAAATTTGGAGGTAAAAAGCCAAATAAAAAAGCAATTAAGCTTCCACTTAGAGATGGTGATACCGAGCGTGATGATGAGGCATATAAAGGGCATTATTTCATCAATGCTAACAGTGTGACACCACCACAGATTGTTGACAAGGCTGTAAAACCTATTTTGGATCGTAATGAAGTATATTCAGGTTGTTATGCTAGGGTGTCTCTGAACTTTTATGCCTTTAATTCTAATGGAAATAAAGGAGTTGCTTGTGGACTTGGTAACATCCAAAAAATCAGAGATGGTGAGATGCTTGGTGGAAGAACAAATGCAACGGATGATTTTACAAGTCTTGAAGATGATGATTTCTTAGCTTAGGAGGTGCCAGATGACGAAAATAGAAAGTTTAATGCTTGCCATATCTTTTGGAGCGGTTATGGGACAACTCATAGCTAACATAGGTATCTTAATAAAATACTGGAGAGAGGATCGCAAGTTAAAGAAAAAGCTGGAGGATAAGAATTATGAATCTAATTGATTGGTTTGTTGCTATTTTTATCGGTACATGGCTTTTTGATTTTGTAGTAAAGACACTTGTGAGCCTGTATCTAGATATTAGAAATAAGATAAAAAGATAGATAGAAGGAAGGGTGGCACTAATCTGCCACCCATATTTTGTTGGAGGTGAAAAAATTGAAATCTATTAGTATGGATATAGAAACATTTAGCAGTGTGGATTTAAGAAAAGCAGGCGTATATAAATATGCTGAGTCAGATGATTTTGAAATTCTACTGTTTGCTTACAGTGTGGATGGAAACGACATCAAAGTTATAGATTTGGCGAAAGGTGAGAATATACCTAAGGAAATTTTAGCTGCACTCACAGATGATAGCATCACAAAATGGGCATTTAACGCACAATTTGAAAGGATATGTTTATCAAGATATTTAAGATATAAGAGAATAAAACTGGATAATTTTTATGATAATCGTGAATCTAATGACATGTTCTTAAATCCTGTTTCTTGGAAATGTACGATGATTTGGTCTGCCACACTTGGACTTCCACTATCTCTTGAAGGTGTAGGAGCTGTACTTGGGCTTGATAAGCAAAAGTTAAGTGAAGGTAAAAACCTCATCAATTACTTTTGTAAGCCATGCAGTCCGACAAAGACTAACGGCAAAAGAACTAGAAACAGATATTTTCATGATAAAGAAAAGTGGGAAATGTTCAAATCATACAATAAGCGGGATGTTGAAGTAGAGGTGGGAATTCAAGCAAAACTTTCAAAGTTTCCTGTATCAAATGAAGTATGGGACGAGTTTTATCTCGACCAAGAAATCAACGATAGGGGGATAGCTATTGATCCTATGCTTGTCGATTCCGCAATTCAGCTAGACACACAGGTTAAAGAAAATCTTATGGAAAGACTATCTGATATAACTGGACTTGAAAATCCAAACTCTGTACTTCAAATGAAAGGCTGGTTATCTAAAAACGGACTTGAAATGGAATCTCTAGGTAAAAAGGAGGTGGCAAAAGAGATAAAGACAGCACCGGATGAATTAGTCGAGGTTTTACGTTTAAGGCAGCAACTATCTAAGTCATCAGTAAAAAAGTATACAGCTATGAAAAATTCTGCGTGTAATGACAAAAGAGAAAGAGGTATGTTTCGTTTCTATGGGGCAAACCGAACAGGTAGGTTTGCAGGAAGGCTGGTTCAGCTTCAAAATCTGCCACAAAACCATCTACCTGATTTAGCGGAGGCTAGGAGTTTAGTAAAGCAGAAAAATGTTCAGGCTCTTGAAATGCTGTATGAAGATATCCCAGATACTTTATCCCAGCTTATAAGGACAGCCTTTGTTCCACAGGATAATCATAAATTTATAGTAGCAGATTTTTCAGCGATTGAAGCAAGAGTTCTTGCATGGCTTGCAGGTGAAAAATGGAGAATGAAAGTCTTTGAAGATGGGAAAGACATCTATTGCTCATCAGCCAGTCAGATGTTTGGAGTTCCGGTTGAAAAGCATGGGATAAACGGACAGTTAAGGCAGAAAGGGAAAATTGCAGAATTAGCACTTGGATACGGGGGATCAGTTGGAGCATTAAAAGCTATGGGAGCTCTTGAGATGGGGCTAGAAGAAGATGAACTTCAGCCACTTATAGATGCTTGGAGAAACTCTAATCCCATGGTAACTAGCCTTTGGTGGGAGGTAGACAAGGCAGTAAAAAACTGTATTAAAGAAAGGATTACTACTGAAACTAGAGGCATAAAATTTAGTTATAAAAGCGGATTTCTTTTTATTACACTTCCTTCCGGAAGAAAACTTGCCTATGTAAAACCAAGAATAGGTGAGAATATGTTCGGAGGAGAGTCTGTTACCTATGAAGGAGTGGGAAGCACAAAAAAGTGGGAAAGGCTAGAAAGCTATGGTCCAAAGTTTGTGGAAAATATAATTCAAGCTATTTCAAGAGATATATTGGTTTATGCTATGAAAAATTTGAGAACTTACAGGATTGTTGCCCATGTACACGATGAAATTATTATAGAGGCGGGTAAAGATGTAAGCCTTGATTCTATCTGTGAAATTATGGGAAGAACTCCGCCTTGGGCAAAAGGGTTACTTTTAAGGGCGGATGGATACGAATGTGAATTTTATAAAAAAGATTAAAAAAAGGGGTTCGAATTAAGACGAATCTTCGCTTATAGACAGAAGGACATTTTCCTTCTGTCTATATTTTTTTAATTTTTAAAGGAGGATTCGCTATGGACGAATTAATCAGAATCAATTATGACAGAAAAACCCCAACAGTAAACGGACGTGATTTGCACGATGCTTTAAAAATAGGAACACCATATGACAAATGGTTTCCAAGAATGTGTGATTACGGATTTGTTGAGGGCAAAGACTTTTCGACATTTTTGTCGGAAAGTACAGGTGGCAGACCTGCAACCAATCATCAGCTTACTATAGATATGGCAAAACAGCTATGCATGATTCAGCGTACTGATATTGGTAGGAAGTTCCGTCAGTATTTTATTAAGGTGGAGGAAGCATGGAACTCACCGGAAGCTGTGATGGCAAGAGCCTTGCAGTTTGCAAACCATCAGCTAGAAGTTCTAAAACAGCAAAACCTAGAACTCATAGATACGGTTGCTGTACAAAATCAGCAGATTTTGGAGATGAAGCCAAAGGCAAGTTACTATGATGTGGTTCTTAATTGTAAAGATTTGCTTTCTATGAGAGCAATTGCAAAAGACTATGGGAAGTCAGCTCAGTGGATGAACAATTTACTGCATGAGCTTGGAATTCAGTTTAAGCAATCGGACATTTGGCTTTTGTACCAAAGGTATGCAGATAAGGGATATACCAGTACAAAAACACATAACTATCTGGGAAATGATGGAGAGTATCACTCAAGAGTTCATACTTACTGGACACAAAAAGGGAGACTTTTCATTTATGAACTTATGAAACAAAACGGAGTGTATCCACTTATTGAACAGGAGGATTGTAATGGGGAAATCTAATGCAAGAGTGCTAACAGAAAAGGATAAAGCCTTTAAACCACTAGTATATATCTGTGCTCCATTTAGTGGTGATAAAGAAAAAAATATAAAGGCTGCAGTAGGATATGCCAAGTATGCCTATGAAAATAATGCCATTCCTCTTACGCCTCATTTCCTATTTCCATTTATGGATGATGGGGATTTAAAAGAGAGAGAAGACGCACTTTTTATGGATAGTATTCTTCTCGGTAAATGCCAAGAGGTCTGGGTCTTCGGTGACAAGATAACAGATGGAATGGCAACAGAACTTGGAATCGCAAAAAGAAGAAGACAAAAGATTAGGTACTTTAGCGGGGAGGTGAAAGAAAATGCGTAAATTTCATATAAGCACCGCAAACTGCATAGGGGACAGTAGTAACTGTATTTATCCTAATAATACTGAGGTCGCTAACAGGGATAGCTTTATAAAGGCTATCTCTTTTGACCATGTTTGCGGAATTTTTAAAGGGAGTTACAGGAGTAAAGATAATTTCATCTTGTCAGACTGTATCCCAATGGACTGTGATAATGACCATTCCGATGATGAAAAAGATTGGGTAACTCCATTTGATGTAGCTATGGCTTTTCCTAATGTCTGCTTTTATGCTTCGTATAGTAGAAACCATATGAAGGGCAAAGCTGGTAAGTCAGCAAGGCCAAGATTTCATGTGTACTTTCCAATAGAAGAGGTCATGTATGCAGATGAATATGCTGATTACAAGGTGCAAATCCAATCTGAATTTCCATACTTTGATGATAACGCTTTGGATGCTGCAAGGTTTCTTTACGGAACATCAAATCCGGAAGTGGATCTTTATGAAGGAAAGTTTTCTATTATTGACTTTCTACAAGAAGATGCATTTGCAAAACTAGACGATAAGGTCATAGAGAGTGGTAGTAGAAATAATACCATGAGTCATATTGCTGGAAAGCTTATAAAAAGGTTTGGTGCAACCGATGAATCTTATAAAAAGTTTATGGAGCAAGCAGATAGGTGTGATCCACCACTATCAGATGGTGAACTTTCTACGATTTGGAATAGTGCTAAAAAATTTGGGGATAAGGTATCAAATCAAGAAGGCTATATTCCACCAGACAAATATAACCTTGTACTAAGTCTTATGCCGGAAGATTTATCCGACGTAGGTCAGGCAACAGTACTTGCTAGGGAATATGAAGATAAACTTCGCTATTCACCAGCTACTGATTTTCTTGTGTATAACGGTAGTTTTTGGGAGGAGTCTCAACCGAATGCGCAAGCAGTAGCACAGGAGTTAACATCAAGACAACTAGAAGAGGCAGAGATTGAAATTCAGAAAACAATCGTTGAGATGAACAGTAACGGTGCATGGGCATTAATTGTTGCAATGGGTCCAAAGAAAGCAAGTTCTCAGTTTAATAATGAGCAGGCTAGGTCTTTTGAAAAATATGAGCTGGCAGAAATGTATCGTAAGTATGCTATCAAAAGACGTGACACAAAATATATCTCCGCAGCACTTAAGGAAGTTAGACCAATGGTGCAAGTGGAGCAGTCCATGCTTGATGCAAATGAATTCATGTTAAATACGCCAAATGAAACGATAAATCTTGTAACAGGAGAACAATTAGAACATAAGGCAGAAGACTATATTACGAAACAAACAACTGTATCTCCATGTGAAGAAGGCAAGGATATATGGCTTGATGCCCTTAATACATTTTTTGTTGATGATATCGAGCTTATTTCTTATGTTCAAAAGATAGTAGGGCTTGCATCGATCGGAAAAGTCTATGTAGAGGCACTTATTATAGCCTATGGAGAAGGACGAAATGGCAAGTCTACCTTTTGGAATGTAGTATCTAAGGTTCTTGGAACATATAGCGGTAATATGTCTGCAGATATGCTTACAGTTGGTTGTAGGAGAAATGTAAAACCAGAGCTAGCTGAGGCAAAAGGCAAAAGACTTTTAATTGCAGCAGAACTTGAAGAGGGAATGCGTATGAATACATCTAATGTAAAACAGCTTTGTTCCACTGATGAGATTTTTGCTGAAAAGAAGTTCAAGTCCCCTTTTAGCTATGTACCAAGCCATACCCTTGTCTTATATACAAATCATCTACCAAGGGTAGGTGCTGTTGATAAAGGAACCTGGCGTAGGCTCATTGTTATTCCATTTGATGCCAAAATTGAAGGTCAAAATGATATTAAAAATTATACGGAGTACCTATTTGAAAATGCAGGTGGAGCTATTCTTTCTTGGATTATTGAAGGGGCAAAACAGGTAATCAATGATGAGTATCATATTGATCCGCCAAAGAGGGTTCAAGATGCCATTTTAGCCTATAAGGAAAATAACGACTGGATGAAACATTTTCTAGATGATTGCTGTGAAATTGATGCTACCTTTACGGAAAAAAGTGGGGAGCTTTATACGGCTTATCGTGCCTATTGTCTTCGTACGGGCGAGTTTACCAGAAGTGCCGGTGATTTTTATTCTGTTTTAGAAATTGAAAATTTTCAAAAGAAAAAGACTAAAAAAGGCATTATAGTCCATGGATTGCGCCTAAAATCGGAGTTTGAGGATTAAAGGTGCAGGGATATGCAGGGTATTTACCTATATTAATATATATACTTATTTTTTTAGTCCTATAGGCAATAATAGTAAATACCCTTCACCTACCTGCACCTCTTATGAATGGAGGTTGAAATTATGCTAGAAAAAGAAGTAGAAAAGGCTTTAGTTAAAAGGGTTAAAGGACTTGGTGGTATTTGTCTTAAACTAGTAAGCCCAAGTATGGATGGACTTCCAGATAGAATGGTATTTTTACCTGAAAGTCACTTTGCTTTTGTAGAACTTAAAGCAAAAGGTAAAAAGCCAAGACCACTTCAGCTAAAAAGAATGGCTGATTTTAAGAGGTTAGGGTTTAGGTCATTTGTGATTGATGATAAAGAGCAAATTGGAGGTGTTATTGATGAAATACTCTCCACATGATTACCAAAAATATGCTACTAAGTTTATAATGGAACACCCGGTATCTGCAGTTCTGCTTGAAATGGGACTTGGAAAAAGTGTTATCACGCTTACAGCAATTTATGAACTTATGCTAGATTATTTTGATGTTTCAAGGACACTTGTTATTGCACCACTTAGAGTAGCTAACACTACTTGGCCAGAGGAAATAGATAAGTGGGAGCACCTAAAGTACCTTACCTATTCTGTTGTAACAGGAAGTGAGAGAGAAAGACTTGATGCTTTAGGAAAACCTGCTCACATTTATGTGATAAATAGAGAGAATGTAGACTGGCTCATTACAAAAAGTGGAGTGCCTTGGATGTTTGATATGCTGGTTGTTGATGAGCTATCTTCTTTTAAGTCCTATCAAGCTAAAAGGTTTAAGTCTTTAATGAAAGTGAGACCTAAGGTAAAAAGAATTGTAGGGCTTACAGGAACACCATCAAGTAATGGTCTTATGGATTTGTGGGCAGAATTTAGACTTCTTGATATGGGTGAAAGGCTAGGAAGATACATCACGCACTATAGGCAGAATTTCTTTGTACCGGATAAAAGAAATCAGCACATGATATTTTCATATAAGCCGAGACCGGGTGCAGAAGATGCCATATATAGGCTGATATCAGATATTACGATTTCTATGAAGGCAAGAGATTTTCTGAAAATGCCTAAATGCATCATGAATGAAGTTGTGGTTTCTTTGTCGGAAAAAGAACAAAAACTATATAATTCATTGGAAAAAGATATGGTGTTATCCATTGGAGATGATGAGATTGATGCAATAACTGCGGCTACACTTTCAAATAAGCTACTTCAAATGGCAAATGGTGCTGTATATAACAATGAGAAAAAAAGTATTGTCATTCATGATAGAAAGCTAGATGCCCTAGAGGATTTAATAGAAGGTGCTAATGGAAAACCTGTTATTGTAGCTTACTGGTTTAAACATGATTTGGAAAGAATAAAAGCTAGGTTTGATGTTAGAGAAATAAAAACAGTTAAGGATATAGCTGACTGGAATGAAAGAAAGATACCCACTGCAGTTCTCCATCCTGCAAGTGCAGGTCATGGACTGAATCTTCAGGCAGGTGGATCTACCATAATATGGTTTGGTCTTACTTGGAGTTTGGAGCTTTATCAGCAAACTAATGCAAGGTTGTATAGACAAGGGCAAGAGAACACTGTAGTCATTCATCATATTATTACAAAAGGAACGCATGATGAAGATGTTACAAAAGCACTTACCCTAAAAGAAAAAATACAGGATGCACTGATAAATTCAGTGAAAGCAAGATTAAAATAACGAGGAAAAGAGGTTCTATGGAGAACTTACCTCAGATGGAGGTAAGAATGGAGATAAAAGAATATTTAAGTCAAAGCTATAGGTTGAACCAACGGATAGAATCTAACCTACTTGAAATTGAAAGGCTAAAAGAGATGTCTTTAAGTGTTTCAGCCATATGCTATGACAGAGAAGTAGTTCAGACTACAAGAAATACAGAAGCATATTTTGTAAAATGTCTAGCCAAGATTGATGAACTAAGACTTGAGATAGATGAGGAAGTAAAACTTATGGTAGAGCTGAAGAAACAAATTAGAGATACTATAATGGACGTTGGAAATATAGATGAAAAAATGGTTTTAATATATAGATATATCCAAAACCATACATGGGAACAAATCGGGGAAAAGCTAAATGCAGATGCAAGAACTATCAGAAGATGGCATGGTAAAGCTATTAAAAAAGTAGTTTTACCAGAAAAGCCGATAAAAATATAAAAACGCCCGAAATGTCCTAGAATGTCCACCTATACTTTGTGTTATTATATAATCAGCAAAAAGTATAAAGAGTTAAGCCTTGGAGGAAAACCTTCAGGGCTTTTCTTATGCAAAAAAGGAGGTGGAATGGTTGCCAAGAAAACCAAAGCGTCCATGTTCTTATCCGGGATGTCCTAACCTAACTGATGGCAGGTTCTGTGAAAAGCACCAAAGGGAAGAAAATAAACGCTACGAGAAGTATGACAGAGACCCTGCTATACGCCGTAGGTATGGACGAGCATGGAAAAGAGTTAGAGATGCCTATGTTAGAGAGCATCCGTTTTGTGAGCAGTGTTTTAGGAAAGGAATCATTGTACCTGTAGAAGAAGTACATCATATCAAGCCACTAGCAGAAGGTGGAACACATGATAAAAGTAATTTGATATCTTTATGTAAATCCTGTCATGCGAGAATTCATGCAGAAAGAGGAGACCGTTGGAATAAAAAATAATGGGGAGGGGCGGTCAAAATCTCTACTAATCTATCCCTTGGGGAACGGGCGTGGGGTCTCACGCACAAAAAGGGAGGTTCAAACAGGGTATTAAAGAATGAAGTATTTTAAGGAGTGATATTTTGGCTAAAGATGGAACATATAGAGGAGGAAGAAGAGTCAGAGCTGGAGATAAGTCAAAGCCTGTGGCTGAAAAAATACAAGCTGGTGAAATGGTAAAGATACTAGCAAATGATATACCGGACGAATATTACGCAGAACTGGAATCAGTTGATTTGCCTGAGGGTGTAAAACTGGAAGGCGTAGATATGCCAAAGCCAAGCGAGTATCTATCTTCTAAACAAAAGAGTGGAATCCCGCTTGGAGCAGACCGTATATATAAAGAAACATGGCAGTGGCTAAAGGAAAGAAAGTGCGAAAAATTTGTAAATAAGAGACTGATTGAATCCTATTCACAGGCTTTTGCAAGATACATCCAGTGTGAGGAAGCTATCAGTAGATATGGAATGCTTGGAAAACATCCAACAACAGGAGGGGTAATTGCATCTCCATTTATACAGATGTCATCACAGTTTCAAAAGACAGCCAATCTGATTTGGTATGAGATTTATGACATCGTAAAACAAAACTGCACAGAAATTTTCGAAGAAGATAGTGATGATCCTATGGAACGCTTATTAAGAGGAGGAAGATAGAAGATGATAGAAAAAGTAAATCCGAGCCATCCGGATAAAATAGCAGATAGGATAGCAGGTGCTATTGTAGATTTAGCATATAGACTGCATGAGAATCCTAAGATTGCCGTTGAAGTTTTGATAGGACATGAGTATGGACACATTATCATAGAAACAAATGTGGATTTTGATAAAGAAGATATCGCTATGATTTTTGAAAGAATAGCAGGTGGGAAGAAGGAAACCAGATGTGATATTAGAATTTATCCTCAAGATACGCACCTTGCTAAAAATCAGTCAAAGGAATTTAGGTGTGGAGATAATGGTATCTTCAAAGGGATGCCTTTAACAGATGAACAGAAGGAACTATCAAAAATAGCAAGGGAAATTTATAATAAATATCCTTTTGATGGGAAGTATATTTTAGATGAAACAAGGCTGATTATCTGTCAGAGTAATGCAGATACCAAGATACTCAAACAGGAATATCCTTATGCGGAAGTAAATCCACTTGGTGATTGGACTGGTGGAACTGATGTTGATACAGGAGCCACCAACAGAAAACTTGGATCAGATATGGCAGACTCCGTAACTGGTGGAGGACTTCATGGTAAAGATTTATCCAAGGCAGATGTATCTGTAAATATTTATGCTTTCCTAAAAGCACAGGAAACAGGAAAAGAAATTAAACTTTGCTGTGCGATTGGAGATAGAGAAATTGATGGTAAGCCTTATGATGAGATTGTAAGGATAGCTAAAGAATATATTGACTCTGTTGGTGGATTTGAAAAGTTTGCCGAATGGGGTCTTTTTTAGTGGGGGGGTGAGCTTATGGAAAAAGAAATGCAGTATTACCTAGCAAATGTAAGTGACCTCATTCCATATATCAGAAATGCTCGTACACATTCAGAGAGCCAAGTAGCACAGATTGCGGCAAGTATAAAGGAGTTCGGCTTTTTATCTCCTATACTTATAGCTGAAGATAATACAATTTTAGCAGGGCATGGTAGACTTGCGGCTGCTCAAAAACTGGGGCTAAAGCAAGTGCCATGTGTTAAGGAAAGTCATCTAACCGAAACTCAAAGACGGGCATATATCATTGCAGATAATAAACTGTCACTTAATGCAGGCTGGGATGAAGATATGCTTGCTATTGAACTTTCTGAACTTCAAGGAGCAGATTTTGATTTAGACTTACTTGGTTTTGACGAGAGTGAGCTTGCCGGTATCTTTGAAGAAGATAAGGAAGTTAAAGACGATGATTTTGATGTAGAAAAAGAACTGGAAAAGCCGACCTTTTCTAAAACAGGTGATATATGGACACTTGGAAGACATAGGCTCATTTGCGGGGATTCCACAAAAGAGGAAACATATAGGATTTTGATGGAAGGAAAGAAAGCTAATCTTGTAGTAACCGATCCACCTTACAACGTCAACTATGAAGGCAGTGCAGGAAAGATTAAAAATGATAACATGGCTAACGATAAGTTCTATAACTTCCTGTTTGATGCCTTTTCTAATATGGAAAAAGTGATGGCAGATGATGCTTCTATTTATGTTTTTCATGCAGATACGGAAGGACTAAATTTTAGAAAAGCCTTTAATGATGCAGGTTTTTATCTATCCGGATGCTGTATATGGAAAAAGCCATCTCTTGTACTTGGAAGAAGTCCATATCAGTGGCAGCATGAACCTTGTCTATATGGGTGGAAGAAGAAAGGGAAACATCAGTGGTATTCAGGAAGAAAAGAAACAACCATATGGGAGTTTGAAAAAACTAAGAAAAATACTGAACATCCAACTATGAAACCAATTCCCTTACTCGCCTATCCGATTACCAACTCAAGTATGAGTAATACCCTTATACTTGATCCATTTGGAGGAAGTGGAAGTACCCTTATTGCTTGTGAACAAACAGACCGTTCTTGTTACACCATAGAACTTGATGAAAAATTCTGTGATGTTATTGTAAAAAGGTATATTGAACAGGTGGGTTCTGATAAAGAAGTGTATGTTTTAAGGGACGGAAAAGAATATATGTATAGTGAGGTGACTGCCGATGAGTAACAAATTAACTCTTGGCAGTCTTTTTGATGGGAGTGGAGGATTTCCACTTGGCGCAAAGCTAGTAGGCATTAAGCCTATTTGGAGTTCAGAAATTGAACCGTTTCCCATTAGAGTGACCACAAAAAGAATGCCGGAAGTAAAGCACCTAGGTGATGTAACAAGAATTAAAGGGAATGAGATAGAGCCGGTGGACATCATAACTTTTGGAAGTCCATGTCAGGATATGTCCATTGCGGGGAAAAGAGCGGGACTTAACGGTTCACGCTCTAATTTATTTTATGAAGCAATCAGAATTATTAAAGAAATGAGGGAGAAAACAAATGGAACAAAACCAAGATACATTGTCTGGGAAAATGTCCCGGGGGCATTCTCCTCCAACAAAGGGGAGGATTTCTTCTCGGTCCTTAAAGAAATCTGCCAAATTAAAGGATATAAAATTGATGAGGCTGGACCTTATAGATGGCAAAACGCAGGACTTATCATGGCAGATGATTTCAGTCTCGCATGGAGGGTATTTGATGCTCAGTACTGGGGAGTCCCCCAGAGGAGAAGACGCATCTACCTTGTCGCAGATTTTAATGGAAAAAGTGCCGGAAAAATACTATTTGAGTCCGAGGGCTTGTCAGGGGATATTATCAAGAGCCAAAAGTCGTGGAAAGAAATTGCCAGATATATTAGAACAAGCACTTCTGATGCAGTCTGCTTTGGTGTAGATGGATATAATTCAGCTATCAGCGATATAGAATCAACCCTTGGACAAAACTGCGGACAGTCCACAGGAAGAAATGGAGTCATGGTTTTACAAGACCAAGGCGGCCAGAGAATGGATGTTCATGAAGATAGATGTGGAACAATTACTGCAAGTGTAGGAAACCATCCTCCGCTGGTCTTTGAAAATCATGGGCAGGATAGCAGGTTCAGTGGTCCACTTGATGTAAGTAATACACTAGGAGCAAGTCTTGGAAGAGGAGGAAATAATCAGCCGTTTGTGGTAGAGGAAACAAGATGTTTTGATGTAAGGATTACATCAGAAAATACGAAAAATCATAGGGCAAATGTCTATGAAACTGATGTTGCAAGAACTATCAATACCGGGCAAAATTCTCCTGATGCCAATCAAGGCGGACTTGCAGTTGTGTACTCTACCAGTAAGAATTCTCATCATACTGAGGCTTTAAAAGATAAGGCTAATACCTTAGTTGCCAGTGACTATAAGGATCCTCCGGTTGTAAATGATATGGATGGGAAAAGATATATTGTAAGAAGGCTCACTCCAAAAGAATGCGGGAGACTGCAGGGATTTCCTGATTGCTGGTGCGATAATCTTGAAACTGAAAATCCAACAGAAGAAGATATGAAGTTTTGGACAGATGTATTTGAAACATATAGAGAAACTGTAACCAAAGCTACAAAGCCAAGAAGTGAAAAGCAGATAAGAAAGTGGCTTAAAAATCCTCATACAGATTCAGCTGAATACAAGATGTGGGGAAATGGAGTGGCACTTCCTAATGTATGTTTTGTACTTGCAGGAATTTTATATTTTTCATCAAAAAACTTACAGAAATGACTTGCTATTTACAGCCTTTAGAGTGATATATGTACATACCAAAATAAAGGAGGTAAAGAGCATGGAAGTAAAGTTTAATGTAGTAGGCAAAGAAAGAAAAGAACTGGTCAAGGCGATTGAATCGATAGCCGGAGAAAAATCAAAATATCTTGGAATGCCAAGTGCAGCTTATAAAATTGGGAATTTCATGGTGGACAAAGAAGGGACTGTGAAATGCGATGATGATTTTGCCCTTGAAAGACTTATTCATAACCTTATAGCAGATGGGTTTATCCCCAAAGAAGAAGATATAGGCGAACGTGAGACAACACAGGGGCTTACAGTGGCACTCCCAAAGGACAAGGTAGACACCTATAAGCTAGGAAAAATTCTTGAAAATAAGGGGGATTTAATCAAAAAAGCTCTTGGCATTATAAGCCTTGAGATAGAAGAAGGCGAAGAAAAAGTCAGCTTTCCTTGGTTTGATGAGATTGATGAAAACCACGCTATGACATACACAAAATTCATTGCATCCCTTTGCAAAATGAGTATAGATGCGAAACGCATCAATGGTTCCTCAAAAGAGGTGGCAAATGAAAAGTATGCTTTTAGATGTTTTCTTTTAAGACTCGGATTTATTGGAGAAGAATATAAGGCGGATAGAAAAATTCTTCTGGAAAAGCTATCCGGTTCTTCCGCTTTTAGAAATGGAGGTCACAGAGATGAGATTTCCAAGTAGAGAGATTGTTGAAGCAATAAGAAAAAGCTATCCGATTGGAACGAGAGTGGAACTTGTCTTTATGGATGATGTGCAGGCACCTCCTATCGGTACAAAAGGAACGGTAAGAGGAGTTGATGATATAGGCTCTATTATGGTTTCTTGGGATAACGGAAGTAGTCTAAGCCTAGCCTATGGAGTAGATACCTTTAGGAGGTGTGATGATGAATCGTAAGATTAAAGAGCAGATACTAGCAATTAGAAAAACAGGTCTAACAAATATGTTTGATGTAAGAACTGTTCAGAGGATTGCCTATGAAAGGGACTTCTATGAGCTAGTTGATTTTTTGGAAGAAAATCAAAAAGCCTATGTTCATTTTATTATGCATGGAGATGAAGAATAACCCCACTATGAAATTTACATTATTTATGTAATTTCCATAAGTAAAAGGTGAAGTAAAGTACTGAAAAAATACTACACTTTTCTTTAAAAATGACTTGCTATTATATGCTTTTAGAGTGATATATAGTACTACCAAAAGCAAAGGAGAAACGAACATGACAAAACAAGAAATTTTTAAGGAATCAATGGCAAAGCTAAAGAATAAGCAGGATGAACTTTATAAAAGAGAACCGGAAAGAAAACTTTACGATGAAGGCAAAATCACATGGACAGAATACCTTAAAAGAGCAAAGAAAAGAGAAGAAGAACTAAGAAAAAAACACGCAGGAAATGAAGCCTTTGAACTTTACGATGCAGGACTTATTACCCTTGATGAATTCTTAAGCTTGGAGGGAAAGTAAAATGACAAGTTTTGAAAAAGATTACCAAGATGCCAAAGAAGGAAATGGAATAGAGGTTTTAAAGAAAAGAAAAAAGGAACTTCAGGAACTGAATGAAAAACTAGGATCTTGCAGGAATGGATTTAGAGCAAAATGCATTGTACAGGAGATAGAAAGAAAGCAAAAAGAGTACCGAAAAATAGACGATTTATTCTAAAAAAGTTACATTAGAGTTTCAGAGCTTAGGCTCTGTTTCTCGTAGTTTGCTGGACGCATGGTAGCGTCTTTTTTTATTGGAAGGAGGGATGGTGTTGGCAAAGTATAAGACTACAAAATTTAAAGCAAAAGATTCTAAATATAGCAAAGACCATGCAGATTATGCAGTAAACTTCATTGAATGTCTATCCCATACCAAAGGCACATGGGCAGGTAAGCCTTTTAAGTTACTTCCTTGGCAGGAACAAATCATAAGGGATTTATTTGGTGTAATTAAGCCAAACGGATATAGGCAGTTTAATACAGCATATATTGAAATTCCAAAGAAAATGGGGAAATCAGAGCTTGCTGCAGCAGTAGCTCTTCTTCTTTGCTGCGGGGATAATGAAGAAAGGGCTGAAGTATATGGTTGTGCTGCTGATAGACAGCAGGCAACGATTGTATTTGATGTTGCAGCAGATATGGTTCGTATGTGTCCGGCATTAAATAGAAGAGTTAAGATACTGGCATCACAAAAGAGAATCGTATTTCAGCCAACCAATAGTTTTTATCAAGTTCTATCTGCAGAAGCCTATTCTAAACATGGCTTTAATATACATGGCGTAGTCTTTGATGAATTACATACTCAGCCAAATAGAAAACTATTTGATGTAATGACAAAAGGTTCAGGGGACGCCAGAACCCAGCCTTTATATTTTCTTATCACTACAGCAGGTACAGACACTCATTCTATCTGCTATGAAACCCATCAAAAGGCTAAGGATATTTTGGAAGGGAGAAAAATAGACCCTACTTTTTATCCAGTCATCTACGGGGCAGATGAAAGTGATGACTGGACAGATCCTAAAGTTTGGAAAAAGGCGAATCCGTCACTTGGAGTAACTGTAGGAATTGATAAAGTAAAGGCTGCCTGCGAATCCGCAAAACAAAATCCGGGTGAGGAGAATTCCTTTAGACAGCTTAGACTTAATCAGTGGGTGAAGCAAGCAGTAAGATGGATGCCGATGGATAAGTGGGATGCTTGCTCCTTTACAGTATCTGAAGATGACCTAGAAGGGAGAGTTTGCTATGGAGGTCTTGACCTTTCAAGTACCACAGATATTACTGCTTTTGTACTTGTATTTCCACCAATAGATGAAGAAGATAAGTTTGTGGTCCTGCCATACTTTTGGCTACCGGAGGACACTTTGGATTTAAGGGTTAAACGTGACCATGTGCCTTATGATATTTGGGAAAAGCAAGGCTTTATTCAAACGACTGAAGGAAATGTTGTTCACTACGGATATATAGAAAGTTTTATAGAAAAACTTGGAGAAAAGTATAACATCAGAGAAATTGCCTTTGATAGGTGGGGTGCTGTTCAAATGGTTCAAAATTTAGAGAACATGGGCTTTACCGTAGTTCCCTTTGGACAGGGCTTTAAGGATATGAGTCCACCAACTAAGGAACTTATGAAGCTTACTCTTGAGCAAAAACTAGCTCATGGTGGACATCCTGTACTTAGATGGAATATGGATAACATATTTATTAGGACAGACCCTGCAGGAAACATTAAAGCAGATAAGGAAAAGTCCACAGAAAAGATTGACGGGGCTATTGCAACCATTATGGCACTTGATAGGGCGATTAGGTGTGGTAATCAAAATACAGAGAGTGTATATGACAGCAGAGGTATTTTGTTTATGTGAAATTTATCATTCCGTTATAGCAGATAATATTATTCCATATATAAGGTATCGTTCCATAAAGCAGTATTATTCTGATAAATGGTATATGTTGTTCCTATTTCGTTGATATTATTCCGATAAGATGGTATAATATGAAAGAATGGAGGGATGATTTATGTACATTACAGTGAAACAAGCAGCTGAAAAATGGGGCATATCCGACAGAAGAGTAAGAATTTTATGTGCTGAAGGTAAAATACCTGGAGCGTATCAAGAAGGAAGAGCTTGGAAAATACCTTATGATGCAACAAAGCCGACTGATGGAAGATATAAAATTAAGGAATCACTCATTCCAATTATAGAAGATAAATTAGAAGTTCTTAAAAGAAGAAGACCTTTAACAGAAGGAGAACTGGAAAGATTAAATGAGGAATTTCTAACAGAATATACCTATAATTCAAATGCAATCGAAGGCAATACCTTAACTTTGCGAGAGACAGATATGGTTCTTAGAGGGCTTACTATTGATAGGAAATCATTAAAAGAGCATTTGGAGGTCATTGGACATAAAGAAGCCTTTGATTATGTCAGGCAACTTGTTAGTGAAAATGCCCTAATATCTGAAAAAGTAATAAAGGATATTCACTATCTGGTCTTGGCTGATAAGAAAGAAGATAGAGGCATATATAGAAGGGTTCCGGTTAGGATTATGGGAGCTGCACATGAACCTGTACAGCCATATTTGATTATTCCCAAGATGGAAGAACTACTGGAACAATATGAAAACAGCAAAGAAGATATTGTGACTAAGCTTGCCCGTTTTCATATCGAATTTGAAGGCATACATCCTTTTATCGATGGAAACGGAAGAACCGGAAGATTACTGGTTAACTTAGAACTAATGAAAGCGGGGTATCCACCGATAGATATAAAGTTTACCGATCGCTTGAAATACTATGAAGCCTTTGATGAATATCATGTAAAACATAATATATCTGCAATGGCAGATATGTTTGCAAGATATTTAAATCAGAGACTGGATTTGTATTTGTCTATTTTGGATATGTAAGAATAGCAAGTAGTTAAATAAATTAGAATTTGTGAAGGAGATTCAAGAACATGATTCTTTATTTTTCAGCCACAGGCAATTGCAAGTATGTAGCAGAGAGAATTGCCGCAGCATTTGACGATACTGCCGTATCCATCGAGAAGGCGGATACTCATATTTCACTTTCTGAAAATGAGATGCTTGGATTTGTTACACCAGTCAACTGGTGGGAACTTCCGGTTCTTACACGAGAGTTTATGCAGAATTTAACGATAAATGATGCAAATGTGCCGTATTCTTATATCGTGACGACTTATGGAACAACACCGGGATGCACCTTTGCCGATGCAAAGAAGATTCTCAAAGGCAAAGGTATTGAACTGGATGCGGGGTACAGTATCAAGATGCCGGATAACTGGACTCCTATTTTCGACCTGAGTGACACGGAAAAGGTTAGACAGCAGAACGAAGAAGCAGAGCACTATATTGACGAAGTACTTAAACATATCCGTGAGAGAAGCAAGGGAAATCTGATGCAGCACAAAAAGCCTCTTGCAGTAAAGCTGTTGACCGATCCGTTTCTTAATGCTGAGCGAAAAACGAAAAACTTTTATGTTGAAGATAACTGTATTGGCTGTGGTCTTTGTGCAAAAAGGTGTCCTGTTCAAGCAATTGAAATCAGAGACAAAAAACCGGTATGGGTAAAGGAACGCTGTGCGCTTTGCCTGCGATGTCTGCATCACTGTCCGAAGTTTGCAATACAATACGGAAACGGGAAAACAAAACAGCACGGGCAATATCGTAACCCTCATACCAAGGTATAAATTCCAATTTGTAGAACAAAATAGAAATTTAAGTTTAAAGCATCTACTTCAGCAGTAGGTGCTTTTTCTATGTGAAAAATTAGGAGGAACATATGGGAATATTAAGTGGTTTATTTAAAAGTAGAGATAAGCCTACTAACAGAACAAACGGAAGTGCATACAGCTTTTTGATGGGTGGTTCTTCTTCCGGAAGAAGAGTAAATGAACGCTCGGCTATGCAGATGACAGCTGTATATAGCTGTGTCCGAATACTCTCTGAAGCAGTCGCAAGCCTTCCACTTCACGTCTATTTACGGACAGATACAGGAACTGAAAAAGCAATAGACCATCCGCTATATAAGGTGCTTCATGATGAACCAAATCCGGAGATGACAAGTTTCATTTTTAGAGAAACTATGATGACGCACTTACTTTTATGGGGTAATGCCTATGCACAGGTTATCAGAAATGGGAAAGGTGAGGTATTAGGTCTTTATCCTCTTATGCCTGACAGAATGAAGGTGGATAGAGATGATAAAGGTCAAATTTATTATGAATATATGGTAAGTGATTCTGATGCAAGCCTTGGCAAACAGGGAAGTGTGAAACTTACAGCATCAGATATCCTTCATATTCCGGGACTTGGCTTTGATGGACTTGTTGGATATAGTCCAATTGCTATGGCTAAAAATGCTATAGGTATGGCAATTGCCACAGAAGAATACGGAGCAAGTTTCTTTGCTAATGGAGCAACACCTAGTGGGATATTAGAGTATCCGGGAACGGTAAAAGACCCACAGGCAATGAGAGATAGCTGGTCTAAAGGCTTTTCAGGAAGTAACTCACATAAGGTGGCGATACTGGAAGAAGGGATGAAGTATACACCGATTTCCATATCTCCAAATGAAGCACAGTTTTTAGAAACGAGAAAATTTCAAATCAATGAGATATCTAGAATTTTTAGAGTCCCGCCTCATATGGTAGGAGACCTTGAAAAGTCTAGCTTTTCAAATATAGAGCAGCAGTCACTTGAGTTTGTAAAATATACTCTAGATCCTTGGGTAGCAAGGTGGGAGCAGTCTATTGTTCGAAGGCTTTTTACTGAGGAAGAAAAGAAAAAGTACTATGTGAAATTCAATGTAGATGGACTTCTTCGTGGAGATTATCAAAGCCGTATGAATGGATATGCTATCGGCAGACAAAACGGATGGATGTCTGCCAATGATATTAGGAAATTAGAAAACCTTGACCGTATTCCAAGTGAAGATGGCGGTGATTTATATCTCATAAATGGAAATATGCTCCCGCTTTATCGTGCCGGAGCATTTGCAAATGATGATGGAAAGGAGGAAACAGAAAATGAAGAAGTTTTGGAAGTGGAAGAATCAGGTGATAAACCAAAGCGAAGAGGAAGTGACAGAACGCATCCTATTCCTTAATGGAACGATAGCAGAAGAATCGTGGTTTGATGATGATGTAACTCCACAGCTTTTTAAGGATGAGTTAAATGAAGGAAGTGGAAACATTACTGTTTGGATTAACTCTCCGGGAGGTGACTGCGTAGCGGCGGCACAAATATATAACATGCTGATGGAATATAAAGGGGATGTTACAGTAAAAATTGATGGAATAGCAGCAAGTGCAGCATCCGTTATCGCTATGGCAGGAACAAAGGTACTGATGAGTCCGGTATCCATGCTTATGATCCATAATCCTATGACCATAGCTTTTGGAAATAAGGGTGAGATGGAAAAAGCAATCTCAATGCTAGATGAAGTGAAAGAGTCGATTATTAATGCTTATGAAATTAAGACTGGGATGTCTAGAGCAAAGTTATCACACCTTATGGATGCAGAAACATGGATGGACGCAAATAAAGCCGTTGAACTTGGCTTTGCAGATGACATACTAAAAAGAAGTGAAACTACCAATATGGAAGTTCCACAGGTGAGTATGATGTATTCAAAAGCACAGGTGGTTAATTCCTTGATGGATAAGTTAGCTACTAAATGCAAGATAGAAAACAAAGAAACAAATACAGGTGTTAAGGCGGACGATTTACTGAACCGTCTTTTTTTAATGAAAAATTGGAGGTAAAACACTATGAGTAAGATTTTAGAAATGATTGAAAAACGTAATAAGGCTTGGGAAGGTGCTAAGGCTTTTCTTGAAAGTAAAAGAGATAAAGACGGTCTTATTTCTGAAGAAGATGCAAAAGTCTATGATGAAATGGAGAAGAAAGTCCATAATTTCAGCTTGGAAATTGAACGTCTTCAGAAGATGGAAGAAATTGATAAAGAACTATCAAAACCAATGTCTGATGCTATTGTAAGTAGACCAATGAAGGTTGAAGATAAACCAGAGAAGAAAGGTAGAGCAAGAGATGAATACAAGGAATCTATGCTTACTGCACTTAGAACTAATTTCAAGAAAGTAAGCGATATTTTGCAGGAAGGTGTAGATGCTGATGGTGGTTTTCTTGTTCCGGAGGAGTATGATAGCAGACTGATTAAAACACTTGAAGAAGAAAATATCATGCGTGGATTAGCCACAAAAATAACTACAAGTGGTCAGCATAAGATTAATGTAGCTATGTCAGACCCTGCTGCAGCTTGGATTGAAGAAGGTGGTGCGTTAAACTTTGGCGATTCTAAGTTTGCACAGGTACTTCTTGATGCACATAAACTTCATGTTGCAGTAAAGGTAACAGAGGAATTGTTATATGATAATGCCTTTAAGTTAGAGGATCATATTTTAGGTGCCTTTGGTAAGGCTCTTGCAAATGCAGAAGAAGATGCCTTCCTTAATGGTGATGGAAATGGGAAACCGACCGGTATCTTTAACAAGAAAGATGGAGGTACTTTCCTAAAAGAAATTACAGCTATTAAGACCGATGATTTAATCGACCTTGTTCATTCCTTGAAACGTCCATACCGTAAAAAGGCAGCTTTCATTATGAACGATAAGACAATTGCACAGGTGAGAAAGCTTAAGGATAACAATGGTGCATACATTTGGCAGCCTTCTTATCAAGAAGATGAGCCTGATAGAATTCTTGGTTATCCAGTTAAGACTTCAGCATTTGCACCGGAAAATGCCATCGCATTTGGTGACTTTAGCTATTACAACATTGGCGATAGAGGGGCTCGTTCTTTCAAGGAACTTACTGAACTATTTGCCGGTAATGGAATGATTGGTTTTGTGGCAAAAGAAAGAGTTGATGGAAAGCTCGTATTAAAAGAGGCTGTTCAGATCCTTCCAGTTAAGGCTACAGCGTAATTAACATAAAGGGGGTGCTGATTATGGTTGTAAGTCTCGACGAAATGAAAAACTATCTAAGGGTGGATACAAGTGAAGATGATGATTTAATCAGCACCCTTATAAAGTCTTCTGAGAAGATGTGCCTTGCTATAGCAAGAAAAGAGGAAGATGAAATCATAAAAGATAGTTTTGAAGAATATAAGGTGGCAGTTCTATATGGGACGGCCTATCTTTATGAGCATAGGGAAGAAGCTGACCACCATGAACTGACAATTACTCTTAGGTCCATGCTGTTTGGAGTAAGAAAGGCAGGATTCTAATGAAAATAGCCTTACTAAATGAACGCATTACCATAGAAAAAAGCATGGTGGAAGTAGATAAAATCGGAAATCATAAAAATGTATGGAGTAAATATTATTCTTGTTATGCAACCATCAGCAGTGAAAGTCCACAGGAAGAGACTAGTAGTGGTGCTGTTTGGGATGAAAGTAAAATTGATTTTACCATAAGGTATAGCAAAGAGGTATCGGTACTATCTTCTGTAGGATATAGGGTCATTTTTCATAATTCTATATATGAAATTGAGGGTATTGACCATATGAATTACAAGAAGAAAAGCATGAAACTGCACTGCAGGAGAGTAGAAAGATGAGTAAGGTAAAAATAGATAGCCTTTCATCTGAAGTGATGAAAGAACTAGAAAAATATGCTGATGTTACAACTGAAAATGTAAAAAAGGCAGTTCAAAATGCAGGAAAGACAGTGCGTGATGAAATAAAGTCTAGTGCCCCAAGTGATACAGGTAAGTATTCTAAAAGCTGGACTGTAAAAACGATTAGAGAAACATCTAACAGTTTAGAACTTGTCGTTCATTCTAGAAATAGATATCAGCTTGCCCACCTTCTTGAGTTTGGCCATGCAAAGCGTGGTGGAGGTAGAGTATCTGCAAGACCACATATTGCATCTGCTGAGGAAAAAGCTATAAAGACATTTGAAGAGGAGATAAAGGAGGCAATTTCTAATGGATAAGTTACTAGAGATTATAGAAAAAATTGGACTTCCAAGTGCTTATCATCATTTTGCAGAAGGGGAATCACCGAATCCACCTTTTTTAATTTACCTACTGTCAGCAAGTGATAATTTTTCAGCAGATGGAAGAGTATATTTTAAAGCAAATGAAGTTCATATTGAAGTCTATACGGATTACAAGAGTCCGGATATAGAAGAAAAGATAGAAGCTGTGCTCGATGAGCATGGCATTTTTTATAACAAAACAGAGGTTTATATAGAGTCTGAAAAGCTCTATGAAGTTTTATATATTTTTGAAATGGAGGTAAAGACAAATGGGAAATAAGGTAAAGTATAACCTTAAAAATGTTCATGCTGCAAAGCTGAAAAAAGATACAAGTGGTGCATTTACTTATGAAAATCCTAAAGCAATACCGGGGGCTGTAAGTATCAGCCTTGATGCTGAAGGCGAATCTAGTCCTTTTTACGCTGATGGGATTGTCTATTTTAGGTCTACCGCAAATAACGGATATAGTGGTGACCTTGAAATCGCACTGATTCCTGAATGGTTTAGAACAGAAATTCTAAAGGAAGAACTGGATAAAAATGGAGTGCTTGTAGAAAAGGCGAATGTATCTGAAACAGAAAAGTTTGCACTATTATTTGAGTTTGACGGTGATATCAATGCAATTAGGCACGTTCTATATAACTGCTCTGCATCTCGTCCGTCCATTGAATCTGAAACAAAGGAAGATACGATTGAACCTGGAACTGAAACACTATCCCTTACAGCAGATCCAAGAGAAGATGGACTTGTGAAATCAAGAACAGGGGATACCACATCTGCTGATACTTATGCTAATTGGTATAAGGGCGTTTATGTTCCGCAGGCTAAAACGGAAGTAAAACCTAAGTAGGAGGAATAACTATGCTAGAAAAAACAGTAAGAGTAGGAGAAGTTGATGTAAAGTTTCGTTCATCTGCTACTATTCCAAGGCTATATAGAATTAAATTTAAGAGAGATATTTTTAAAGACCTGTCAAAGCTAGAGAAAACATTCAAGGCAAATGAGGGGTCTTTTGAAATAGATGACCTTGAGATATTTGAAAATGTGGCATATATTATGGCATACCATGCGGATAGAAGTATTCCGGACAATATTGATGATTGGCTTGACCAGTTTGAGATGTTTTCTATTTATGAGATTTTGCCTGAAATCCTTGAACTTTGGGGAGCAAATCTTGAGACGGAAGTTCAGTCTAAAAAAAACTTCCGAAAAGTAGCAGGGAGATGACAACTGCCCTATTTCTACTAAGATGCGTGGAAATAGGGATAAGCATTTCTGAACTTGATTTACTTACAATCGGTATGGTTTTAGATATTTGGACTGAAAAATCAAATGATGGAGCAAAATACAGTAAGGTGGCAGGACAAGCTGAATTTGACAGGTTCTAATTTATCGTGAAATATGATATAATAATTAGTTGGATAAATTAGAATTTAGCGAGGTGATCATTTGAACAAGAACAATCTTATGATAGGCAGCCTTTGTGCTTTAGGTTGTGAAGTGCTATATGGAATGAGCTATATATTTACAAAGCAGGCTACTCAGAGTGCAAGTGCATTGTCGCTGCTTGGATGGCGTTTTTTACTTGCATTCATTGTAATGAACGTATTGGCACTCATGGGGATCATTAAAATACGTTTAAAAGGAAAAAATCTGAAGCCGCTTCTTCTGGTGGCGTTGTTCAGCCCAGTGATTTATTTTATCGGTGAGACATTCGGTATTAGCAGTACCACTGCATCAGAAAGCGGTGTATTCCTTGCATGTATTCCCGTCGCTTCGTTGATAACCTCTACTTTGATATTGAAGAAAAAGCCTTCAAAATTGCAGGTGGCAGGAATTCTTATAACACTTGCAGGAGTAATTCTGACTGTCCTTGCTGTAGGTGCTGCTTCCAGTCTTTCTATAAC
This sequence comes from Peptostreptococcus equinus, assembly GCF_027125355.1. Classification (NCBI taxonomy): domain Bacteria; kingdom Bacillati; phylum Bacillota; class Clostridia; order Peptostreptococcales; family Peptostreptococcaceae; genus Peptostreptococcus; species Peptostreptococcus equinus. The sequence continues at coordinate 1,111,172 of NZ_CP114052.1, read as the reverse complement.
AGGATATACTTTTTTGATGATGGCTGTTATATCCTATGCACTTTACTGTGCGTTTGTAGATAGGGCAGAACAGTATACCGGCGCGGAAATAACATATATGATGCTCGTGGCAGGAGCCATAGTATTTGTGATATTGGCAGTTGCAGAAGGCTTGGTAAAAGGAAATCTAGACCAGGTTGCTGTATTGCCGTTTTATAATACCGGATTTTTGATCGCCGTTTTGTATCAGGGAATCGGCTGCTCTGTGTTGGCGTTTTTCCTGTCGAATGTTGCAATTGCGAAGATAGGTGTTAATCGTACTTCATCCTTTATCGGAGTGGCAACGGTGGTATCCATTATTGCCGGTGCACTTTTGCTAAAGGAGTCCTTTACGCTATGGCAGATTGTGGGTGCGGTGGTCATAATCATTGGGGTCTATGCTGCGAATGCAAAAATGGTATCCGTATAACAAATCCTAGTTTCGTCTAACTGAATATTAAACTGTTTTAAGACACTTACTTAATGGTAGGTGTCTTTTTTATGCCCATTTTTAGGAAAGGAGGGGTTAAAGTGGCAAATAGAATAAAGGGAATTACCGTTGAGATTGGTGGAGATACAACAGGTCTTGATAAAGCCTTAAAAGGAGTAAATTCTACAATAAAAACAACGCAGTCACAGCTTCGTGATGTAAATCGGCTATTAAAACTTGATCCTTCCAATGCTAAACTACTTGCTCAGAAACAACAGCTACTGCAAAAGGAAATTTCTGAAACTAAAAGCAAACTGGATGCTTTAAAAGAAGCAGATAAGCAGGCAAAAGTACAGCTTGAAAATGGGGAGCTTGGTCAAGATAAATATGATGCTCTGCAAAGAGAAATCATTGAAACAGAAAACAACCTAAAGGCTCTTGAGGAAGAAGCAAAAAAAGTACCATCAGCACTATCTGTTTCCATGAAAGAGGCAGGAGATAAAATTAAAGCAGTTGGAGATAAGACTACTGAAGTTGGTAAAGGCCTATCCACTCATGTAACAGCACCTATTGTAGCAATGGGTGCTGCTTCACTTGCTGCCTTTAATGAAGTCGATAAGGGAATGGATATCATCACGCAAAAGACAGGTGCATCCGGCAAAGCCTTAAAGGAAATGCAAGATAGCATGAAAAACCTTGCCACTTCCATTCCTACTGACTTTGAAACAGCAGGGGCAGCTATCGGAGAAGTAAATACCAGATTTGGGTTTACAGGTCAAAAGTTAGAGGAATTATCTGGAAAGTTTATTAAATTTGCTCAGCTTAATAATACGGATGTATCTACTGCTATTGATAATACACAGAAGGTCATATCAGCCTTTGGACTAAAAGCAGAAGATGCAGGAGCCTTACTTGATACCATGAATGCTGTTGGTCAAAGAACCGGCATCAGCATGGACACTCTTGCAAAGAGCATGGTAACTAACAGTGCATCACTTCAGCAACTAGGATTTTCTGCATCGGATGCAGCAAACTTTCTAGGCAATGTTGAAATGTCAGGAGCAGATACCTCACAAGTTATGACAGGTTTATCTAAGGCACTTTCTAATGCAACAGCAAACGGAAAGCCTATGAAAGAAGCATTAAAAGACATCCAAGACAGCATGGTGAATGCAAAATCAGATACAGAGGGACTTGAAGTAGCAATCGGTCTATTTGGTAAAAAAGCAGGTCCTGCAATCTATCAGGCTTGTAAAAATGGTTCGCTTTCCTTTGAAGAACTGGGAACATCCCTAAAAGATAACCTTGGAAATGTAGATAGCACTTTTAATGAAACATTGGATCCAATCGATAAATTTAAGACCTCGATGAACAGTCTAAAGATTGTGGGTGCGGATGTTGGAAATTCTCTAATGACAGTTCTTCAGCCAATGCTTGAGAAATTTGCTAAAAGCATGAAGTCTTTAAGTGAAAAGTGGAATAGACTATCTCCCGGTATGCAGCAGGCTATTGTAAAAATAGCACTTATTGCAGCAACAGTTGGACCGGTACTAGTTGTAATAGGAAAAGTCATCACTGCGGTTGGAACTATTACATCAGCACTTGGAAGTTTAATTGGACTACTTGGTGGAACAGCTACCGCAACTACAGCGGTAGGTGTAGCAGGAGGAGCAAGTGCAGCGGGAACAGCAGCTGCCGGTACTGCAGCAGGAGGGGCGGCAGTCGGTTTTGGTGCTCTTAATGTTTCCTTACTTCCTATTATCGGTATTATTGCAGCTATTATCGCAGCGGTTGTGGCTATCATTGCCATTATTAAAAACTGGGGAGCTATCACTGAGTGGTTTAAGGGTTTATGGGAAACAGTATCGACTGCCATCATGAGTATTTGGCGGAGTATATCAGATTTCTTTAAGGGAATATGGGAAGGCTTGGTTAATATATTTACTACAGTTTGGGAAACTATCAAGAATGTACTAACTGTAGCACTGATGTTTATTGTAGAGCTTATAAAAGGATACTTTGAACTTATCACACTTCCTTTTAGGTTTATTTGGGAAAACTGCAAAGAAACCATTATGACGGTGTGGGAGGGAATTAAGTCTGTAGTAAGCACTGTGATGAATACAATTTCACAGGTTATTACAAGTATAATGAATGCCATAAAAACTGTGATTACCACTGTTTGGAATGCAATAAAAGCCGTAATCACTACGGTAATAAATGCTATTTTATCTGTGATTACTACAATTTTTAATACTATCAAAAATATAGTAACTACGGTATGGAATGCAATCAAATCGGTTATTTCTACTGTGGTTGATGGAATAAAGAGTAAAGTAAGTTCAGTCTTTAATGCAGTATCAAGCACAGTAAGCTCAGTGTTTAATGGAATAAAGAGTGCAGCCACATCTATTTGGAATGGAATCAAAAATGCCATTATAACACCGATTGAAGCTGCTAAAAACAAGGTGAAGTCAGTAGTTGATGCGATTAAAGGATTCTTTGCAGGTATCAAACTTAAATTGCCACATATAAAGTTACCTCACTTTAGTATCAAAGGGAAACTTTCACTTATGCCGCCATCTGTTCCACACTTATCGATTGATTGGTACAAGGAAGGTGGAATCATGAAAAGACCTACCGTATTTGGTATGAATGGTAGTTCTTTGATGGCAGGAGGAGAAGCAGGAGCCGAGGTAATCTTACCACTTAGAGGTTTTTATACTCAGCTTGAAAAGATGCTTGATGAAAAATTAAACACATCTGCTATGGAAAAATACCTATCTATCATAGCTGATAACAGTACGAAAGGAATTTATTTAGAGGATGGAACTTTAGTAGGGCATTTACTTCCTGAAATTGATAAAGGCCTTGGGAAAATGGTACTTAGGAGGGAAAGAGGATGATTAGTATAATTGTTGATGGAATAAATATCTGTGCAAAATATAAAGTTACTCTTGAAAGTTTTGAGATTGGAATGCCAGAACCAAAGCTCGTAACGGTTGAGATACCTGGTCGTGATGGTGAACTTGATATGAGTGAAGCCCTAAGTGGTTATATAAACTACGGAAATAGACAAGTTAATCTGAGTATAGGTATTACAGGGGATGATAAGGTAAGTGAAAGTAAAAAACAACAGGTGCTAGTAGCTGTACTTGGGAAAAGGATAAAACTACAGCTGTCACATCTTGACGGATATTTTTTAGGAAGGTGTATATTTTCTTCCATATCAAGGGAAATGGCACACCATACGCTGAACTTAACATTTAGCTGTGATCCGTATCGGTATTTTATATCAGAAACAGTTCAGACAATTACCTTAACATCTACTGCTAAAGATATTATCTTTTCAAACGCAACAATGCCTGTTTCACCGGTTCTTGAAACAAGTGCTGATGCAACGGTTAAATTTAAGGAAAAAACATATAACTTAAAAAAGGGGACGCATAGACTTGGCTTTGTGTTTATGCCGGGGAATAATGTTTTGAATGTATCCGGCATAGGAACGTTGAAAGTAAGATACAGGAAGGGGGTAATGTAGTGTATAGAATATATAGTGATAATGAGCTTATCTATGATCCACTTCTTCATGAATATATGATTACGGAAGGAAGTTTGAAATTAGAATTAAACACTTCTGGAATACTTACCTTTACCATTCCAAAAGATAATCCTAGTTATGGAAGAATAAAACTAATGAAGTCTATCATCACTTTATATGACGATGATAGACTTCTTTTTAGAGGAAGGGCCTACGCACCAACAATCGATTTGTTTTGTAATGATGAAATTGAGTGTGAAGGAGAACTTGCTTTTTTTAATGATAGCATCCAGCCTCCTTTTAATTATGAAGTTGGTGATGTAAAAACCCTATTTCAAAATGTAATTAAGATTCATAACGCTGAAGTTTCTGAAGATAAAAGATTTATAGTAGGGGATGTGACTGTCACAAATGATACTGCTACAGGAAATATTGTTCGTTCGTCAACTCAGTATTTATCAACTTGGGAAATATTAAGAGAGAAATTTATAAAACTTTTAGGTGGATATTTTAGGCTAAGGCATGAGGGTGGTAAAACATATATTGACTATCTAAAGGATTTGAATTTTATAGGTAATCAAGAAATAACACAGTGTATTAACCTTATTGATGCAAAGAAAGAAGTAAGTTCTGATAACCTTGCTACAGTAATTATTCCACTTGGAGCAAGAGTTAAAAATGAGGATGGTGAAGATACGGATGAGTATCTGACACTAAAAAAGTTAACCGGAAATATAAGGATTGAAGATAAAAATGGGATAGAAACGTACGGTAGGATTACAAAGGTTGTTCATCATGACCATATTACAGATGCAAGTAATCTGCTGAAAGCAGGTCAAAGAGATTTAGCCGATGCTCTTGGAGTCACTACCACTATTACTTTATCAGCAGCAGATTTATCAAAGGCGGGATATAAGGTCTCGCCTTTTTCTTTAGGCACATATATACCTGTAAAAGTATCAAACCTTGGAATCGATAAAAAGATGCTTATTAAATCACTTTCCATAGATTTATTAAATCTAGGCAGTAACAGCATCACTATCGGAAGTTCAGATAGGTCGTTTGCACAAGAGCAGATAAATACAAAAGAAACCTTAAAGACTGTAAACAGTAACTTGCAGGAAAGCATTAAGACTTCAAGTAGCATTGCAACAGTAAGGGCAGTTAGAGAAGCCAATTCAAATATTAACCATTCTGCAGAACAAATAAGAAGCGAAGTATCAGAAGGCTATTACAACAAGGAAAAAGCAGATGAATTACTTGAGTCTATAAGGACTATTATTACCCAGACAGCAAGTGGAATAGAGCTTACCTTTAATCAATATAAGTCAGAGCAGGCAAAGATAAACGGAGATACATCTAATAGGTTTGCAGAAATTACAAAATATATAAGGTTTGTTGACGGAGATATCTTGCTAGGTGAAGAAGGGAATCCTCTTACACTTAGGATAGAAAATGACCGTATCAATTTTATGGAAAATGGAGCAAGTAGTGCTTACTGGCAAAATAGAAAATTTTATGCAGTAGATGGTGAGTTTATTAATAGCTTAAGGCTAGGTAAATTTGCCTTTATTCCAAGAACAACAGGAAACTTAAGCTTTACAAAGGTGGTGGATTAGGATGGCAAGTAGCGGTTCTTTTAGCACAAGCAAATATGAAGTTAGATATCTAACATTTAACTGGAGTGTATCAAGCCAGTCCGTGGATAGCAATAAGACTGTTATTAGCTGGAGCTTAAAAGGGGCTGGGGGAAGTACTACTTCTTGGTATATGGCAGGTAATTTTAAGGTAGTGATTAACGGTTCTACAGTTTACAGTTCATCTACTAGAATAAAACTTTTTAATGGTACGACTGTAGCAAGTGGCTCATTTACAATCAGCCATAATTCAGATGGTTCTAAAAGCTTTAGCGCAAGTGCTGAGGCAGGTATCTATACCTATGCAGTTAATTGTTCAGGTAGTGGTTCTTGGTCACTTCCGACAATCGCAAGGGCAACACAGCCATCTGTAAATAAGACAAGTGTAACATATGGTGATAATGTGGTAATCAGTTTGCCAAGGGCATCAAGCAGCTTTACGCACACTATTCAGGCAGGAGTTGATGGCAAGCTTTCCTTTATGAATATTGCAACAGGAGTAGGAACATCATATACATGGAAAGTTCCAAAAGATTGGGCTAAATATCTTCCTACAAAATCACATAAGATTAGGATACGTGCAATTACCTATTCAGGAAGTACACAGATTGGAACGAAAGAAGCAAGCTCTGTAAGTGTATCTCCGACTTCTGATATGAAGCCTGTAGTCTCAATTACGATTTCTGATGATATGAAATTTAAGGATAAGTATGGAGGATTTGTAAAAGGACAATCAAAAATTAGAGCAAAGGTTACGGAAACACTCTATGCCGGAACATCCGTAAGCTCAAGAACACTATCTCTTAACGGGGTTAACTACCAAACAGCAGAGCAGGTATCAGAAGTGATTGTAAGTACATCACAGACGGTAAGTGCGAGCGTTACCGATGCTAGAGGATTAACAGGTTCTGCAAGCATTAGTCCTACTGTATATGATTGGTTTACTCCCAAAATAGGAACATTTTATGCCGAGAGATGTGATGCAAATGGGAAAACAGATGAAGTAGGAAATTATATTAGGCTTGATTATAGTGTTGAGGTTGCATCTGTAAATAACAAGAACACAAAGACTCTTAAATATGGATATAAAAGGCAGTCTGACTCATCATGGACTACCAAGGAGATATCATTTAGCGGATATTCTAAAACGGGTAATGTAGTGATACCTGCAAGCGGGGAGTATTCATGGAATGTATATATTGAACTTAAGGATGACTTTACAAAAGCAACTCTTTCGCTACAGGTTGGAACGGCCTATGTCCTTATGGATTTTCATAAATCAGGAAGGGGGCTTGCTATAGGAAAGGTTGCAGAAAAAGCAAAAGTAGTAGAAATAGAAAAGGGGTGGTCTGTTCAATATAAGGGAGTTATAGTTGGTGATTTTGTAGAATCGCAAGGGACAACGGGTATCTGGACTTGGAGAAAGTGGCACAGTGGAATCGCTGAATGTTGGGGAGCTACAACACTTCCAACCGTAAATCAAGACCAATATAGAACCAGTAAAGTTAACCTTCCTTTTACGTTTAAGGATGCTAATTATAAAGTGATGGCAACACCTACTCAAACAGGAAATTATGCAGAATATGCCTATGTTGGACATAAAGGAGCCAATGATAAAACAACCACTTCATTCTCAGTTAATATTTGGTGTGCTGAGAAAACAAATTTAACCTTCGGGATGGATTTAATCGTTATTGGCAGATGGAAATAGTTTATAGCAGCTAGAGATAGCTGTTTTTTTATTACAAATTTTAAGGAGGAAATTAATATGAAAGAATTTTGGAGTATGATTCAGATTGCTTTTACAGCAGTTGGAGGATGGCTTGGATATTTTTTAGGAGGGTGTGATGGTCTTATTATCGCTCTTCTTTTATTTGTAGTCATCGATTACATCACAGGAGTGATGTGTGCGGTAGCAGATAAAAAGTTATCTAGCGAGGTAGGCTTTAAGGGGATTTGCAGAAAAGTGCTTATCTTTATGATGGTAGGCATTGCAAATATCCTTGATACAAAGATTATAGGGGGTGGCAGTGTTCTAAGGAGTGCTGTCATTTTCTTTTATCTATCTAATGAAGGCATTAGCCTTTTAGAAAATTCAGGACACTTAGGACTGCCAATTCCTGAAAAGCTAAAAGTAGTTTTAGAGCAGTTACATGATAAGGAAAGAGGAGGAAAAGAAAATGAGTAACAGCAGTTTAGTAAATTATGTAAGACTTAGTCCAAACCATAGCGGAAGGAGAAATCACAAGATTGATACCATTACAATTCACCATATGGCAGGTAATTTGTCTGTAGAAACTTGTGGTTCTGTCTTTGCAGCAAGTTCAAGGGGTGCAAGCTCTAATTATGGTGTAGACTCAAATGGTAGAGTGGGAATGTATGTAGAAGAGTGTAATCGCTCTTGGTGTTCTTCAAGTTCAGCAAATGATAATAGAGCCGTTACTATCGAAGTTGCCAATGACCAGATTGGTGGAAACTGGCATGTCAGTGATAGGGCACTTGCTAAAACCATTGAACTTTGTGTAGATATCTGCAAAAGAAATGGAATCAAAAGATTTAACTATACAGGAGATACCAGAGGAAATCTAACAAAGCACTGTTGGTTTGCAGCTACAAATTGCCCGGGTCCATATCTGGGGAGTAAATTTCCATATATCGCTAGTGAGGTGAATAAACGACTTTCAGGAAGCGGTTCATCTTCCAGCGGAACAAACCCTTCTTATTTATATAGGGTCAGAAAATCATGGGGTGATGCTAAGAGCCAAAAGGGTGCATTTAGAAATTTAGATAATGCAAAGAAGTGTGCCAATGCAAATCCAGGATACTCTGTTTATGATGCAAATGGTAGATCTGTTTATCCGGTGGCAAGTACGCCATCAAAGAGCATTGATGCCTTGGCAAGAGAAGTGATTGCAGGCAACTGGGGAAATGGACAGTATAGAGTAAACCGTCTTAGATCTGCAGGCTATGATTATGACGCTGTTCAAAACAGAGTCAATGAAATCTTATCCGGTAAAAGTAGCAGCCAATCAGGCGGAAAATCCATTGATACCTTGGCAAGAGAAGTCATCAGAGGTGACTGGGGTAATGGTCAGGACAGAAAAAACAGCCTTGAAAGAGCTGGCTATGATTATAACGCTGTGCAAAGAAGAGTAAATGAACTTTTATAACTGAATATCTAAATGTGAGCCTACTGGGGAGAAATCCTTGGTAGGCTTTATTTTTTTGCTTTTTAAGGGTTCGAATCCATCAAATTTCTCGCTTATAGATAGCAAGGAAAATTCCTTGCTGGAAAGGAGCGTAGGAATGAATGAACAGCAAAAATATGAAATATGTAAACTGCGTAATGAAGGACTTGGTTACACTAAAATTGCTAAAGAAGTTGGAATTTCAGTAAACACAGTAAAATCATTCTTTCATAGAAATAGAAATAAGGAACCTATGATTAAAGATAAAGATATAGTAGGCTATTGTGAAAATTGTGGTAAGGCAGTTGTTCAGGTAAAGGGCAGAAAAAAGAAACGATTTTGCTCGGATAAATGTAGAAATGAATGGTGGAATAACCATAAAGACATGGTAAATCATCAGGCTATATATGATTTTACCTGCAAGTATTGTGGGAAGAAATTTTCAGCATATGGAAACTCCAATAGAAAGTTCTGTAGTCATAGTTGCTATATCAAAGATAGGTTTGGTGGCGATGATTATGAATAAGGACTTGGATTTACGAGAAATCACCTACCAAATTATCATGTCAAACGCAAAGAAAATGCTAATAAAGGATCTTATCTCTAGAGATGAATATATGGAATTTGATAGCAAAATGAAGGAGAAATATAAGCCTAAAATAGGACCTATTTATAGCGAAATAGACTTGATATAGTGCGGAAGTTACGGGAATATGTGACTGGGAAAGGAGATGATTTTATGCCTAGAATTACTAGAATTGATGGCAAAAAAACAATAGAAAAATCAAAGAAAAAAGTTGCTGCATATGCCCGTGTGTCTATGGAAACGGATATGCTTCATCACTCACTATCTGCACAAATAAACTATTACAGCACCTTGATTCAAAATAATCCTGATTGGGAATATGCCGGAGTTTATGCTGACGAAGGAATTACTGGAAGAAATACCAAACACAGAGATGAATTTAATAGGCTCATAGAAGACTCTAAAAATGGAAAGATTGATATGATACTTGTGAAAAGTATCAGTAGATTTGCAAGAAATACAGTGGACCTTTTAAATACGGTAAGAGAATTAAAAGCAATTGGTATCAATGTATATTTTGAACGAGAAAACATTAATTCTATTTCAAACGAAGGGGAACTTCTATTAACCTTGCTGGCATCATTTGCACAGGAAGAAAGTAGAAGTACTTCAGAAAATGTAAAGTGGGGAATTAGAAAAAACTTTGAAAAGGGAATAGCAAACTCCACTAAAGCACCTTATGGATATAGGTGGGACGGAGAAAAATTTAGGATTATTAAGGATCAAGCTGAGATAGTAAAAGAGATTTTTAGAAGATATCTTGATGGCGAATCAGCATATTCTATAGCAAAGAACTTAGCTGAACATGGGGTAAGAGGACAGACCGGAAATCCTATAGAACAAACCTCGGTCAAGCTTATTTTAGCCAATCTATCATACACAGGTACAAGATTACTACAAAAATATTATATATCGGAAAATCAAACGAGGAAAAGAAACAAAGGTGAGCTTCCGATGTATCTGGTGGATGATATGTATGAACCCATTATTTCAGAAGAAGTTCATGAAAAGGCACTTGAAATTATGAAAAAACGTGCTGAAAGTATGCCTAATAAAAATCCTAAATTAACTCCAATTTCAGGACTTGTTAAATGTGGAATTTGTGGAGGTGGCATAAGCAGGCGAAAGTCATCAGGAAGATGGATTTGTAATACGAGAGAGCGTAAGGGAAAGACATCATGTGCAAGTAGACCAATACTAGAAAAAGAACTAAAAGAAGCTACTATAAAAATTATGAGAAAATCGAAATTTTCCAGAATAGATTTTACGAAAAAAGTAGAAAAAATTTTAGTATATGGAGATAGAATTGATTTCATATTACTTAGCGGAAAAGTTTCTTCTATTAAAAGAGAGTATTCCGGAGAAAGAGGAAGCAATCCATTTTTCTGCAAAATATACTGTGGTTATTGCGGTGATATTTTTCATAGGACAAATTGGAAAAAACAAGGAAAGGTATGGATTTGTAGTAAGAGAAACGGTAGTTGCAAGGTAAAGAAAATGAGAGAAGATGAGATTATAGAAGCTTCAAAAAGTTTTCTTGGCGAAGATTACGGAGGAAAGGTTGTAGAATATATCGATAAAATTTATATCAAAGATGATTCTGTAACCTTTACCTTTAAAGATGGGACGGTGAAAATATGGCAAAGAAAGTGAGGACGATACCAGCAACCATAAACCGATTTAGCCTTGAACCCATAGTTAGTACAAAGAAAAGAAAAACAGCAGGTTATGCCAGAGTATCAACGGATAGCGAAGAACAAGCTACAAGTTATGAATCACAGATGGCTTATTACAAAAATTATATAGAAAGCAGAAGTGATTGGGAATTTGTAGGTATGTATTCGGATGAAGGCATCAGTGCTACAAACACAAAGCGTAGAGATGGGTTTAAACAGATGATTTCAGATGCTCTTGATGGAAAGGTCGATTTAATTGTTACAAAATCAGTCAGTAGGTTTGCGAGAAATACAGTAGATTCTCTTCAGACCGTAAGAAAACTAAAGGAAAACGGAATAGAGGTTTATTTTGAAAAAGAAAATATCTGGACACTTGATGCAAAGGGGGAGCTTCTTATAACTATAATGAGCTCATTAGCCCAAGAGGAAAGCAGGAGTATATCAGAAAACACCACATGGGGCAAAAGAAAACAATTTGCCGATGGTAAGGGTAGTTTGGGATTTAAGCATTTTCTTGGGTATGATAAAGGTTTTGTTATAAATACGGAAGAAGCAAAGACCGTAAAATTAATTTATAAGCTGTATGCCAGCGGACTTTCCTTTTATGCAGTAGCTAAAGAACTTACAAACAGAGGTATTAAAACACCTTTTGGCAAGAATAAGTGGCACGTAAGCACAGTAAAATCTATACTCACAAATGAAAAATATAAAGGTGATGCCCTATGGCAAAAAGGTTATATATCAGACTTTTTACAGAAAACTAGAAAAGAAAATAAAGGGGAAATACCACAATATTATGTTGAAGAACATCATGAGGCTATCATTCAGCCGGAGCAGTTTGACTTTATTCAAGCAGAAATTGCAAGAAGAGGAAATGATGGCAGGGGTAGTGGGCTTACTATATTTTCAAACAAAATAAAATGTGGTAAATGCGGTGCTTGGTATGGACTCAAAACTTGGCATTCTAATGATGAATATAGAAGAGAAATTTACAGGTGTAATGATAAATATAAGACTAAGGGAAAGCCTTGCAAGTCACCACATCTTACAGAGGATGAGATAAAGGACATATTCATCAAAGCTGTAAATAAGTTTGTGAAAGTAAGAAAAACAGTAGTAAAAGAAATATCTAGTTTTATAGATACTATATGTGTAACTACTGATTTAGAAATAGAAACTACTAAGCTAAAAAAAGACATGGAAAATATAATATCCGAAATGGAGAGTATCATAAGAGAAAATGCTAAAACCATTCAAAATCAGGAAGAATATTTGCAAAGAGAAAATAAAATAAGGCTAAGATACTCAGATTTGAATTCCAAGTTAGCTGAGGTAGAGAATGAAATAAAAATCAAACAAAACAGAAAAACTATGCTTGAAAATTTCATAAAAACATTAGATGGGATAAGTGGAGAAATTACTGAATTTGATGAGGACTTATGGTCAGGATTACTTGACCATATTTTGATAAAGGAAAAAGGGCACTATACGGTAGTCTTCAAAAATGGTACAGAGGTGGATATATAATATGGAAGAAACTGGGAGGATTATTTTTCCCAGTTTTATTATATGGGTGACTATTGTAATCTCTCAACTGTTATGCTATAATAATAACAGTTAAAACATAAAGAACAGCAGGTGGCGAAAAATGAATATACAGATAAATAATTCTAGTGATGATCCAATATATTTGCAAATAAAAAATCAAATTAAAGCACAAATTATTTCTGGAAATTTGAAAGTAGGGGAACAGCTACCCTCTATAAGATTCTTGGCGAAAGAACTAAGGGTAAGTATGCTAACTGCCAAAAGAGCTTTTGATGAATTGGAGTTGGATGGTTTCATAAATTCAGTTCAAGGAAAAGGCAATTTTGTTGCAGCACAGAATAAAGAATTAATCCGTGAAGAATACTTAAAGCGAATTGAATCTAAGTTACAAGAAATAGTTGAACTTTCAGAAATCATAGATATATCCAGTGATGAATTAGTAGAGATGTTAAAGAGTTATGTGGAGGGTGAATATGAGTAAATACGCTATTGAAATTAAAGATTTAGTAAAAACATTTGACAGTTTCAAACTAGGACCGGTAAGTCTCAGTATCCCTAAAGGAACAATAGTTGGTTATATTGGACAGAATGGAGCTGGCAAAAGCACAACCATAAAACTGCTACTAGGTCTTTTAAGAAAAGATTCTGGCGAAATTAGAATCTTAGATGAGGAAAATCCTAACAACGTTGAGATAAAAGATAAATTAGGGGTGGTATTTGATGATTTATTAGTGTCGGAAGAAATGACATTAATCGATGTCGAAAAGTTTTGCTCAAGAGTTTATTCGCAATGGGATAAGAATTTGTTTTATAAATTAATTGAAAAATTTAATTTGCCACAGAAAAAAATTATCAAAAATTATTCTCGTGGTATGAAAATGAAACTTTCAATGGGGATTGCTTTATCTCATAATGCAGAACTACTTATTTTAGATGAGGCAACAAGCGGACTTGATCCTATCGTAAGAGAGGAAATCTTGGATTTGCTATTGGATTTCATGCAAGATGAAAATCATACAATTCTCATGTCTTCTCATATTTTGTCGGATTTAGAGAAAGTTGCAGATTATATTGCATTTATTCACAATGGTAAGATTCTATTTATAGAAACAAAAGATGAGTTAAAGGAAAATTATGGCATCTGTACTTTATCAAATGAGGAAGTAAACAATATCGATGAAGAAGCGATTATAGGGAGAAGAGTACATTTTTTTGGACAAGAATTGCTTGTTAAAAAGAATCTTATACCTGATGGAATCGAGTTACAAAAACCGTCTATTGAGGATATTATGATTTATTTTGTGAAAGGAGCGAGACGATAATGATAGCATTAATTTTGAAAGATATAGCTACTTTAAAAAAGACATTATTATTAACAGTTGCAATCAGTATTGCACTTGCTGTGTATGGAATTTATACAAATGAAATATTTATGGTGCCATTAATATGTGCAATGATTCCACTTATATTGACTGCAATTGCTTTTGGATATGATAACAAATCAAGTTTTGAACAATTTGCATTTTCAATGCCTATAAAAAAGAGTAGTTATGTATTAAGTAAACTTTTCTTTGCATTTAGTTTTGGAATGGTCGGGACAATTTGTATTTTTGTACTATTGATGACAAAAAATCAAATGTCATTGAATAATATCGTCTTTATTTCTTTAATTACACTAATGGCTAGTATACTTATGTCTGCTATTCAATTGCCATTTATTCTTAAATATGGTGCTGAGAAGGGCAGACTTATAATGGTAATTACTTACTTTTTAATATTTGCTTTATCTACATTACTAAAAGAGAAGTCCGATTTTCTTGCGAAATTAATGGAGATGCTTAGTAAAAATTCAATGTCTATGATTTGCTTAGGAATTATAGTCATAAGTGTAATAATCATAGGGATTACAATAAAATTATCAATTATGATTATGGATAAAAAAGAATATTAAGTATAAGTTATTGATTTGTAGTTAGGGGATTGATATGGAAAAACAATTTATTTATATAGCTGCTATTATATTTTTAATATTAGGTTTAGTGGACTTAAGTAGGAGCCTCCTGTTAAAAAGTAATACAGAATATGTAAAAGCAGAGGTAATATCCATATGGCAACCAAATCCTGAAGCTGTGAAAAAAGGAAATTCTAAATGGGCGAATTTCATTTACTCTGTTGATGGTAAACAGTATACATCTAGCAACAGAATACAAGTTTCTATGAGTACAAAAGTCGGAGACATAAAGCAAATAAAATATGATAAAAGAAATCCTGAAAAAATTTATGGCTTTTCAATAAAAAGAGCATGCATTCTTTTTATGGTTGCAATTGTATTTTTTGTAATTGCTAAATTTAAATTGTTTTAGAGGAGGTAATAGATATGCCTAAAATTCCATCACTTGTAGTGTTTTGCATGGTGTGTATTCCAATAATAAGGTTAATTTATTTAGCTATAAAAAAGAAGAAGTGAAAAATATTTGTTGCAGGTGGATAAATTCCACCTTTTTTTGTATGTGAAACTGGAACTTTTAGAGAAGTAAAAAATATGTTAAAATTATATATTGTATCACTTTTGATATGGAAGGAGGGAAATGTATGGAAATTAGATATATAAATGCATCTGATGATAATATGAAAATCAGTGGGATATACGAAGAAAGCTGGAAGTATGCATATAAAAATATAATTCCACAAGAATTTCTCAATTCCATTGAAAGAGGGCGATGGGTATCGGTATTAGATTTACCTAGCTGGAATACTGTTGTATGTATTGAAAATGGTGAGTATATTGGAACTAGCAGTTTCTCTAAATCTCGTTTTCGAGAATATCCGTCTCATGGTGAAATTATTTCTATTTATATGCGTCCAGAATATATGGGTAAGGGATATGGCACTAAATTACTAGAGTATGTCATTAAAGAATTATCCAAACATGGATATAGTAAAGTATTACTCTGGGTTTTAGATGACAATCATTTGGCAAAAGAGTTTTATAAAAGAAATGGATTTATAGAAACGGATAACTATATGAATGATAATATTGGGGGAAAACAACTCCGAGAGGTAATGTTCATATATAACTGCAATTGAATTATAAATATGTTGAGGAGTTTATTAAATTGTTCTGGGAAGAAAAATATGAATTGGAAGGAGGTAATAATAGTGAATGAATTTAACGAACTTGTTAGTGAAGTTTTTTCCAAAGCAGGTGATATTGCCATAAGATCCATGATGGGCGGATATCTTGTATATCTCAATGGTAAACTAATAGGCGATATTTGTAATAATGAACTGTTTCTGAAGAGAACGCCAACAACTGACAAACTTCTTGCAGACTCAGAATTGCGTTACCCCTATGAAGGTTCAAAGACATTGATGCACGTATTCGATAGATTTGAGGATACGGATTTGATTACTGAACTACTGGAAGGTATGTATGCGGAACTGCCCGAAAAGAAGCCCAAGAAAGCTAAATGAGACAGATAAGCTTCAGTTTATAGGGATTGGTAAATTTGAAGTTAGTAATCTATAAATCCCAGTTTGTTGATAAACTTGAAGTTGTGGAGATAAATGATGTTGAGATTAAGACCTTATAATATAAATGATGCAGATATAATTCTCTCCTGGAGTAAAGATGAAATAACTTTTTACAAATGGTCAGCTGGTGTTTTGGGTGAATATCCAATAACAAAAGAAAGGTTTGATTTTGTTAATAAGCTAATGGCTTTTACAGCCATTGAAGATAATGATGTGATAGGTTTCTTTACAATGCGAAGACCTTCGGAAAACTTTGAAGAATTGCGGTTTGGATTCATAGTTATTGATCCCTCAAAGCGTGGCAAAGGGTATGGCAAGCTAATGCTTCAGTTAGGTTTGAAGTTCGCATTTGAAATTTATGGGGCAAAAAAGGTTTCATTAAGTGTTTTTGAAAACAATGAACCGGCATATTTCTGTTATAAATCAGTAGGTTTTGATGATGTAATTCTTGACAAGACAGAAATATATTATGTTTTGGGAGAAGAATGGAAATGTAAAGAATTGATGATTGAAAATCGATAAATGACAGTTTGTTGAATTTAGCAAGTTATAAGTTTCTATGAGATAAAACCTATAAAACTTGTACGAATATTGTAGGGTAGGAAAAAAAATTTTCCTCTATACTAAAATAAACCGAAAGAAAGGGGGAATTGAAGTGAATATTATCAAGTCGTTTAACAATACGATTGATTATCTTGAAACAGTTCTTGATGATGAAATTGATGAAAAGAAAGTAACTCAGTTATCAGGATACTCTTATTCAATGTTCAGTCGCTTGTTTTCTATTCTGACCGAAATAACGCTCTCAGAATATTTAAGAAGCAGAAGATTAACAGAAGCTGCCGTTATTTTAAGAGATACGGATGAAAAGATTATTGATGTTGCTTTCAAATTCGGATATGAGTCATCGGATTCATTTGGAACAGCTTTTAAGAATTTTCATGGATTTACTCCTTCTGAGGTAAGAAATGGGAAACCGTTCAAATTAGTATCACGAGTGCAATTAGCACTCAGTGTAAGAGGAGGAAGAAGCATGAACATTACAATTCAAAAGAAAAAAGCCTTTACAGTTGCAGGGGTAAATGAACAAAGCATCAATTCATCATTATGTCCAAGTGTCTGGGATAAGCTGTATGAAAAATACAGTCATGATGAACTTGCAAGTTTGGGAAGTGGTCAAAGTATGGGCGTTTGCCATGATGTGGAAAATCCAAGTACAATAAACTATATGGCGGGCTATATTGTTAATGATGTAGACGAAGCAAGAAGTATGGGCTTAGATGTTTTGGAAGTTGAAGAAGCAGAGTATGCCATTGTAGAGTTAAAAGGAAGTGTTCCGGATTGCATTCATAACGGATGGAAATATGCGATGGAGGTATTCTTTCCTGAGCATGGCTATGTTCATTCTGGAAAACCTGACTTTGAATATTACTATGAAGGTGATATGAGTAGTCCTGATTATAGAATGGAGTTATGGATTCCAATAGTTAAGGCGTAGCTTAATATCGAACTTGAGGGGGATGGATTAATTCCATCTCTTTTTTATATAATAAGGGTGGGTGCATTTGAAATTTCTATCGTGTAATTGTATCCATTTCATAGTCGCAATGAATCCTTGCCCGTGCGGGTATTATAATACAGATAAAAAATGCATTTGTACTCAAAATGAGATAGATAGATATAGGCATAGGATATCTGGGCCTATATTAGATAGGTTTGATATATTTTGTGAAGTTAATGAGGTTTCATTCAGTATTGAAGATAATAAGTTAAATAATATTGAAGATAATAAGTTAAATAATACATTGATAAAAACAGTGAATATCAGAGAAAAAATCAATAAAGTGAGAAAAATTCAAAGTGATAGATTTAAAAAAGAAAAAATAGAATTAAATAGTAAAATGTCGTACAAGCAGGTGATAGAGTACTGTAAATTTGATGTTGGCGCTGAAGTAGTTTTAAATAAAATATACAATAAGTATAGGTTGAGCAATAGATCTTATCTGAACATTGTAAAGTTATCTAGAACAATAGCAGATCTAGAAGAAAAAGAATTGATCAGCTCAGATAATATATTAGAGGCATTTTCTTTTAGAAGAGCGTTTTATAAATATTTTATGAGTTAGTCCATAAATATATTTACGATATACTTATCAAATTTTTATATTAAAATTATCATTTATGTAAAAATGATATACTTTTAAAAAGTAATTACACTTGGAGGGATCAGTTTGAATAAATTTTACTTATGGGCTTACTATGTATGTAAATTATCTTCTATAGAAATGAAAAATATAAGAAAGACTTCTGCATATGAAAATTTTTTTAATCACTATGTTAATGTTGATATTTTTGATGATATAAATAATAGTGATAATATTATAAATATAAATAGACTAATTAGAGACATAGTTATAGACGAAAATATAAATTGTAAAATAAAAGAGAAAATAAAAGTTAATACATATAATGACAAATTCATCAACCAAATTATTTTTGACCTTAAAAAAAAGAATATATCATATATTTGTATAGAGGATGCTCAATATTCAGATGATCTTAGAGAAATATATGATCCACCATACATACTATTTTATAAGGGAAATATAGAATTAATGAATAAAGATATTTTTGCTGTGGTGGGATCTAGAAAAGCTAGTCAGTATGGAACTAGTGTATGCAAAGTGATTGTTCCAGAGTTAGCAAAAAAATTTGTAATAGTAAGTGGAATGGCTAAAGGTATAGATTCACACGCGCACAGATATGCTATTTTTGAGTCTTCTAATACTATTGCTGTAATGGGGACAGCAATAGATAATATATATCCAAAGTCGAATTTAGCTTTATACAAGGAAATAATAGCTAAATCAGGGCTTGTTATATCTGAGCATGGACCGGGTATGCTTACAAAACCATATCATTTTGCAAGAAGAAATAGGATTATTGCTGGTCTATCAAAAGGTGTTTTAGTGGTTGAAGCGGAAGAGAAGAGTGGTGCACTTACAACAGCATATGCTGCACTAAATGAAAATAGAAATGTATATTCTATACCAGGACAAGTTTTTTCTAGTCTAAGTAGGGGTACTAATAAAATTATTAAAGAAGGTGCAAAATTAGTTGAAAATGCAGATGATATAACTGAGGATTATTTAGATTATTTTGTTGCAAAAAACTTGAATTATGAAAAAAATGATAAGAATTTTAACGAAAATACTAGTCTTAGTGGGGTGTCTTGTGTTAATATAATGCAAGGTGAGTCAAAAGATATTCAATTAACAATATATGAAAATAAAGTGTTAGATATTTTAAGCTCACATGGTGCTCTATCGATTGATGAAATTTGTTATAGAACCTCTTTGGATATTAGCAATATTTTATCAGCGTTAAATAAATTATGTATTTTCGATTTAGTTGTAGAATTAGATCAGAATAAATATGCACCTAAATAAACGTTAATGGAGGTGTAGCTTGTGCCAAAGGCTTTAGTAATTGTTGAGTCTCCTGCAAAAGCAAAAACAATAGAGAAATTTTTAGGTAAGAGTCACTATGTTGTAAAGGCATCAGTGGGTCATATTAGAGACTTGCCTAAGAGTAGATTAGCTGTAGATATAGAGAATGACTTTGAACCTGAGTATATAAATATTAGGGGTAAGGGTGATGTAATTAAAGATATAAAAAAGGAAGCCAAAAAAGCTACTAAAATATACCTTGCAACCGACCCTGATAGAGAAGGAGAAGCTATATCATGGCATCTAACTCACATACTGGATTTAGATCCCGAGTCTGAGTGCAGAATAGAATTTAATGAAATTACAAAGGACACAATAAAAAAATCAATAAAGACACCTAGAAAAATTAATCTAGATTTAGTAGATGCCCAGCAAGCAAGAAGAGTAATTGATAGGCTCTTGGGATACCAGATTAGTCCTATACTATGGCAAAAGGTTAGAAGAGGACTTAGTGCTGGTAGAGTTCAGTCAGTAGCTACTAAAATAGTACTTGACCGTGAAAGAGAAATAGAAGAATTTATACCAGTAGAATATTGGACATTAGATTTAACCTCAAAGATTAAGTCAAAAGAAATAGAATTTTCTTTCTATGGAAAAGATAAAAAGATTGATATTAATGATGAAGAACATGTGAATAAAATAATTGAATCTATAAAAAATAAAGAACTAGAAGTAATTAATATAGATTCGAAAACAAGAAGAAGAAGTCCTGTAAAGCCATTCACTACTTCTATGTTACAGCAAGAGGCTGTGAATAGACTTGGATTTACTACTAAAAAAGCTATGAAAATAGCTCAAGAACTATATGAAGGTGTAGATGTTGGTAAAGAAGGAACTTTGGGATTAATTTCCTATATTAGAACAGATTCACAAAGAATATCTGATGAGGCCAAGAGTGCTGCTAAAAACTTTATAGTCGATAGATTTGGAGAAAATTATTATCAAGAAGGTAAAGTAAAGGACGTAGTAAAGAAGAAAGGGTCACAAGATGCTCATGAGGCAATCAGACCAACTTCTGTATTTAGGACTCCAGATTCTATAGCTCAAAATCTTACAAAAGACCAATATAAGCTTTATAATCTTATTTGGAAGAGATTTGTAGCCAGTCAAATGCAAGATGCTGTATACGAATCTATTTCTATAGAAGCAAAAATTGGAGATTATATATTTAAAGCTACGGGATCAAAACAAATATTTGATGGATATACAAGAGTATATGATTATTTTGATAGAGAAGATAAGATACTTCCAAGTATAAAAGTAGGTGAAAAATTAAAGGTAGAGCAAATTTTACCAGAACAACATTTTACAAAACCACCTGCAAGATACACAGAAGCCAGCTTGGTAAAAACTCTTGAAGAATTAGGTATAGGTAGACCATCTACATATGCACCTACAATTGGAACTATAGTGGCTAGAGGCTATGTTGAAAAAGAAGGTGCCAGCATAAAACCAACGGAACTTGGAAAAATAGTAACTGAAATTCTTGAAGAAAATTTTGAGATGCTTACAGATATAGACTATACTGCTCAATTAGAGGCTAAACTTGATGAGGTAGCTGATGGAGAGATAACATGGAAAAAAGTTATAAAAGATGCTTATACTCCTTTAGAGTCATCTATAAAAGAAGCTATTGAAAATATAGAAAAGATCAATATGGATGAAGAAACAGATGAAATATGTGAATTATGTGGTGATCACATGGTAATAAAACATGGTCGATTTGGTAAATTCATGGCTTGTAAAAACTATCCTGAATGCAAAAATACAAAGCCTATTGTAGAAAAAATAGGTGTAAAATGTCCTAAATGCCATGAAGGTGATATAATTCTTAGAAAATCTAAAAGGGGAAGAGTTTTCTATGGATGTAGTAATTATCCTGAATGTGACTTTGTAGAATGGAATAAACCAACTGATAAGATATGTAATGAGTGTGGATCATATATGATCGAGAAAGCAAGCAAAAAAGAAACAAAATTGATTTGTTCTAACAAAGATTGCATTACAAATACAAAAACTACAATAAAAAATAAAAAGGAAAAAGAATAATAATTATTAAGAAAATATTATAAAATTTATTTTCATATTAAGAGACTTTTCTTTATCTAATAAAAAACAGAATTATAGATAGTATCTATAATTCTATTTTTATTTATAGAAATAACAAATAAAAAATTTCTTTTAGAAAATGTTATAATTATTAGTGAAATTCTAAAAAATTGGAGGTAAGTATGAAGATTAAAAGTAAAGCAAGTATTGTTATGAGTGCACTTATGATTATGTCATCATTAACAGCTTGTACAACAAAACAAGAAACAAAAGATCAATCATCTTCTAATGTTAAAATAGAAGTTGCGAAGACTGTAGATGTAGAAAATGCATTAAAGGATAAAAATTCAATTGTACTAGATGCAAGATCTAATGATGCATACAATGGCTGGAAAGAAGATGGGGTAAAAATAGGTGGACATATAAAAGGAGCTAAGGATTTTTCTGCTAGATGGCTTAAGGCAGACTATGATGAAAAAGAAAATCTAGAAAAATACTCTAGAGATAAAGTACTAAGCGATGCAATAAAGAATAAAGAATTAAGTAAAGATAAATCTATAATCGTTTACGATACAAATGGTAAGGATGCCAAAGAAGTTGCCAATTTCCTAGCTAAAAAGGGTATGGATAAAATAAAAACTTATGATGCTAATGAATGGGTAAACTCAAATAAGCCTATGGAATCATATAAAAATTATGCTTTATTAGTTTCTCCCAATATTGTAAAATCAATAGTTGATGGTAAAACTCCAGAAAGTTTTACAGATATAAAAAATGTTAAAATTGTAGATGTAAGATGGGGAGACAATAAAGAATCTGGATACTTAGATGGTCATATACCTACAGCAATACACATTAATACTGATTCATTTGAACCTCCAAAGAAAAATAAAGATGGCGATGATGAGTGGAAATTAGCAGATGATAAGACTCTAGAAAAACTATTAGTAGATAATGGTATTACAGCAAATGATACCATTATTGCCACTAGTCCAGAACCAATGGCAGCTTCAAGATTTGCTGTTATATGTAAATATATGGGAGTAAAAGATGTTAGAGTAATGAATGGTGGTATAGTAGGATGGACTTCACAAGGTTACAAATTAGATAAGAAAGAAGAAAAAGCGAAAAAGGCTGATTCTTTTAGAATAACTGTACCAGCTAATCCTGATGTAATTGATACATTATCAGAAATAAAATCAATAATGGATAATAAGGTACAACATCCTGATTTCCAGCTAATAGATAATCGTACTATAGGAGAATTTAATGGAGAAGTTACTGGATATTCTTATCATAAGAAAAAGGGTAGAATCCCAGGGGCAATATTTGGGCATGCTGGTATCAAAAATTCAAGTTCAATGTATTATTATAGGAATATAGATAAGACAATGAGAAATCAAGAAGAAATAGAAGCATTATGGAAAAAAGATGGAATAGACTCTAACAAGCATATGTCATTCTTCTGTGGTAGTGGATGGAGAGCTGCTGAAATTTTATGGTATGCTAACGTTATGGGCCATGAAAATGCATCATTATTTAGTGATGGATGGATTGGTTGGTCAAATGCAGGATATAAGATTGAAACTGGAGCACCAAAGAAGTAGAAAGAAAGTGTGGTTAAATAATGCTTGATAAAGCAAAAAAGATATTTTTCTTTATAATATTTATAATTCAGTTATTTATATATGCAGGAGTATTTTACTTAGAAAAATTAACACATTCAAGTGCTGGAGTAAATCACCATTTGTATTATCAAAAAACACAATACATGAATGGAATATTCAAAGATATGAATTTAATGATCTTGTCAGTATTTATTTTAATAATAATAGTCTTACTTATAATACAGATTATTAAAATCAAAAAAGGCAAAAATAAGTACTTGTTAATTTCATCAATAATAGCTTTGTTGTGGTCGGTAAATCTAGAGATAATATTTTTTTCAAAAACAGCTAAAGAAGCTTTAAATTATCCGTATTTGCTGATGGTTTTAATAATAATAGTATTTTTATCAATTATAAACATTATAAATACTAGAACTATAAAAAATATAAAAAATATAAATAATAATATATAAAAATATAATAAAATAAAAAATAAAAAATTTAAAAAATTTAAAGAAATAAAATGTAATCTAAGGCCTAACAGTTTTTAAGTTGTTAGGCTTTTTTATATTATTTTACAAGTATTTTTTAAAATTAAACAATATTTGCAAAAAAAATAAAAATTAAACAAATCATTGCAATTTTTTTGAATTAGTAGTAATATGGATAAGGTTATAAAATATATTGTATACTTGTCAGTAAAATTGTGAAAATTTTAAAAATGGTTAAAAATTGTTGAATTTTTTAAAATAATATGATAATATTTATTATGAAATATTATTTGAATAGAAAATAAATTGTAAAAATTCAAAATATACAGTTAAATTAAGGAGGAAAAAATGACTAGTGAATTACTAAAAAATACTAGACGAATTAATAAAACTCTTCAGTCAACTACGGGCACATCAGTGTCATTTGACCAGCTATCTAGTGTGCTAGGAGAAGTTCTTAACTCTAATGTATACGTTGTAAGAGTGAAGGGGAAAGTATTAGGTTACCATTTAGTAAAACCAGAAGATAGTTCTATAGAAGTAGATGAAGAAAATAAATCAATGAGATTTCCAAAGGAATATACAGAAAATGTATTAATGATTTATGAAACTAAAGAAAATTTAACATCAGATGAAATATTGAAATATTTTCCAAGTGAAAACGAAAGAGCAGATAAATTTACTACTGTAGTTCCAATTTTGGGTAGTGGAGAGAGATTAGGTACACTAGTACTATCAAGATATGACCATGCATTTACTGATGAAGACTTAGTAGTTGCCGAGTATTCTGCTACAGTAATAGGGCTTGAAATTTTAAGAGCTATCAGTGAAGAAATGGAAGAAGAAATGAGAAAAAAAGCTGTAGTACAGATGGCTATAGGAACTCTTTCATATTCAGAATTAGAAGCAATAGAGCATATATTCAATGAACTAGACGGTACCGAAGGTCTATTAGTTGCTAGTAAAATAGCGGATAAGGTTGGAATTACTCGTTCTGTAATTGTAAATGCACTAAGAAAATTTGAAAGTGCAGGTGTAATAGAATCTAGATCCCTAGGTATGAAAGGTACTCATATCAAGATATTAAACGACAAATTGTTAGAAGAGCTAGATAAACAATAATAATTGAGTAATTTTAAGGACTGCTATGCAGTCCTTATTTTTTGAGAGGAGCAGATATGCCATTAGCTGATAAATACAGACCAAAAACAATTGATGATATAGTGGGACAGAGACACTTGATTGGCCAAAATAAAGTATTATCTAATATGATAAATAAAAATTTTTTACCTAATCTTATTTTTTTTGGACCTCCAGGTTTAGGAAAAACAACAGTTGCAGAAATTCTATCAAAGGAATCTAATAAGACTTTTTTTAAAATAAATGCGTCTAATTCATCTACAGAAGAAATTAAAAAAGTGATAAAGCAAATAGGAAAATTAGGAAATGAAAATGGTATATTACTGTATATAGATGAAATTCAGTCTTTTAATAAAAAGCAGCAGCAATCTATACTTGAGTTTATTGAAACTGGAGAAATAACTTTAATAGCAAGTACCACAGAAAATCCATATCATTATATATACAAGGCCATACTAAGTCGTTCTATTGTAATGGAATTTAAACTACTTAGTAAAGATGATATTAAATCAGGTCTAGAAAATATAATAAGGAAATATAATATAGAATCTCTTTCAAAAGTTGTATGTAAGGAAAATGCACTTGATAAGATTTCATTTTCTTCAGGAGGGGATATGAGATCAGCTATAAATACGCTAGAGCTTGCTATAAATTCTTCAAACCTAGATGAAGATGGAAGATTAATAATTGATGATGAACTAATATTAAATTTAAATATATCGACTGCATATAATTTTGATACAGACGGAGATGTACATTATAATTTACTCAGTGCACTTCAGAAATCTATTAGAGGTTCTGATCCTGATGCAGCTGTATATTATTTGGCTATGCTAATAAAAGGAGGAGATTTGATTTCCATTTGTAGGAGGTTATTGATTATAGCTAGCGAAGATATTGGAATGGCGTACCCAAATGCTATTGTAGTGGTAAAGGCATGTGTTGATTCTGCTATGCAAGTTGGTTTTCCTGAAGCTAGAATACCTTTAGCACAAGCTGCTATATTACTTGCGACTTCCCCAAAATCTAATTCATCTTATATGGCTATAGGGTCAGCGCTTAGTGACATAGATAATGACATGGCTGATGATATTCCAGATATATTAAAAGACTCACACTATTCAGGTGCTAAAAAACTTTCACATGGTTTAGGATATCTATATCCACATAACTATGAAAATCATTATATAAAACAGACTTATCTGCCTGAAAATATGAAAAATAAAATATACTATGAACCACAGGACAACAAATTTGAAAGGCAAGTTAAAGAATATTTTAAAAAAATTGGTGCCTATAAAAAATAATATTGACTTTTTTACTAGGATATAATATTATATTTTTAAGGGTTAAATCATAGTATTTTACTAGGAATTAACTTTTTATAGTGAGGTGATTAAATGAAACTATCGACAAAAGGTAAATATGGTCTGAAAGCTATGTTTGAATTGGCTATTAGCTCAGAAAATAAGCCAGTTTCATTAAAACACATAGCAAAACAACAGAATATTTCAGATCAGTATCTAGAACAGATTTTTTCCATGTTGAAAAAAGCCAAGCTTGTAAAAAGTATTAGAGGTGCACAAGGTGGCTATCTTTTAGCAAAAGAAGCATCTAAAATTACTGTAGCTGACATATTGAAAGTATTAGAAGGTAATATGGCCTTTACCGAATGTTTGCTAGATGAAGATTTATGTGAAAATTCTAATGTTTGTTCTACGAAATATGTATGGGCAAGAATAAAAAATGCAATAGAAGAAGTTACAATGTCCATATCATTACAGGATATGGTAGACGATTACGAGTCAAATTTTGAATATAGGGAAGATGACATAAGTAAATTAATGAATAAGGTAAAATAGTTCTCAATTAAATATATATTATCATTACAGGGGAGAGCGAAGAGCTCTTTTTTGTTTTAATAGGAAATATAATGGTTGTTTTAAAAGAAAGTGAAGGTAAAAATGAAAATAGAAAATAATAGAGTGTTATTAGGTATGAGTGGTGGAGTAGATAGTTCAGTAGCTGCGTATCTGTTAAAAAAGCAAGGTTATGATGTAGTTGGTGTACATATGAAACTTTGGGATTCGGGTGACAATAAGCATATTAATGATGCAAAGAAAGTCTGTGATAGTTTAGGAATAGAATTTCATGTAGTTGATTTGCAAAATGAATTTAAGAACAAGGTAATAAAAAATTTTGTTAGAGAGTATGAAATGGGGAGGACTCCAAATCCATGTGTATTCTGCAATAAAAATATTAAATTTGGAGACTTGTTTAAAAAAGCAGATGAATTAAATTGTAAATACATATCAACTGGCCACTATGCTCTATGTCTAAAAAATGAAGAAACAGGTAGATATGAAATTCATAGAGCAGATAATGATCACAAGGATCAAACTTATGTATTATATAATTTGACACAGGATAAATTAGCCAGAACTTTATTTCCAATAGGGCACTATGATAAGCCTAGAATTAGGGAGATTGCCAAAGAAATAGGCCTGGAAGTTCATAATAAGCCAGATAGTCAGGATATTTGTTTTATACCAGATCAAGATTATGAAAGATTTCTAAGAGAGAAAACCAATATAAAATCTGATAAAGGACATTTTGTTGATAGTGAAGGTAATGACTTAGGCGAGCACAAGGGAATAATTTCTTATACCATCGGTCAAAGAAAGGGCTTAGGGGTTACTTTTGGAAAGCCAAAGTATGTAATAGACATAAATGGCAAAGATAATACAATAGTGCTTGGAGATAATGAGGATTTATTCAAAAATGAATTAGAAGCTTCTAATGTAAATTTTATACCTTTTTCAATAGATGAAGTAAAAGATAAAATAGTTTATGATGCAAAAATTAGATATTCTGCAAAACCAGCAAGAGTTACGATTACAAATCTTGGAGATGATAAAATAAATGTAGTATTTGACGAACCGCAAAGAGCTATTACAAAGGGACAGAGTATAGTATTTTATGATGGAGATATACTTGTAGGAGGTGGAATAATAGAGTAATTCTAAATATTTCACTATATTAAGCTTAGTAGAGTCTAAAATATGGTAAAATTAACTTGTATTATTTTTATTATTAATGTAAAATTGTATTATATTTAATAATTATATAAATGTTATGAAGGGAAATAGTAATATGCCAAGGTTGTAAAGAGAGAGATTGATGGTGTGAATATCTCCAATACAGTATATGAAGCAGTCCTGGAACAGCTTTGCTGAAATAAATAGTAGGCTTAGACGTGAATCTGCGTTAAAGACAAATGAGATATGTGATATAAATCATATAATCAGGGTGGTACCGCGAATATTTTGCTCGCCCCTGTATTTTTACAGGAGCGAGTTTTTTTATTACAAAAATGGAGGAATTATATATGGAAAAAATGGGTTTAAATGAAATTAGAAGCAATTTCACTGAATTTTTCAAGTCAAAGGAACATTATATTGCAAAGTCGCACTCACTTGTGCCAAGTAATGATAAGTCACTTTTATTGATAAATTCAGGTATGGCACCTTTAAAAAATTATTTTTCAGGGGTTGAAACACCTCCTAAAAATAGAATGTCAACTGTTCAAAAATGTATTAGAACAGGTGATATAGAAAATGTAGGCGTTACAGCAAGACATGCTACTTTTTTTGAAATGATGGGAAATTTTTCATTTGGAGATTATTTTAAAAAAGAAGCTATAAGTTGGGCGTGGGAATTTATAACTGAATGGTTAAAAATACCTGAAGATAAATTGTGGGTTACTGTATATGAAACTGATGACGAAGCATTCGATTTATGGAAAAATCATATAGGTTTTGATGAAAATAAAATAGTAAGATTAGGAAAAGATGATAATTTCTGGGAAATTGGACTTGGACCTTGTGGACCCTGTTCAGAAATATACTTTGATAAAGGCGAAAAGTATGGTTGCGGATGTGAAGATTGCAAGCCAGGTTGTGATTGTGATAGATTCTTAGAATTTTGGAATCTAGTATTTACTCAATTTGATAAAAAAGAAGATGGATCCTATGGAGATCTTGAAAATAAAAATATAGATACTGGAATGGGTCTTGAACGTATTGCATGTATTATGCAGGATGTTGACACTATATTTGAAGTTGATACTATACATTCAATACTAGAAAAGATAAGCTCAATAGCGGGTAAAACTTATGGACAAAACTCAAAAGATGATAAGTCAATTAGAATAATCACAGACCATATTAGATCAGTAAGTTTTATGGTTGCGGATGGTATATTACCTTCAAATGAAGGTAGAGGATATGTTCTTAGAAGGCTTCTAAGAAGAGCTGCTAGACATGGAAAATTACTTGGTATAAAAGGTGAATTCTTAAATTCTTTAGTAGATGTGGTATTAACAACTAGTGGAGATGCTTACCCTGAACTAAAAGAAAAAGAATCCTATATTAAGAAAGTTATAGGTATAGAAGAAGAAAAATTCTTTGAAACTTTAGAACAAGGGCTTGAAATCTTAAAATCTTATACAAAAGAATTAGAAGGTACTGGAAATAAGACAATAAGTGGAGAACAAGCCTTTAAACTTTATGACACTTATGGTTTCCCTCTAGATTTGACTAAAGAAATACTTGAAGATGAGAATTTAAGTCTTGATGAAGAAGGTTTTGAAAAAGAAATGGAAGCTCAAAAAGAAAGAGCACGATCTGCTAGAGGCAATATGGAAGATGAAGCTTGGAAAGAAGATCCTCTAACATCATTGGAGGATGCAAAGTCTGAATTTGATGGTTATGAAGAACTTTCTAAAAGAGCAAAGATAAAGGCTATAATTTCTGAAGGCCAAATAGTGATGTCAATAGCTGAAGGAAAAGAAGCTGAAATAGTAATGGATAATACTACATTTTATCCAAATGGCGGAGGTCAAGTAGGTGATAAGGGGCAAATAAAATCATTAACAGGTCTATTTAATGTAACAGATACCCTTAAGGGTGCAGGTGGTAGTATCAAGCATAAAGGTATAGTTGTTAGAGGTTCTTTGGCTGTTGGGGAAGATGTGAAAACAAATGTAAATGAAGAACTTAGAATGAGTGCAGCAAGGAATCATTCAGCTACTCACTTACTACATAAAGCTCTAAAAACTGTTTTAGGTGAACATGTAAATCAAGCGGGTTCTTTAGTAGATCCTGACAGGCTAAGATTTGATTTTACACATTTTGAAGCTATTACAAAAGAAGAATTAGCTCAAATAGAATTTTTAGTTAACTCATATGTATTCAAAGCTATGCCTATTACAGCAAGTGTAATGTCAATAAAAGATGCTAAAGAAATGGGTGCTATGGCTCTATTTGGTGAAAAGTATGGAGATCAAGTTAGGGTAATAAAAATGGGAGATACATCTATAGAACTTTGTGGTGGTACTCATCTTACTAATACTTCTCAAGTAGGTTTATTCAAGATAATATCTGAAGGTGGAATAGCTGCAGGTGTACGTAGAATAGAAGCTATAACTGGTATTGCTACATATAAGTATATACTAGATAAAGATAAATTAGTTGAAAATATAGCAGTAGCATTGAAGACAAGAGAAGTTAATCTTGAAAACAGAATTAATACATTGTTGGAAGATACGAAGGCTATAGAAAAAGAGCTACATAATATAAAGACTCAATTATCATTGCAAAATGCTGATTCAGTACTTGATTCTGCAATACAAGTAAAAGGATTAAATCTAATTACAAATAAATACGAAGGTATGGATCTGGATACCCTTAGAGAAACAGCTGATAAGTTAAGAGATAAAAAAGAAAATTCAGTAATAGTGTTGGCAAATGTGATAGATGGAAAGATAAACATAGTAGTAACAGCAAGTAAAGAAGCTATTGATATGGGTGCTCATGCAGGTAATATAGTAAGAGAAGTTGCTAAGATTGCTGGTGGAAAGGGCGGAGGTAGACCAAATATGGCTCAAGCAGGTGCAAGCGATGTTGATAAGTTAGATGATGCATTAAACGAAGCTTCTAAAATATTAGAATCCCAAATAAAATAAGTAAATAAAATTAAGTATATTAAGGGCTCATATGAGCCCTTAACTTTTTTCTAAAAACTTGCGATTTTTGCCTAATTAGGGTAAAATCAATATTAATAGCATATAATTAATATGCTTAATTTTATGCTATTATATTTTATATTTTAATTTATTAATTTAAGGAGGTTTCTTATGAGTAATAAAATGGATAGTACTGTACAATTTGAAGGTATAAATGATGATAAATTGACTGTAGCAGAAACAATATTACATGTTTATTCTGCTATGGAAGAAAAAGGATATAATCCAATAAATCAGTTGATAGGATATTTATTATCTGGGGACTCAAGTTATGTTACAAGTCATAAAAACGCAAGGTCATTAATAAAGAGATTTGAAAGAGATGAAATCTTAGAAGAAGTGATGACAAAATATTTAGATATCAAGGAGTAAGAATGAATGTATAAGAAGTTTACATCAATTTTTATATCATTAATCATGGTATTGACTTTTTCAAGTTCTATTTTTGCACAATCAAAGTCAAAATCTGACTTTACTTATTCAACAGAAATGAACTTGTCCAAAGGTGAAATTGATAAAGAGGCAAAAAATAATACAGCTAGTAATAATGGTAAGATAATCATTATAGATATTAATAGAGTAAATCTAGATAATATGAGGACTATTAACGCTATAAAAAAACGTATGAATAAAGCTTCTATAGCACTTATGAATATTAGAGGTGATAAAGGATACGATGATAGAAGAAATTATGCTAGCATGGGTTCTACTGGTAGAGTTAATATAGATCAGGAAAAACAATTAATAATATCAAATTCAAGTCAAAAAGAAAAAAATATGTACAAACATGCTACTGGTTTAAGAGCTGAAAGTATTAACCTATTAAATATTAATGATATAGATGCTTATAATCAAACAAAGGGAGAATATAAGTCGAAAATAGGAATTTTAGGTGACACATTAAAATCTGCTAATAAGAAAATTTCGGTACTTGGCAATAGTGATTATATAAACGAAGAGGGGCAATTTGTAAAAAATAGAGATTTTGCCCTATCTCTTATGGATAGTAAGGGAAGAATTGAAAATGGCGTATTGGATGATTTAAATATTGAAGATTCTAGATATCCCTACGGCTTTAGGACTGATTATGATAAATTGTTGGAAGGAACAAAAAAATATTATAATAGTTCTGATGTCTTGATGGTAAACTTGGGAGACACATTTAGATATGATGAATATAAAGTTAATTTAAATGAAAAGACAAAACTTAACATGAAACGAATGGTCTACAGCGATGTAAATAAATATTTAGAACAAGTATTTAATATGGCGGGATCAAACGATACAATATATGTAATAGGGTCATTTCCAAGTAAGGTAGATTTTAAAAATAATAAAAGACTAGGCAGTGTAATAAGATTTGATATGTCTGAAAAAACTGCAGGACTTTTAACTTCATCAACTACTAGAAGAAAAGGTCTTATTACTAACACTGACATTGGTGCCGATATTCTAAATAGAATGGGCATAAAAAATTCTGAAATGAACGGTAGGGTAATTAAATCTGTTCCAAAACATAATCATTTTGAATTTTTGAAAAAAGATTACGAAAAAATAGTATCTATTGCTACCATGAGAATGGATATTATAAATATATACGTTGTTATTATTGTCATATCATGGGTATTAGGTGCTTTGGCACTATGGCAAAGACATAAGTTGCCAATAAAGCATAAAAAAACAATAATCATAATCTTAAAGGAAATGATAAAACTTGGATTAATAATGCCTTTAGCCTTCCAAACTGCACCTATATTCAATGCTAGTTCAAAACTTGGAGTATCTATGGCGATTTTATTTGTATCTCTAGTATACTATGTAATTGCGACTATGGCATTTAAAGGAAAAGACATGAGACAACTTGGATTTTATGCTCTGATTATGATAGGTATAATAGTGGTTGATTCTATTTTATCTACACCTTTAATGTCAAGTAATGTAATGAGCTATGATCCGATAATGGGTGCAAGGTATTATGGTATAGGCAATGAATATGAAGGGGTAACTGTTGGTAGTGCTATATTAGGTATCGCTATTCTCCTTGAATATAAAAAAATACCAAAACTATTGTTGATACCTATCATGATATTTATACTATTTACTTCAGCATATCCAGCTATGGGAGCAAATGTTGGTGGTGCAATTTCGGAAACCATAGCATATTTGGTATTTGTGTTACTCGTATTCAATATCAAGATAGATTTTAAGAAAACAATGATGATAGGTATTTCTACATTTGCACTAGTAGCGGTGTTTGCAGTAGCAGATATAGCTTTGGGAATGGGTTCACACCTAGGAAATTTTGTGAAGCAAATAATGAATAATGGTCCAATGGAAATTATATATGTTTTTGCTAGAAAAATTGATATGAATATTCAGTTAGCACAGACTACTGTTTGGGTAAATATATTATTAGTTGGTTTAGCTTTCTTAGCTTTAACTATATTTAGACCAAATAAAGAGTTTGTTGCTATTAAAAAAGAGTATCCAATTATATATAAAGGATTTCTATCAATTATGGTTGGATGTATAATAACATTATTGGTTAATGACTCGGGTATTATAGCAGCAGCAACAGATTCAATTTATCTGTTAATACCGATAATAATCATTTTAATGAATAAAAAGTTAAAATTGGAGGATACTAATGTTATCAGGTAGGATAATGGGATTAGATATAGGTAACAATACCATTGGTGTAGCAGTAAGTGATTTAATGGGTATGACTGCTCAAGGTGTTACTACTATAAAAAGAAAAAGTAAAAAAGAAGATATAGAAGAGCTAAAAAAGATAATCTCGGAAAAGCAGGTAAATTTGATAGTATCAGGTTTACCAAAAAATATGAATGGTAGTGTTGGTCCCCAAGCAGAAAAAGTAATTAAACTTTGTGATTATATAAAAGAGGAAACAGGTTTAGAAATAGAATTTTGGGATGAAAGACTAACAACTGTTTCAGCAGAAAAGATGCTAATAAGTGGAGATGTCAGTAGAAAAAATAGAAAGAAAGTTATCGATAAATTAGCTGCAGTATTAATATTACAAAATTATTTAGACTTCAAAAAGTTCTAATTGCTATACTGAGCTTTATCAAATGAATTTCTAGGTCGGCTTAGCCTATTGACATATTGAGATTTATGATTTATATTATTAATAATATTATTATTATCAATTGAAAAAAGCGAGGGTATAGTATGGAAAATACAATGAAACTATTAAAGGAAAAACTTAAAGCTACTGGCTTTAAAATAACACCTCAGAGAAGAGCTATTATTGAAGTTCTTATCGAAAATGAAAATTCTCATTTAAGTAGTGAAGAAATTTATGATAAAGTTCGTGTTAACTGTCCAGAAATTGGCTTAGCTACTGTTTATAGAACTATGCAGCTACTTGATGATATTAATGGAATTTCTAAATTGAATTTGGATGATGGAT
The DNA here is from genome assembly GCF_027125355.1 of Peptostreptococcus equinus. Classification (NCBI taxonomy): domain Bacteria; kingdom Bacillati; phylum Bacillota; class Clostridia; order Peptostreptococcales; family Peptostreptococcaceae; genus Peptostreptococcus; species Peptostreptococcus equinus. The sequence continues at coordinate 1,076,700 of NZ_CP114052.1, read as the reverse complement.
GTATTAGATATGAAATAAATGTCGAAGGAGAAGATACACATCACCACCATCACTTGATATGTAAAGAGTGTGGTAAAATAATTGAAGTAAAAGAAGATTTGCTAGATGATATAGAAAGAACAATAGAAAAATCTTACAATTTCAAAATTAAGAATCATGATTTAAAGTTCTATGGAATCTGTGGTGACTGCTTAGACGCAGGTAAAAAATAAAAAATAAAAACATGTATGATTAATCGTACATGTTTTTTTGTGCATTTATATTAAAAAACTTAAAGTAAGTAATACAATTAATATTAATATAAAAATAATTATATTTTCTACACTATTGCATAAAAATGTTCCAACCCTTAATTTACTGATATTGTAATTTTTTTTTGATATTGGGAAAAATAATGGTATTCCCATTTTCGTCATAGAATCACATATCAAATGACTTATATATGCACTCGTGGCCATAATTGATAATCCATATATAGAAAAAGTAATCTCCACATATTTAAGAGCTAAAAATAGCAAAATAACTATAAACAATGAGTGCGAAAGAGTTCTATGGCTAAATAGTGGTAGCAAGGAAAAAACTAGTACCAATAAGGAAATTGGTAAATTTTTTGATATTAAATATATAGAAATTGATAAAATAAAAAGAAATATAAACATCAAAAATGATCTTAAAAAATTGGCTGTAAACTTTTTATTTATAATTCCTACTATAAAAATAGAAAATCCTATACCTATATAAAGTGAATTATCAGTCTTAGAATATAAATAAAAAATTAATATTAATAGAATATATGTTATAATTTTGTGTAAATTTTTTACTTTAGCTTTGTTGACAATTTTATTTAGGACGTTGGAATTTGCCTCATCTATATCTGGAAATGTTGAGAAAAAAATGGCTGAACCTAAACAAATAGCAGTAGAAGTATTGAGTTGTATTTTTGGACTAAGCAATAAATATATTTCTAAAGAGCTTAGTGTTCCTATTATTAGGTGTGATTTTCCTCTCATAATAAAACCTTTCTATCAAAATTTAGTATTAATTAAAACATATTATTTATAATTAAATTAAATTTTAAAAAAACTACTATATTTTAAATTATACTTAATGAAATTACTAAAAATATAATATAAATAAAATGAAGAAAAGTCAATAAAACTTTTAGATTAAATAAAAAAGTTTTAAAATGACTATAATTGTGGTATTATATTAGTAATGTATTTGTGTTCGTGATAGATAAAAGGAGAAAGATTTTGACGAAAAATAATAATGATAAAATAAAAATAATACCACTAGGCGGTCTGAATGAAATTGGTAAAAATATGACTGTTATAGAGTATAGGGACGAAATAATAGTTATAGACGCTGGACTTAGCTTTCCAGAAGATGAGCTATTAGGGATTGATATAGTAATACCAGATGTTACTTATCTACAAAAAAACATTGACAAGGTAAAGGGCATATTTATTACGCACGGTCATGAGGACCATATAGGCGCAATGCCATATATCTTAAAAAAATTAAATGTTCCTGTGTACGGATCTGCTTTAAGTATTGAGTTAATAAGAGTTAAATTGAAGGAACATAGAATTAATAATGCAAAACTTAATATAATCAGTCCAAGAAAACAGATAAAATTAAAGAATATGTCTGTTGAATTCATTAAGGTAACACATTCGATACCTGATGCTTACTCTATAGCTGTTCATACTGATCAAGGTGTAATATATCATACTGGAGATTTTAAGATTGATTTAACACCTATTGATGGACAGATGATGGATATACACAGAATATGTCAAATTAGTGATGAAGAAGGTATATTAGTAATGATGGCAGATAGTACTAATGCAGATAAAGAAGGCAGTACTATGTCTGAAAAAAGAGTAGGTGCTGGACTAGATATGTTATTTAAAAAAGCATCTGATAGTAGGATAATTGTGGCTACATTTGCATCTAATATACATAGATTACAACAGATTACTGAGGTTGCAAAAACTTATGGACGTAAGGTAGCTGTATCTGGAAGATCTATGGTAAATATAGTTGGTGTTGCAAAAGAATTAGGATATATAACTGATGACGAAAATATAATTGATTTAAATGATATACACAAATACAAAGACAATGAATTGGTAATTATCACGACTGGATCACAAGGAGAACCGATGTCAGCTCTTGCAAGGATGGCAAATGCTGAACATAAAAAGGTTGAAATTAAAAAGGGTGACCTAGTAATAATATCAGCACATCCAATACCAGGAAATGAAAAGACAGTTTCTAAGGTGATAAATTTCTTACTTGAAAAGGGAGCCGATGTTGTGTCAAGTGACATTGCAGATATACATGTATCTGGTCATGCGAGAAGGGATGAATTGAAATTAATGCAGGCGTTTGCAAAACCAAAATATTTCTTACCTGTACACGGTGAGTATAAAATGTTAAAAAGACATGCTGAGCTTGCCAAAGAAACAGGTACAAAAGAAGAAAATATATTTATAATATCTAACGGAGAGACATTTGAAGTCAATGCTAATTCTGCTAGAAGGGGTCAAAGAGTTACATCAGGTAGAATATTAGTAGATGGACTTGGTGTAGGAGATGTAGGTAATATAGTTCTAAGAGATAGAAAACATTTATCAGAAGATGGATTGATGACTATTGTTGTAACACTATCTAAAGAAGATGGTAGAATATTAGCAGGTCCAGATATTATTTCTAGAGGATTCGTATATGTCAGAGAGTCTGAAGGATTAATGGATGGAGCTAAAGATATAATCACTAATATATTTGAACGTTGTGAAGATAAAAATATAAAGGAATGGGCTTATATCAAAAATACTATAAAAGAAGAGTTAAGGGATTATTTATATATTAAGACAAAGAGGAACCCTATGATACTACCTATATTAATGGAAGTATAATAAAAGTATATTTGAGTGAGAATTCAAAAATAGAATTCTCACTTTTTTATTAGTAAAAAAGTGAGAAAATAGTGTATAATATAGATTGTTAGTTAAGAAAGGAGCGAGGATGAATTTATCATTTTTAAATAGTATATCTAGTTTTTTAGTGACATTATTGGCTATATTATTTTCATTATCAATACATGAATTTGGTCACGCATTTGTGGCAAATTTAAACGGAGATCCAACTGCTAAAAATTTAGGAAGAATGACTATAAACCCAATAAAACATATTGATGCTATAGGGATGTTAATGATGTTTATAATTAGATTTGGATGGGCTAAACCTGTGCCAGTAAACACATATAATTTTAAAAATTATAAGATTGGTAATATTACAGTTTCTTTGGCTGGTATATTTATGAATTTATTATCTGCAGTGATTTTTGCCAATATTTTGCAACATATAGATAGTCAACTTGCAAATGATATACTAATGAATTTAGTTATATATAATATAGCTTTTGCGAGTTTTAATATACTTCCTTTACCGCCACTTGACGGTTGGAATTTGATAGCAACATTTTTGCCAGCTAGGACAATAGATTTATTAAATCAGTATTCTAGATATGTGTTTATTGTATTTGTAATAATGATGTTTACAAATACATTTTCTCTAATATTAAATCCAATTTATTTCACATTTACCAGACTAGTTGAGTCTTTGATTATTTTTTAGTGTTTGAGGTGTAATTTATGGATTATAGTTTGCAATTGAATAAGTATGAAGGACCTATGGACTTACTATTTGATCTTATAAATAAGAATCAAATAGATATTAAGGATATTTCAATGGTCGAAATAACAGATCAGTATGTAGAGTATGTAAATACCATGAAAAATTTTGATTTGAATTTTGCGAGTGATTTTATAGCTATGGCCTCTAAACTTCTAGAAATTAAGTCTAGGTACATACTTTATATGAAGAATAGGGACTCTGAAAATCAAGTTGAGGATCCACGTCTTGAGCTTGTTCAGAAAATAGAAGAGTATAAAAAATATAGGATGCTTAGTGATTTATTGGAAGAAAAATTATCCTATATGGACCATAGATTCTATAGAGAACAAGAAATAACTTATTTAGAAGATGAAGACAAGGATTTGGATTATGATTTAAGTAAAGTTAATATTGAGGAAATAGAAAATATTTTACCTTACATTTTAAAATCTATGGAAAAGAGTATAAACCAACATTCTAATGTTAAAATTGAGAAAAAACTTGAGGAAATAGTAAAAAATAAAATTATTCCGGTAGAAGGTAAAATTGAAGAAATAAGAAAAAAACTTGCAAAAAATTCTTCATTTACTTTTGATAAATTTGTGAAAAACTCTAGTAAAAATGAAATTATAGCTGAATTTTTAGCCCTGTTAGAATTAATAAAACTTAAAGAAATAATTATTAATCAAGATAAATTTTGTGATGAAATAATAGTTAAAAGAAAGGCGGGATCTATACATGAGGAGAAGTGATATCAAAAATATAATTGAAGCTATTATGTTTTCTTATGCTGAACCAGTATCTATAGAAGAACTTAACTTAGCTATAAATGAAGAGTTATCACCAAAAGAAATTGAATATATGCTAAATCTCTTAATAGAGGAATATAAAGAAAATAATAGAGGGATACAAATTATAAAACTAAACAATAGATATCAAATGACTTCTAATTCTATATATAGTGATTATATTAGAAGAATTGTAAGACCAAATAAGAAGAGACCTCTTAACCAAGCTACTTTTGAATCTTTGGTTATAATAGCTTATAAGCAACCCATTACAAAAAATGACTTGGAAGAAATTAGGGGTGTAAAATGCGATAAAGTACTTAAAACTTTATTAGACAATAATCTTATATTTGAAGCAGGAAGATTAGAAAAAACCGGTAAACCAATAATATATAAAACAACTGATGAATTCTTAAAAATATTAAATATAGAGAGTATTCATCAATTACCAGATTATAAATTGTAAAAAAATATTAAAAATAACTATATTTTTTAAGTAAAATATGATATATTTAATATCTAAGTATTTTGTGTTGGTTTTTTGTTTTTGTAATAGTATAGTGCTGTCTTTTGCTAAGAAATTAAGGAGGCCATTGATGGAGGATAAGGAATTAGCACTTCTTTTACTTGAAAATTTTAACCTATTTGATAATTTAATTAAGAATGTTACTGGATCTGGTATGAAAAAAATACAGAAGCTAACATCTAAGCAATTTTTCACTTTAGAACAGATAAAGAAATATGAAAAGATTGAACTTAAGAATTTAAGTAAAGAACTTTATGTTTCAACATCAAGTCTATGCATATTGCTGAACAAGTTAGTTGATATGGGATTTGTATTTAGAGAAGAAGATCCTAAGGATAGAAGAAATACATTCTATGGAATTACAAAAGAAGGTAATGAAATTCTAGAGGAAGAAGAAGATAGGATATCAGGTATATTAGTATCAAAAATGAACAGCTTTGACGATAAGTTCAAAAAGAATCTTGAAAAGAGTCTTAGTGTACTATTTAAAGCTGCAGAGAAACTTTATTAACATTTGGTTAATAAAAAAAGTGTGTCAATTATAGGGGACACACTTTTTTTATGCAATTTTTGCAAAATAAGATTTATGAAAGATTTTAAAATATATCAACTATACTTTTATGGCAAGTATGTGGAAAAAAAGTTTACAATTTTGTAATCTTTTGTTATAATTTAAATATTATCATGGAAGGATGTGCAAAAATTGAACGCTAAAATATTTTTATCATCTTTAGCTATACTGCCAGCTCTTGGAGCAAGTGCTTTAGCGAGTACACAATATGCAGTTGTTAATTTTGAATATGTAAATGTAAGGACAAATCCCGATATAAATAAAGGTGTAAGTTTTATACTTAAAAAGGGAGATAAAGTCAGAATCCTAGCAGAAAATGAAGGATGGACAAATATTGAATATAATAATAAAAATGGTTGGGTGCAGACTAATACTTTAGTCATAAAGCAAACATCTGATACAAAAACAAACTATACTTTAAATGACAATATAAAAATTGCTTACTATGAAAATGTGAGTTTTAGAAGTGAGCCAGATACTAAATCAAGAGTATTAATCGAACTAAAAAAGGGTCAAAAATTAAGAGTTCTTGAAGAAACAAGTGATTGGACAAAATGCGAATATGAAGGTCAAGTAGGTTATGTATCTTCAAAAATGTTAATTGCTGACAAACAATTAAAAAATAATGAGGAAGTTGCTTTAGAGGATAGCCAAATGGTTAATGGTATTAGCAGAAGTGCTGATATAAATTTGGAAACTTATAAAAAGACAGTGGATTCTTATAATTCTACAGGTATAGAAGAGTATCAGGCTTATTTAGAAAGTGAAGCAAAACAAAATACAATGAACTCTAATTCTTCCCTATCTTTTGAAAATAAGGCACTTGATTTAAAAACTGCTAATGGAACAACTACTAATATTTTAACAGTTAAATCTGATAGATTATATTTAAGGTCAAATCCTACATCATTGAGTAAGTCACTGATTACTCTAAAAAAAGGAGATAAGGTACAATATATTTCTAATACAAATGGATGGTATAAAATAAAATTTAATGGTTTGGAAGGATATGCTTCTTCACATTATCTTGAAGGTAAAATTAATGATTCAAAGAATACTCCAGATGGTAGTGTAAAATATATATCTATGGGTATGTCATTAGATCAGTTTGTGAATATGCAGATGACTAATAGAAGAAGAAATATTAATACAGCAATTAGCTTTCAAACCTATGCAACTAAGGATGATTTAATGAAAATTATGAATCCAAGAAATTTTACTGACTATGCTGGTATGATGCAGTTTGCAAAATTAGATCAGTACACTAATTGTATTACAGCTACAGAGTTAAACAGGTATCTAAGTAGATATTGTCCTCCAGGAAATGTATTCTATAATAAAGGACAAGCTTTTATTGATGCAGCTAGAAATAATAACATAAATGTTTTATATTTAGTTGCACACTCTATGGTGGAAACTGGATATGGTAAGTCAAATTTATCTAGAGGAATAGATTATAAGGGAGTGAAAGTATATAATCTATTTGGTATTGGGGCTGTAGATGGCAATGCTAGACTAGGTGGGGCTGCTACAGCATACAAATATGGATGGACAACAATAGATAAAGGTATTGGTGGAGCTGCTCAATGGATTGCTAATGGATATATCCATAATCAAACTTACAAGCAAAATACACTATATGAAATGAAATGGTGTAAAGATTATATTTGGCATCAATATGCTACAGGTATTGCTTGGCCCTCAATGATTGGGAAGAACATGGCAACAATAGGAACATATTCTAGCTCAATAAAATTGATGAGCTATGAGGTGCCACAATTTAGATAATTACTATAATATTATAAATAAAACCCATAATAATTTATTGTGGGTTTTATTTTAGTTAACTGATAAAAATTTTTGTGCCACTAGCTTACAAGTGATATAATAGCAAGTGTATGTTATGGAGGCGATATGAAAATAAAGATGGATAGCATAGAGCAAGAATACTTTCTTTTCTCTAAAAATATAGAAAATGCAAAAAAACGTTATAAAGATTTTAAATTTTATATAATGAAACTTAAAATAGAAAAAATAAATGATGATAATATACTAATTAAGGCTAGAACAGCAATCGATAATATAGATAATATTACAAGTTTATATGTGAATACAAGAGGTGATTATATTAGTGGTACTTGTACATGCTCACAACACAATCATATGGAGCCATGTTGGCATGTTTGGATGTTGGCAAGGTACATAAAGGATGGTGACTTTGATTATCCATATGAATTTAATGCTATAAGTAGCGAAAATATAGTTGAATTTAATAGGCATATTAAAGAAATAGAAAATTTAAATGAAAATATTTCTAACACAGAAATTTGGTTAGAAAATTTAATAAAGGAAGAAACCACTAAAGTAATTTTAGAAGAAAAAAATTTAAAAGTTAATATTAAAGCCAAATTATCAGTCTATAAGACTCAGACAAATACTAATTCCTATCTAAAGTTTACAATTGGAAATGACAGAGACTATATGATTAAGGATATAATTTCATTTATAAATTCTTATAAAAACAAGCGCATAATAAAGTTTGGAAAAAATCTAAGTGTTTATATGACAGAAGAAAGTTTTGATAAAAAAAGTATAGATTTGATAAAAATTATAGCTAATAATCCTTACAATATTGAAAATGATAGGTTTTATATTGATCATAATAATATTGAAGAACTAAAAAGTGTATTTTCAAAAAATGAATCTAATAATAGTGAAAATTTTTTTATTAAGTCGGGTATTTCACTTAGTTTAAAGCTAGAAAAGATAAATGAAAATTATAAAATAAAATTGGAAGCATCTTTAAGAGATAGGTTAAATAAATATGTATTGTTAAAAGATAATCTTATTATATCAGATCAAAGTATTTATTATATATCTAAAGAAGATAATAGGATAATATATGATAATTTGTCTAATTTCGATGCAAAAATTTCTAGAGATATAATATATAATGAACGTGTTTTTTCTAAGGAGAATTTGGTTGATTTTTCAAATTATATAGATAGGAAATTAAAAAACATAATTGTGCCAAATAGTTTTATATCTCTTAATACTAATAACAACAGTAATATAGAGTTATATTGTGATTTAGCAGATGATGATAGTGTACTTTTACAATTTAAGTCAAATAAATTTTCAAAAAACAAACTAATTTCTATAATTAATGTTTTTCAGGTACTAAACATTGATGGGTATGAAAATTTAAATAAATATTTAGACAAAAATATAAATGTAAATAGAATTAATGAATCTATACTAATAAGTAAAGAAAAAGAAATAGATAAATTTATGGAAGAAGCATTAGCAGTTTTAAGTAATTTCTCTGATATATATCTTAGCGAGAGTATGAAAAATTTTAATAACCCTAAAAAATTAAAGTTTGCTTTTGGTGTGAGACGAAAAAATAATTTCTTGGAATTGGATATTGATGCAGAAAATATAGATAAAGATGAAATATACGGAATTCTAAGTCAATATAGAAAAAAGAAGAAATTTTTTAAGTTAAAAAATGGACAAAGAATTTTGATTGATAAAGATGAGTTAGCAAAATTAGATAATATATTAAGTGACTTTTATATAAAGGATAAAGATTTAAAAAAAGATATAATAAAATTAGATAATTATAGAATTTTTCAAATTGATAATTTAAAGAAAAAATTTGATGTAAATATAGATAAAAATATAGAAGATAAGATTAATGCTAATATTAAATATAAAATAAACCCTAAATTTAAAAATATTTTAAGAAATTATCAAGTCGATGGAGTAAAGTGGCTACTAAAACTTAGATATATGGAATTAAATGGAATACTTGCTGATGATATGGGGCTGGGAAAGAGTTTACAAACCATTGCATATTTGGGATCAGTAAAAAGAACGAAGCCATCTATAATAGTTTGTCCGGCTTCTCTAATATTCAACTGGAAAAATGAATTTGAAAAATTTAACAAAGAAGAAATAATTCTTCCTATTCATGGTTCTAAGGAAGAGAGGGATATAGAAATATCTAGTATTGACAGTCAAATAGTAATAACTTCATATGACTATTTAAAAAGGGATATTGATTTATATGAGAAAATTGAATTTGATACCATTATAATAGATGAAGCTCAATATATAAAAAATCATAATACAAAGGCTTCTCATTCAATTAAAAGATTAAAATCTAAATATAAAATTGCTCTTACAGGAACGCCAATAGAAAATTCATTGTCAGAGTTATGGTCAATTTTTGATTTTATAATGAGAGGTTATCTATTTAAATATGATTATTTCACAAAAAGGTATGAAAGGCCAATAGTATTGGATAAAAATGAAGATTTAAGTAGTAGATTAAAATATATGGTTGAGCCATTTATATTGAGAAGATTAAAATGTCAGGTTTTAAATGAGCTTCCTGAAAAAATTGAAAATAATTTGTATATAGATATGAGTCAAAAAGAAAGAGATTTGTATAAGGCAAATTTATTTCAATTGAGTACGCAAATTGCCAGTAATACCGATAGCAAAGGAAATAAATTGCAGATTTTGAGTATGCTTACAAGATTAAGACAAATTTGTATTGATCCTAGGCTTTTGTATTCAAATATTAATAAGAATTCATCAAAAATACAAGCTTGTATGGAACTGGTTAAACAATGTATAGAAAATAACAAAAAAATAATATTATTTTCAACTTTCACTAGTGTATTAGATCTAATAATAGATGAATGCGAAAAGAAAAATATTGATTATCTACTTTTGACAGGTTCTACTAATAAATCGGATAGAAAGAAAAATGTAGATTTGTTCCAAGAAGGTAATATCCCATTATTTTTAATATCTTTAAAAGCAGGAGGAACTGGATTAAATCTTACAGAGGCTAGTGTAGTAATACATATTGATCCTTGGTGGAATGTATCAGCACAAAATCAAGCAACTGACAGAGCTTATAGAATAGGTCAAAGAAATAAAGTTCAAGTGTATAATTTAATCACAAAAAACACAATAGAAGAAAAAATATTAAAAATGCAAGCGAATAAAAAAGAAATTAGTGATAATTTTATTGAGTCATCTTTTGGAAGTTTTTATAAGATGAATACTGACGAATTGATGGATTTATTTACAATGGAATAAGCTGGATATAGCTAAATAACTATGATATAATATAATATTGTATAGAAATTAAAAATAGTATATAAAAATATAATTATATAAAAACTAATAAATAAGGAGACACTATGAGTAAAGAACTTGCGGAATTATTATTTCCACATATCGATAAAACTTTAGACTACTATGAAGAATTATACCCACAAAGAGAATTGGGAAAAAAATCTAAGGTTACAAGGTTAGGACCTAGTCCTACTGGTTTTATTCACCTAGGAAACCTATATGGCGCCCTAGTAGATGAAAGATTGGCACATTTATCAGATGGAACTATGCTTTTGAGAATTGAAGATACTGATGATAAGCGTAAGGTAGAAGGATCTGAGGAATTAATAATAAATTCTTTGAAATTTTTCGGTATTGAATTTGATGAAGGGGTTACACTTGATGGAGAAGTAGGTAACTACGGACCTTATAGACAAAGTCATAGAAAAGAGATTTATCAAACATCAGCAAAATTTTTAACTGAGAAGGGATATGCTTATCCTTCATTCATCAGTGAAGAAGAAATGGCAGCTCTAAGAGAAAGACAAGAAAAAGAAGGTGTAAATACTGGTTATTATGGTAAGTGGGCTGAAGATAGGAATCTTACTATAGATCAGATAAAAGAAAATTTAGATAAAGATATGCCTTGGACACTTAGATTAAAATCAACTGGTGACCCTGAGATTGCTATGAAGTTTATAGATGGAATTAGAGGGGAAATTACGGTTAGACAAAATAACTTAGATATAGTTATTCTAAAGGCTAATGGTATACCTACTTATCATTTTGCTCATGTTGTAGATGATCATTTTATGAGAATTACAGATGTAGTAAGAGGAGAAGAATGGCTATCGACTCTTCCGATTCATCTAGAACTTTTCTTTTTAATGGGTTGGAGAAGACCAAACTACAATCATACAGCACATCTTATGAAGACTGAAGATGGAAGAAAGAGAAAATTATCTAAGAGAAAAGATCCAGAACTTTCTCTAGAATATTATATGAGAGATGGATATTTCCAACAAGCTGTAACTGAATATTTATTGACTCTTATGAATTCAAATTACGAAGAGTGGAGAATGAAAAATCCAGACACAGATTATAATGAATTTAACTTTAAAACAAAAAATATGAGTTCATCAGGAGCTTTATTTGATTTAAATAAATTAAACGATATTTCAAAAGACGTTTTAGTAAAAATGAGTGAAGAAGAAATATTGAGATTTATGTTAGAATGGTCAGATAAATTTGATAAAGAAGTGAATTCTTTAATTAATAAATATTACAATGAACTATTAAAATTGCTTGCTATAGGAAGAACTGGAAAAAAACCTAGAAAAGATTTAATAAATTGTAAACAAATAATGGAATTTATTGGATATTATTTCGAAGAGTCGTTTGAACATAGGGATAGCTTACCTGAAAGAGTGTCAAAAGAAGATGCTATTATTATTTTAGAACAGTATTTAAATACATACAATCAAGATGATACAAATGAAATATGGTTCGAAAAAGTTAAAGAAATTACTGATTCAAATGGTTTTACGTCAAACAACAAGGAATTTAAAAAGAATCCAGATGATTTTAAGGGAAATATAACAGATGTAAGTACAGCAATAAGAGTCGCTGTGGTAGGTAGACAACAGTCTCCTGATCTATGGTCCATACAACAAATCATGGGTTCAGAAAGGGTAGTAAATAGAGTAAATAAGTACCTTAATAAAATTAAATAATTAAAAACATTGCACAATTTATTTTTGTTAAGCAAAAAAACACGAACTAAAATATAGGTAAATAAGGCATATAATTCGTTATATTCTATTATTTGCCTATTTTTTTATAAAAAAAATAAAAAAAGTACGTAAATTCTATTGCAAAAAAATAAAAATACGAATAAAATATAAACATAGGCAATAAATGTACGAATTATTATTTGGGAAAGAGGTAATATTTTGAAACAAATGGAACAGATGTATGAAGGAAAAGCAAAGAAAGTATATAGAACTGAGGATAAAGATTATGTTATAGTATCATATAAGGACGATGCTACAGCATTTAATGGATTAAAAAAGGGAACAATATTAGGAAAAGGTGAAATAAACAATTTAATGTCAAATCATCTATTCCAATATTTAGAAAAAAACGGAATTAAAACACATTTTGAAAAAGAAATAAATTCAAGAAATACTCTTGTAAAGGCAGTTGAAATAGTTCCTCTTGAAGTAATAGTAAGAAATATTGCGGCAGGAAGTTTTTCAAAGAGGCTAGGTGTTGAAGAAGGAACTGTATTTGAAAACCCTACAGTAGAATTTTCATATAAAAACGATAATCTTGGTGATCCACTAATAAACGATGACTTTGCTTTAGCACTTAAGCTGGCAACAAGAGAAGAAATTAAAGAAATTAAATCAATGGCATTAAAAATAAATGAACTTTTAAAGGCTTATTTTATCGAGTGTAATATCAAACTAGTTGACTTTAAACTAGAATTCGGACGATTCCACAATCAAATTATACTAGCTGATGAAATATCACCAGATACATGCAGATTATGGGATAAATATACGAATGAAAAGTTAGACAAGGACAGATTTAGAAGAGATATGGGCAATGTAGAAGGTGCCTATGCAGAAGTTAGAAAACGTCTTGGATTCTAAATCTTATATTATTAGGGAGAAAATTTTATGACTAAGGAAATATTGACAGGTTTAGGCGAAGAGTGCGGAGTATTTGGAGCTTATGATTTTGACGGAGATGATGTAGCATCATATATATATTATGGACTTTTTGCTTTACAGCATAGAGGACAAGAGAGTGCAGGTATTTCAGTAACTGATACAGATGGAGAAAGCAAAAATGTTATGTATCATAAAGATACTGGACTTGTTAATGAGGTTTTTAATAAAAATACATTAAACTCACTAAAGGGTAATTTAGGTGTTGGGCATGTTAGATATTCTACAGCTGGTGGAGTAGGAAGAGAGAATGCACAACCATTTGTAATACACTACCAAAAAGGTATATTATCAATGGCACATAATGGAAATCTAACTAATGCTAGTCAATTAAAAGAAGAATTATCTCAAACAGGTGCTATATTTCAGACCAACACAGATTCAGAGGTTATAGCATATTTAATTGCAAAAGAAAGACTTACATCAGAAACTGTTGAAGAAGCTGTAAAATCTGCTACGCAAAAACTGGCAGGTGCATTTTCATTGGTTGTTGGAAGTCCTTCAAAATTAATCGGAGCAAGAGATCCATTAGGTTTTAGACCCTTATGCATTGGAAGAAAAGATAATACACTATTCCTAAGTTCAGAATCCGCAGCACTTGATACCATTGGAGCTGAATTTATAAGAGATGTAAAACCTGGAGAGATTGTAACAATAGTTGACAATGAAATATATAGTGACAGAATATGCCCTCCTGTTGCTGAAGCAAGATGTATATTTGAATATATATATTTTGCTAGAACAGATAGTTGTATAGACGGACAAAGCGTATATGTTTCAAGAACAAAGGCTGGAGCTATATTAGCAAAAAATGCACCAGTTGAAGCTGATTTAGTTGTTGGAGTGCCAGAATCGGGTCTAGCAGCTGCTATTGGATATTCAGAAGAGTCAGGTATTCCTTATGGCATGGCTTTTTATAAAAACTCCTACGTAGGAAGAACATTTATTAAACCAAAACAAAATGAAAGAACATCAAGTGTTCAAGCTAAGCTAAATGTAATTAGAGAAGTTGTCAAGGGTAAAAGAATTGTAATGGTTGATGACTCTATAGTTAGAGGTACAACTATAAAAAATATAGTAAAAATGCTTAAAAATGCTGGTGCCTTAGAAGTACATGTTAGAGTCAGTTCACCGCCATTTAAATTCCCTTGTTATTATGGTACAGATGTACCTACTAGCGAAAATTTAGTAGCATGTAATAATTCTATTGAAGAAATAAGACAAGGAATTAATGCTGATTCACTATCATTCTTGGGTCTAGAAGATTTACAAGAATTATGTCCAGGTCTTGAATTTTGTGATGCTTGTTTTACTGGTAATCACAGAGGTGGAGTACCAAAAGAAGAAGTAGATATGAAGGCATGCTCATCGGAAAAGATAGTATTTTAATTTTAAAAATATTGAATATAAAAATATAATGAATATAGTGATAGAAAACCCAGAAATTAAATTTCTGGGTTTTCTTTTATTAATATATAATAAAAGCATATTATAAACTAATGTATGTATTAATATTTTTAATGGCTTAATTTGACTATATTAATGTAAATAGGTTATAATAAAGTTTGATTAATTTATTGAAATGAGGTATAACTATGATTTTAGTCTTAGCTGAAAAACCATCTGTTGCAAAAACCATAGCAACATTTTTAAAAGCTAACAATAGACGCGATGGATATTTTGAAGGTGATAAATATATAATTACATATGCAGTAGGTCATCTAATCTCTCTTTATGATATGAAAGATTATGATAAAGAAAAATATTCAGGATCATGGAAAATGGATAACTATCCATTTATACCAGAGAATAAATTTAAGTTCAAAGTAGATAAAGATAAGCAAAAACAATTTAAAATAGTTGAATCTCTTATTAATAGAGAAGATATAGAATATATTATAAATGCTACAGATAATGATAGAGAAGGAGAATTAATTTCTTTTCTCATTCTTATGATGGCAAAAAATACAAAGAGAGTAAAAAGAATTCTTGTAAATGAGTGGACACCTGAGGATATAACTAGAGGCCTAGAAAACCTTAAAGATGATGAGGAAATGAGAAACCTTCAAGCTGCAGGTTATACTAGACTTTTGACTGATTGGTTAGTAGGGATTAATTTTACATGTGCAGCAACACTAAAATATGGCAACGGTAAATTATTGAATATAGGTAGAGTTATTCTTCCTACTGTAAAATTGATTTATGATAGAGATATGCAGATAAAAAATTTTGTTCCAGAAAAGTATTATGAAATTGAAGGTAAGTTTTTAGCTGAAAATGGAGAGTATACTGGTAAGTATAAGGCAAAAAAAGACAATAAATTCGACAAAGAAGAAGATGCAAAGGCAGTTATAGATGATATTAAGTCAAATATAGCTATAATTAAAGACAAAAAGGTAACACGTTCGAAAGAATATGCTCCTAAACTTTTTTCTCTTACTTCTTTGCAGGGATATATTACATCTAAATACGCTTCATTCACTTCAGATAAGGTTTTAAGCGTATGCCAGTCATTGTATGAAGGAAAAGGTAAAGGTGGATATATTACATATCCTAGAACGGATTCCATTTATTTAGAAGAATCCTTAGTTGATAAGGTAAAGAAAACATTAGATGTGCAAAAAAATGGACATCCTAATGAATCATTGATTAAATTTTCCAAATCAAAAAGAGTTTTCGATTCTTCAAAGGTGGAAAGCCATAGTGCTATAATACCTACCTACATACTTGCACCTGATTCACTAACATCAGATGAAAAGATTGTATATAATGCAATTAAAAATAGGTTTTTAGCGAACTTTATGCCACCAGCTGAATATGAAAATACAGAAATAATAACAAGTGTTGATAAACATGATTTTATTACAAAAGGCAAAGTTTTGGTGTCAAAGGGATATCTAAATTTGTTCGCAAAAGAGAGTAAAAATAATTTACTACCCATAGTGAATAAAGGTGAAGAGGTTAAAGTAATTAGTATTTTACCAGTAGAAAAACTTACTAGTCCACCAAAGCCGTATACAGAAGATACTCTTTTAAAGGCAATGAAAAATTGTGGTAAAAATGTATCTGAAGATGATACAAGTGTTTTATCTGGATATTCTATTGGTACATCTGCAACTAGGGCTGAAGTACTGAAAAAAATTAAGCAGGTTGGATATGTAAATAAAAAAGGAAAAAACTATTATATTACACAATTAGGTATAAATTTGGTGGAGATATTTCCAGTTAAAAATCTTTTTGATGTTGATTTTACAGGAAAATTAGAGAAAAGCCTTTTAGATATTCAAAAAGGGCAATTTAATCGAAAAGAATACTTGAATATGGTATGCAAATTTGTTTATGAAAATGTAAATAAAATAAAAACTGACAGATTTAGACCGATAAACCCTGAAAAGATTGTATATAATCCTAAAACAAAGAAATTTGTAAAAGAATCAAATTTAGGTAAGGAAACTAAATCTGAAAAAAAATCATCTAATAAAGCTGGTGCTGATAAATCAGTTAATAATAAAACTAGAAAAGAAAAAGATATAGACAAAGAAACAGGATTAGAAATAATAGCTCTATGCCCAGAGTGTGGAGGTTCTGTATTAGAGTCAGATAAAGCATGGGCATGTAAAAATTATAAAAAATGTGGATTTACCTTATGGAAAAATGATGATGTACTTAATAAGTATAATAAAAAAGCAAATAAAACATTAGCGAAATCGCTGTGCAAAAACAAGAAAGCTACAATGAGTGGTCTTATAGATGATAAGAATGAAAAATTTAAGGCCAACATAACTTATGATATTGTAGATAATAAGACTATACTAAGAATTTCTAAACGGTAATTAAGGAAAAGAAATCAAATAAAATAAATAGGAAAAAATTTATATTTTTTACATAGATATAATGGAGGCAATAGTGGCAGATAATGGTATTGCGGGTAACGGATGTGAGATATTAGTTCCCGATGAAGATAAAAAGACTTTAAAAGAGATAGAAAAGTCAATTACAAAAAGGTATAGAAAAAAACTGTGGTCTAAATTTATAAAGGCTATAAAGACATATGAATTGGTAGAAGAAGGTGACAAGATAGCAGTAGCTATTTCAGGTGGTAAAGATAGTATATTGATGGCAAAAATGTTTCAAGAGCTAAAAAGGCATTCTCAAGTAAACTTTGAAGTGGTATACTTGGCTATGGATCCAGGCTATCATGATAGCATTAGAAAGTTATTAGAGGATAATATGGAGTATTTAGATGTACCGCTTAACATATTTGATGCAAATATATTTGATGTTGCTGATAAGATAGCTAGTGATTATCCTTGCTATATGTGTGCAAGAATGAGAAGAGGAGCTCTTTATGGCAAAGCTGAAGAATTGGGTTGCAACAAACTTGCGCTAGGACATCATTTTGATGATGTAATAGAAACAACAATGCTAAACGTGTTATGTTCTGGTAACTTCAAAACTATGTTACCAAAGTTAAAATCTACAAATTTCAAAGGATTAGAGTTAATAAGACCTTTATATTATATTAGAGAAGACGATATAATTAAATGGATTAACTATATTGGTATATGGCCACTTAACTGTGCATGTATGGTTGCAGCAAAAAAAACTGGAAACAAGAGATATGAAATAAAGGATTTAATAAGAAACTTATCTAAAAATTTCACTAATGTTGAAAAATCTATTTTTAAGGCTGCAGAAAATGTAAATATAGACTCTGTATTGGGATGGCAGATAGATGGGCACAGACATACGTTTTTAGAAAAGTTTGAAGAGGAGGAGTAATATGGAAAATTACTTTTTGGATGAATATATAGTAGTTGATCTTGAAACCACTGGTTTAAATCCGCAAAACGGTGATGAAATTATAGAAATTGGAGTTACAGAAATTAAAGGTGATGATATTAAGCTTAACTACTCAAGATTAGTAAAACCTAATTCAATTATTACAACATTTATCAGTAATCTAACCAATATCACAAATGAGATGGTAGAGAATGAAAAGAAAATTGAAGAGATACTTCCAAAATTTAGAGAATATATAGGAGATAGAACTGTAATTGCACATAATGCAAAATTCGATGTAGGTTTTTTAAATCATTATTTGAGCATTATGGGTTTAGAGACTATAGAAAACTATATATGTACGGTAGAGATGCTTAAAACAACTAAGAATTACAATGGAAAAAATAAAAAATTAGAAACAGCTTGTAATTTTTATGGTATAGAAAATTCAAATGCACATAGAGCTTATTCAGATACACATGCTACTGCTAAATTATTTTTAAAGATTAGAGAAGATAGACTTTAATCGCGGGGGTAAATATGTCAGATAACAACGAAATTAACAAAATTAGAAGAAAAAAAGTTTCGTCAAAATCCAAAAATAATGCTCCCATAGACCTATCACAAAAGCGTAGGGAAAAATTTAGCTACGAAGATACAAGTCTTTCCAGTAGGATAGAGAGAAGAAATGAAGAATTGAGACGAAATCGTGAAAGAGAGTTTACTAGTAGTAATAGAATAGATGGCTCTAAATACAAGTATAACAAATATCCTATAGATGATAATAGATTACCTAGTGATAGACATATCGATTATAACGAAATCAAAAGGAAAAGATATAAAGATAATTTTGATAAAAATTCTAACAAAATTAGGATAAAAAAAACTCAATCAAGTGGATCTGAATTTAAAAATGAATCTGATTTAAAAAATAATGAAATCAATTATAGGCGAAGTAGATATAAAGACGAAGAAGATATTGTAAGTAGAAAATTTTCTATTAGTAATGTTTTTCGAAATAGATTTATAAGAAATAATAAAGAAGAATATGATTATGATGATTTATATGAAGAATATAGTCATGAGAACGATACAAAAAGAGCAATGGTTTTTAGGATTTTAAAAAGACTTATAATATCATTTTTAATTATATTTATACTTATTAGTTCTGCAGGATTTTTATATTTTAGAAGTGTAGTTGCAGATATGCCAGAACTTACTAAAAGAACAGTAAGAGAATCATATATTAATAAGGATCCAGTCTCTATAAAGAGAATACCTAAAGAATTACAGAATGCTGTTATTTCTATTGAAGATGAAAGATTTTATAAACATGGTGGAGTAGACTATAAATCAATGATGAGATCTCTATTTGTAAATATAAAATATGGTCCTAGTCAAGGTGGAAGTACTATAGATATGCAGGTATCAAAAAATTTACTCACAAGTAATGAGAAATCTTTAAAAAGAAAAGTACAAGATATGTATAATGCATATAGATTAAATAAGATAATGACTAAAGATGAAATATTGGAAGCATATCTAAATAATATATATTTGGGTAAATCATCTTATGGTGTACAAGCAGGATCCCAATTGTACTTTGGGAAGAATGTGTGGGAGTTGACATTTGGTCAGTCAACGATGTTGGCTGGCATTACAAATAATCCAGCATTATATCAAAATTATGAACAAGCAAAGAAGAGACAAGCCTTAGTACTTAAGAAAATGTATAATTTAGGATATATAAAAGAAAATGTATATAAGGCACAACTTTATAGAGACACACCTTTTAAATCAGAAATAGATAGATAAAAAATACCGGATTTTAATCCGGTATTTTTTCATTTTTATTCTTTAAAGAGTATAGCAGCTTATAAATCTAATTTATAATCCCCATACTTGATCAAACCTTTTTTTCTCATTATTTTTACTACAGTTAATGAAATAATAGCCGGTAAAATGAAGTGTAAAATAAGTATTTCTATAAGTAAAATAAGAGAAGATCTTGAACCTGACATTGTTTGCCATGTCATTAATTGACCTACTAAACCAGATGTACCCATACCACCACCAGCAGCATTGTTCTCCATTTTAAATACAATTGTAGAAATTGGTCCCAAAATAGCACTAGAAATAATTGGTGGTAGCCATATAATTGGTTTTCTCATAATGTTAGGCACTTGTAGCATTGAAGTTCCTAAACCTTGTGCCAAAAGCCCATTTATACCGTTCTCTTTATAAGAAATTACTGCAAAACCTATCATTTGTGCTGAACAACCTATAGTTGCAGCACCTGATGCAATACCACCTAAACCTAAAATAATGGATAGTGCAGCTGAACTTATTGGAAGTGTCAATACTATACCCATAACTACTGACACTATTATACCCATAATAAACGGTTGTAGTTCAGTAGAAACTTTAATAAATTGACCTAAGGCTGTCATACCAGCTATTAGATAAGGTCCTATAAAATAAGCAATTATAGAACCTACTAAAATAGTTATAAAGGGTGTTACAATTATATCTACTTTTGTTTTTCCGCTAACTAATCTGCCTATTTCAGCCCCGATTACTACAGCGATAAAGGCTCCTAATGGATCTCCAGAACCAGATACAATAATTTTACCAGCGCTGCTTACTAATTGACCAGAATGTAAGGCAGAACCAAAGGCACCTATAAAACCTGTTACTCCTGAAGCTAAAATTACTAATTTAGGAGATTCAAGAGCATGTGCAACTCCTATACCTATTACTGGTCCAGTTAATGACATAGCAACACTTGCAATAGCGATTAAAAATATGGAAAATGGTCCACTAAAACTTGATCCTATTTGCTTTATAATAAGTCCAATTATCAAAGTACAAAAAAGTCCTAAGGCCATTCCGTTCAGTCCTACTATAAAGTATCGATGAAAGAATGCTTTTAATTTATTGTTTTTCATTTCAAACCCCCTAAAAATATATGTCAAGACATATGTATATTATAATGTTTGTAACTGCAAATATCAAGGTTTATAGTTTTGTAAAATAATATAAAATAAATATGTTATTAAATATACAATAAAATAATACCATATTCATATTAGTTCTTTTATTCTATATCCCATTTAATTATCTTATGGTATTCTATATATGTGAACAATAAAAGAAAGGTAATTAATATGGATTTCAATAAAATAATTTATACTAGACCCGATTATGATACATATAAAGAAAACATTACTCTTTATATAAGTGAATTAAAAAATACTAGAACTTTTGAAGAATTTGATAATTTGTTTAATAAAATAAATAAACTTAGAGATAAAGTACAAACAATGAAAGTATATAGTGAAATACGTTATTCCATAAACACAAAAGACAGTTTTTATGAAAAAGAAAATGTTTATTGGGATGAAAAATCTCCGCTTTATGATTCACTTGATAATATATTCTATAGAGCGGTACTCGGATCAACATATAAGATCAATATAATAGAAAAATACGGACAGCAATATTACAGACTGCTAAATTGTAGATTAAAGAGTTTTTCTGATAAGATAATTTATTTATTACAAAAAGAAAATATATTAATGTCTCAATACACAAGGCTACTTGCATCAGCAAAAATACTTTTTGATAATAAAATATGTAATTTATCAGATTTATCCATTTATATGTCATCTAATGATGAAAAAATTAGAAGAAGTTCAATAAAAGCACATACTAGTTTTTTTGAAGAGAATGAAGATAAATTTGATAGTATTTTTGATCAACTTGTAAAAATTAGACATGAAATGGCAAAAAGAATGGGTTATGAAAACTTTATAGAACTTGCTTATTATAGAATGGACAGAACTGATTATAATCCTAAAATGGTAGATCAACTTAGAAAAAATGTTAGAGAAACATACATTTCGCAAGTAAATAAAATATATAAAAATCAGGCTAAAAGAATAGGTGTTGATAAAATATCATATTACGATGAAAAACTAGATTTTTTAGAAGGTAATGCAAAATTAGTAGGTGATGGCAATTATATTATAGAACAAGGCAAAATTATGTATAGTCAAATGTCAAATGAAAGTAAAGAATTCTATGATTTTCTTACAAATAATAACCTATTTGATGTTGAAGCTAGAGAGTCAAAAGCTATGGGCGGATACTGTACGTTTTTAAATTCATATAGAGAACCTTTTATTTTTGGTAACTTTAATGGAAGTGTGGATGATATTGATGTACTAACCCATGAAGCAGGTCATGCACTACAGATGTATTTATCTAGAGAAATTAAAGTTCCTGAATTATTATTTCCAACCTTGGATACTTGCGAGATACACTCAATGAGTATGGAATTTTTCACATATCCGTGGATGAAATTATTCTTTGGTGAAGATGAGGAAAAATACAAGACTTATCATTATGAATCTGCAATAAAATTTTTACCATATGGGTGTTTGGTCGACCATTTTCAACATGAAATCTATAAAAATCCAAATATGAGCCCAGTTCAAAGAAAAAATAAGTGGAGAGAATTGGAAAAAATATATATGCCAAACAGAGATTATCAAGATTTAGATTTACTTGATAGGGGAGGTTATTGGTTTAGGCAAGGACATATATACAAAGATCCTTTTTACTACATAGATTATGTATTAGCTCAATTATGTGCACTTGAATTATATGAATTGATGCAAGTAGATTATAAAAAAGCTTGGAGTATTTATATAAAAATGTGCAAGGTTGGGGGAGAGTATTCATTTATAGAACTTGTAGAAAACTCAGGGCTTAAAAATCCTTTTAAAGAAATTTAAAATAAACCCATCACATTAATAATTATTGTGATGGGTTTATTTTCATAATACTATTTTAAATTAATTTTTATAGGTTTCTATTATCTTTTAACAATACATCGTGAGCGCCACCTTCGACTATTGAAGTAGAAGATACAACTGTTAATTTTGCTTTTTCTTGTAATTCAGGTATTGTAAGAGCTCCACAATTACACATTGTTGATCTTACCTTAGCTAAAGTCATATTGACATTGTCTTTTAATGAACCTGCATATGGAACATATGAATCAACACCTTCTTCAAAAGATAGCTTTTTATCTCCACCAAGGTCGTATCTCTGCCAGTTTCTTGCTCTTGCAGAACCTTCTCCCCAGTATTCTTTCATGTATGATCCGTTTATATTTACTTTATTAGTTGGAGATTCGTCAAATCTTGAGAAATATCTACCAAGCATTACAAAATCTGAACCCATTGCAAGTGCTAATGTAATATGATGATCATATACTATACCACCGTCTGAACATATTGGAATATATACACCAGTTTCTTCAAAGTATTCATCTCTAGCCTTTGCAACATCGATTACAGATGTGGCTTGACCACGCCCTATACCTTTTTGTTCTCTTGTGATACAAATAGATCCACCACCGATACCTATTTTTATAAAGTCAGCACCAGCTTGTGCAAGGAATCTAAACCCTTCTCTATCTACGACATTACCAGCTCCTATTTTAACTGTTTCGCCATAAGTATCACGAACCCACTTAATTGTTTTGGCTTGCCATTCAGAATATCCTTCAGATGAATCAATACATAATACATCTACTCCAGCTTCAATTAAAGCTGGTATTCTTTCTTCATAGTCTCTTGTATTAATACCAGCACCAACTACATATCTTTTTAGTTTAT
Organism: Peptostreptococcus equinus; assembly: GCF_027125355.1. Classification (NCBI taxonomy): domain Bacteria; kingdom Bacillati; phylum Bacillota; class Clostridia; order Peptostreptococcales; family Peptostreptococcaceae; genus Peptostreptococcus; species Peptostreptococcus equinus. The sequence continues at coordinate 1,052,791 of NZ_CP114052.1, read as the reverse complement.
CATGCAATTCCAAAGGATTTTGTTTATGTGAATCATAGTCTTTTCTAAATACCATGTGCACTAAATTTCCTTTCTCATCTAATACTGGTAAAGAGTTCAATTTATTATCCCATATTATATTATTTGCTTCTTTAAGGGTTACATCCTTAGGAGCAGATACAATTTTCTCTATTGGAGTCATAAAAGTTTTAACTTTTTCACTGCCATCCATTCTTGATACTCTATAATCTCTACTTGCAACAATACCTAATAGTTTACCTGTAGCAGTTCCGTTATCTGTAATAGCAACAGTAGAATGACCAGTTTTTTCTTTTAAATCTAATATATCATTTAAAGTATGTTCTGGTGTAAGATTTGAATCACTTACTACAAAACCAGCCTTGTGTGCTTTTACTCTTGCAACCATAGCTGCTTGATTTTCTATTGTCTGAGAACCAAATATAAAAGAAACACCACCTTCTTTTGATAATGCTACAGCCATTTTATCATCAGAAACGGCCTGCATAACAGCGGAAACTAGTGGTATGTTCATTTTCAATTCAGGTTCTTCACCTTTTTTAAATTTTACAAGTGGTGTTTCTAGGCTTACATTTGCAGGTATACAGTCTGCAGAAGAATAGCCTGGAACTAGTAAATACTCACTGAAAGTTCTAGATGGAGTATCGAAATAGTATGCCATTGATTTTTTCATCTCCTTTTTAATAATTAATTTATTTTTTCCTCATATAACTAAATATTTAAACAATTATTAATTATTTAATAAATAGTATAATAGCAAATTCTATCACTTATTCAATAATTTGTCTAGATTTAATTGATAAATTGTAGAAAAAAGAAAAAGTATAATATATAATAGTTATTATACTACATTATTAAGAAAGGAAAAATCACATGGAAGTATTAAAAAATAGAATTTTGATTGATGGTACAGTAAATCAGAATAATATTTTAAAGGTAGATAATTTTTTAAATCATCAAATTGATGTTGGGCTACTAAATCAAATTGGACTAGAGTTTAAAAAGAGATTTTCTGATATTAATGTAGATAAAATTATCACGATAGAATCATCAGGAATTGCTATAGCAACTATAACTGCTCAATATTTTGATAATATTCCAGTAATTTTCGCAAAAAAGACTAAATCAAGAAATTTGGATGAAGCTTTATATCATACTAAAGTTTATTCTTCTTCAAAAAATCAAGATTATGATTTAATGATATCAAAAAGATATCTTAAAAAGGGTGATAAGGTTATAATTATAGATGATTTTTTAGCCAAAGGCTCAAGTGTTATGGGTTTGATGAATATAATCAAAGAAGCACAGGTAGAACTAATTGGTGTGGGTATAGTAATAGAGAAGTCATACGAATATGCTAGTATGAAATTAAAAGAACAAGATATAAGGGTTGAATCACTTGCTTGTATTGAATCCTTAGAAAATAAAACTATAAGATTTAAATAATGGAGGAAAAGGATGAAATTTTTTATCGACACAGCTAATATTGAAGAAATCAAAGAAGCTAATGAATTAGGAGTTATATGTGGTGTTACTACAAACCCTTCACTAATAGCAAAGGAAGGAAGAGATTTTTCAGAGGTTGTACAAGAGATAACTTCAATAGTAGATGGTCCTATCAGCGCCGAAGTATTAAGTTTAGATAGTAAATCTATGATAAAAGAAGGTAAAAAACTAGCACAGATACATGAAAATATAGTTATTAAAATACCTATGTGTGCTGAGGGTTTAAAGGCAGTAAAAGCTTTGACAGAAGAAGGGATTAGAACTAATGTGACTCTAATATTTTCAGCTAGTCAAGCATTGCTAGCTGCTAGAGCAGGAGCTACGTATGTTAGTCCATTTGTAGGTAGATTAGATGATATATCATTTGATGGACTTCATTTAATAAGTGAAATTACACAGATATTTGAAGTAAACTATATAGCAACAGAGGTAATAGTAGCAAGTGTTAGAAATCCTCTTCATGTAATTGAAGCGGCTAAATTAGGTGCAGATATAGCTACTGTTCCATATAAAGTTATAAATCAAATGATTAAACATCCGCTAACAGATAAGGGAATAGAAGGATTTATTAAGGATGCAGAAAAAGCATCGTTGACAATATAATTATAAGAAGGTGACTATATGAAAGAATTATACTCTCTACAAAATGGTACCGATATTAGAGGAGTAGCATATAAAGACAAAAATAGTGATTTAGAGATTAACTTATCTGAGATTGAGGTATGTATGATTGCGAAATCATTTGCTAAATGGCTTAAGAATAAGAATAAAACAAGTTATATATCAATTGCCTTGGGGATGGATTCAAGAGTTACTGGACCAAAATTTAGAAATATATGTGCACAGGAACTTGTAAAAGTTGGAGTAAATGTGATAGATTGTGGCCTTGCTACTACACCTTCTATGTTTATGTCAACGATATTAGAGGACTATAAAGCTACTGGTGCAATCATGTTTACAGCGAGCCACATGCCATATATATATAATGGTATGAAGATGTTTACTAGAGAAGGTTGCCTAAATAAAGAGGATTTAAAAGAAGTTTTAGATATATGTGTAGAGGCAAATTTAGATGATAAAATAGACGATATAAAGTCCAACATAACTGAAAGAAATTTAATTGATGACTATTCAAACGAATTAAAAGAAATTATAAAAAAGGGTGTGGACTCTAAAGATAACTACAATAAACCATTTGCAGGTATGAAGATTGTAGTAGATGCAGGTAATGGTGCTGGTGGCTTTTTTGCCAATAAAGTACTTGAAGATTTGGGCGCAAATACTAAAGGAAGTCAATTTTTAGAACCTGATGGTCATTTTCCAAATCATATACCAAATCCTGAAAATAAAGAAGCCATGAAAGCTATATCAAAGGCTACGTTAAATGCCAATGCAGATTTAGGTATAATATTTGATACAGATGTTGATAGAGCAGCTGTAGTATCCAAATATGGTAAAGAGATAAATAAGAATGCATTAATAGCTTTGATTTCTTCTATAGTATTAGAAGAAAATCCAGGTTCAACAATAGTAACTGATTCTGTAACTTCTGATGGACTAGGGGAATATATAAAATTATTAGGTGGTGTCCATTATAGATTCAAAAGAGGTTATAAAAATGTAATAAACGAATCTATTAGGCTAAACAATGAGTGTATAAACTCACCTTTGGCTATTGAAACATCTGGTCATGCAGCTATGAAAGAAAATTATTTTTTAGATGATGGCGCTTATTTAGTAGCTAAAATATTAATAAAAGCAGCAAAAATGTTCAAAGAAAATAAAGATGTTTCTGAACTCATCTCTGAATTAAGAGAAGCAAAAGAATCTTTAGAGTGTAGAATTAAAATAAAAAATAATAATTATAAAGAATATGCGGGTTCTATTATAGAAAGTGTAAAAGAAAAAGCCCTAGAAATTGAAGATTGGGAAATAGTAGAGCCAAATTATGAGGGAGTAAGAGTAAAATCAAATAAAAATAATCAACAAGGATGGTTTTTATTAAGATCATCACTTCATGAGCCATTATTGGTGCTAAACATAGAATCGGATGTGGAAAATGGTTCAAAAGCTTTATTTGATAATATTAGTTCTATATTAAAGTCATTTGATTTAGAATTTCCAAAATAAAAATTAGATATTATATAATGTAATAGACCTAGTTATAACTAGGCCTATTTTTTTGTTACAATTTGTAATAATAGTGACAAGATTGTAATGTCAAATAACGATGCTGTAATGAATATTTTTGATTAGTTGTGGTATTATATAAATATAGAAAACATAGTAAATTACATCCAAGAAATTGGATAAAAATATAAATTAAAAGGAGTGGTAGCTATGAAAAAGAAATTATTTGCAACAGGAATATTATTGGCAGGTGTATTAACATTAAGTCCAATAAGTATGGCAATAAGCAATTTAAGCCAAGATAAAAGTAATCAAGATGTAATGTATGCGAGTGTAGAACCAAAGAAAAATACCACTCAAAAAAATATTGCTAGAGAAGAACTACAGAGTGAATATAACTATGATGAAAGTGCAATAGACGATAAAGTCATAAATAAAGATGATACAATAGTTGAAAAGCAAGTAACTTCAAAAAATGTTTATAAACAGGAAAATAAGGATCAAATAGTAGATAATAATCAAATAAGAAATAAAAATAGCAATGTTGTTAAAAATAACAACGCTATAGCTAATAAAAAGCAAGTTGTTGTAAACAATGGGCTAACAAAAGAAGAAGCTGAAAAATTATTAAAAAATAGATATGGTAAGAATACTACTTATGATTATCTAGGAACTGAATCTGATTTTGGCGCAATAAAAGTAAAAGGACATGAAGGATATATGTATTTCCCTAACAAACCAACTGATTATGCGTATTTTGTAGATAAACACACTAACGAAGTATACTACTATCACCCATCTGGTTATTTTGATATAGCTGAATAGTAGATTATAAATATTATAAAATATAAATAACGTTGAAAATATTAATCACATTTTCAACGTTATTTTTTTATTGTTTGTTGAAGTGATTAGTTCATTCTAGTATAATGTAATTAGTCAAAATATAGATTTTTATTATGATTGGAGAATTTTGTGGAAAAAATTGATAGAAAACAATTTAGGAATTCACTCTTATTTGCGCTTGGTGCATGTGGTGTCGACTTATTTATTAAAACAAATAACGGTACTTTTAACAGTCAATTTAACAATAATATTGTAAAATGTATAATATACTATGTACTACTATTTGTAATAGTATTTGTATTATCGAATTTAGCTTACAAAAAATTAAAAAAATATAATGGTTTTAGCTAAATTTAATATTATTTTTGTAAAATATACTTATTGTAAAATATAATTAGGATAATGGAAGGATGTAATAATTTATGTGTGGATTTATAGGTTTCTTTGATAAAAGAGAAAATAAAGAAGAAATAGTTGAAAAGATGATGGACAGAATAGTTCATAGAGGACCGGATATGGGTGGAAAATACATAGATGATTCTTGTGCCTTAGGTTTTAGAAGATTATCTATATTAGATTTATCAGAAGCGGGTGCACAGCCACTATATAGTGAAGATGGAAATAAAATTTTGGTTTTTAATGGTGAAATATACAATTATATGGAAATTAAAGAAGACCTGATTAAAAAAGGATACAAGTTTAAAAGTAATACAGATAGCGAGGTATTAATTCACGGATATATGGAATATGGTGAAGATCTAGTTAACAAATTAAGAGGTATGTTTGCTTTTTGTATATGGGATAAAGTAGAAAAAAAGGCATTTGGTGCTAGAGATAATTTTGGTATAAAGCCATATTATTACTACGAATATGAATACGAGGGACAAAAATCAATGATGATTGCATCTGAAATTAAATCATTTTTAGAGCATCCATCTTTTGTAAAAGAAGTAAATGAGAAGGCACTAAAACCTTATCTTACTTTCCAATATTCATCACAGCCAGATGAAACTTTCTTCAAGGGTGTAAAAAGACTAAGACCAGGTCATTATTTTACATATCAAGATGGTAAAATGGATATAAAGAAATATTGGGAAGTCGATTTTAATGATAAACATAAATCATTAGAAGAAAACATTGAAGATATCAGAGCTATAGTTGAAGACTCTGTTAGAATACATAAGCATTCTGATGTTCCAGTAGGCTCATTTTTATCTGGTGGGATAGATTCCAGTTATATCACTGCCACTTTGATGCCTGATAAGACTTTTTCAATAGGATTCGAGCAAGATAATTTTGATGAATCGACTTTAGCAGCAGATTTATCAAAAATACTTAATATAGAAAATATAAGAAAGACTATTAACGCTGATGACTGTCTAGGAATGCTTTCAACCATTCAATACCACATGGATGAACCTCAGTCAAATCCATCAACTTTACCACTTTATTTTTTATCTAAATTAGTAAAAGATAATGGTGTAACAGTTGTACTTTCAGGTGAGGGTGCAGACGAAATATTTGGTGGCTATGAATGGTATGATATAGATACTGGACAGAAAAAATTAAAAAAATTACCAGGATTTATTTTGAAGCCTGCAGCAGCTATTGCAAAATCTATGCCTAATTTTCATGGAAAAACCACATTATTAAGAGCAGGAAGACCTGTGGAAGAAACATTTATTGGTGAAGCTTTGATATTTGAAGAAGATGAAGCAAAGGATATATTAAATTCTAATTTCCATAATTCTAGATCAGTAAAAGATATTACAAATGAAGTATATGCTCTTGTAAAAGGTAAGGATGATGTTACTAAAAAGCAGTTTTTAGATATTAAACTATTTATGGAAGGTGACATACTACAAAAGGCAGATAAAATGAGCATGGCCCATTCATTAGAGCTTAGAGTACCTTTCCTTGACAAGGAAGTAATGAAGGTTGGAGAGCAAATTGGAAGTGAACAAAAGATTACTAAGGGTACTACTAAATATGTATTAAGAAAAGCTGCAGAAAAGTCTTTACCTGAAGAATGGTTCAAGAGAAAGAAGAAAGGATTCCCAGTTCCAATTAGACTTTGGTTCCAGGAAGAAAAATATTATAATTTTGTCAAGGAATATTTCCAAGCTGATTATGTAGACCAGTTTTTTGATAAAGAAAAGATTAATAAATTATTAGACGATCATTATAATGGAGTTACTAATAATGCAAGAAAAATATATACAATATTAGTCTTTCTTGTATGGTATAAGAGATATTTTATTGATGAAATAGCATAGCTAAAAATATTAGGGGGTTAATATGTCAAATAAGAAATTTATTTCATTACTTACTACACCAGTAGTATTAATAGTTTTATTTTTCGGTTTAAGATTTGGATATATTAACCCCATGATTAAAGCTATTGATATACATATTAATGGCGGAAATTTTATAACAAATACTAACAAATATGTTGTGAAAGTGGGAGATAAGCTCCCAATGTCATTAGGAAATTATGTAGTAGTTCCAGGATTTTCAAAAAAGCCAGATTTATCAATTGTTACATTAAACAATAATGGTGTAGTAAGTATAAAAGATAATGTTTTGATAGCCAATAAAGAAGGCTTGGCAACACTTGGAATATTAAATAAAAACAGAGTTCTTAGAAAAGTAAATATAATGGTTGTAAATCCTAAAATTACAAATATGGAGATAAAATTGAGTAACCAGATAAAATATGTTGGTGATAAGGCTAGTATAAAAAGTTTTGTAGATATAGAAGACTATAAAAAATTATCTGATGGATACAAATTACAATATTCTTCTACTAACCCAGAAATATTAAAAGTTGAAAACAACACTATACAAGCAACTGGTGTTGGAGAGTGTAAATTAATTTCCAAATATGCTAGAAGAGAAATACAGACTTCATTTCTTATTTATCCCAAAGTAGTCTCCTTAAGTGCAAAAGATTCCTACAATTTGGAAGCTGGTCAAGAGACTAATATTGATGTGCAAATAAAGACTTTTCCTATAAATAAAAAAAGTAAAGTAACATATACAGTCGAAGATAAAATAGATGAAAATATTTATGATAAAAATATAGTAAAAAGATATACTGATAGTGGTCTTAGAACTATAAGGGGTGTTGATGTTACGAGTGACGGTAAAATAAAAGCTTATAGACCTGGGAGATATAAACTAAATATCAAGTCTGGTGATAGGAGTTACAATACATCAATATACGTTAATAAACCATCTTTTGAAAATTTAAAAATAGAAAATCTACAATATTTTACTACTAAAAAAGATAATAAAATTTCAATAGAATTAGGATGGGATTATAATGAAAGGGTAGATAATTATAAAGTATACATGAAAAATACTGATGATGATAAATTTAATTTTTATTCAAATATAAACACAAGCTCAGAAAAGTTGCCAAAAGGAAATAGATTATCACAACATATCACTTTAGAAAATAGAGATAAAAAATCTTCTAAATATGAGTTTTATGTTATAGGATATAACAATGAATTAACTACTAAAAAGAGTGATATATTGACAATCGATATGAATGATAAAAATCAATATCAGAAATTAAAAGTAAGTAATGTAAAATATAAAATAAGTCCTGATAATCAAAATATACAACTAAGTTGGGACAAATTGAATAAAGATACATACTCATATAGAGTATATTATGCTAATCATGATTTTAAAGATAAATCATATATAATGTTAGCTAAAAATATAAAAAATAATAAAGTAACTATAAAGAAGCCTGTTTATTTTGATAGCAATGATTTAAATTATGATTTTTATATTGTAGGTATAAGTAAAAAAGGACAAATTTCAGACTTTAGTAATCCACTTGCTTATAAGCGTTAACCATAATGAAATTTTAGAAAGTAGGTGTTAGCTTGAATGAAAATAAAGATTCAAAAATAAGAGTCAAAAAGAATAAGCGTGATAAAAAATTTGATACATTAAGTATTACAAGAGAATTAGAAAAATCTCTTAGTATTGATAAAGAGGTAGAAAAAGAGAGAAATCGTAAAAAAAATGAAAGAAGAAGAAAATTATATAAAAATACCGCAATAGCTTTTTTAATATTTATCATTGTTATTCTTATAGCTTTTATTTATAATATTAATCAAACCTACAAGATTAGCGGCGATATTAGACAATATATGCAATCTAATAATCAAGTTAAAGTTGAAAATGATAAAAAAGATAATTTAATATTTACACCAGCATACTTATCTAAAAAAGATGGAATAGTAATTGTTCCTAGTGAAAAAGTCGAGCCTAAATCATATGCCTACATTGCTAATAAACTTGCAAGAGAAGGCTATAAAGTAGTAGTTGTAAAATTAAATATGAATTATCCTGCATTTTCAAAATCTTCAATAGAAAATATTATTGAAACAAATTTGGATGTGAAAAATTGGTACTGCATTGGCCATTCTCAATCTGGGGATTTAGTTATGTCAGAATCAGCTAAATATGAAAATATTCAGGGAGTTATATTCTTGGGAACATATCCAAAGGGAGATGATTTAAAGTTAATTAATAAACCTACACTTTTTATTTCAGGTACTAAAGATGGCCTAATTAACTATGATAATTATAAAAATACTAAAAGTGGTGAATCAAAGAATACATATTTCTATCAAATAGAAGGAGCAAATAATACAAATTTTGCTAATATAGAGCTTATAAATAATGATAATAAAGCATTAATCACAGAAAAGAAACAAAAGACTAAGACCATAGAAAAAATTATAAATTTTATTGATAATAATTCATCATATATTAATGATTAAATGAATATAAGTATACGGGTATAATAATGAACTTATACTTGTATACTTATTTAAATATTATTTATATTATTCTAAATAAAAGTTAAGGGGGTAGAATAATGACTGATAATAAACATTATGAAAAGGCAGAAAAATATTGGTCAAATCTTTTAAAAGATTATATTACTCTCGCTAGATTTCCTAATGATTTTATAAAGGATGATTCATGTAATTTTTCTATAATACAAAAAACAATAAAAAAAACTAACTATGATAAAATACTAGAATACTGTGATAAAAATCAACTAGATATAGAATCTTTACTAATATCCGTATACGGAATTGTATTGCAGAGGTTTACATACGAAGATGATGTAGTTTTTGCTAAAAACCTTATGATGCTTCCTATAAGAATACATGTTAAGAATCAGAATATCAAGTTTGTGGACTTAGTGAAAAGCGTTATGGATCAAAGTAATGAATCAGATGAATTTGACTATTATATGTACTCATCAAATGCATATAAAAGTAGTATGAATGATAAATTAATAAATACAATGTTTAATTTAGATATATTAAATTCAAATTCTTTTATTGATGAAAAAAATTTAAAAGTGGACTTATTTATGAAAGCTAATATAAAAGATGGAATAAGACTAAAGTTAGTATATAAGTCATGTTTTTATGATAAGAGAACCGCTAGAAGTATAATTTATCTATACAAATATATATTAAATCAAGTTATAAATAATAATGAAATTAGACTAAATAGCATTCAGAATATGAAAGAGGAACATGAAGAAATGTTCACTAATATACTGGATGGAAATAAATTTGATTTTGATCCAAGTATATCATATTTAGATAAATTAAAAAATCAAATAAAAAAAACACCTAATAATATTGCAATATCTGATTCAAGTGAAGATATAACTTATAGAGATATGGATATAATAACTGATAAAATTGCAAGTAAGCTTTTAGAAATGGGTGTAGAAAAAGGAGATACAATTGCTGTAATTCAAGGTAGAAATAAAAATGTTGTATTAGCAGCAATATCAATTATAAAAATAGGAGCTGTTTTTTTTCCTATAGATAGAACAAATCCAAATGAAAGAATAAACTATTTATTAGAAGATGGAAGAGCAAAATTAATACTTACGGCTCAGTATTTTACAGATAGAATTGAAAAAGGATTTCCTGAATATAAATATTTGTGTATAGATAACTTAGGATATTTAGAAAGTATCAAAGAAATTTATACAAAGATTAATCCCAAGGATGAAGCTTATAGAATATCTACATCAGGAACTAGTGGTAGACCAAAATGTATAAGTATAAGGCATGAAAGCCTTATGAATATGTCATATTTTAGCATAGATTATATTAATGCTAATGAAAAAGATATATGTGGTGTATATTTAAGTTTTAGTTTTGATGCCATAATGAAACAAATATTTCCGTATCTTCTAATAGGTGCAAGGGTAGACATATTACCTGAAGCAGCTAGGGAGAATGAATATACTGTCGAAGATTATTGCATAAAAAAGAATGTAACAATTTTGGCACTTCCATCTATATTGGGTAAGTTATTTATGATGAACTGTCCTTGTCCAAACTTACGTATTTTACAAGTTGGAGGAGATAAATTTAAGGGATATATAAAAAGAAATTATGATATTTACAATGAATATGGTCCAGCTGAATTCACGGTATTGTGTACAAAATTTCATGTAGATAAGTATTATGATTTAGTTCCAGTCGGTAGGCCTATTTACAATACAGAAGCATATATTATAGATAAAAATAATAATGTATGTGCAATTGGAGTTCCTGGTGAACTTTGTTTATCTGGAATACAAATTGCAAATGGTTACCTTAATAATGAGGAACAAAATAAAAGATCATTTGTAGATAATCCATTTGCACATGATGAATACACTAAAAAAATGTATAGAACTGGAGATTTAGCAAAGTGGATTGATATTGATGGAACAATAGCAATAATAGGTCGTATGGACTCTCAGATAAAAATCAATGGTATAAGAATAGAAATTTTTGAAATAGAGAATATGATTACTATGATACCAGAAATTAAAAACTGTGTTGTAGTTAAAAAAGAAGATGAGAATGGAGAAAAATATTTGGATGCATTTTATGTACCATATGAGGATTATTATCCAACTGAAAAAGTAAGAGAATTCCTGGAAAATAACTTACCACCTCATATGATTCCAAAAAATATTTCTAGATTATGCGTATTACCTGTAACACCAATAGGTAAGGTTGATAAGAAAGCACTTCCAAATTTATAAAATATTTAAATATTAAAAATGGTTTCAGGTATATATTTATATACCTGAAACCATTTATTTTTTAGAGATTATTAGTTTGCTAGATGATAGTTCTTTTTAGTAATTTTTAGTATATTTTTTATATTCTTAGTAACATAGACTTTTTTGTCCTTTGTAATAAATATTGCATCTACACCATCTAATGAATTAATAAAATTCATACCTTTTTCTAATCCAAGCCCATATGTAGAAGTAGAAAGCGAGTCTCCATCTACTGAATTATCTGAAATTATAGTAACACTACTCAAGTTATTTTCAAATGGATATCCAGTTTTTGGGTCAAGCATATGATGATATATTTTTCCATCTTTCTCTATATATCTTTCATATATACCAGAAGTTACCACAGATTTATTAGTAAGTGTAACTTGACCCATAACTTCTTGATTTGAAGCTGATGGATCCTGTATTCCAACAGTGAAGTTTTTATCCTTTTGATTTTTACCATATACATATATGTTTCCACCGAGATTTATAATAGCATTTTTTACACCTTTGCTTTTTAATTGTCTGGCTAGTTTATCAGCACAGTATCCCTTGGCTATACCACCTAAATCAATTTTCATAGATTTTTTCTTTAAAAAAATTGTATGCTCTTTTTCGTTTAGGACAATATCATTATAATTTAGTAAAGGAAGTACTTTATCGATTTCTTCCTTTGTAGGTACTTTAGGTGATTCTCCTCCGATACCCCACAATAATGTCAATGGTCCTACAGCAGTAGAAAAAGTTCCATCAGTTAGTTTTGAATATTTTATTGATTTATCTATTATATTGTATATATCGTTTGAGACTTTTACTGGCTCTATCCCAGCCTTGTCATTTAACTTATTAATATTGCTTGATGATTGCTGAAGACTCATTTCGTTATGTATATCTCTAATTGTATTATCTACATCAGATAATATTTTAGCTTGATCTTTTTCTTTAACATCTATGATTGTAACCGTATTAACTGTATCTAAATAGTAATTAGTTTTACTAAATGTACCTTTTTTTGTAAATGGATCTTCCTTAATTATATAAAGTCCTGCAAAAAATAACAAAAGTAAAGCTAAAATAATCGTTAATTTTTTTTTCATTTTTCCTCCCTTTTTTATGTTATAATTAAAATTGAATGAACATAATTATTATATCATAAATTTAGGAGAAGTAATGAAAAAGAGAGATATTATTTTAATACTGATAGTAGCAATTTTAATTGGACAATTTATAATTATAAATAAATTTATAAATAAAGATAAAGGTGATAGAGTAGAAATATATTTGAAAAATAAATTATACGGAACTTATTCTTTAGATAAAGAAAAAAAGATATATATTAGTGATGCTGGTAATAAAAACGTTTTAAAAATACATGATAATGGAATAGAGATGATTGAAACAAATTGTCCTGATAAAGTCTGTGTTAAAACAGGATTTATAAGTAAACCAGGTCAAAGTATAGTATGTTTACCGCATAAGCTAAATGTAAAGATAGTAAGTGATGATGAAAGTAAAAAAGAAAATGATGTAATAGCTCAATAAATGATTAAAGGTGGTGTAGAAATGGTTAATTTAGGTAATGACTGGGATGAAATACTAAAGGAAGAATTTAAAAAAGAATATTATTTGAAACTAAGAGAGTTTTTAAAATATGAATATAAGAATTATGAAATTTTTCCAGATATGTTTTCAATTTTTAACGCATTAAAATCTACATCATATTCTAACACCAAAGTTTTGATACTAGGTCAAGATCCATATCATGATATAGGCCAAGCACATGGTCTTGCTTTCTCAGTACAAAAGGGTATAAAGATTCCACCTTCATTATTAAATATGTATAAGGAGATAAAAGAAGAATTTGGATATGAAATTCCAAACAATGGATATTTAGCAAAATGGGCAGATCAAGGAGTCTTGCTCTTAAATACCGCACTAACTGTGAGAGCACATCAAGCAAATTCTCATAAAGGTAAGGGATGGGAATTGTTTACTGACTCTGTAATTAAATATTTGAGTCAAAGAAATGATCCAGTGATTTTTATATTATGGGGAGCAAATGCAAGGAGTAAAAAGTCAATAATTGATACAAGTAAGCATTATATATTGGAAGCTCCACATCCAAGTCCATTGTCAGCACATAGAGGTTTTTTCGGATGTAATCATTTTAAAAAGACTAATGAAATATTAGAAAATATTGGTAAAGATCCTATAGATTGGAAAATTGATAATATATAATTATAGAAAAGTCTTTTGTTTGTTATATGTTTTTTCTATAACGTTATACTATATTATAGTTGAACATTATAGGTAACTATGATAAGATGGTTAAGTACACGGGGGTGAATGGGTGCTGGTGTGCCCTCTAGTCTTCAAAACTAGTATGAGGGGTTAGTAGCCTCTTGGGTGAGTTCGATTCTCACGCATTCCCGCCAATTTTATTGTTTACCAATTCGAGTCATTTATCTACTATGATATAATTAATTCATAGTAGATTTTTTATATTCATTACAGGAGGGTTTTATGGAATTTGTAGCTTCTTTTAGTGGGGGTAAAGATTCAATATTGGCAATAAAAAAATTTATTGAACAGGGAAATAGATTAATAGGGCTAATTGTATCTTCAAAAGAAAATGGAATGTCTTGGTCTCATAATGTAGATAAAGAGTACTATGATAATGTAGCTCAAATATTAAGGTGTGATATATTTTTTACTTATACAGATATAGATACATATGAGAATAATTTTGAAAAAGCTTTAATATATTTTAAAAATATAGGTGCAAAAGCTTGTGTGTTTGGTGATTTCAATATAAATAAACATATAAAATGGAACAATAGTAGATGTATTAATGCTGGCATAGAGGCTATACATCCTATGAAATTTATGGATTCTATAGATGTAATTAATGAATTTTTAAAAACAGATATGCAAGCTAGAATAATAAAAATAAACGAGGATTATTTGCCTAATTTATATATAGGAAAAGTTATAGATAAAAATTTATTAGATGAAATTATATTGCAAAATCCTAACACTGATCCTTGTGGTGAAAATGGAGAATATCATACTTTAGTTGATATAGAGTCTATAAAGAAAGCCTTTGTAAGTGATATATACTTAGATAATGCATCTACATCTTATCCAAAAGCTCCAGGCATTTCTACTAGAATATCTGATTTTATTAATAACGAATCTTTTTCAATAAATAGAGGAACATATATGAAGTCATATAATTTGTCATCCAAAATTATTGATATTAGAGAGAGAATACTTAAATTTGTAGATGCACCTGATTCTTCAGAATGTATTTTTACTGGATCTGCTACTGAATCCTTAAACATAATAATGAATGGTTTATTAGATAAAAGGAATACCATAGTAATAGATGATAGAAACCATAATTCTGTATGGAGGATCGCAAATAATATAAAAAAACAAAATTCAAATAAAGTGATAATATGGAAAGCCAATAATGAAGGAAAATATGAAGTTGAAGAACTTATAAATCAAATAGATAAGAATACAAGATATATTTTACTAAATATTGTAGATAATGTTGGTGGAAGAAATTTGATAGAGTCTACTGATAATTTTAAAACATTAATTGACTATTGTAATAGCAATAATATTTTCTTAATTGGGGATTTTAGTCAAGCAATGTGTGAGTATAAATTTTCTATGAAAGAATTAGGGTTTGATGCCATTATATTTTCAGCTCATATAGGATTGATGGGCTCTGAAGGATTAGGTTTGTTGATTTTGAATTCTTCAATAAAAAATAATGTGAAGCCTCTATTATTTGGAGGTACTGGAAGTAAATCAGCAGATTTTAATATGCCAAATACATTACCTGATAGACTAGAAGCGGGGACATTAAATCATCCTGCAATATTTGGTCTGGATGCTGCATTAGAATACATATCACTGATTGGAATAGACAAAATAATAGACAAAAAGAATAAGCTTTGTAATTTAGCTAAAGATGGCCTTAAAGATATTGACTCAATAAAAGTATGGGGAGAGGGATCATTTTTATGCTTATCAAGTAAAATAATAGACGATTCAGATTTGGCCTTCAATTTAGACTTACAAGATGGGATAATGAATAGAGTAGGAATTCAGTGTTCTAAAATGTCCCATCAAGCAATTGATAATTTTCCAAAGGGATGCATAAGATTTACTTTTGGATACTTTAACAATATCTATGATGTTGAAGATTTGATTAAAGCAATAAAGAAATATCATTAATAATTAAAATTCTAAAAGTATAGAATGTAACAATAAATGTATTGCTAGTATATTGTTATATTCTATACTTTCTTTTTACACTATAATATTTAATTATTATATGATAATATGAACTTGTATTATTTATTTTTTATTATTTGGAGGGTTGAAAATGGCTGATTACAAAGAAATGTGGAAAGACCTAGGTATGGATTTAGAGACACATGATCAATTATGTGAAGTATTACCGCAAGCGTTTACAGACGTATATTTATCACAAGAAAATAGACCTGAAAACATGGCTTACTATGATTTTGTTGTATCTGAAATACATGGTGTAAGACCTGCTGAACTTATTGAAGCACAGAAAAAAGGGAAAAAGGTTTTTGGTTCTTTTTGCATATTTGTACCAGATGAAATAGTATTTGGTGCAGATGCTATAGCAACTGGTTTATGTGGTGGATCACAATTTTGGGTTCCTGGTGGAGAAAAAGTACTTCCTACAAATACATGTCCATTGATTAAAGCTTCGGTTGGAGCAAGATTAGATAAGACATGTCCATTCTTTAGAATAGCTGATATGTATATTGGTGAAACAACATGTGATGGTAAGAAAAAAGCATGGGAAATACTTGGTGAAGATGTTCCTATGTATGTAATGGATTTGCCACAAATGAAGAGAAGAAAAGATTACAAAGCTTGGGCAGAAGAAATAACTGACTTTAAAAATACAGTAGAAGAATTTACGGGAAATAAAGTAACAGCCGATTCTTTAAAAAATTCTATAAAATTAATAAATGATAAAAGAAGAGCTTTACAGAGATTAAGTAATTTTAGAAAAAATATAAATATACCAATTTCAGGTAAGGATGTTCTTTTAATTTCTCAAATAGCTTTTTATGATGATCCTACTAGATTTACTCAAATGACAAATGCACTTTGTGATGAATTAGATAAAAGAGTTGAAGAAGGTGTAAGTGTATTCCCTAAGGGAACAAAGAGAATATTACTTGCAGGAACTCCACTTGCTATACCAAACTGGAAAATTCACAATATTATTGAGACTTCTGGCGGTGCAGTAGTATGTGAAGAGATGTGTACAGGTACTAGGTATTTTGAAAACTTGGTTGATGAATCTAAAGATGGTTTAGAAGATCAAATAGATGTTCTAGCTCAAAGATATATGGGAATAAATTGTGCATGTTTTACACCAAACAATGATAGAATAGAAGATATTAAAAGGTTATGTAAAGAATATAAAATTGATGGTGTAATAGATTTGAACTTAAAGTTCTGTAATCTATATGATACAGAAGGCTTCTTGGTAGAAAGAGAACTTAAAAAAGATGGTATACCAGTTCTCGGCATAGAAACAGACTATACAGATTCAGATGTACAGCAATTAAGAACTAGAATTGGTGCATTCATTGAAATGTTGGACTAATAATTAAATAAAAAATTAGCCTGATTATTTCAGGCTATTTTTTATAAATATTATTGCAATTAATATGGTTGATATAATGAAATTAAGAGGTTTAAAATGAAAAAAAATTTTTATATACTTTTTGATAACCATCAAAATGGATTAAAACTGTATAAACTACTTAGGGATAATAGTTTAAAAGCTACAATTTCTCCAACACCGAGGTCTCTATCTAAATGTTGTGGTATATCATTAATAGTAGCTGAAGAAGAATTAAATCAAGTAGAGAAAGTAATAATAGAAAATGAAATAGATATTATAGGTATTGAATCAATAATAAAGGATATTAATCCTAATAGAGATAGATACTGTTAGGGGGAAAGTATGATATACGTTGGAATTGATATTGGATCAACGGCATCAAAAGTTATAGTCATTGGAGAAATAGAAGGTAAATTTGTTATGCCAACTGGTTGGAGTAGTAAGGAAACTACAAAACTAGTCAAAAATAAGTTAAAGGAAAATGGGATTGATTTATGTGCTGATAATGTTATAGTAGGATCTACTGGATACGGAAGACAAGCTGTAGATTTTTCAAATTATGTAATAACTGAAATTACTTGTCATGGAAAAGGTGGATATTATTTAGCTTCAAGAAATTGCACGGTGATAGATATTGGTGGTCAAGATACAAAAATTATAAAGATAGAAAATGGGTCAGTAAGCGACTTTTTGATGAACGATAAATGCTCTGCAGGAACAGGAAAATTTATAGAAATAATGGCTAATAGATTAGGGGTTGATATTGATGAATTATTTGAACTAGCAGAATTAGGAAAAATACTTCCAATTAGCTCTCTCTGTACAGTATTTGCTGAATCTGAAATTATAAATTATATAGGTGAAGGTAAAAATAGAGAAGATATAGCTGCGGGCGTAATAGACTCTGTAGCTGGTAAAGTAGCTCAATTATTCGCAAAATTTGCTAATTCAGATTATGTGCTATTGACTGGAGGCTTAAGTCATAATGAATTTTTTGCAAATAGTCTTTCTAAAAAAATAAAAACACCAGTTAATACTTGTCAAGATGGTAGATTTGCAGGTGCTCTAGGTGCTGCATTGATTGCTAAGCAAAAATACAAAAAAAATAAATAAAATACTTATAGAAGGAAATCAAAAGATTTTATTTAGCGTATTTTTATGTTGACATAAATTTATTTAGTTGATATAATTCATTTATTGAATAATATAACGTTGAAGAGAAGAGTAGTTACATATCACTTATTAAGCGAATTGGTTATGGTGTGAGTCCAATATAATATATGTAGTGAAGAACATCTCGGAGTTCCTGACCGAACTAATAGTAGGCTCAGGCGGTTTGATACCGTTATAATCAACTAAGATATCTAATATATAATATTTTTAGATAATTAGGGTGGTACCGCGATTATATACACGTCGTCCCTTTGTGGGATTGACGTGTTTTTTATTTAAATTAAAAATCTGGAGGAAATTATGCAAAAAGAATTTATTGAAGTAAAATCGCTTTATAGAGATAGTGAATCTTATATAGGCAAAAGTGTAAGTGTAGCTGGTTGGATTAGAACAACTAGAATATCTAAGAGTTTTGGATTTATTGAGCTAAATGATGGTTCATTTTTCAAAAACTTACAGATAGTTGTAGATGAAAAAGAAGTAGAAAATTTTAAGGAAATAGCTAAGTTATCTATATCTTCTGCAATTTTAGTAGAAGGTGAGTTAGTCAAAGTAGATAATGCAAAAAATCCTATTGAAATACATGCGAAGAAAATAATAGTAGAGGGTGATTCAGATTCATCTTATCCACTACAGAAGAAAAAACATACATTCGAGTATTTAAGAACTATTGCTCATCTTAGACCAAGATCTAATACTTTTTCAGCTGTTTATAGAGTAAGATCAGTAGTTGCATTTGCTCTACATAAGTTCTTTAATGAAAGAAACTTTGTTTATGCTCATACTCCATTAATTACAGGAAGTGATACTGAAGGCGCTGGAGAAATGTTCCAAGTAACGACTTTAGATATGAAAAATCCACCACTTAATGAAGATGGTAGCATAGATTATTCACAGGACTTTTTTGGAAAAGAAACAAACCTTACAGTATCTGGTCAGTTAAATGGTGAAATAATGGCTTTAGCTTTTAGAAATATTTATACATTTGGACCAACATTTAGAGCTGAAAATTCTTATACAGGTAGACATGCATCCGAATTCTGGATGATAGAGCCTGAAATCGTATTTGCTGATTTAGAAGATTTAATGGAATTAGCAGAAGATATGATTAAATATGTTATTGAATATGTTATGGAAAATTGTCCTGAAGAGATGGCATTTTTCAATAGTTTTATCGATAAGGGATTATTTGAAAGATTAAATAAGATAGTAAGTTCAGATTTTGTAAGAATAACTTATACAGAAGCCGTAGATATACTTCTTAAGTCAGGACAAGAATTTGAATATCCAGTTGAATGGGGATGTGATTTACAGACTGAACATGAAAGGTATATTACAGAACAAGTTTACAATGCACCAGTATTTGTAACGGATTATCCAAAGGATATCAAGGCATTTTATATGAGAATGAATGATGATGGTGAAACTGTTAGAGCGATGGACTTATTAGTACCTGGTGTTGGTGAGATAATTGGCGGTTCACAAAGAGAAGAAAGATATGATGTATTATTAAATAAAATACATGAAATGGGATTAAATGAAGAAGAATATTGGTGGTATCTGGAACTTAGAAAGTTTGGTACAGCTACACATTCAGGTTTTGGACTAGGATTTGAAAGAATTATTATGTATCTAACTGGTATGACAAATATTAGAGACGTAATACCATTTCCAAGAACTCCAAAGAATGCAGAATTCTAAATTTAAATATTGTATAATAAAAAGCGCCTTTTTAGGCGCTTTTTATTATACAATATTGGAGACTTTTACTATAAAATAAATAAAGATTCTTCATAAAAATTAATTTATAAAGAATCTTTTGATATGTATAGATTTTTAAATTTTATTTACCTGACTCAATTAGTTTGTCTAATAATTGAGAGTATGATATACCTCTTGCAGCTGCACTCTTAGGGATTAAACTAGTCTCTGTCATACCTGGTAGAGTGTTGATTTCTAATAAATATATATCCTTATCTTCTGTAATGATATAGTCAACTCTTACGTATCCTTTGCAGTTGAAAGCCTTCCAGCAAGTTTCTGAATTAAATTTTAACTTATCAGACATATTTTTTTCAAGTTCAACAACAATTTCTTTTGCACCATTTGTAGTAGAATATTTAGCTTCAAAATCAAAAAATTCTTGATCT
This sequence comes from Peptostreptococcus equinus, assembly GCF_027125355.1. Taxonomy (NCBI): domain Bacteria; kingdom Bacillati; phylum Bacillota; class Clostridia; order Peptostreptococcales; family Peptostreptococcaceae; genus Peptostreptococcus; species Peptostreptococcus equinus. The sequence continues at coordinate 1,032,147 of NZ_CP114052.1, read as the reverse complement.
GAAGATATTTTTATTGTAGGGAAAACTTCGCCATCCAAGATAAATGATGTGTATTCTTCGCCCTTTACATATTTTTCAATCATTACAATTTCATCATATTTTAACCCGTCTACTACAGCAGCTTCCACATCTTCTTTTTTCTTTATCATATATGTAGCAACGCTTGAGCCACCAGAATTTGGTTTTATAAATACAGGATAGCCCATTTCTTCTATTAAATCATAATCTATATCTTCAACAGACTTAACTATAGTCCAATCAGCTGTTAGTATTCCATTTTGTCTGGCTATGGTTTTAGTAAAATTTTTGTCCATTAATATGCCACTTGTAATTGGATCACATCCACAGTAATCTATTCCCATTGATTCCAATATAGACTGCACACGTCCATCTTCACCAAATTTTCCATGTAGACCTATCAAAGCTTTATCTATACTTCTGTCTATATTAAAAGCATCAGTCATTTTGTCTATTCTACATTCTATAATTTCATACTTACTTCTATCAAGATTTGAAATCATAGCTTTACCGCTTTTTAATGAAACTTCTCTTTCTGAAGATACGCCTCCATATATAACTCCTATTTTTTTCATAAATTTATTATACTAATTTTAATAGTATTCTCCTTTCCGATTGCACATACAAAATAATTAATTCTTAATATATATATTATATACTTATATTATTTATTTTTGCAAGTAAATCGACCAAATTTCCCCTTTTATAACTTAATAAAAAAATGTTAATTAGATTTTGTTTTTATTGATAATTTTTTATTTAATTAAGAAATTGCAATTGCTCTTACTTGTCTAATAGTACTATTTTTGCTATTATTATTGTATATATATTAAGCGATAAAATAGATTCTTATTTTACTTAATTTATTTTTAAGTAAATTTTATTTTATAGGAGGTTATTATGAATATTGAATTAATTTCTGTTGGAACTGAACTATTACTAGGTGATATAGTGAATACAAATGCTCAATATATCTCAAAAGAACTTGCCTTATTAGGCATAAATGTACATAAACAGGTAACAGTTGGCGATAATATGGATAGATTACTTGATTGTTTTTCAAAGGCTTTTGAAAAGTCAGATATAGTGCTTACTACTGGAGGTCTAGGACCAACTGGTGATGATATAACAAAAGAAGCTGCGGCAAAGTTTTTTGACCAGAAAATGCTATTGGATGAAAAGTCATGGGAAAAAATCAAAGAAAGAGTATTAAAATTCACAGGAGATATAAATAAAATACCTAAAAATAATATTAAGCAAGCTATGTTTCCTAAAGAGGCGATGATTATTCCTAATAACAATGGCACTGCTCCTGGTGCTATATTTGAAAAAGATGGAAAAAGAATAATAGTAATGCCTGGACCACCTAAGGAAATGATGGCTATGTTTAATGAAGGTGTACTTCCTTATCTAAAGAAAGAAACAGATTCAGTTTTTGCATCAAAGTATATTAGACTATATGGTATAGGTGAATCTGCACTTGAAATTAAACTATTGGATATTCTAGATAAACAAGATAATCCAACAGTTGCTCTTTATGCAAAAGAAGGAGAAGTTCTAATAAGAGTAACTGCTAAGGCACCAGATAAAGAAGAATGCTTAAAATTAGTTCAAGAGAAAATAAAAGAAATAGAGGAAATATGCGGTGAATATATATATTTAATAGGTGATGAATCTATATCTTCTAGCCAAACAGAATTAGATAATGTTGTTGCAAAATTATTAATTGAAAATAAAAAGACTATAGCGGTTGCAGAATCTTGCACAGGGGGTATGATAGCAGCAAATCTAATCAATTATCCTGGCATTTCAGAGTGTCTATTAGAAGGCTGCGTCACATATTCAAATAATGCTAAAATGAACAGACTGGGTGTAAAAAAGGACACTTTAGATGAACTTGGAGCAGTGAGCTCTCAAACAGCAATAGAAATGGCAATAGGAATTGCAAAAACATCTGGTGCTGATATAGGATTGTCTACTACTGGAGTAGCAGGACCTGATGGAGGAAGTGAAGAAAAGCCAGTAGGACTTGTTTATATTGGTTTATATGTTGATGGACAAGAATTTGTATATAAAAATATTTTTTCAGGAAATAGATTAAAAATAAGAGAAAGAGCTACAAGACAGGCCTTAGATTATGTTAGACAAAAATTAGTATAATTTTAAAATCAATAAAAATAATATGCATATTATTTTTTATTGATTAAAGCTATTATTATTAATTGTGTTTTACAATAAGAATAAATAAAAAGTGAGGAGAGATATAATGATTAAACATATTTTTTGCGATTTAGATGGAACTCTTTTTATCGACAAAATTACTGACGTCGATAAAAATGCCATATTATTAGCAAAAGACTTTGGAATCACATTTAATATAGCAACTGGTAGAGTGCTGGATCATTCAAAGTCAATACTTGAGGAGTGCAACATTGAAGGCTATTTAATAACTGAAAATGGTTCATATGTATATGATAAAAATTTAAACTTGGTATTTAGTCAAGCGATGACTGATGCACAAATAAAAAAAATAATTTCTATTTATAATAGCTTTGATTATATAGATAAAGATCAAGATGTTATATATTTTAAATATGATGGCAGAGTAGTGATGCCAGTTGATGGCTCAAAAGCTGAATACCTTACAAGAGGTTTTGAGATTGACGAAAAAATATGTGAGTATGACGCATATATGTCAAAAGTAGGTAATATTGGAGTATTAACTACCGATAGTAAAAAACTTTCTAAAATGATAGAGTCATTTAAAGAGGAACTATCTAGTGAATTAGATGTTTATGCTTCTAGTAGAACTACAATAAATATAGTACTAAAAGGCGTATCAAAACTTGAGGGTATTAAATGTGTATGCAAAAAAGAGTCTATAAGTTTAAATGAAGTGGCAGCAATTGGTGATTCACCTAATGATATGAGTATGCTTAAAAATATTAATATGAGTTTTGCTATGAGTGATGCATTTGATAGCATAAAAAATGTATCAAAATATGAAACGCCTACTGTTGCAGATGCTATAAAGATGATAATAGACTATAATAGTGAAGCAGATAATTAAATAGGAGGATAGTATATGTTTTTAAACTTTAATATAAATAGCTTGTTTACAAAAAAAAATTCTACAAAGCTAATAATACTAGGAGTAATACTACTTGCTATTGGATCATACTGCACTACTAAAAGAATAGTTGCCATAAATATTTTTTCTTGGGGTATGGCTTTAGCATTTTTATTTGCAGCATTTTTAGCTTTAAAGGAATATAATTCACTAAGGCCATATGCATCAAAGAAAGAAGTAAATAAGTTTAGGAATTTGACTATAACTTTAGTGATTATAGCTTTGATGTTAATTATATTTCCTAAATATATGAATATGTTTATGTCAATGCTAATAGGATCATATATAATTGTAAACCAGTCCATAAAATATTTTAAACAAAGCAAGTATTATAGAAGAATTACTTTAGCCTTTCTGCTAAAAATATTATTGGGTGTACTTTTGATAATATCACCACTATTTTTAGCTAACTTCTTAGTTAGTATTTTATCTACTATATCAATAATATTTGGTGTATATTTTATTGTAACTGGTATAAATATTGCTAATGAAAGGAAATTTTAATGGGTGAATTTAAATATAAAATTGAAAATAAGAACTATCATACTTGGAATTATCATCTTAGACAAAGGTTCAATTCCAAGGTATTCAAGGTTTCTTTAAATGGAGGATTCACCTGCCCCAATTTAGATGGGAAAATTAGTAGAGGCGGATGTACTTATTGTAGCAACAAGGGTTCAGGAGATTTTGCTGGACAAGTGGATGATTCAATCAGTAAACAGTTTGAAAATATTAAAAATATTATGGAAAAAAAGTGGCATAATGCCAAGTATATTGCATATTTTCAGGCTTATACAAATACATATGCTCCAGTTGACTATTTAAAAGATAAGTATGAAGAGGCTTTGAGACAAGAAAATGTAATAGGACTGGCAATTTCTACTAGACCAGATTGTATATCTGAGGAAGTATTAGATTATTTAGATGACATAAACAAAAGAACAAACCTTTGGGTAGAGCTAGGACTTCAAACTATACATGATACTACATCTAAAAAAATTAATAGAGGTCATAATTATCAAGTTTTTTTAGATACTCTAGAAAAATTAAGAGAAAGAAATATTGATGTTGTAGTTCATATAATAAATGGACTTCCTGGAGAAACATATGAAATGATGATGGATACAGTAAAAGAAATCTCTAAACTGGATATACAAGGAATAAAAATTCATCTCTTACATGTTTTGAAAGGTACAGTAATGGAAAAACAATTAATAAGAGGAGATTTTCAATTATTAGATAAAGACTTTTATACAAATCTTATATGTGATCAGTTAGAAATTCTACCTCAGGATTTAATTATTCATAGGCTTACTGGAGATGGTAAAAAAGATGACTTGATAGGTCCTATATGGAGTTTAAAAAAATGGGAGGTATTAAACGCTATTGATGAAGAATTGAAAAGAAGAAATAGCTGGCAAGGAAAATATTATGAAGGTTAATAGTAAGAGAGGTGATATATATGATGATGAAATCACATATCATTATTTCTAAATCCTTACTAGAAAATACAGACAAAAATAAAAAATTCTTTTTGGATGAGAAAAATTTTATTTACGGTAATATTAAACCAGATATAGTATCAAAATATAAATTAAAAAAACATTATATGTTTGAATCTTATGATATGGTGGTGGAAAAGATAAAATTTTTATCTAGTCTTGATTTGGATACACTTGAAAAATACTATACAAAAGCAACTTTTTCTCAAGAGATTGGTGTAATTTGCCATTTCCTTACAGATTTTTTCTGTGTGGCTCATAGTCTTAGATGGGAATTTAAACATAGTATGAAAATACATGTGCAATATGAGAGTAACTTAACTAAAGTAGCTGAAAATTATTCAATAATAAATGATAGAATACAGTATTTAGACAATTTTGATGATTTTTTTCAAAAATTGTATAATGAGTATAGGTCTAATGGAAACTATGAAGAAAATGACCTTAAATATTCTACATATATGTGTAATACAGTCACAAACTATATATTAGATAATATATTAAATAATACAGTAATATCTCATACAGTATCTTAAAGAGGCTATTAACTTAGCCTCTTTTTTGCTATAATAAATGGACAAATTGATAAAAAGGTTATAAAATATAAAAAACAATTTGTTTAAGGATGGAGATGTAAAAAATGCAAATGTTAGTAAATCAACTATTAAATATAATGCATCAAATTATGATATTTGCCCAAGATAATGTACTATTATCCGCACTTGCTGGCTTTTTTTTAGCTTTTATGGAGAGTTTTATACCAATACTTCCACTGATGGCAATTGTTGCAGCTAATGGGGCTTTAAATGGTTTTTGGATAGGATTTATAGTATCGCTATTAGGATCTGCCTGCGGTACGTTTATTGTTTTTTACTTATTTAAACACATATTTAAAAATAAAAAATTCAATAAAAACAACAATCAAAAAGTACAGGCAATTATGGAAAAAATAAATAAAGCAGAATTTACAGTTATTTTTTTATTTTACGCTATATCTATCTTACCAGCCTCTTTGACTACGATAGCTGCTGCATATTGTAAATTTGATTATAAGGATTTTCTCCCACCTATGTTTTTTGGTAAATTATTGATGATGTCAATGTATGCATATGTAGGAAGTGATTATAAAGATTTCTTTACAAATCCATATAAGTTAGTAATTGGTACTTTGATTACTATTGTAATTTATTTTATTGGATCTAAAGTAAATAAATCTATAGATAAAAAAATCAAATAATTATATTAATAAAAGTAGGTATAAAGGCCTACTTTTTATCTGCAACTTATATACAATATCACTGGGATATTTATAACTAGAAAATATATAGTACAGATGTTATTATAGATTATATAATTGATTAAAAGATAATAGGAGAAAATATGAAGAAAAATAAATTTTATGCTGTAAGAAATGGAAAAGTAAATGGAATATATCTCAGTTGGAATGATTGTAAAGAAATGATTAGTGGTTTTTCTAACGCATCATACAAATCATTTGAAGATCCATATGAAGCAATAGATTATTTGTTGGCTAGAGGAAAATATGAAGATATTAAAATAAATTATAAAGAAGATAATAAAATTTTAAATAATTTAACAGAAGGAAATAAAGTTTCTATTGACAAAAGTATGATATATGAAACTAAAACACTACATATAGATGATGGTGCGGATGATAATGACACTTATGAAGCATATGTAGATGGTAGTTTTGAAACGAGTAAAAAAGTTTATGGTTCTGGTGTCGTAATTCTAAAAAACGGAAAAATTATTGAAACTATGTCAAAAAAGGGATCTAATATAAATAATTTATCAATGAGGAATGTGGCTGGAGAGATTGAAGCAGCTATAATCGCTATTGATTACGCAATAAAAAATAATATAGGAACACTTAATATTCACTTTGATTATAATGGTATTGAAAAGTGGTGTACAGGAGAATGGAAGGCTAATAAAGACGGTACAAAATATTATAAGCAATTCTGTGATGAAGCTAAGAAAAAGATAAAGATAAACTTTATAAAAGTAAAGGCTCATACAGGTGTAGAATTTAATGAATTAGCAGATAAACTAGCAAAAGAATCTATATTATAAAATTATCTTCAAAAAAACTTCAAAAACTTTGAAAATACAATTGATAAAAGTGTCATAATTTGTTATTATATTACTAGGATGAATATAATTTATGAAATTTGACATGTATTTTTGGCATTTATAAAAATGATAAACAATAATACTAATCGAAAATCAATGGAAGGGAAGTAGTAATATGAAGGATTTTGCTATAAAAATTAATAGTTTCTTTAGTCGTATAGCAAGATATTTGGTATTTTCCGCATTTGTTGTTGGAGCGATTAGTATTGCATTAATAATTATTAATTTATTTGCTGGTGTCTTTGTTTCGTTAAGCTTTTATATGTTATTTTATGTAGTTGCTACTTTAGCCTTAACTACTTTAATAGCTTTATATAATAGTCATAAATTATTTGCACCAATTAATAAACCATTAATTATGAGATTAGAAAGAGAAAGAATCGAAAGAGCGAGACTTAACAATAGAAATAAAAGAAACAATAAAAAAGTATCATAAAATAAACACAGATTACTGTGTTTATTTTTTTTATAATATATTACTTAATATACTTGAATAAAGTAAGCTATAAAAATATTTTTATAGCTAATTTAACTTTGCCTAAGCATTATAATGAAACGCTATACATTATAACCTTGCCTATTAAAGATAAATTTTGACAATTATCATAATAGTATATAATATCTTCAAAGCATGTATCATATGAATCTGGTCTAAAAATATATCTACGATTCTTTTTATCATTTATAAACCTTTTGACACTATAGTTATATTCATCAGAAAATACAACAATCTCTTCATTGGATATGGAATTAATACTTACATTGGTGGATACAGCTATAAATGAATTGTGTGGTATTACTTTATTCATAGAATCACCATTAACTCTCATTAATATTATATCTTTATGTCCGGAATATTTACCTAAAAGTAAATCGGATAATTCTATTTTATTATTATCTTGTTGACCTTCAATTATATCTGGAATACCAGCAGAAATACCGATATCGAAAAAACTATATAGGGAAGAATTTTCTTCGTTAGGATGAATATTGTTTTTATCGATATCAATATTATCAGATTCACACATTAACCACAGTGGATTAATATTTAAAGCCTTAGCTATTATGTATATCTTATCCTGCTTAGGAAGGTATTTACCTGAAATATAAGAACTTAAAGAACCTTTATTAATTTGAGTCAATCTAGATAATTCATTTTGACTAATTTTAGATTTTTTAAGTACATACTTTAATCTCTCTTTAAATTCTATTTTATCCATATAAAACCTCCTTATATACATATTATACCATGTTGTTCAGAAAACGCAACCCCTTTTAGAAAATATTTATATTAGATAATTTTTTATTTTCTTGTGCTTATTGATAAATATATTCAACATATGATATAATTTTTTTAAATTAAACTAAATCATAGATATTTAAGATTAATTTAATGTGTTTTAGAAATTATAAACGTATTGTTTTTATAATAGCGTATTTGTATAAGGAGAAAGAAATGAGTTTTCTTAGAAAAAATAAAAAAGCAGTAATATCAATTTCTGTTGTGGCAATATTATTAATTGGACTTATAAGTGTACCGAGTATTCAAATGAGTTCAAATAAAATTGCAAATAATGTAATGGTGTCAGATATCAATATTGGTGGTCTGACGAAAAATCAAGCAATTAAAAAATTAGAAAATAATAATAAATTTTCCAACATAAAATTAAAATTTGAAAATAAAAAATGGACAATAAACAAAGATAAATTAGCTTTAAATTATAATATAAAAGAAACTGTAAATCAGGCGTACTTATACAATAGAAAAGGAGGATTTTTCTCTAACATATTTAATACATTAAAATCTGACTTTGGTAGTAAAAATAAGATTGAATTAGTTAAATCTTATGATGTAAATATGTTGAAAGCTGAAATACAAAGTATAAAAAAAGGCTTAGATTCACCGGTAAAAAATGCTACAATGTCATTTGAAAATGACAAGGCTGTGGTGAATGATTCCATACCAGGTAGAGAAGTCAATTTAGACAAATCATTAAAAATGGCGCAAGAATCTATTAAAAATGATACTTTTACTTCAACTTTAGAGGTGAAACTTGAAAAAGCAAAATTTAATAAAGAAGATTTAAAGGGAATAGATGCGAGACTATCAACTTATAAAACAAGATTTGGCGGTATGGAAGGTAGAGATTATAACATAAAAAAATCTACTATAGAGTCTGGTGAGATATTACTAAAACCAGGTGAAGAATATTCATTTAACAAAATAACTGGGGAAAAGACTCTTGAAAGAGGTTATAGAACAGCTCCAGTAATTGAAAGTGGACAACTAGTTCCTGGAATAGGTGGTGGTGTCTGTCAGACAACTTCTACTATTTTTAATACTGCTTTATTATCAGGTATGCAGATTACAGATAGAAGAAGCCATACTATACCTTCAGATTATGTTGACATGGGTAGAGATTCAACTGTATTTGATGGTGATCCAGGTCAAGATTTGAAGTTTAAGAATCCATTTAAACATCCAGTGTATATAAAGAACTTTATTCAAGGTAATTATATAGTTTCAGAAATATATGGTTCAAAAGAAGATATACAAACGATAGATATTGTAACTGAAATGTTAGGTTCATATGGTGGAGGTAATAAAACAATAAAGGACCCATCTTTACCTGCTGGAGCTAAAGTAGTAGAAAAATATTCAAGGCCAGGATACAATATGATGACCTACAGGATATATAAAGATAAAAATGGAAATACAATAAGGACAGAAAAAATTGGACCTAGTCACTATCCAGCACAAACAGGTGTAATTAGAGTAGGAGCTGGAACTACAAAGTCGCCTTCTAAACAAAATCCAGCAGATAAAAGTTCTAATAAAAAGCCAAGTACAAATAGTACACAGATTCAATCACAAAATCAAGTAATGCCAAATAATTAATAATTGCAATCATATAAGTATAAATAATAGAAAACCATTACAACAAAAATTGTGATGGTTTTCTATTATTTAATTCTAAAATTTTAATTTTCTAAAAAAAGAATAAAAAATTCATAAAAATTCTATTTTGCAATTTTTTATAGGATGTAATTTTTTTATTAAAAATCTGTTATAATGTAGTGGATATAAGAATGGAGGAAAATATGAGTCAAGTTAGAGATAGATTTCAAGAACATCCAGGTTTAAGAATGTCTACTGTTATAGTAGGATTGTTTATAATGTCAGTCGGAATTAATGGCTTTTTAAGGCCAGCTCATTTATTGAGTGGTGGAATAGCAGGTCTTGGTACAGCGATAAACTTTCTTACGGGTATCAATGTAGGTATTATTACTTTATTTCTAAATATTCCTATTTTTATTTTGGGTTTTATATATTTAAAAAGAGATTTTTGTATAATTAGTTTGATTAATATGTTTATATTTTCCTTTATGCTTGGTATTACTCAGGATATAGGATCATATGTGCATTTGGGTAATGATATTTTTATACATACTATTTATGGAGGATTCTTAAATGGTTTAGGACTTGGAATAGTTTTTAGAGCAAAAGCCTCTACAGGGGGAACAGATATACTTTGCACTATTATAAAAATAAAAAGCAATATAGAAATTAAAAATTCTAACTTTGCATTTAATGTTGGTGTAGTGTTAGTAGGTATGACATTATTTGGTTTAAAATTAGGTCTATATACATTGATTGGTTTTTATATTAGTTCATTAGCACTTGGATTTATTAAGGATGCTATGAATTATCAAAAATCACTTATAATAATCTCAGATAAACCTGAAGAAATTGCACAAGATATAATGAGAAATCTAGTTAGGGGTGTAACTTTATTACAGGCCGAAGGTGCATATACTAAAAAAGAAAAGAAAATAATATATACAATTGTATCTTCTTCAGAAATACCAAAGATAAAAGATATAAGCTTTAAACACGATCCAAAAGCATTTATTACTATTAATGACATTACTGAAGTAAAGGGCAGAGGCTTTAAAGCAAAAGATATATAAAAAATCATTTAATAGGATTTTGATTGCAAATATAAAATTAATTAAATATTGTATAAGATTTAAAATAGATTATAATTTATAATTTACCCAAATAATATTTATGGATTATTTATAAATTTATAATCTATTTTTTGTTTTAAAAAAAACAAAAGTATTATATAATATATATTAGATTATTATGTTGTAAATATGAATGGAGGAAAATATTTTGACTTTATCAAAGAATTACGTTGAACTCTATAGTAATTATTTTAATGAAATAGATGAAATAAAAAAAAGCTTAAAGATGTTTAAAATAAAAAAGAATAATGCTTTAAAGAAAGGTATCTTTGCACCAGAGAATGAAGTTTTAGAATTAGAGTCTCAGCTAAAAGGTGTAGATATTAATTTAAAGCAATCTGATCAATTAGAAAAAGAAGATCAAGAATATGTTGAATTACAAAAAGAAGAGTTGTCAAAAGATGAAAATTTAGGTGATGTACTTAATTTCTTAGATGATAACGAAGACGATAGAATTCAAGATGCAAAAGATAATGATATGGTTCAAATATATAGATTTACTAATGGAGATATTTATATTGGTAGACTATTAGATGGTAAGATGACGGGTATAGGATCATATATTTTTTCTAATGATGATGAAGATAGAAATATTAATACAGAGTATATAGGTAACTTCATAAACGGAATTAGAGAAGGTAAGGGCTCTTTTACTTTTTCAAATGGCAATGAATATGTTGGTAACTTTAAAAATAACAAAAGTAATGGTATAGGAAGAATGATTTATGCTAATGGTGATGAATATATAGGTAACTGGCTAGATGGAAAAAAAGACGGTTTAGGTATTTACACTTGGAAAAATGGATATATTTATATAGGAGACTTTGTTGATAGTAAAATGGACGGAAATGGTTCATGCTTTAATTCAAAAGGTGAGTTAGTATTTGATGGAGAATGGAAACTAGGTCAGATACATGGTAAGGGAAAATATGTATGGAACAAAAATAAATGGTATGAAGGTAAATTTTTTAATGGTATGAAACATGGAAAAGGAATATTCTATTTGAATAATGAACCCGTTTATAATGGAACGTGGAAAGAGGACAAGCCTTCAATTTTTAATAAATCTATGGATGATATATTAGCAGCCATGATACAGGGATAGATTAATTTGAACTCAGACTTTTAAGATAGCTAAAATAGCTATCTTAAATTTTTTGAAAAAAAATTAAAAATAAAAAGGGTTTTTAAGGTTCAATGTAGAATAATACTAAGCAGGGTATTGACATTGAATTGTTTTTAGGTATAAAATATAACGTTGGAAATAATAAGAAGGTGTAAAAATGGATGACTTTAAAGACATAATTGAAGAAATTAAAGCTAGAAATGATATTTCAGATATTATATCTAGCTATATTCAGCTAAAACCTTCAGGCCGTAATTATAAAGGTCTGTGTCCATTCCATGGAGAAAAAACTCCTTCATTTCACGTAAATACTTCAAAACAAATATATAAGTGTTTTGGTTGTGGCGCTGGTGGAGATGTTATTTCATTTATAATGGACATCGAAAATCTAGATTTTATGGATGCTCTAAAATTTTTAGCTGAAAAATCAGGTATTAGCATAAATCAAAATATTGATGAAAAAACTAGAAAAAAATTGGAAAAAATTAAAAAATTTCAAGAAATAAATATTGAAGCAGCTAGATTTTTTTACTCACAATTGATGAAAAGGGATAATGATGCTTTCAAATACCTGATAAAAAGAGGTTTAGACGAAAAAATAATAAAGAATTTTGGATTGGGCTATGCCCCTGATGCATGGGATCAATTAAAAAATCATCTGTTAAGTAAAAAATATACTATAGAGGAAATATTTGAATGTGGTTTAGTTAGTCAAAATAAAAATCAAACAAATTATTATGATAAATTCAGAAATAGAGTTATGTTTCCTATATTCGATTATAAAGGGAATGTAATAGGATTTGGTGGAAGGGTTATGGATGATTCTTTACCTAAGTACCTAAATTCGCCTGACTCTGAACTCTTCAACAAGAGAATGAACCTCTATGGATTAAATTTTGCAAGAAAGCATATAGGTAACGATGATAAATTAATTTTGGTAGAAGGTTATATGGATTTAATTTCCTTATATCAATTTGGAATTAAAAATGTAGTAGCGACACTTGGTACTGCGCTTACAGAGGATCAAGCAAAATTAATAAAGAGATACGCTAATAATTTAATATTATCATATGATTCGGATCAAGCAGGCATTAACGCTAGCCTAAGAGCTATTGAAATACTTGAAAATGCAGGTTTGAATGCAAGGATATTAAACTTAGGAGAGTATAAAGACCCTGATGAATATATCAGATCCAAAGGAGTAGGAAATGCACTTTCAGCAATAGATAGTGCGGTAGATTCACTGCAATTTAAAATAGATGTATTGTCAAAGAACTATGATTTAGATGATAGAAAAGAGAGTATGAAATTTTTGCAAGAAGCTGTAAAAATAATTAGAGAAATAAAAAGTCCAGTGGAACTTAATTATTACATCGAATACTTGTCGAAAATTACCTATACTAATCCAGATATCATCATGTCGGAATTTGATAAAAAAACAAACTCAAAAATAAATTATAACAATAAAAAAGTAAATACTTTTAAAGAGAAAGAAGTTATAAATATAAAAAAAGTTTCATTAGCTCAAGATGCACAATTATACAGGGAAATAAATTTAATAAAATTTATTATGCTTAGTAGCAAAGCTAGAGCTATTGTACCGTTAAAGATAAGAGAAGAAGACTTTATTTATGAAACGAGTCGCATTATATATAAGACCGTTTTAAATACAGATATTAAGGGAATTATAGATATTAATAAAATTTATAATGAAAAAATGGATAAAGACTATCTAAAAAAACTAGATACAATATCTTTTTCTATAGACTGCAATGATATAAATGAAATTGAGAATATAGTTAATCAATTTCAAAAGTATACTAGCAAATCTAAAATAGAAAAGCTATTAGAAAAACAAAAAAGATTAGAAGATAGAAGAAAAACTATTAAAGAAAAAACTGAAGAAGCGAAAGAGGTAGACTTGGAAATTATGAAAATTGCATTAGATATTATATCAGAAAACAAGAAGTTAAAATCATTATAAGGGAGGAGGTTAATCATGGCAAAAGAAAATAAAAAATTAGTAATAAATAAAGAAGCTCAAAAAAAACTTTTTGAAAAAGGTAAAAAAGAAGGCGCAGTATCACTTATGGATATTATGGAGGCTTTTCAAGACAGCGAAATGAACAAAGAAGTAGCTGAGAATTTATATGAAACCTTAGGTAATTTAGGTATAGAAGTGGTAAATGACAAAGAACTAAAAGCCAGCATAGATTTAACTGAACCCGATGATTTAGATATTAAGTCTATTGATAAAGATATTGATGAGAAAAAAGAAAAAGAAAGTGAGCCAGCGGAAATAAGTGTACCTAAAGGTGTATCAATTGATGATCCAGTGAGAATGTACTTAAAAGAAATAGGTAAGATACCTCTTCTTAAACCACATGAAGAAGTAGATTATGCTAAAAGAATGTCTGAAGGTGATCAATTTGCTAAGCAAAAGTTGGTAGAAGCGAATTTAAGACTTGTTGTAAGTATAGCAAAAAGGTATGTTGGTAGAGGTATGTTGTTCTTAGACTTAATTCAGGAAGGTAATCTTGGTTTAATAAAAGCTGTAGAAAAATTCGACTATAAAAAGGGTTATAAATTTTCAACATATGCTACTTGGTGGATTAGACAGGCTATAACTAGAGCTATAGCTGATCAGGCACGTACAATCAGAATACCTGTTCATATGGTAGAAACTATCAATAAACTTATTAGAGTATCTAGACAGCTATTGCAGGAATTAGGAAGAGATCCTAAACCAGAAGAAATAGCTAAGGAAATGAATATGACTGAAGATAAAGTAAGAGAAATAATGAAAATTGCTCAGGACCCTGTTTCACTTGAAACTCCGATTGGAGAAGAAGAAGATAGTCACTTAGGAGATTTTATACCTGATGAAGATGCTCCTGCACCAGCAGAAGCTGCTGCATATTCTCTTTTAAAGGAACAAATAGAAGAAGTTTTATGTACCTTAAATGAAAGAGAGCAAAAGGTGTTAAAATTAAGATTTGGACTTGAAGATGGTAGAGCGAGAACCCTAGAAGAGGTTGGAAAAGAATTTGATGTTACTAGAGAAAGAATACGTCAAATAGAAGCTAAAGCTCTTAGAAAACTAAGACATCCAAGTAGGTCAAAAAAGCTTAGAGATTATTTAGATTAATATAATTAATGGGGATATACTATGGTGTATATCCCCTAATATATGGAGGTATGTTTTGAGGCTAACACCTAGATTAGAAAAAATAGCATCCTTGGTTGATAATAAAGTAAAACTAGCAGATATAGGAACTGATCATGGTTACATACCTGTGTCATTACTATTAAAAAATACTATTGAATATGCAATTTTATCGGATATAAATAAGGGACCACTTGAAAATGCACGAAAAGAAGTTACTTCACTAAATTTAGATGCTAAAGTCGATTTAAGATTAGGTAGTGGTTTAGAAATCTTAGAGGATGGCGAAGTAGATCAAATAATAATTGCAGGTATGGGCGGAATATTGATATCTGAATTGATTGAAAATAAAAAGGAATTGTGCAAGAAATTAAGTAAAATGATATTACAACCAATGCAAGCACAAGATGAATTAAGGAAATATCTAGAAGAAAATAAATTTAGAATTATTGATGAACATATGGTTTCAGAAGATTTTAGGATATATGAAATATTAGAGGTTGTATATGATCCTGAATATGAGTATCAAAAATTAGATTCAATATATTATGAAGTATCAAAAATTTTATTAGATAAGAAAGAACCTCTTCTTATAAAGTTAATTGAAAAAAAAATATATGAATGTAATTCTATAATAGAAAAACTTACAAATAATGAAAATATCGACTTAGAAAAGATTTCGAATAGATTAGATTTTATTAAAATTAGAAAAAACAAATTAGATAAATTAAAAAAGTTAGTAGCTAATGAATGATTATTTTAATATATCTTCAAATTAGGTTATCTATTATAAGAAAATTTTTAGTTCTAAAAATTAAGGAGGAACTATGAAATTAAAAAATGTTGTAGAAAAAATAGAAAAGACATATCCAGAATTTTTACAATATGATTGGGATAATTCTGGTTTAAACATTGGAGATCCAAATTCAGAAATTAAAAAAGTGTTGGTATGTTTAGATATAAATGAAAACTTGGTGAATGAGGCAATAGAAAAAGAGATTGATCTAATAATATCCCATCATCCATTTTTATTTTCTAAGATTAATTCCATTGTTTTTAATAACAAAAAAACAAAGTCTATACAAAAATTAATAAAAAATGATATATCTGTTTACTGTATGCATACAAATTTTGATGTTGCCAAGAATGGTTTAAATGACTATTTAATTGAATTGTTTGAAAAACAATTACATATCTATTATATAGATATAAATATAAAATCTATATCTATACTAGAAAGCTTGGGATCTAATCCTAATTATTTAAATGGTGAGAATTATGGACTTGGTAGAATTGTAAATTTAGATAAAGAAATGAAAATTGAAGAAATATTAGAGCTCGTTTCAAAAGCACTTGATATTAAATCTTTTAGGCTTATAGGTAATAAAGATTCAAAAGTAGGGTCTTTTTCAGTATTAACTGGATCAGGTGCTGATTATTTTCAAATGTCAAAATCTATGGGTGCTGACTTGATTATTACAGGCGATTCAAAGTACCATATAGCTATGGATTCTTTAGATATAGATATGAATATAGGAGATTTTGGTCACTATGGTACAGAAATCATATTTTCAGACTTAATGAAGAAATTTATCGAAAATAATTTTAGTGGAGACTTAATATGTTTTAAGGCGAAATCTTTAGAAGATCCTTTTACATATTTTAATTTTTAATGTTGACATATAAAATATAATATAGTATTATTGTAATAACTTAATTTTTAGTCCAAAGAAGAGAAATAGTAGTTTTAATATTTTATTTTCAGAGAGCTGGGTTTGGTGTGATTCCAGTAATAAAAGTTTTAATGAATGGGTCTTGGAGGAGTGAATCGAATTTTGATAGTAGACTTCACCGTGTGCTGCACGTTATAGCGGATAGGGAATCATGTGTTCCTGAAAATGAGATATACAAGTTTTTGTTTGTATAATTTAGGTGGCAACGCGAATTGATACTTCGCCCTATATATAGGGCGAAGTTTTTTTATTATATAAAAGGGGGTTAGGAAATGTGAACTTCAAATTGGAAAAATAAATATATATATAATAGAACAATATTAAAAAGGAATAATAATATAATTTAGGTACAGATAGAATTTTCTTTAGTTCTATCTGTATATGGAGGTAAAGAAAATGAGAAAAAGTAATACTAAAAAAATGATAATAAATGCAATACTTTTAGGTGTAGGCCTAATTTTAAATCAAATATTTCCACCAATTGGTGGGGGAATTACACCAGATATAACATTGGTAATGTTATTTTGTATAATGTTGCTTAACAGAGATGATTACAAGACTTGTCTAATTGCTGGAATTGCAACAGGTGTTTTTTCAGCATTAACAACAAAATTTCCAATGGGTCAAGTTCCAAATCTTATAGATAAGGTTGTGACAGTTAATGTTGTATTTTTAATAATGAGAGCAATATATATTAGCCCATTTATGAAAAATTATTCAAAGATAAAGAGTCAAGTTGCTATTGGCATAATGACAGTTATAGGGACATTGATTAGTGGATTCATTTTCTTATTTACTGCCTCTATGTTGGTAGGTTTACCAGGTGGTTTAATGGAAATGCTATTAATTGTAGTAGTTCCGTCAACTTTAATAAACTTAGTCGCATCACTTGTATTATATAACATAATCAGCGTATCATTGGCTAGAGGAAGATTTCAAATTAGCATATAATTAAAGATATTTAAAAAGTCAGTACATTTATGTACTGACTTTTTAGTTGATGTATTTTTTTGATACTCTTTTATCATTTATTAATGTATTAAAAAAGAATTCATTAATTTGTTTGTTATCGGTGAATTTATCTTCATTAATTTCCCTTTAAATATCATTGAAAAAATTACAGGTATGATTGCAAAGATTATAAGCGCAATGTAATCTTTTATAAGATTAGGCATATATACGCCACCAATTGCTTCTCTACATGCATTAATACCATATGTAAAGGGAATAAATTTATTAATAGTTCTAAAAAATGTAGGTGTCATCTGAACAGGGAAAGTACCACCTGATCCTCCTATCTGTATTACTAGTAAAAATACTGCTATACCCTTACCAATTGTTCCAAACAGTATTGCAAGAGAGAATATTAGCAAACAAAATACTATACTGCAAAATACCAGTGTAAAAATAAATAACATCACATGTTTTGCTGTGACACCAAGCAATACTATATCACCTATACCAATTATCAAGGCTTGTCCAACTGCCAAAGTGAGAAATAATGATAACCTACCAAAATATTTGTCAATAGGAGAGTAGACATGACCTCTTGCCTTTGTATTTAACACTGCACAGAGTATTAAAGCTCCTACCCAACAAGATAAAACGCTATAAAAAGGTGCCATTGCAGATCCATAATTTTTAATAGGATAAAGCTTTGTTTCTTTAACATTAACAGGATTTTTCAAAAAATCTACTCTATCATATATGTTTGACTTGATTACCTTATTAAATTGCTTTAAATCTTGGTTATTTTGTATTCTATAAATTAGAGAAATAGAGTTATCTATTTGTAGCTTTATATTAGCTAATATATTTGAATTTATCTTTAATGTAGATGCCATAGTATTATTTATATTTTGTGCATTATCTAGCATATTCTCAATATTAGGGTTAATATTATTCACCGAATCCACTAAAGAACCAACATTAGTATTGGCTGTCTTTGCTGTAGTAGATAAACTATCTAATGGCTGTTTTATCATTGAGTCATAGGAATTTGATATATTACTCGTTAAATTAATTACATCTTGATTCATAGCAGACAAATCGTTTATTAAATTCGAATTTAATTTGCCATCATTTGCTAGCGTGTTACTTGCTTTATCTAGTTTTTTACTATATTCTATCAACTTATTATCTATTTCTTTTAATCTGGAAATAGGCTGATTTAGAGCTGTGCTATCAACTGATGCATTTTGTAAAACTGCAATTATTTGTTCGATATTTGTTCTACTAGTAGAAATAGAAGTTTGCATATTTGAAATAGCATCTTGTAACTGGGTATTTGAATCTGTATTAATATCACCAATATTTGAAAGTACATTGTTGGCACTATTTAAACCATCACTAGCATTATTTAGCATAATCTTTAATTGACCTGAATTACTTTTGGCGTTATTTGCAGCCGAATTAATTGAGCTATTTATACTATTATTAATATCTTTGGCTTGTTGATTCAATTTACTTATATTTTCTAATGTCTTCTTTGAATTAGCTATGCTCTTATTTCCATTTTTTATCAACTCTCCATTAGAGGAATTTAATTTATCTGCATTATCGATTTCCTTTTTCAACTGGGTTAGTGTTTCTTTCATCTTATCTAACTCAGGATTTATTTTTTCAATACCTGTAGATACTCCACCTAGTGCAGTAATTGATGCCTTGCTTACTGTCTCAACTAACATCTTACTTATATTTTCTTTAATCTTATTTGCGCCTTGATCTGTTATTTTAGGTGCTATTGCATTTGTTTTTTCATTTATTTTATAATCTATTTCTGCTTTTTTTACATTTTCTTGTGTTAAAGATAATAAGTTTTTTGTAAAGTCAGGTGGTATAGTAATAATTGCATAATATTCACCAGATTTCAATTTTTTTTCTGCATATTTCTCCGCCACAAATTCCCATTTAAGATTTTCATTTTCTTTTAAATTGTCTACTATTCTATTTCCTAACTGGAAATTTTGATCTCTAAAATTTTCGCCTTTATCTTTGTTGACAATGGCAACTTTTAAATTTTTTGTATTTCCATACGGATCCCAAAATGCTTCAATATTAAACCATGCATATAAAGAGGGGATAAGCGTTAGACCTATAACTATAATTATCAAAATCTTATTAGATATAATTTCTTTCCAGTCATTTCTATATATCTCAGCCACATACTTTCTATTTGGCAAAAAGTCAATATTGAATGTGTTTTTAAACTTTCTTCTCAAAAAATCACTCTCTCTTTCAAATTCTATAATAGTTAGATTTTAAACTACCTATAAGAGTATAATACAATAATAAGCTTAAGTAAATAAAAACTTTATATTTGAAGTTAATAAAAAGCTTGCTTAAGTAAACAAATTACTGTATTATTAAATTAAATAATGACAAATATATTTGTCATTATTTAATTTAGGTATATTTAAAAAAATCTGATATAAGCTAATAAAATTTTTAGGGAAATAGAGAGGAGAAAATATTTGATTAGTGCATTTAATTTAGTGAAAACATTTTATAAGTATGAAGCAGTTAAAAATACTTCAAATCAGAAGTTTAAAATCAAAAATAAAACTATAAAAAAAGAATTCAATGCCGTGGATGGCATTAGTTTTAAAGTGAATAAAGGAGAAATACTTGGAATTTTAGGACCTAATGGAGCAGGAAAAACAACTTTATTAAGAATGTTAGGAGGTATACTTACTCCAACTAATGGGAATATAGAAATAAATGGTATAAAATCCAATAATAATATTAATGAATTTAAATCTCAAATAGGATATTTATCTGGGAATACAAAACTATATGGAAAACTAACACCAAGAGAGTTGTTAAGAATATTTGGTAAGTTATACACTATGAATGAAGTGGAGCTAGAAAAATCAATAGAGAATATTTGCAAACTTTTGGATATGGATACTTTTATAGATCAAAGGATAGCAAATCTTTCTACTGGACAAACTCAAAGAGTGTCTATTGCTAGATGTTTGATACATTCACCACAAATATATATATTCGATGAACCTACTCTTGGACTAGATGTTATCAGTAGCCGCGATATAATTTCTTTTATGAAAAAAGAAAAGGATAATGGCAAAACAGTTCTTTATTCTACACATTATTTAGAAGAAGCTGAAACTTTATGTGACAGGATAATTTTTATACATAATGGAAAAATTATAGCTCAGGGGAGTCCAAAAGAATTAAAAGATAATACATATACAGATAATCTCAGAGACGCTTTTATAAAAATAGCAGATATAGGAGGTGATGTCTTTGAACTTTAGTATAGTAAGGCAAATTGTAAAAAAAGAATTGCTTGAACTTATCAGAGATAAAAAAAATCTATTTATGATGTTGATACTACCCATTTTAATATATCCAATTTTAATGATTGGTATGTCACAAGTTATGATGCTTACAATGAATGATCTGTCTAGTCAAGATATAAATCTAGCAGTTAGTGAAAATGTGCCAGAAGATTTCATTAATTATGTAAAAGCATCTGATATATCAAAAGGTACAGACGAGAATGGGAAAATAGTAATCACAAATGTATCAAGTAAAAATGAAAAGAATCATTTATCAGATGTTAAAAATGAAAAACTTGATGCATATATTAATCTAGAAAATAAAAATTACAAGATATATTTGGATACTACGGAAGATAAAGCATCAGTTACTTCGAAAGCTCTAGAAAAAATATTGGATAGTTATAAGGAGAAATTAGTAGAAAATACTCTAAAAAAGGCAAATCTCAATACTAAATCAACTCTAAATCCTATTACATTCCAAACTAAAACCGTTGCAGAAAAGCAGGAAGAAGCAGGATCAATAATAGGTAGACTGTTGCCTGTAATATTAATAACCAGCATACTAACAGGAGCTATCTATCCTGCTGTTGATATAATAGCAGGTGAGAAGGAAAGAGGTACTTTAGAAACACTTTTTACTCTTCCTATTAAAAATATAGAACTTATTTCTGGGAAATATATAGCGGTTGCAACCACAGCTATCATAACAGCACTTATGAATATAATTTCATTAGGTCTTACTATGCTTTATTCTGTTAAGATGACTTCAGAAATGTCATCCAAAATGATAGATTTTAATCTAGAAAAAATGCTAGTACCTCTTTTACTAACAATGCTAGCAATCATTTTATTCGTTATGGTAGTTACAGCTTTAAGTATGTGTATTTGTTCTTTTTCAAAATCATACAAAGAAGCTCAAAATTCACTTACACCTTTAATGTTAGTAATTATGATACCTTCATATGCTAGTATTATTCCTACCTTGAAATTAAATACAATAAGTGCAATGATACCAGTGGTTAACATTTCCTTATTGATTAAAAGTGTATTTTCTATGGAATCTACATTTAAACTAATATTTATAGTATTGATTAGCACACTTGTATTTATAGGACTTGCTCTTGTAATATTGGGGAAAATATTTAATTCAGAATCGATATTATTCGGTGACGATAAGGGACTATCAATTTTAAATATTAGATCAAATATAAAAAAAGGCAATATGCCTACAAAAGCAGATGGAGTACTAATATTTCTCTTGGAATTAGTAGCACTAGTAATCATTGGTTCATACTTGCAATTAAAATTTGGACATCTAGGTATTGCCCTTAGCCAAATAATATTATTACTAATAGTAATGCTTTATGCATGGTATATAAAGATAGATTATAAGAATGTATTTAAATTAAATAAGTTTAGCTTAAGCGATCTTTTAATTGCATTATTAATCTGGTCTATTTCTTTTGTACTTGTAATAGCTTTGACACAACTTATGATGTATATATTACCAAATTCTCAACAATCAGCTAAAGAGCTAAGTAAATTTATAATAAATAAAGAAATTTGGGTAAACATTTTAGTAGTAGCTTTAATGCCAGCTATATGTGAAGAATTATTATTTAGGGGTTTTATCCTATCTTCATTTTCAAAAGATGGAGAAATTACAAATTCTGCAATAATAATAACAGGTTTATTATTTGGTATATTACACTTATATCTTTTTAAGATTTTGCCAATAGCTGTATTAGGAATGGCTCTATCCTTAATAGTTAAAAAGACTAAATCGATAATTCCATCTATGTCTATGCACTTTTTAAATAATTTAATTTCTGTGTTGGCTTCTATGTTTATTAGTGGTATGTTATTACTATAAAAATAATTAAGATAGCTGTTAATAAGGAGGAATAATATGTATAATTTTACATTTGATGTATCAACAAAAATTTTCTTTGGTAAAGGCCAAATAAAAAATTTATCTGGAGAAATTATAAAATATTCAAACAGAATACTACTGGTATATGGTGGTGGTAGCATAAAGAAAAACGGTATATACAATGCGGTTGTAAGTAATTTAAAAGAAAATAATATAGAATTTATAGAGTTATCAGGAGTTGAACCAAATCCTAGGATAGAATCGGTTAGAAAAGGTGTGGAGCTTTGTAGAGTGAATAATCTAGATGGTGTACTAGCTATTGGAGGTGGAAGTTCAATAGATTGTGCTAAAGTTATAGCTGCTGGAGTAAAATATAATGGAGATGCTTGGGATCTAGTTAAAAATAGAAAATTTATTAAAGATGCTCTTCCTATATTTTCAGTGCTCACAATAGCTGCTACAGGATCTGAAATGGATGTAAATGCAGTAATATCAGATATCTCTAGAAATGAAAAATTAGGAACAGGTGCTCCAAGTACATTGCCAAAAGTATCTATATTAGATCCAGAATATACTTATAGTGTTCCTAAAAAACATACAGCTGCTGGAACTGCAGATATAATGAGCCATACATTTGAAAATTACTTTAATGTTAATAATGATGCGTATTTACAATCTAGAATGGCAGAAGCAATCTTAAAAACTTGTATACACTATGGTCCAATTGCTTGTCAGAATCCAGAAAATTACGAAGCAAGAGCAAATTTAATGTGGTCTTCTTCATGGGCTATCAATGGTCTGTTGGCTAAAGGTGCAACTCAAGATTGGTCAGTACATCCTATAGAGCACGAATTAAGTGCATTCTATGACATAACTCATGGCGATGGGCTAGCTATATTAACACCTCATTGGATGAGATACATTTTATCAGAAGATACAGTAGATAAATTTGTAGAATATGGCGTAAACGTATGGAATATAGATAAGAATTTAGACAAATTTACAATAGCAAATAAAGCAATTGATTTGACTCAAGATTTCTTTACTAACTCCCTTAATATACCTAAAAATCTTAGAGAGTTAGATATAGATGAAGAGTATTTTGACCAAATGTCAGTTAAAGCCACAAAGGGAAATGGTAGAATAAATGGATATGTAACATTAAATCCAGATGATATAAAGAAAATATTAATTAATGCATTATAATAAGTATATAAAATTAGAATTAATAGTAATAAGTTTAATATATTTTTAAAATAAAATTAAATTATTGCTTGAATTAATATTAAAGATGGTATATACTATTATGTAATGATAAAGAAGATAGAGGTGCAGTAACTATCAGTAGCTGAAAAAATGTTTAAAGCGACTACAGTGAAAGGATTTATTGCCGAAGTGTGAAATCAGCTTTAGGGTTTCATTGCTGGGTGTATGCAGAATATGTATGCAACTGTCACAATTTATTTTGTGGTGGGCTATCATTTGAGATAAAGCATATTTATGCCTCGGATGATATTCCGAGGCATTTTTTTTAGCCCCATTTCTTTACTAAAATTTTAGGAGGTTAATATGAACAGAACAAAATTCAGAACTTTAATGATCTCTTTAGCGTTGGTATTTATGACCGTAGTACCAACATTTGCTCAAGATATTGACGCAATTGCTAAAGCAAACGCAAACAAATACGGTATTATAACTATTATTCCACCACTATTAGCAATTATATTAGCATTTATAACAAAAAATGTGGTCGTGTCACTTTTCTTAGGTGTATTTTCAGGATGCTTTATTTTACAGGTAGGGTCAGGTAATAATATCTTACTAAATATAGTATTTTCGTTCCTTGATTTTATAAATAGAGCCCTTACATCACTTGCTGATCCATGGAATGCTGGTATATTACTGCAGGTAATGTGTATAGGTGGTGTTATCAATTTAGTTGGTAAAATGGGTGGAGCAAAAGCTATAGCAGAAGCACTTGCAGACAAAGCAAAGACTTCTAAAAGTGCTCAGCTGATATCATGTCTAATGGGTCTATTAGTATTTTTTGATGACTATGCAAATTCATTGATAGTCGGTCCTATAATGAGACCTGTATTCGATAAAATGAACATTTCTAGACAAAAGTTAGCATTTGTAATAGATGCTACAGCGGCTCCAGTAGCTGGACTTGCAATTATTTCTACATGGATAGGTCTTGAAGTAGGTCTTATACATGATTCATTTAAAAGTATAAACGTTGATGTAGACGCATTTGGTGTATTTCTACAGACTATACCTTATAGATTCTACAATATATTAATAATATTATTTATAGTTGCAAGTGCTATATTAGCTAGAGAATTTGGGCCAATGAGAAAAGCTGAATATATTTCAAGTAGAAAACACTTAATATCATCAGATTATGATGAAAACTTAGAAGAACTTGATGATATGGCACCAAAAGAAGGTGTAGTACTAAATGTTTGGAATGCAATAATTCCTATAGGAGTTTTAATATTGAGTGCTTTGGTAGCTTTCTATTATAGTGGATATTCTGCTATAATGGCTGGCGATGATAAAGAGTTGATAAGATCAGTAAATGCTTCAATGTTTTCATTAATCAGTATTAAAGATTGTTTCTCTGCAGCTGATGCTTCTGTCGCTTTATTCCAGTCAGCTTTATTCGCTTCTATTGTAGCAATGCTTATGGCAAAGATAAAGAAAATTTATACAATATCAGAATCTATTGAAGTTTGGATAGATGGTATGAAGACTTTAATGATTACAGGTGTTATATTGATACTTGCATGGTCGCTAAGTTCAGTAATTAAAGAAGTTGGTACTGCAAAATATATGATTCATTATCTATCAGGATCATTACCGCCATTTTTACTACCTTCAATAATATTTATACTTGGTGCTATTATTTCTTTCTCAACAGGAACTGCATACGGAACTATGGGTATATTAATGCCACTAGCTATACCACTTTCACATTCTATAAATCCTGATATGGCTTATGTAATAGTTGCTACTTCTGCAGTATTAACAGGTGCTATATTTGGTGATCACTGCTCACCAATTTCAGATACAACAATTCTTTCATCAATGGGAGCAGGTTGTAACCACATAGAGCATGTTAACACTCAGATGCCATATTCAATATTTACTGCTGCATTAACGATAGTATTTGGATATATACCAGCAGGTCTAGGAGTTAAATTCTATATCGTATTACCTATAGCAATAGTTGCTTTATTCGTTGGCATTAGATTAATCGGTAAGCGTACTGATGTTGATGATCCAGAATTTGAAGCTAAATTAGCAAAAGAAGGTATTACGTTCTAATTTAAAATAACATATACTTATATATCAACTTATGATATATAAGTATAAAATAATATATAAAAAATTATATAAATACACAAAAATAGCTAGATTATTATAATCTGGCTATTTTTGTGTATTACTCTTATGTTTTGAAAATAGATTGGGCTAAAGCCCGCGATGTTGGGAGACCGCTAATATTTTCTTAAACTATATTGAATTTTTTAGCTTGGGTAGTGCTAAACAATATAGTTTATAATAATCTTACAAAAATATATTTGTTGAAAATACAACAATATTTTTGTAAGATTATTATAACACAAGAATTTAATATTAAAAATATATAATAAAATACACAAAAAATTCAGATAATTTAAAAATGTAAAATTGTCAAATTTAAGTTAAGATAATTGTGTTATAATATTTATAACTTTATTTTGTATAAATGAAATAATAAGTATTACTATATTTCAGTAAAAAATTATTAAAAATACTTATTTAGAATGGAGGATATATGAAAATATTAATAATAGAAGATAATAAAACATTACAAGAGGATATAAACAAGGAACTATCTAAGCATTTTGATACTGAAACCTGTGCTGATGGTGAAGAGGGATTATATTTGATTTCTCAAGGAATTTACGATTTAGTAATACTAGACTTAATGTTGCCAAATATGGATGGTATTACAATATTGAAAGAAGCAAGAAAAAATGGCATTGATACACCTATATTAATTCTTACAGCGAAAGAATCTCTAGATGATAAAATGGAAGCTTTTACTTTAGGAGCAAATGACTATCTAACAAAACCATTTTATATGGATGAGTTGGTCGCTAGAACATTTGCAATTTTAAGAACTAATGGTAGAATAAAAGATAATAAATTTCTAGAATTTAAAGATCTTCAAATAGATTCAGAAAAATCTTGCGTTTATATTAATGGAGAAGAGTTAGAATTACAAAATAAGCAATTTAAATTACTTGAATATTTTGTATTAAATAAAGGTTCTATACTATTAAAAGAGCAAATATACGATAGAATATGGGGAATAGATTCTGATGCTACTATAGAAATAGTAGAAGTATATGTAAGTAATCTTAGAAAAAAATTATCTAAATTTGACTATGATAAATATATAAAGACAAAGAGGAAGGTTGGATACATATTAGATGATAAATAATAATGTATTTGCTAAGACACAAAAAAAGATAATTATAAATATCATGTTTTTGGTTGAATTATTTATGATTATTATGAGTATTTTTATATATTCATATTTTAAAAGTAGCATATTATCTACAATTGATAATTCTCTATTAGATGAATATAGGTTTGTACATTCAGTTTTTACACAAAATTCTATTAGAGATCCCATTGTTCTTCAAGATCCAAAGGACATTGTCTATATTTATGAAGATGATCAAATCAGATATTACACACAGAATAGATATTTTGATCAATCAATACCCAAAAATATACAACCTACAAAAGAAAATTTAGAAACTCTAAATTATAATGGATATAGCTTTAGAACATATACTTTAAAAGAGGGAAAATATACATTCAAGATTATGAGAAATATAGATTCGGAGATGGAAAGCTTAAGCCATCTAATTGTATTGTTGATAATTTCTGATATTATATCATTACTACTAGTATATGTAATTGCTAAATACCTTGCATCAAAAACTTTAAAACCTATAGAACAGTCTTGGAACAAGCAAATAAAATTTGTACAAGATGCTTCACACGAACTGAGAACACCAGTTACAATAATTCAATCAAAACTAGAGAGTTTGCTAAAATCACCTGAGTCCACAGTTGAAGATGAAGCAGAGACCATTGCAACTGCAATGAGAGAAGCTAGACAACTTAAAAAAATGATCAGTGAATTATTATCGCTTTCAAAGGAAGAGTCTATAGTAAAGGTAAATAATGAAAAAATAAATATTAAAGAATTATTTTCCGATATTTTTGAATCTTATAGTGAAATTGCAGAATATCAAAACAAAGGATTTTCCTACTCTGTAAATATGAAAAATAATATAATCGTTAGTGATAGGACTAAACTAACTCAACTACTAAGGATTTTGGTAGATAATGCTTTTAAATATACTGAACCAGGCGATAGTATTACTATACTCGCAAATGAAAAGACAAGAGATAGAATTACTTTAGAAGTTAAAGATACAGGAGTAGGAATAAGTCTAAAAGATCAAAAACATATTTTTGACAGATTTTTCAGAAGTGATGCTGTAAGAGCAAAAGATATAGAAGGTTCTGGAATTGGGCTTTCTATTGCTAAATTGACTGCTGGAATGTTAAAAGCCAATATAAAAGTAAAATCTACGATAAATCAAGGAACCAGCTTTTTTATAGAGATTCCTAGGGGAAGGATTATGAGAAAAAAATAAGATAATTTACCTAATTGTGTTTTAATTTACTCTAATTAGGTATTATATAAATATATTATTAATGAAAATTATAGGAGGTAAAAATCATGGCACAAGTTATAAATGCACAGGATTTTAATTCAAATGTTAAGAATAAAGAAGGAGTAGCTGTAATAGACTTCTTTGCTACATGGTGTGGTCCATGTAATATGTTAGGTCCAGTATTTGCTGACTTAGCAGAAGAAAGAAAGGATGATGCTTATTTTGCTAAAGTTGATATAGATCAATCAATGGAATTAGCCCAAGAATACAAAGTAAGTACAGTACCTACTGTAATCTTCTTTAAGGACGGAAAAGAAGTACATAGAGAAATTGGTTTCATGCCAAAGGAAAAAATTTCATCAAATCTTGATAGTATAAAATAAATAAAGTCAATATAACTTGAATAGAAAACAAAAAAGAGTATGCATTAGCATACTCTTTTTTGTTGAAAATAAAAGTGTACAAAAATTTTATTCAATTTGTATAAAAAAAAGACAAATGGATTATATGCTTTTTAAATTGCAAAATTATTGCCTTTTTTTATTTGATAAGGTATAATATACCTAGAAACGAATAATTTTTATTTTTTGTTGCATTTTTTATTTATAGGAGGGGAAAAATGGAATTTTTCAGTACTTTATATAATGTCGCTATGTCGGTAAGTGACATTCTTTGGTCAAAAATACTGATAGTATTATTAATCGGTGCCGGTTTATACTTTACTATAAGAACTAAATTTGTTCAAATTTCTTATTTTAAAGAACAATTTAGAATACTTTTTGATAAAGAAAATATTGCAGGAGCAAAAGAAAGAGGGGCAATATCTTCTTTTGGTGCATTCTGTATAAGTACCGCTTCAAGAGTTGGTACAGGTAATATAGCAGGTGTTGCTATAGCCGTTGTAGGTGGTGGACCAGGAGCTTTATTCTGGATGTGGTTAATAGCAATTATAGGATCTGCTTCAGCATTCGTGGAAGCTACATTGGCACAGATATTTAAAGTTCCTAATGGAACAGCTTCTAAAGGTGGACCAGCTTATTATATGGAACAAGCACTAGGAGCTAGATGGTTAGGAATTATATTTTCTATCTTAATCACAGTAACTTATGCATTTGTATTTAATGCAGTACAAGCAAATACAATGTCAATAGCATTAAATAATTCATTTGGTGTTGATAGAACTGTGTTTGCAGTTGTAATAGCCATTATTTCTGCTATTGTTATCTTCGGTGGAGTACAGAGAGTATCTAAGGTTGCAGAAGTAATAGTACCTATTCTTGCAGTTCTATACATAGTGATAGCATTATTTATAATTTTTATTAATATTAATAAAATGCCAGGATTATTTAGAGATATATTTGTAGGAGCATTTGAACCTAGACAATTTGTTTCGGGTACAAGCGCAGGTTTATTATCAACATTATTAATGGGTGCTAAAAGAGGTTTATTCTCTAACGAAGCTGGTATGGGTTCCGCACCGAATGCATCCGCAACTGCTGATGTTGAGCATCCAGTAATGCAAGGTCTTATCCAGTCACTAGGTGTATTTACTGATACAATTATAATATGTTCTGCTACAGGATTTATAGTCTTATTATTCTCAGGTTACGCTTCTACTGGCGATCAAGGTATATTAGTTGCACAGGCAGCTTTACATCACCATTTAGGATATTTTGGTAGTATATTCTTGGCTATATCTATATTCTTATTTGCTTATTCTTCAATAATAGGTAACTACTATTATGGAGAATCAAATATACAGTTTATATTTGACAAGACTAAAATTGGTTCTAAAATACCACTTAATATCATAAGAGTTCTAGTATGTGTATTTGTTCTATACGGTTCAATGGTTGAAATGCAAGTTGTATGGAATTTAGCAGATTTATTTATGGCTCTTATGGCACTTTTAAACTTGGTAGTAATTTTAATATTAGGTAAATATGCATATGCTGCTTTAGCTGATTATAGAAAACAGAGAAAAGAAGGAATATTAAAACCAATATTCTATAAAAATACTATTCCTGAATTAAAAGATAAACTTCAAATGTGGAAAAATAAAGAAGATTAAACTTTATATAAATTGAGTATTTATTCAATTGTAAATATACATAAAAAAGGGACATCAAAGGATGTCCTTTTTTATGTATATTTTAGTATTTTCATATTTAAAGTAATATCTTACTATATAAATTATGCTTATTTAGAAATTTACTTCTGTGTCGTAATAACAACATTTTAATAACTCAACCATTTCATCTACTGAAGGTTGTCTAGGATTTGAACCTGTACAAGCATCATCTATGGCATTTACAGCTATGTCATGAACTCTTTCAAGAAATACATCTTCTGGTACAAAGCCTTGTTCTGTTGGGAAAGAATCTGCACCATAATTTTTTATGCAATGTGGTATATTTAATTGATCATTCATGTCACGTAAATATTCAATAAGACTCTTGATCTTATCATCATCAGAATTTCCTTCTAATCCCATAAAATTAGCTATTTCAACATAACGCTTAGCTGTTTCCTTATCTTTTGCATTAAAAGCTATTACCTTAGGTAGATACATTGCATTTGCTGCACCATGTATAATATGTGCACCATCACCAAAATCTTGGAATATAGCTCCTGTTTTATGAGCCATTGAGTGTACAATTCCAAGTAAAGCATTTGAGAAAGCCATACCAGCAAGGCACTGTGCATTATGCATTATATCTCTACTAGCCATGTCTTCATTGTATGATTTTACTAGGTGTTCTTGTATCAATTTTATCGCATGAAGTGCTAATGGATCAGTAAAATCACAGTTAGCTGTTGATACATAAGCTTCTATAGCATGAGTAATTGCATCCATACCAGTATGAGCTACTAATTTTTTTGGCATTGTATGAGCTAAGTCTGGATCTACTATAGCAACATCAGGAGTTATTTCAAAATCAGCTATAGGATATTTTATACCTTTTTCATAATCTGTTATTATTGAGAATGCAGTTACTTCAGTTGCTGTACCTGATGTAGAAGAAATTGCGCAAAAATGTGCTTTATTACGTAATTTAGGTAATCCAAATACCTTACACATATCTTCAAAACCTACTTCAGGGTATTCGTATTTAATCCACATAGCTTTTGCAGCATCTATTGGAGAACCGCCACCAACTGCTACAATCCAATCTGGTTCAAATGCTAACATTTCTTTAGCGCCTCTCATGACAGTGTCAATAGATGGATCTGGCTCAATTCCTTCAAAAATTTTTACTTGCATACCAGCTTCTTCAAGATAAGCCACTATCTTATCCAAGAAACCAAATCTCTTCATTGAACCACCACCAACGCATACTATTGCTTTTTTACCTGGAAACGTTTTTAAAGCTTCTATGGCTCCTTTTCCATGATATAAATCTCTTGGTAAAGTAAATCTTGCCATTGTTCTTACCTCCTAAAAATATATGATTACTGTTATTTTAATACTTTGTAAATTTTTTGTCAATATAATCAATTTCTAACTGAAAAGTTTACTATATCTTTTATTTAAAGTTACATTTCATTTACATATTTCTAATTTAAGTATAAAATAATATATATAATAAAGAGTAAGGAGACTGTTATGAACTACAAAAAAGCATATAATCAATGGTTAGAATCTGATTATTATGATAAAGAAACAAAGGATGAATTATTAAGTATTAAAGATGATGAAAAAGAAATAGAAGATAGATTTTATAAAGATCTTGAATTTGGTACCGCGGGTCTAAGAGGAGTAATAGAGGCTGGTAGAAATAGAATGAATAAATATACGATAAGAAAGACATCGTTTGGACTAGCAAATTATTTTATAAATAATTTTTCTGATGCCAAAGAGCGTGGTATAGTAATAGCTCATGACAATAGAAATATGTCTAGAGAATTTTGTATTGAAGCTGCAAGAACTATAGCTTCAACAGGCATGAAAGTATATTATTTTGAAGATTTAAGAACCACACCTATGCTATCATTTTCAGTAAGAGAATTGAAATGTATTGGTGGTATCGTAATCACTGCAAGCCATAATCCACCTGAATATAATGGTTATAAGGTATATGGCGAAAATGGTTCACAGATAATGCCAGAAATAGCAAAGAGCATTTTGATGGAAGTCGATAAAATAAAAGATATGTATACCATACCAGAATTCAAAAAAGAATTTGAATCCAATATGATATTACTTGATAAAGATATGGATGAGAAATTTATCAAAGCTGTGGAAAAAAATAGCATAAGAAAAGATATGCTAGAAAAGCATGCTAAAGATCTAAATATTGTATATTCACCTCTTTGTGGTACAGGTAGAATACCAGTATCGAGAGTATTAAAAGATATAGGAGTAGGTAAATTAATTATTGTAAAAGAAGAAGAAATGCCAGATCCAAATTTTGCTGGCATAAATAAACCGAATCCAGAAGAAGCAACTGCTCTAAATAGAGGTATAAAGGTTTTAATAGAAAAAGAAGCTGATTTGCTAGTTGCAACTGATCCAGATTGTGATAGAGTAGGGGTGGCTATTAGAGACAAAAATAACCAAATTATACTACTTACTGGAAATCAAATCGGTGGACTATTAACTGAGTATATAATAAAGTCACTTGTAGATTGCAATAAATTGCCAGAAAATCCGCTATTAATAAAAACTATTGTTACATCTGAATTCGGTGCTGATATAGCAAAATCTATGAATGTCGATGTAGAAAACATACTTACTGGTTTTAAATTCCTTGGAGAAAAAGTAACCAATTACGAAAAAAATGGAAAGAAAAATTTTATATTTGGATATGAAGAGAGCTATGGATATCTCTTGGGAAGTCAATGTAAAGACAAAGATGCTGTTGTATCTACAATGATGATAGCGGAGATGGCAACTTACTATAAATCTCAATCAATGGATTTAAATGATGCCTTAGAATCTTTATATAAGAAATATGGATATTATAGAGAAAAAACTACTTCTATATTCTTAGAAGGTAAAGATGGTAGCCAAAAAATCAATAGAATCATGGATATTATTAGAAATAATCCTATAACAAATATTGGGGAGTATAGTGTAGAAGAAATATTAGACTTCCAAAACGGTATTGATGGTTTCCCAAAATCTAATGTGTTGAAATATATTTTAGATGATAATTCTTGGCTGGCACTTAGGCCTTCTGGTACAGAACCAAAGATAAAAATCTATATAGGTACTCATAACCAAGAAGATAGAGTTGCACTTGATAAATTGGATTTAATAGATAACTTTATAAGTGAATTAATAAATAAAATAGACTAGTATGTAACTAATATTACTATTAGGATGGAGGTAATACATGGATAAGGCGATTATTAATTATGAACACAGCCTGGAATTTCCAAAAGAATATGTGGCACTTGACATCGAGGCCACATCTAATGCCAACTATAATTTTTTAATTGAAATAAGTGCCTATAAAGTTAAAAATGGAGATATAATTGATTCACTAAATACTATTGTAAAACCACCAATTCATAGGAGGCTAAAGTATAAAAGATCAAAGGTTTCATCTCATATTCTCCATAATGGAGAAAAAATATATTATGTAGATGCCTTTATTGAAAAACTAACAGGCATAGATAATAATATGATTTATAATGGTTTAGAAGAAAAAAAGGCAATAAAGAAATTAGAGAAATTTATAGGTAATCTAACCATAATAGGTCATGGTGTGAATAACGATCTTGCTATTTTAGACCAAGCATACTTACGAGTACTAAAATATCCCTTGAAAAATAATTTTATAGATACATTTACCTTAGCTCTTTTTTTAGATAATATAGAATATTCTTTAAGTAGGTTATGTGATAAATATTCTATTGTGAATGAAAATGTACATAGAGCTTATTCAGACTCTCTATGTACATATAAATGCTATGAAGAATTAATAAAAGAAATAAACTATAAGTTTCATAATCATAAAGAAAGCCTATTTGCAGAATGGATGCAAGATAGAAAATTAAAATCCATTAAAATTCTTAAGAATAAAACTATGAAAAATATTAACTCAAAAAACTGGAGTAATTTATTGGACTCCTTTTTAGATAAAAGTTTTAAAGAAGATAATTTTTTGAATAAAAATATATACTTTGATATAGAACTAGAACAAAAAAAATTTAAAGATATAAAAAATATATTAAAAAAATACAATTGCACTATTAATAGAAAATTAAATATATCAACAAATTTTTTAATATGCGATTTAGATAGTAAATCATTTTTAGACGATTCAATACAGCAAGTTATAAAAATGAATAAAAGTGGTAAAAATATAAAAATACTTGATATAAGATTACTTAAAAACATATTATTCAATATATTTAATCTGGATACAGATAATTCAAATGAAAGTATAATAAATAATAAAATTCAAATATCTAACCTTAATAATGATAATTACACTTTTACTGAAGATAAAACCAATAATTCAGCCAGTAATAACCAACTTGATAAATTCAATCAAGATGATTTCTTTACAAAAAAAAGAATATATTTTTATAATAAGTTACAAGATGTCTGTACAAAAGAATATATAGAAAAACTAAAAGACTTGGATGCTATCATCTGCAATGAGTTTGATAGACATATTGATTATATTATAGTTGGTGAAAGTAAGGAAAAAAATATATTTATAGAATCTGAAATATGTGACCATTTAATATTTTATTTAAGCTTGGGCTATAATATAAAATTAATAAATGAACAAAATTTCTTAAAGCATTTTATATAAATAATTAAATATTAGAGGCAATATCTAGTTAAAATTATTATGTAAACTTTAAAAAATTAATTAATAAATTTGACATTAATAAATATTACTTGTATATTAATTATATAAGAACTATAAACAAAGTTTTGTTTATATACAAATCGGAGGAAGTTATGTTATTTGAAACATTTGGAGATAAAGATAAACCAGTTGCTTTATTGATACACGGTATCTTTTATCCAGGTAGCACTAGCTACAAAACTTTAATTCCTTTATTAGAAAAGGATTATTATGTTCTAGTTCCGCATCTTGAGGGTATAAACTATCCTGTAAGTAAGTTTATATCGTCAATGGAACAATCAAATGAAATAGTTAAATGGTTGAAAGAAAATAATATTAATAAAATAAGCTTTTTACTTGGTTCATCTTTTGGCACATCAGTGGCATTCGAGCTAATGAAAGAATTATGGTTGCAAATTGATATTGTAGCATTTGATGGTCCTACCTTAAAAAATAGTAAATATAGAGGAACTCTATTCTATATGGAGCTTAATAAATTAGTAGGTGATATCAAAAAGTATGGCATGAAAGCATTTGATAAATGGCCAAGATACAATCATATATCAACAGAGGATAAAATTTATATAAAAAATGTGTTTGAAAATATATCTTCTGAAACTATAAAAAAAATAGCATTTTCGTGTTATCACTATAAATTGCCATCTCAGCTATTTAGGGAGAACACAAAAATTACTTTCTTGATAGGAGATAGGGATAGATCAAAGAAAAATTTACCAGAACTAAAGATTTTGGCAGCAGGCGATATTAAAATAATTAAGGACATGAGTCATTTAGAATTCATGTTCAAAAATCCATTAAAATTCCTAGAAGAATGTGGATTATATTTGGACAATAAATAAGGAGGATACTATGAAAAAATTTTTATTAGGATCAGTTTTTGGTGCTGCAGTAGGAGTTGTTGGACACAAGTTATATAAGGAATATGAATTAGAAATTGACGAGTTCATAGATGAACATATTAGAACTAACAGAATAAAAGAGTTAGAAGATATGGAATTAGATAACTTAGAAGAATTAAGAGAAGAATTAGAAGATTTATTGTTCGAAATCGATGATATAATTGATACAAAAGTTGAAGACTACTTTGAAATGTATGACAACGATGATTATTCATATGAAGAAGAAGATTATGATGATGATGTCTACATTATTCCAAATGAATTAAATGAATAATTAATTTTAAATTATCAAAATAAACTATAAAACACGAGAGATCGTGTTTTATTTTTATACTTATTTTATTTTAAAACTTTATTTTGATATCTAGTATTAGTTTAGGGTTATGTTTAGCAATACTAAATAAAATAAAAATATTAAAAAACTTCGGTATTCTTTTATTAAATAAAAAATTTATATAAATGAACTTTTATTCTATCAAAATCGATTCTACAGTACTTATATACTAGTTTTGAATATTACACTTTAATTTCTGATTTTTTTAATCTAAACTGATATTAAAAACTTAACGAAAATTTGTTTGATTTCATATTCTGAAAATGCTATTGAATAAGAGGAATTTATTGTATATAATAGGTTTAGTTAAGTGATTTATATATGCGCATATACATTATATAAAGTATAAAAGAAAGAAGGTTTAATTATGTACAACCGGTACATGCTAAAAAAAATTACAATAGTAGAGTTAGGAACATTTATAATGGCTTTTGGTATTTACAATTTTTATTATCAGAATGGTATTACTGAAGGCGGAGTTTTAGGTATATTCTTAATACTTAAAAATGTATTTGATATAGAGATATCATTAGCTAATATTATAATAGATGGTTTATTACTATTATTAGGATTTAAATTTTATGGTAAAAAATTCCTGGGATTAACACTTTTATCTACAAGTACTTTTTCAATCTTTACAGCTATATTCGAAAAGATTGGATTTGTTATGACTATAAATAACAATATAATCGCTGCTATTTTAGGTGGTTTATGTGTAGGTATTGGATGCGGTTTAATAATAAATACAGGAGCTGCAGGTGGGGGAGACGATATAGTCGCGTTAATAGTATCTAAATTTTCTAAATTTAGAATATCAACTGTATATCTTATAACAGATATTAGTATACTTTTTTTATCTTTAACTTATTTGCCTATAAATAAAATGATTTACTCCATATTAGCAGTTATAGTAAGTGGACAAATAGTTGGATTTTTATACAAGTTTAACCATTCAGAAACTTCAATTGATTACGATATTAAAAATGAAGAATTGGCAAAAATTGCCGCTTAAAAGTGCTTTTGCACTTTTTTTTTGCATAAAACGTATATAAATATATATTTATATACGTTTTATGATATATCATAAATAGATTATATTGTTAATAATAAGCAAATATCAAAAGATATTTTAGCAAATACTGGGAAAAAGACTTGCATATATTATATAAATAGTATACAATAAATATGAAAGTTACAAATATGTAATACACTATTGCATATTTTACCATATATAATATATAAACTTGGAGGACATGATGAAAATTAAAGTAGGACTTAACGGATTTGGTAGAATAGGAAGATCGGTATTAAGAATATCTGAAAATAATGATGTAAATTATGAAGTAGTTGCAATAAATGCTAGAGCAAACGCTGAAACACTTGCTCATTTATTCCAGTACGATTCAAGCTTTGGTATTTTTGATGGTGATGTTGAAGTTAAAGATAATGATACAATAATAGTAAACGGAAGAGAAATAAAGATAACAAGAATGGCTACTCCTGAAGAAATTCCTTGGAAGGATTTAGGAGTTGATATAGTAGTAGAAAATACAGGCAAATTTAAGGATAGAGAAACTACTATGGGACATATAAATGCAGGTGCAAAAAAAGTTGTAATAACTTGTCCAGCAAAAGGCGAAGATCTTACTATAGTTCTTGGAGTAAATGATGAAAAATATGATAATGAAGTACATAATATAGTTTCTAATGCTTCTTGTACTACAAATTGCTTGGCACCAGTTGCTAAAGTCTTACACGAAAAGTTCACTATAGAAAATGGTATGATGACTACTGTACATGCTTATACAAACGATCAGCAAGTATTAGATAAAACTCATAAAGATTTAAGAAGATCTAGAGCATGTGGTGCTTCAATAATACCTACTACTACAGGTGCTGCTAAAGCCGTTGCTTTAGTTTTACCAGAATTAAAGGGTAAATTAAATGGTTTCTCTTTAAGAGTTCCTACTCAGACCGTTTCAATAGTGGATTTGGTAGTAAATGTTGCAAAGAAAGATGTAACTGTAGAAGAAATTAATCAAGCTTTATTAGAAGCTTCTAAAAACGAAATGAAAGGTATCTTAGGATTCTCAGATAAACCACTAGTATCTATTGACTATAAGGGAGATAAAAGATCTTCTATTGTTGATGGGCTATCAACTATGATTATGGAAGATGGACTAGTGAAAGTACTTTCATGGTATGATAATGAATGGGGTTATGCTAGCAGAACTTCTGACTTAGTTGAATTAATAGCTAGTAAACTAAAATAATAGAGTCCAATTTAAGCTTTAAAATCAAATATATAAAAGAGTTGTAACTTATGTTATGACTCTTTTTATATTCTGACAATATAAAAATATTTTAAAATTAAAATAATAATAAAAAGCTAATAGAATTTCTATTAGCTTTTTATTATTTAAATATGTTATTTATTTTATAAAATATGCGACACCTATACATCCTGGTCCTATATGTGTACCAACTGTACAACCTATAGGTGATACTTGTATATCATTTACATCTTTATCAAAAAACTTAGAGTAATTTGATTTGTATTGATCAAGTAATGAACTATCCTTACCAGTAAAAGCAAAAGAATATGGCATAGAATTATCTATTGGTCCATTTTCTTCAATTATATCAACAAGCATCTGGCATGCTTTTTTATATCCTCTAGCTTTTGCAACTCTTGTTACGAGGCCATCTTTTATAGTCAATATTGGCTTTACAGACAATAAGTTACCTGCCATAGCCTCTAATTTAGACAATCTACCACCTTTATATAAATATTCCAATGTTTCCATTACAAAGAACATTCTTATTTTATTTTTCTTTTCTTCTAGCTTTGTATATATTTCCTTTGCGGATAATCCTTGCTCTACCAAACTTATAGCATATTCTATTAATATTCTAACAGATACAGTAGCATTTAGGCTGTCTACAATAAATATCCTATTTTCATCAAATTCACCTGCAGCTATTACCGCAGAAGAGTATGTACCTGATAATTTAGATGATAGGGTAATGGCTACTACATCATGACCTTCATCAATTAAATTTTTAAATTTTTCTCCAAATTCATATGGAGTAACTTGACTCGTTTTTGGTAAATCATCGTTTTGTTCTAGCAATTCATAAAATTTTTCTGAGCTTAAATCTATACTATCTAAATATTTATCTTCGCCAAAGAATACAGACAAAGGTAAAAATATTAATCCCAATTTATCAGCTTCTTTTTTACTTATATCCGATGCAGAATCAATTACTAACTTTACTGACATATATTTTCCTCCTAAGCAATAAATCAACTATATAATTGCTTTGTAATTTAGTTGATTAAAATCTTCTTTATATATTATACCATGAATAAAACAATAGTAATAGAATAACTTAATAATGTAATGATAGTATTAGATGATTTAATACATAAAAAAGGATTAAATTTAAAATAAGCACTAATAATTAATTAGATTTCTAATTTAATGTGTTTTGACTAATCATATAAGTTATTTAACTACACAACTATTCCCTAAATATACATTTAAGGAATAGTTGTGTATGCTACTCTAGATATTAATAATGTTATAATTGAAAAAAGCAAACCCACAGTCAAAAGTGATACTATTGATATTAAAATACGAAATAATATAATTTGGTACTTCATACCTAGAAACATAAATATTAAATTGATTATATATAATAATATAAAAAAGCTTAATAATCCTGACTTACTATTAGTTAAATCTTCCTTGCTTAAATCCATATGAGTTGTTATAGAATACATAATATAAATGTACATTATATATAAAACATAATTATTCTGTGTAAATGGATTTAAATTAGCAATTATAGCAATTACTATACTAACATATATATTAAAAGAATCTTCAAATCTATTTATATGGTTCATATATTCCATATTTCTATAAAATACTTCTAAAATATTATCATATTTATCTGGTAATAAAATGCTCATAAAAATTATCAATGCACTTATTCCTACAATTACTGGTGCTATTCCAATAAAGAAATTTCCAATCATCTGATACTTGCTGTTTGTGTTGCATTTATGATTCACATATCCCATTACACCGTCATATCGGCTTTTAAATGGCCTTATTAGATTGAATTCTGTAATCTTGTGCCTAAATATTAAACAAAATATAATATGGCTAAATTCATGAACAATTGTACCAACCATGCCAGTGAACAAAATACCATTGAAACCAAATGTATTATATATATAGTAGGTATTTTTCTTTTCCACGTAGGAAAAAATCATTCCAAAAAATCCAATTATAAATAAAAAGCCCAAGGAATATATTAATGATACTAATAGCTTATCACTCAAAAGACTTGCAACCATCTAATTACTCCTCATAACCAATATATGTAGCTTCTAACCTATATATTGGCATACCTAAATCCATAAATTTTTCTTCGTATTCTGTTCTAATATTATCTATAAAATCGCTATTAGCAAGGTCTAAAGATATATTTTTAAGTTTCCAGCTAGAATCTGAAAATTCATTTAGGGAAAACTCGAATAATGATTTATTATCCGTCTTAAAATGTATTTCACCTTTATTATTCATTTTCTTTTTGTATAAGTTCAAAAAAAATTGACTAGTGAGTCTTCTTTTAGCATTTCTTTTCTTTGGCCATGGATCACAGAAATTGATAAATATTCTCGATAATTCCTTATTAGCAAAGTAAAAGTCTAAAAATTCAACATTACCCCATAAAAATGTAACATTATCTAGTTCAAGTTCATCTGCTTTTTGAGCCCCCCTAAGTAATACTTCTTCCTTAACTTCCAGTGCGATATAGTTGATGTTTGGATTAGTTTTTGCTGATTCAATTATAAATTTACATCTTCCAGAACCAACTTCCAAATATATAGGATTATTGTTTTCGAAATATTTTGACCAATTACCCCTATACTCTATCATTTCTCTATATTTTTCATCGTGAACAGGTACTCTGAAATTTCTATCTTGATTTGCAAATGAATAAATGGAGATTTCTCCACTATCCAAAGTATTTTCTGTGGTTTGTTGCGACTTAAGTTTTTCAAGCAATCGAGTATTTGGCTTCATATTAAATAGTCCATTAATTACATACTCTTTATATGAAAGTAGCTTATCCTCTGCTCCACTTCTTCTTCTCCTTCTCATTTAAACCTCCTTTTTACTTTATTCATATATAATATTATACTATGTTTTTCTTAAATAAAAAACTAAAAAGACCAGTCAAATAAGACTAGCCTTTTTCTAGACGTGCATATTTATTGTATAAAAAACAAATTACTATAGCCATTATTATTCCTGCCAGTACATCTATTATACTATGCTGTTTTACTAACATTGTAGATATGCATATTGATATATTTAAAATCCTAACCCCAATTCTTGATAATCTTTTAGAATCATCTTGCATATTGATGCTTTTAGAAAACTGGTAATCAATAATCATAGATGTAGATACATGTATACTAGGACAAACATTATTGGGTGCATCTATAGCTTCTATCTGTTTTAGTAAATATGTGAAGACATCATTTCCACTTAAGTACTCAGGTCTAATTTCTAGAGCTGTAGGACAAAAAATATAGATTATAAGTGAGATAAACATAGCTGAAAACATAGGAACAGCTATGTTCCATAAATCATTATAGGCTTTCTTTTTAAGCAAAAAAATAAATGGTAAGACAAGCATCAAAAACCATGAACAATATATTAATATAGCTGGTTTGTAGAGAGGTATTATATCGTCAATTTTTGAATGTATAATATAATAATCTCGATTTGGCCATTTATCTATCAAAAAGAAAGATACTAAATATATTATATAGACTACAAATAAGAATCTAAACGGTTTTTTATTGTAAGTACTATATAATTTTTTGAAATTATTAACTATCAATTTAAATTCCCCTTTGTACATATTCAATACTTATTATACTAGATAATCTACATCCTATCTATGATAATTTCATAATTAATTTTGTAAAATAATGCAATGAACATAAAAAGAACTGCACAAAAGTACAGCTCTAATAGTATTAATATATTTAATTATTAGTGGCATCCACCTGAGCAACCGCTACAACCACTTTGCATATCTTTCATGCTATCAGGTATTACTCTAAATCCTCCACCGATATCTTGAATTACCATATCTCCGAATTGAGCACTCTCCTGAGCATCCATTATAAATTCTATACCACTTACTTCATAAGACACATCACTTTCTTTCTTATCATCTAATGCAAGTCCGAAAGATGGTCCTGAACAAGCTGCACCAGCAAAATACATTCTAACTGATGTCGGCTGGTCTGATTGTTCTTCCACTATTTCTTTTAGTACATCTATTGCTGTCTGAGCTGCTTCTACTTTCATTATATATTTCTCCTTTTAATTATTATTAATATTAGTGTGATACTTTATCACCTTATTAGTATTATATCACAAGCAAGCATTGTGTAAACATTTTATTGATATTATTAATCAATTAAATATTATACAATCTCTTCATAAAATATAGGCTCTCTAGCTTCTATAGATTTTTTTACATCTAAAACTCTTTGATTTTCTGAACCTCTATATTTTAATTTAATATTTCTTTTAGATATATCAAATGTACCATCTATCAAAACATCTGTATAAGACAATAATTCCAATTTCTTCTTATCATTTAATATATCTTCCAGTATATCTCCAGACCAAATCCATATATCTTTATTTGGATATAATTCTTTAGATTTCTTCAATAAATCTAATAAGCTATTATCCATAGTCTGTTCAAGAGGCTCTCCCCCTAGTAAGTTCATTCCAACTACCACTTCATTTGATAAATAACTTAAAATTTCTTCTTTACTTTCATCAGTCCATAAATCCCCTGATGAAAAATTCTGTAGATCCTTATTAAAACAACCTTCACAATTATGTGTACATCCTGTAACAAATAATGTAACCCTAACACCTGGTCCATTAGCTACATCATATTTTCTTATTTTACTATATCTCATAAAAATCCTCCGATATAATAATATTATCATATAAAAGAGTTTGTTGTCCATCTAGTTAATTGATTAATATTACTTATTCTGCTATATTGTAGATAATAGAGAATTTATTAATATTTATTTAAATAAATATTAAATGATACCAATATATTATTTCATTATAAAGGATGTAAAAATCATGATTAAAAAAATATATTTTCCCATTTTATTTCAAGGAAATTTAAATAAAAAAAATTATTTCGAAGGCTGGTACTATAAGCTAGTAAATAAAGATAAGACAATAAGTCTAAGTTTTATACCCGGAATAAACTTAAATAGTAGCGACTCAC
This sequence comes from Peptostreptococcus equinus, assembly GCF_027125355.1. NCBI lineage: Bacteria > Bacillati > Bacillota > Clostridia > Peptostreptococcales > Peptostreptococcaceae > Peptostreptococcus > Peptostreptococcus equinus. The sequence continues at coordinate 987,934 of NZ_CP114052.1, read as the reverse complement.
ATTGCTTTATCCAATATATATTGGTTGAAAAAGAAGCTATTAAGTCAAATACGACTACAGGCTATTGTAAATATGATCTTGGTGACTTTAATACAAATTATGAACCATTTTCAGTAACTGTAAAAAATTCTACGTTTACAGAACATAGTATAGATATAGACTTCCAAGATAATAGTTTATCTCTTAGAGGAAATATTAAATTAAAAAATATTACACCTATCAGCAGCTCTTTTATTATGCCTAATATTATGGGCATTTTTGCCTATATTCCTAATATGGAATGTAATCACGGTGTAATAAGTATGAATCATAATCTTTTGGGAAATATACACATAAATGATAGAAAAATCGACTTTTCTGGCGGCAAAGGCTACCTTGAAAAGGATTGGGGAAGTTCTTTTCCTAAACATTATATTTGGCTACAATGTAATCACTTTGATGACGAATCAATATCTTTATTTTTTTCCATAGCCCATATCCCATTACATAGGCTTGAGTTTGAAGGATTTATTTGTAATATTATTATTAATAATAAAGAATATAGATTTGCTAGTTATAATTTAAGTAAATGTAAAGTCATTGATATATCTCTTAATCACTGTAAAATTATTTTGGAAAATAAAGTATCAAAATTAGAAATCTTTGGAAATATTACTGACCAGGGTAATTTGATCGCTCCTATAAAAGGAAAAATGAATAAAAGCATAAAAGAAGGAATTAGCGGAAGGATTATAATCAATTTCACGGATAAATTATCAAAAAAATCTTACACACATTTTGGAGAAAATGCTGGTATAGAAATTGTAGATTATTAATATATGATACTATATACTAATTAATCTACAATTATTTAGAAGTCATATACCAATTTATGCTCATATACTGCAAAAGAGCATAGATAAATTACTCTATGCTCTTTATTTATTTTTTATTTTTTCCAATATATTCATTTTTTATTTTTTAAGTTTTAATGACTATATTGTTCATTTTTTTCGTTTTTTCGTGAAAAATTTTTTTGTTTTGAAAAAATTTATTATTTTTTACAAATGAAGTACTCTATCGCCTATTTCTTGTGTACGCCCCTTATTCCAGAAGTTAGTACCAATATATCCACAAGTACGTCTCATAACTTGCATTTCATCTCTATCTCTATTACCGCATGATGGGCAATACCATTCCAAATCTTCATCCATAAGCATTTCACCTGTATAACCACAAGCATAGCACACATCTGGTTTAGTATTTATTTCAGCATATTGTATGTTATGATAGATAAAGTTTATAATTTGCTCTACTGCTTCTAAATTCTTTGACATATCTGGTACTTCCACATATGATATACATCCACCTGTAGAAATTTCATGGAATTTAGATTCAAACTGTAGTTTTTCAAATGCATCTATTTCCTCACATACATTTACATGATATGAATTTGTGTAATACATTTTATCTGTTACACCTTTTATCTCACCAAATCTTATTTTATCAATTCTACAGAATCTATATACTAGCGATTCTGCTGGAGTACCATATAGACTGAATCCTAACCCTGTCTCGTTTCTCCATCTATCGCAAGCATCTTTTAAATGATTCATTACATCCAGCGCAAATTTTTCACCTTCAGTCGTAGTATGACTGACTCCCAACATAGCATATACCATCTCATATATACCAACATAACCAAGTGATAATGTAGAATATCCGTCTTCCAATAATTTATCAATCTTTTCTCCCTTGGCTAATCTAGCTATTGCTCCATGTTGCCAGTGTATTGGTGATACATCTGATAAAGTACCTTTTAACATTTTGTGTCTACACAATAATGCATCCTTACAAAGGTCTAGTCTCTGGTCTAATATATTCCAGAACTGTCCCATCTTACCATTAGATATTATTGCAATTTGAGGTAAATTAAGTGATACCACGCCCTGATTAAATCTTCCATACCATTTATATTCTCCATTTTCATCTTTCCAAGGAGATAAGTGAGATCTACACCCCATTGGTGGGAATGTACATCCCTGATAATTTTTCTTCATCATCTTTGCACTCTGATAGTCTGGTACTAATCTCTTTGCTGTACATTCAGCAGCAAGTTTAGTGATATAGTCATACTTTCCGCCTTCCATACAATTATTTTCATCTAGTAAGTATACTAATTTAGGGAATGCCTCTCCTATACTCTGTCCTTTGTAATTCTTCATACCTTCTAATCTCTGTTGTATCATTTCTTCACAAATCAAAGCCATTTCCTTTTCGTACTCATGACCGACTTCTATTTCAAGATATATTGTTGCAAAAGGCGCTTGACCATTTGTTGTCATCAAAGTAGATAATTGATATCTGATTGTCTGAACTCCATCCTTAAGATCTTTAAGCATCATATCATCAGCTATATCACTAGCCATTTCTTCTCCGTATTTATTTATATACATATTATAGAACTTGTCTCTAGAACGTCTTAAATATGGCGCTAAATGCTTTATAGATATAGACTGACCACCATATTGGTTACTTGCTACTTGGGCCATTATCTGAGTAGTAACAGTACATGCAGTTGAAAATGATTTTGGTGATTCTACCATCTTTTCATTTATAACAGTACCATTATCTAGCATATCTTGTATATTTACTAAACAACAATTAAATATAGGTTGTAAAGTATAGTCCATATCATGCCAGTGTATAGCTCCTTCATCATGAGCCTGAACTATATGTGGTGGTATTAGCTTCCTTCTAGCTATATCTTTTGATACTTCTCCAGCTATTAAATCTCTTTGTGTCGAGCAAATTACAGCGTTTTTATTAGAGTTTTCCATCATTACATCTTCATTTGATTTTTTCATCAATTTCAGTATTGAATCGTCTGTAGTATTTATCTGTCTCTTAAATTGTTGTACAGCTCTATAACCTTCATATGCTCTTGCAGTTTCACTGTGATTATAATGTATCAATCTATCATATACAAATCCTTCAATCTTATATATTGTAGGAGTTTCATCTGACTTTTCAAAATGCCTTTCACAATCTCTTGCAACTGCTTCAGCTATATCTGGGTGGTAAAGACCACTTCCATTTTTCATGGCTTTTTCTACAGCAATTCTAATTTTAGACCTATCAAAATCAACTGTGCTTCCATCTCTTTTAATTACATTCATTAAAATTCACTCACTTTCTTATCTTTTAAAATAGAACAAAAAAATAATAGCTAATAAAAATTATTAACTTGCTACATAGCTATTTTTAATAAGTATTAGTTCTATGCTTTTTAGTAATACTTAAAAATTCCAAATAAAATTTATGTGTTTATTATAATTCCATCTAACAACATATTGATGTATATAAAAGTTTTTTTTAATTCACAACACAATATATTGAACTTCTTCTTGTATTAGTATACTTTATAGTAATAGATAAAACAAGTATTTTTTTTATCTAAAAAGGCTTGAAATATTTTAAAACTTTATTATATTTTGTGTATAGCGGTATCATAATAATCAGAATATATATTATTAAGGTTTTAAAACTATATTAAACTTATAATAAATAATAAAAATGACATAAAAAATTATTAACTTATTACTTTATATCTTATACCCACAATATACAGTAATAATTTTAAATTAATAAGTATTTTTATACTATATACAGATTTGTTATTATTTAAGTTTAACCATTAAAATATAAGTAGGAAAATGTATTTTCTATTGCTTAGAGGTCTTTATATTGATATAATTAAATAAAATTAATTGTAGGGGGTTTTTATGGAAATGCTAGATATTGAACAAAAGGTATATGACAAATTAGATGAACTAGGTATAGAATATTCAGTAATAGAACATGAACCACTTTTTACAGCTGATGATTTGAATTCTATAAAAGATAAGACTGAAGGTATTCACTGCAAAAATTTGTTCTTGAGAAACGCAAAGGGTAATAAATACTACCTATATACTTGTAAAGATGATGCACAAGTAGATGTCAAAGGTTTAAAAGATAAATTTGCTTCAACTAGATTATCTTTTGCCTCAGAAGATAGGCTAATGAAAGTACTTGGACTCAAAACTGGATCTGTAAATCCATTTGCTTTAGCAAATGACCAAGAAAAAGTAGTTGAATTCTTTATAGCAAAAGATGTATTAAACGGAGAAAAATTGAATTTTCATCCCAATATTAATACTAAAACTGTTACTATTGGAGAAGAAGATTTTAAGAAGTATTTAGATTCAATCGGAGTAACTATGAATATTGTAACTCCATAATAGACTTGTAATTTGAAAAAGGCTGGATAATCCAGCCTTTTTCTATTTAAATAATAAAATTTTTATTAGCATTTTATTATAGTATTTGCATACTCTCTAATGCTTTTAGGGTTCCCATTTTAGAAGCATCATATGTCAGTCCACCTTGGAAATATACATTATATGGTGGTCTTATTGGACCGTCTGCACTTAGTTCAATAGATGAGCCCTGTACAAAGGCTCCTGCAGCCATAATCACATCATCATCATAGCCAGGCATAGCCCATGGTATAGGACTTACAAAAGAATCTACTGGTGAAGCAGCTTGCACGCCTTGACAGAATTTAATTAATTGTTCTGCATCTTTTAGCTGCACTATTTGTATAATATCACTTCTGTTTTCTTTATATGTAGGCTTTACTTTAAATCCAAGTCTCTCGAATATTCTAGCACAAAATATTGCTCCCTTTACAGCTTGAGATACTACATAAGGAGCCATAAATAATCCTTGTAGTATATTTCTAGTCATACCAAAAGTCAGGCCGCACTCCTTTCCTATACCAGGTGCAGTAAGTCTATAAGAAATCATTTCAATTAAATCTTTTTTACCAACTATATATCCGCCAGCTAAAGCTAGACCGCCACCTGGATTTTTTATTAAAGAACCGGCCATTACATCAACACCTACATCTGTAGGTTCAAGTATATCTAAAAATTCTCCATAACAATTATCTATCATTATTATAACATCTTTTTTAACTGATCTAACAGCCTCAACAGCTTCCTTGATATCAGTAATTGTAAGAGATTTTCTCCAAGCATATCCTTTCGATCTTTGCATAACAACCATCTTGGTTTTATCAGAAATAGCAGTTTTTGCTCCTTCAATATCGATATCTCCATTATCTAAAAATTCGACTTGCTTATAGCTTACTCCAAACTCTCTTAGAGATCCTTTTTCATCTCTAATACCAATTACACCCTGTAGTGTATCATATGGCGATGAAGTAATTGATACTATTTCATCTCCTGGTCTTACAATACCTTGAACAGTAAGTGACAAAGCATGTGTTCCATTTACTATTTGAGGTCTTACTAGTGCATCTTCAGCATGAAATACTTTGGCAAATATTTCTTCTGTCTTTTCCCTGCCTATATCATTATATCCATATCCAGTAGTCCAATTGAAATGACTATCACTAAGACCAGCTTCCTGCATAGCATTTAATACCTTTAATTGATTGTATTCTCTTATTTCATCAATTCTAAAAAACTCTTCCTGGATTTCTTCGTCTACTTCCTCTGATAATTTTACTATCTTTTCATCTATAGAATATTTCTTTAATAATAACTCTTCAGTTTCCTTTAACATTAAACTACCCCATTTATCTTCATTATTTCTGATTTTCTTAAGTATATTTTTAATTTAATAAATATATATTTAAAAAACTATAAATTTAATTTTTCTTCAATAATATTAATTTGCTCATCAATATCCCTTATCTTATCTAAATCTATCCAAGTTGCATTTTCATATCTTTTAAACCATGTTATTTGTCTTTTTGCATATCTTCTAGTGCCCTGCTTAATTTTATCAATTGCTTGTTCCAGAGTAGATTTTCCATCTAAATAGTCGATGACTTCTTTATATCCTATACCTTTCATAGAAGTTAGTTCCTTACCATAACCCATTTCATAAAGTTTCTCTACTTCTTTTATCAGACCTTTTTCCATCATAATATCTACTCTCATATTAATTCTTTCATATAAAACTTGTCGATCTCTATTCAATACTACTATTTTGCAATCAAATTTGTCATTTAATTTCAAGTCAGTAGAAAAATCTCCTATGTGACCGCCTAATTTACAAATTTCTATAGCCCTTATAACTCTTACAACATTATTAGGATGTATTTTGTCAGCAGCTTTTTCTGACATTGATCTAAGCATATTGTGCATATATTCTTTTCCATATTTATTGTATAGTTCTTCTAATTCTTTTCTGATCTTTGAATCAGAATTGACATTGGCAAATCCCATATCATAAATAATTGAATTTAAATATAGACCGGTTCCACCAGTAATTAACGGAAGTTTGCCTCTAGAATATATATCTTCAATTGCTCTCTCAGCACAATCCTTAAATTCTGATACAGAATATTCTTCACTCGGATCTACGAAATCTATCACATGGTGAACCACTCCATCCATCTCTTCTTTTGTAATCTTTGCACTACCTATATCCATGTATTTATATATCTGCATTGAATCTGAGGATATTATCTCTGCATTTAATTTTTTTGCTAACTTAATTGATAGGTCTGTTTTTCCAACAGCTGTTGGGCCCGTCAATATAAGTACTGGAATTTTATTCATTTTATTACCTATAACTTTCTCTTAAACATTTTTTCAACATCATATTTGGTCATTTTTACCATAGTCGGCCTACCATGAGGACAAGTGTATGGATTATCGCATCCTTCTAATTCATATATTAATTCTCTTGCCTCTATTATATTCAACTTATCATTACTTTTTACAGCAGATTTACAAGCTATTTCTGCAATTTCATCATATTTTGTGTCATAAATATTATCTATTTTATCTAGATTATCTAATATTTCATATATAAATCTCTGACTTTCAGGGTTTCCAAATGTATTTGGAACTCCTCTTATACTGATATTTTTATGACCATATTCTTCTATTAGAAATCCATATGTCTCGAAAATATCAGCATTTTTTCTATAGCTTTCCATATCATTAGGATATAATTCCATAATTATTGGATCTATTAACATCTGTATAGAAACATTATTTGCTTTAAATTTTTTCATATACATTTCAAATTTTACTCTTTCATGGGCTGCGTGCTGATCTACTAAGATTACATCCTCTTTTCTAGAAAACATTATATAGGTATCAAAAATTATACCCACAAAATTTAATCCTATGAAATCTTGATTCCTACTAGATTCTTCAAATATATCAAATTTATTTTCTTTAACACTTATCAATTTATTATATGAATTAGAGCTTTCCCTATTTTCAAATTCTTCATAGGTTGATAGTCTAGAAAATCGACCTTTACTATCACCTGTATCTGTATTAAAATTATGCAAATCTTTTTCAACTTCATCTGATTGAATATTATTCAAATCTTTAAGTTTCGAAAATTTATTTCCTGTGTTTTCATTATCTATTATTTCATCATCATCAAATTTAGGTAAATGAGTGTAAAATTTAGTCTGCGTCTCATCTAGTTCCTTTTCTTTTTTAGAAAACTTATTTTTTAGCTTTGACCATTGATCACCAAAAACATCATCTGTATCTAGTTCTTTAGTTTTCATTTCTATATTTGGTTTATATATATTATCAGAATCTAAATTATCTTTTTTAGGATAGTTGCTATCTGGCTTTGTATATGTAAAGCTATCGTAAGTTCCCATAGAATTTGATGAAGATTTATACTTTCCTAATAAACTAGATTTCATCAATTTACCTCTAATAAAATCTCCTATTTCCATCAAAATTTGATCCTCTTTATCAAATTTCACATCCAACTTATTGGGATGTATATTTACATCTACAGTAGCTGGATCCATATCTATATTTATTATATAAATTGGAAATTTATTTATAGGAATTATTGCTTTATAAGAATCATTAATTATATCCATAATATTTTTTGACTTAACATACCTGCCATTTACATATATATGTTGCATATTTCTATTAGAACGATATATATTATTGTTTGATATATATCCTTTAATCTTAAATAAATTAGATTCTGAATTAATTTCTATTAGATTTTCACTTATATCTTTTCCATATATCATTCTAATTACGTGAGATATATTTCCATCACCTAGTGTCTCATATATTCTTTTTTTATTATTTATATACTTGATTCTAACATTTGGATTACCTATAGCTATTTTATTTACCAAATCATTTATGACTTGTGATTCAGAATGGATAGACTTTAAAAACTTTAACCTTGCTGGTGTATTATAAAATAAAGATTTTACGGATATTTGAGTACCTTTGTTAGCACTAGTTGCTTGTTTTGATAAAAACTTTCCTCCATTTACATTGACCTTAGTGCCTACTATATCTTCAGAGGTCTTTGTAATCATTTCTAGCTTTGATACAGCTGCAATTGAAGCAAGGGCCTCACCTCTAAAACCTAATGTATTTAAGTGTGATAGATCTTCTACGGCACTAATTTTACTCGTAGCATGTCTCATAAAGGCTTTATTTACGTCATCATATTCAATACCGCAGCCATTATCCACTACCTTTATTAAATCTTTTCCACCATTTTCTATTTCTATTAAAATAGAACTGGCTCCTGAATCTATTGAGTTTTCAACCAATTCTTTTATAATAGAAGATGGTCTCTCAATTACTTCGCCAGCCGCTATCTTATTGATAGTAGCATCATCTAAAATATTTATTCTTGGCATATTAGCTCCTTTGCTTTTTTCTGTAATTCAAACATTTTATTCATTATATCCATAGGGGTAGAATTCATAAAATCAATATTAGCAACTTCATTCAAAAATTCTTTTTCCTTATCATCATTTTTATGATTTATCATATCAAAAGTCAACTGATTTTCCTGTATGCTGTTTCTATTATTGTCTGCAATAACTTTTTTAATAGAACTTTGGTTTTCTATGTGTTTTTTCTCAAGTTCGGATAAGATTTCATCTGCCCTATTCAGTACATTATCTGGAAGTTGCGCCAACTTGGCTACATAAATACCATAACTTCTATCTGCTGCACATGGCACAATTTTTCTTAAAAATAGAATTTCTTCTTTTTCTTCCTTTACCTCTACAGAATAATTTTTTATACCATCAAATTGATTTTCTAAGTCTGTAAGTTCATGATAATGCGTTGCAAATAAAGTCTTTGCACCTATATTTTTTTGTATGTATTCAACTATTGACCAAGCAAGAGATATTCCATCATATGTACTAGTACCTCTTCCAATTTCATCCAATATTATCAAACTATTTTTACTAGCATTTTTTAAAATTTGGCTAACTTCACTCATCTCAACCATAAAAGTTGACTGACCTTGGGATAAGTCATCACTCGCCCCTACTCTTGTAAATATTCTATCTAAGAGAGGTATATTTGCATATGACGCTGGCACAAAAGAACCTAGATGAGCCATTAAAGCTATTAAAGCTGTCTGTCTCATATACGTAGACTTACCTGACATATTAGGTCCTGTTATGATGCTAATAGTGTTATCTCTATTTATATTAGTATCATTTGAAATAAAGCTTTCTCTTCCCATTATTTGCTCTATAACTGGATGTCTACCATCTTTTACAAGCATTATAGATTCTGTATTTATTTGTGGCTTAACATAAGAATTTTTATCTGCTACTATTGCATTTGATACATAAACATCTAGCTCAGCTATTAAATTAGCCACCCTTTGTATTCTCTCTATATTTTTAAATATGTTATTTCTAATTTCTTTGTATAGTCTATACTCCAGATCCTTAATTTTATCTTCGGCATTTATTATCTTATCTTCAATTTCCTTTAATTCTGGCGTTATAAACCTCTCTGCGTTTACTAAGGTTTGCTTACGTATATATTTATCAGATAAATTGGCTTGCAATAAAGCTACTTTTGTAATCTCTATATAATAACCAAAAACTTTATTGTATCCAATTTTTAAAGTTTTTGCACCAGTATTTTCTTTTTCATTTTTTTCGATTTGAGCTATCATATTAGCCCCATTGTTTGAAATATCTCTCAAATCATACAGCTCATTTGAGTATTGTGACTTAATAATATTTCCATCTTTTATAGTATTAGATGGTGTTTCTAAAATTGACTTATCTATTAAATTAAATAAATCATCTAGTGGATCTATATTGTCTCTAAACTCAGATAATATATTTGCTCTAGATATGTTTAAAGCTTCTATTATTGGTCCTAAAGCACTTATACTATTTTTTAAATTCAATAAATCTTTAGGCATAACTCTATCATATGCAACTTTAGCACATATTCTCTCCAAATCAAAAATGTTAGATAAAGCGCTTTTTAATTCATCTCTTAATATATAATTCGAATATATTTCTTCTGTGATATCTAATCTCCTCTGAATTTTCTCTTTATCAACTAGAGGTTGTTCAATAAACTTTCTAAGCATACGTGAACCCATAGGTGTAGATGTACAATCAAGTACATTTAATAAAGATCCTTTTTTATTTGATCCACGCATCGTCTTTACAAGTTCTAAATTTACCTTTGTAAATAAATCTAAAGTCATAAAATTATCTGGATTATATATATTAATTTTGCTGATATTATTAGATGACTGCATCTGAGTATTTCTAATATAATTCATAACTATTGCTAGGCAAGAGATAATATCCTTATCATCATTAATCTGTAAGTCTTTTAAATATTCTTCTTTAAAAGTCTCTTTTAATATGCTTTCTTCTAACAAATCTTCATTAAAACCAATATTTAAGTAAATATTGGCCATATTAGCCAACGATCTTATATCTTCTATAAAATCTTCATTGTTAGAAATAATTTCACTTGGAGAAACCCTAGCTACCTCTTCTTTAGCCTTATTTGATTTTATTTTTGTTATGTTTAATTCTCCTGTAGATATATCTACATAAGATATAGTAGCATTCTTACCCTGAAAATATACTACCATCAAATAATTATTTTTTGCTTTTTCCAAAGAATCATCTTCTAAAAGAGTTCCTGGTGTAACAACTTTTACTACTTCTCTTTTTACAAGACCTTTTGCTGTAGCTGGATCCTCTACTTGTTCACCTATAGCAACTTTATATCCTGCTTCAATCATCCTTGTAAGGTATTGAGATACACTATGATAAGGTACACCACACATTGGAGCTCTTTCTTCAAGACCACATGCCTTACCTGTAAGAGTTATATCCAATACTTTTGACGCTAATAAAGCATCATCAAAAAACATTTCATAAAAATCACCTAATCTATAAAATAGAATACAATCTGGATATTCTTCTTTAGTTTCTAAATATTTTCTCATCATTGGAGAAAGTTTTTCTTTATCTATATTCATAAACACCTCCGTGTATAAAGTTCATAATTCTTCAATATAATATTATATCACAATAAGTAGTATTATTAATTGAATATGAACTAAAAAAATAGAATATATAGTATTAGTAGAGTTTAAGTAAATAATTTCAAAAATAAAAAAAGAGATGAATTTATTTTTTTCATCACAAAACATCTCCTTTTATTATATATTTTTTATTTTTCATATTCTAAAATATCGCCAGGTTGGCAATTGAGAACTTCACAAATTTTATCTAAAGTAGAAAATCTAACCCCTTTTACTTTTCCAGTTTTTAGATTGGATAGATTTACATTAGAAATACCTACCAGTTCTGATAATTCATTAAGTGACATTTTTCTATCTGCCATAACCCTATCTAGTCTAAGTATAATAGACATAAAAACCTCCAATCTATTATAGTGTTCCATCATTATTTTTTAAAGATTTATAACCAACTTTTAATATTATAGCAAATGTTAAATATAAAAGTCCAGAAATAAATAACCATACATCTAAGTTAAAATTAGGTTTAAGCTGTATTAATTCAAATCCAATTATTGGATAATCTAATGATAAACCACTTATGGGAGAGAGTATAATATTAATTATAGCTAATATATATAGTAAATAGTATATGCTTTGTATAAAGTTACTTTTTAAACTTTTTATAATCAATAGCGTAATTATAAGGCCTGCTATTGTAATATTAAATATTATTTCATGAACTACTTTATAACATCTATGAATATAAAATCCTTGGTTGATTTTATAAATCAAATTTGGTAACGATAGGCTAAGAACCATAATTAACAATAATATTGTCAAAGATACTATTAATTCCTCTATTATATTAAATTTTTTATTATTATCAGTCTCATTATTGTTTTTCTTAGTAAAAATTCTATGGCTATTCAACGCATCCACCTCTAAATGATTTCATCAAATTCTTTCTTTATTATATATGCTTCTTTTAAAATAATAGACAAACAAACACAAAGAACACCAAAAATCATATACTCCCATACAAAACTAATTGGCCCCATTATAAAACAAAATAAAGGTATGTCTAAAGTTGTAGAAATTACAAATGAGGCTATAATGTTAACGATTCCTATTAATCTAATAGATTTGTATATTATACTATCTAATATATTATTACTTAATAAAACTTTCAACAATCCATAAATTATAATAACAAAATTAATCAGAGTATTACCTTCTCTAATTAACATTCCCATCTTAGGTTTTTCATCAAAATTCACTATATTATAAAATTTTATATTTAACATTAACAATATTCTAGCTAAAATCATAAGCAGTATGATAAACATCAGAAATATTATAATGTTTTTGCCTTTTCTTGAAATAGTACTTGTATTTTTTGTACAGTATGGATGTGTATCTATATTTTTAATCCTATTATTGCTATTTAATTCTTCTATTTTATCTTTATCGGATGTATTCTGCATATAATTAATTTCCTTTCAATTTTAATATAAATAACTATTAATACTTTTAAAACAATAATTGTCTAAATTATACTCTTACTATCTTCATTCAAATTAATTGCAACTTCAATTAGATACGGTATAATATTAAAAATTACATAATTATAAACAAAAAAATAAAAAAGCGGACTTTGATTTAATATATCATTTACTGCTCCATCCTTTAACGCTCCATACATAAAGAAGTCATTTATAATACCAAAAATAAAAATTTTAGCTATTTTATCACATATATCTGTATTTGAATTTAAAAAGCTCTTATTCTCTAAGCTAATAATAAATTTCTTAAAATACAGTGCGGCTAAACACATTACTAATATAGCTATTGTAATTCTAATATTTTGAAAAGTTGCATAAAAACCCATACCATTTAATATATCTCTAAATAATTTTGCTATATAGAGAACTAATGTTATGCATAAAAAAATAAATGCAAAAGTAAAAAAAATTTTAATATTCTTAAACCTTTTATTCCAGTATTTTACACTTCTCATATAGTGCACCTCCCTTTTGATATTATTATATCATATTTTTCATAATTTACAATAATTATTTAATGCAATACATTAAATAATTATTGTTTTATTTATATATAATTTAATATTCACTAAGATCATTGAATTATTTATTTCATAAAACTGATTAAATAAAAAGTATCCTCTTTATAAATTTATAAAGAGGATACTTTTTATTTTCTATTATTTTATTATTATATTAGTTTACATAACATATTATATAATTTCTTCTAGTATTTCAACTGCACTAATAACACATCCTGGACAGACTTTTTCTATTGTTCCATCTCCAAATGCTTTTACCAAATTCTCATCACTTTTTATATTTATTCCTAATAAATTTTCACATTTTGTGCTTGATTGCTTTGCTTCAAATTTGTCTATAAACTCAAGCACTTTTTCCTTTAATAATGTTCTTGACTCATTTGTTCCGTTTGAATATTTAAGTCCCAATACCATATAAGCTCCTGAAACAGCTCCACATGTGTCTCCAACAAACATCCCACTCTCAAAGCAAGATGATATTTTTTGAGCCATCAACTCATCCATTCCAAATCTATCTGCAAAACATAACAAAACTGTCTGTGAACAGTTATTACCCTTTTCCATTAATTCAAAAATATTTTCATTATTCATCTAAAGAACCTCCACAACTTGAACCTGCACCTGCAGTACATCCATAGCAAAAATCTGCAAATACTATTTCTCTATTTAAATTATCCAATTCTAATATTTGATCAACATTATTGTAAGAATTACATTCTAATTCTTCCATCTGATTGAAATCGCAATCATAGATTTTACCGTCAAACGATATAGATAATTGGTATCTACACATCAAATTATCTACTGTTGCTTCATTAAAATTTTCTTCTAATAATACTCTATAATCTTCTAATTCCCCAGTATTTTCTAGTTGGTTTTTAAAGCATCCAATAGGTATATTAGTTATAGTTAGTAAGTTTGAAAATTCTAAACCTAATTTTTCTAACTCATTTTTGTAATCTACTTCTAAATCTGATTGAGCAGGAGGTAAAAAAGCCCCTAATGGATTATATACTAAATCAAGTTTTAATTCTTTGCCATATCCGTATTTATTCAATACTTTTATACTAGCTACAATTCTATTGAATGTACCTTCTCCCCTCATAGCATCGACATTTTCCTCAGTGTAACAAGGCATAGATGCTACTATATTCACTTTATTATCTGCTAAAATTTTTATAAAATCTTCTCTATTGTCTAGTCCTACTAGATTTGATCTAAGAATTACATTTTTTGATCTTTGACAGGCTTCCTTTATAAAATATTCTATATCTTTATGCATAGTGGGCTCTCCACCAGTAATATCTATAGTGTCCATAGAAAATTTATCATATATTTTCATACACTTATCAAATATATTTTTACTCATCATTTCATCTCTTTTGGGTCCAGCCATTACATGACAATGTGTACACGATAAATTACATTTTTTACCAATATTTAGCTGTAAAATGTGTATATTTTTAGTTGCATTATCCTTTACTTTTTCATTAAATTTCATTTTATTTTCTCCCCTTAAACTTATATTTTAAAACATTTATAGCATATGAATTAGAAGGTTCTTCATGCACTTCCAATATTTCCGATAGTATATTCATTATGTTTTGTAGGCCATATTTTCTAAAAATTCCTGAACATGATGCACAATATGTATATATAGCTCCATCCCATAGTTCATGCATCCTTTTTTTCTTATCTTCTATTAAATCCATCTCATTTTTCATAGCACCGCCACCTAAACCGCAACAATTTACTTTATCAAACGGACTAGTAAATGATTCTATATAATACGATATATATTTAAACATTTCTCTGTATATTCGATCTGAGCATGGAAAAAATATGGGTATTTGTCCTTCTATTTTTTTTCCTAAATTATGAATGTGTAGAAATTCATAAACACTTATAACATTTATAGACAAGTTTTCTTTTAGTAAATAATAACAATTGGGGCATGTGCATATCAAAGTGTCCGTATTTTTTTCTTTAAATAGATTTTCTAAATATGCAAAATCTGCATTTGCACCTTGCTCTTGAACTGGCTTTTTGCAACAATCAACAGAATAGTCTATTCCCATTTTAGTACATATATCTATCAACTTTTGACAAGTCTTTGGATATGTTCCAGGATAATTACAACCCAAGAATAATAAATAGTTACTCTCTTTTTTTGAGTTATTTCTAAATTTGTATCTATTTTTCATAAATTCTACTTTTTTAGTATTTGATGGGTATTCTTTTCTAAGTTCAATTGCAATATCCTTTCCAGATAAATCTACTGGACATAGCTCATAACACTTATCACATAAAAAACAGCTCAATCTCAAATCTTCCCTACTTGTAAAATCCTTTAGATTAATATTGTACTTTGACAAAAAATCACAATTGTGTGTACATATATTACATTCGATACATTTTTTTCTCGTTTTATCTATCATATTAATATTTGAATCTTTCTTTTTCATTTGAGATCCTTTCTACAACTTATTTATTGTAATCAGAATGAATTTTATATATATCATCCCCTCTTCTAAATCTATATTGTAAAATCTGCATTTTTATCATAGTTTTATAAATACCTTTGTCTAAAAATCTCCTAGCAGAAGTTATTATAGGTAAATTAATCTGTCTTATTTTAATTCCCATTTCGCTTACCCTTATAGATAAGTCATAATCTTCCATTAAAGGAATAGGTTTATAACCATGTAACTGACTAAATATTTCTTTTTTAATAAAGATACCTTGGTCACCAAAGGCAATATTTCTTTTTCTAACTCTTTTGTTAGAATTATATGCTATTATTTTTAGCATAAGTTTTTCACAGTCAAATTTTAGTTTAAAACATCCTATATCAGCTTCAGAAGATTCTATAGCTAATACACTGTTTTCATGTACAATACAATCAGCATGTACAAACCAAATATAGTCTCCTTTAGCATAGTTGTATGCCATATTCATTTGATTGGACCTATAGCTTGTCTCTCTTATTTTTTTTCTAAATTGACCTATTTTGATTAAGTCAAATGTTTTATCTGTACTAAAACCATCTGAAAAAATTACTTCAAAATCACCATTTAATTTATCAATATTTTTCTGTAGTTTTAAAATATTTTCTTCTTCATTATATGTTGGAACTATTATTGTTACCATTGTTCTCTTTTCTCAAATATATTTTTAGTATTATTAGAGATACTAGCGTAAGTATCACCAATAACAATATTGCTATTGCAAATCCTGGGCTTTTTACATTTAGTGACTTATCTCCTGCATTTAAAAATACTACCAAACCCGGTAAAATACCTATCACTGTAGTCATTAAATATCTGTCTAGTCTAATTTTTGTAAAACCAGCCACATAATTTATTAGATTATATGAAACTAGCGGAACTAATCTTAATATAAAAAATACAGATGTTAAAGTCTTTTGATTGTCAGATTGCAATTTTTCTCTGATGTTTCTACTTACTTTTTTATCTAAAAAGTTATTCACAAAATCCCTGCCCAAAAATCTTCCCAAGTAGTACATTAACAATGCATTAAAAAATGATCCTATAAGTGTATAAAATGTACCATATTCTAAGCCAAAAGCTATACCAGCTGCTAAAACTAATATAGGCACTGGAAAGAAAAATATTGGAAGAACTATAAAAAGTAATATATAAATTAAAGGTCCAAGCGAACCATGAGAATTTATTATATCTCTTATATCTGTCAAAGAATATTCTCTGATAAACAAAACTGATATCAGTAATATTGCTATTATTAAAATAATTTTACTTATCTTTTTCCCTTTTTCATTCATTTATCCTACATCAACCCCAGCCTTATTATTTTTTATCAAAAAATTTATAGAAACCTTCATATAGATAATCTAAAAAATCTTTTGATAGAAATTTATTTATCTTTACTAATGTTTCATCATTTTTTAAAGCCCTACTTTCATCTGAATATTCTACCTTTGCCATAGAGCACCAAGTAACACCTCTTAATGTATTAAACATTAAATATTTATTTAATTTCACTGTATCAAAATATCTAAATTTTGAGTATTCGTTTAAAAAGTTCTCTATTTCATCTTTGTCTAGTATTTTTTCTGTCTTCCAATTTGTAGTGGTTGGAACTAAAAAGTGAGCTAAATCTTGTTCACATTCACCAATAATTGGTTTTTCCCAATCAATTATATATGATTTTTCTCCAATTATAAAGTTTCTGTTGTTTAATTCAGTATTAATAATACATTGATTTTCTATATCAGCATCAAGACCTGATTCTTTAGCTATTTGCAAGAATTTTTCTATAGTTTTCTCAACTTTTGTATCTTTCTTATCCCATTGTTGATAATGTGAAAACATGCTAGTAAATTCATTAAACATTGATTTAAATGGTTTATCTGCATGTATGAAAGTATCATTTACTACTTTATGATTGTGTATTTTAGATAATAAATATGCTGCTATATTCATATCTTTATCATAATCAAGAGGTCTTCCTTCAAGATATTGCATTTTTAAACTTCCATATGGCATATATTTTGATTTTAAGCTATATGAACAAACTTTTGGTACAACTTTGGTACCTTCAAGCTCTTTCAATGCTTTATATTCATATTCAATCTGCTTAATTCCCAAGTCCATTTGACTTTTCATATTTATTCTATATACCAAAGGATTCTTATCTTTATCTAAATATTTATAATTTAAATTATACTCGCCAAAACCTAACATCTCAAATTTGTCTGTACCTAATTCTTCTCTAACAATATCTTCTCTAACATCAATATCTCTAAGAATACCTATTGTTTTACAAGTATAACCACTTCTTAAAGCTATATTAATTGTATTTTCTAGAACAAATTCATTGCTATAAGTAATACCTGAAAATACATCTATAGGTTCTTTCATAGCTATAATACCATATCCTCCATCTTCGGTAGGTGATACTACCAAATCATATATATCCAATAACTCGAAGCATTCAGTTATCAATTCCTTACTTAAATTAGTCAAATCTGAACCTACTAATACTACCTTATTTGCTTCTTCTAGCTCTTTACATATCGATGAATACATTTTAGCACCTAGATTTTTGCCAATTTGTTTCTTCATAGGGCAATCAAAAATACCATCAATATCCGCTTGAGTCTCATCTAGATTATCCGCTTGATTATAATAAACGCATATATTATATTTACATTCTTTTAATATTTTATAGTTATTTAATATTAAATTTTTATTTAACTCATACCTCTGTTCTTCGTTTAAAAAATTTTTAAGTCTATTTTTACCATATCCTCTACTTGGTATTCTAGTAAAATATATTATTGTTTCTTTCATTTACACCTCGAAAAAAAGTCACTTGAGAGATTTCTCTCTCAAATGACTATGTGATTTTAATTTTGTTTAAAATATATTATTTCACTAACTCAAACTGAGTGTATTCTTTAGTACCATCTAAAGATGAAGTAGCCTTGTAACCTGCGTCAGATAATTTCTGTGCTATTGCCATAGACTTGTTTCCAGAATAGCAATATACAGCTACTGGCTTATCTTTTGCTATGCTTGACATCTTAGCATCAATATTTTCAACTTCTATATTCATAGCGCCTTTTAAATGACCCATTTTAAAATCTTCAGCTTTTCTAGCATCTATTATAGTGTACTTACCTTCGTTAGCAATTTTCTGCATTTCTGCACCTCTAACATTTGTAACCATAGTCATAGTTTTATATTTGAAGTCCTTTACACCTTGTGCGTTGTATACGTTCATAAATCCTTTTTTAACAAGCATATCAGCAGCTTTTGCACTCTTCTTACCAGTATTGCAAATTGTTACAACATTTTTGTCTTTTTGATCTTCTATATTTTTAATCATAGACTCAAACTGGTCTATAGGCATATTTATAGCATATTTAACATGCCCCTTATCATATTCTTCTTGGCTTCTTACATCTATCACAAGATATTTTTCTTTTTCTTTCTGATCTTCCATTATCTTGTTTAGTTCATCACCCTTCATTTCTTTTACAGCAGCATCTTTTTTCTGTTCTGTCTGAGTAGAAGCTTTCTTTTCTTCTTTCTTTTGATCAGCACACCCAGTTAATCCTGTTACCATAAATCCTGAAGCTAATAATATAGCTATAACCTTATTACATTTCATGTAATACCCTCCTTTAGATGATTTTTCGTTATTATATATTCGCACTATAAATTTAAAGTATATGATAGAATATATCTTTTGATAACGTTTTATCTACATTATACATTATAAGTTGAATTAATGTAATCATTATTTTAATTAGTTTAATAGATTTAATTAATAAATACAGAACATGATGATAGTTAAAAACTATTATCATGTTCTGTCAATTGAAAATTATTTTACTACTGGATTAATTTTTACCCAGTTGTAATATGAACCCTCATAATTTTTTACATAAGAATATCCTGACATTTCTAACCTTAATTGCATAAAAGCAGATCTAATTCCACCTGTACAGTATGTAGCTACTTGATGATCTTTTGTAAGTTTATCATTTTAAATTATTTAATATTTGTTCTTTTAATTTTGAGCAATACTCAATAGAACTTTTATCAAAATTTGTATTCTTTAAATCAAACTCTTTTTTTATTTTAGCTGGCTTTTGTGACAAAACGTAAATCCTATCAGAAAGTTTTATGGCTTCATCAATATCATGGCTAATAAGCAATATACTAGTATTTATATTTTTTCTAACATCTAAAAACCATTCATGTAATTCACTTTTTGTAATATAGTCAAGTGACCCAAAAGGTTCATCTAGTAACATTAATTCATTTGAACATAGAAATGTCCTCAAAAAATTAGCCCTCTGTCTCATACCACCTGATAAATCTTTGGGATACATTTTTTCATATCCTCTTAAACCAAATATAGGAATGTATTCCTCTGCAATTTTATAGGCATTCTTTTTATTCATATTTTTTATTATAAGCGGTAATGTCACATTATCCATTATTGTCTTATATGTTAGCAATAAATCTTTTTGATGCATGTAACTTATCTCAGATTTTATCTCAACTTCTCCTGAATCCACAGATGTTAAATTTGATATTATATTAAATATTGTAGATTTACCGCAGCCACTTGGCCCTATTA
Source organism: Peptostreptococcus equinus (assembly GCF_027125355.1). NCBI lineage: Bacteria > Bacillati > Bacillota > Clostridia > Peptostreptococcales > Peptostreptococcaceae > Peptostreptococcus > Peptostreptococcus equinus. Next base: position 967,389 of record NZ_CP114052.1, on the reverse strand, counting down.
ATGTTACAAGTTCACCCTCATATAAATCTATACTTATATCATCTAATACCTTATTTTTTCCAAATGCTTTATTTATGTTTTTTAGTCTTACTTTTATTTCCTTATTTTCCATATTGTTTTTATTGTAAGAATTCATTTGTAAAGGCATCATCTACATTTAAATCTTTACTTATTAGCTTATTAGACTTCATAAATTTAGCATAATTTTCCCATACATTCTTATCCATTACACCCCATTTTTTTGCATCCGCTTTATACTGCTTAGATAAAAACTCTTGACTAGCGTATACTAACTTTTTATCAAGTTCAGGAGCACCCTTTAATAACATATCTGCTGATTCTTTAGGATTATCAATTGCATAATTGTATCCATCTGAAGTAGCTTTCATAAATTTCTTTACCATTTCCTTATCATTCTTTATGTTATCATTATTTGTAGCTATTACTGGTGTATAATAATCAAGCGCTGGATCTATATCTTTAATTGGTAAATAGTTTAATTTTTCATTAACAAGTTTTGCGTTTACTACATCCCAACCTTCAAATACCCATGCAAAGTCAATTCTCTTCTTTGTAGCTGTTAAAAAATCATCTTGACCTATATCAACTCTTTTAAGTTTAGAAAAATCTGCTCCATTTTTCTCCATTGCCAATTTAATTATAGCCTCTTCTGATGGTGATCCCCACCCACCATAAATTTTACCTTCAAAATCTTTTGGTGATTTAATATTCTTAGCTATTGGAGAAGCAAAACCAGAAGTATTGTGCTGATTTATTGTAGCTATTGCCTTTATTGGAAGAGGATCTTTTTCCTTTGTAAGTGCATAAGTTACATTTTCCTGATATGATATTGAAAAATCTGCCTTTCCTGTTGCTAGCAAAGTATCAGCATCTCCATCTGAAGGTTGAACAATTTCAACATCCAAACCTTGATTCTTATAAAACCCCTTTTCCTTTGCTACATATATCCCAGTATGATTAGTATTAGGTGTATAATCTAATACTAATTTTACTTTCTGTAATTTATCACTTCCTACATTTTTTTTATCTTCTGTTGAACAACCTGCTAAAGATGATAAAGTTAAAGCAGATACAAGTCCTAAACTCAAAACTTTTTTAAATTTCATAATTACCTCCAAAATATATTTGTCTATTTTATTTGTCTTACCTTGATTTTTACTTTTTCAAATCTTATTTGATTATAATTTTTTTTATAACTGTAAATAAACCTACAAAAAATAAGGAAAATACTATTATCAATAATGTACTAGCAAATACCTTATCTAAGGCATAGGCACTCTTTGCCCTAACCATGTATACTCCTAGACCTGCTGTCCCGCCCAACCATTCTGATACTGTGGCTGCAATAAAAGCATATGTACTAGACATTTTAATCCCACTTAAAAACTTATCCATAGACATTGGAAACTTTAAATGTATAAATGTCTTTAATTTACTTGATTTCATTATTCTAAATAAATTTAAATAATCATTATCAATATTTTCCATGCCATCCATAAAAGTTACTAGTATTGGAAAAAAACATGTAAGTATTACACATAGAACTTTAGAATGTATTCCAAAACCAAACCATATTAACAATAATGGTGCTATTGTAATCGTTGGTATCATCTGAGTCATATACAAAAGCGGATAAAAACATTTTCTTACTATTGGGAAAAAATCCATAATAAAACCTGAAAACATGGCAAAAATCAATGAAATTATTAACCCCAAACCAGCTTCGATTAAAGTAACCTTACTATGCATAAATAAAAGATCCCTATCTTCTATCAATTTTTCAATTATATCTACTGGACTAGGTAGTACATAACCAGGGACCTTAATTTTTACAACTATCACTTGCCATAAAGCAAATAGAGTCAATAAAGTAATGGTTGGATATATATAGTGTTTGTAAAGTTCTTTTTTATTTTCTCTTAATTCGCCGAAATATTTGTCATTAGTTATTTTTTTCTTATCTGTTGTTATTTTTTTCTTATCTGTGGTTTCTAAGTTTTTCATCTATAGATATACCACCCTTTTTCTGGTCAATTCTTACAATTGTTATAACTCTTTCGCATTCTAATTCAAAGGGAAGTAGGTGCATTTTTTTTGTCAATTCCATCACATCGTCTAAATCACCTTCTATAGAAGTGCTATTTGCACCAACCTCAAATTTTAATCCACTATTTTGAGCAAGTTCTATACAAGCATCAACTACCTTATACATTTGTTCTTCGTTAGCATATGGTCTAAGTGGCATTATCGCTACATCTGCTATTACCATAAAATCATCTCCTTATTTTTTATAAAAAAATCCCCACCTTGAGTGAGGGCTTTGTTTTCATTTCTAGCATTACCTAGAATGTCAAAGGGTCGAATTAAATCCTCTCAGCAAGTTGCTCCCCATATTATGTTTTTAAATTAAATATGTATTTATTCAATTAATTTTTCTATAAAATTTCGAATAATATTAGCTGTAAGACCCCATATTACCTTATCTTCGTATATCCAATAAATTACTGGATATTCCTTATAACCCCAATTATATGTCTGATCTATCTTTAAGACATCTAGAGGTAATTCTCCATCCATCTCCATATATACTCTGTTGGTATATTCAATATATTGATTATCTATAAAAAACTGTATAGGAACTAAAAATAGTTCTTCTACTTCATCATTTTTTATGCTCAAATCAATTGAGCTATTAACTTGACCCAAATAACAATCTATTAACCCCATAAGTGGTGCAAAATATGAATCTAACTTACAAATAATCTCTATTTTACTGGAATCAGTTTCCAATTCTTCACAAAATTCCCTAAGAGCGGCATCTTTAGATAGTTCATTTTTGTCAATCCTACCACCAGGTAAAGAGACTTCACCTGGTTGCCTCTTTAATTGTGAAGATCTCAATTCTAAAAGAAAACAGTCCATACCCTCATTATTCTTAATGATTGGCAAAACAACAGAAGAATAAGAAAGCCCTTTTGGTCCTATAATACCTGGTATATAATCCTTAAATTTTTCCTTTAAATTTAACATATAATCCTCCACAAAAAAGAGATGATAATAATAAATTATCTCAATATTTAATATACCATAAATTTATAAAATATACAAAAAAAGAACCGTTAATAACGGTTCAAAATTTATAAATTATAAAATTCCTTTACCAGCATCTTTTTTTGCTCTGATCAATGTACTTTTTGAAATACCTGTAATTTCTTCTACTTTTTTATATGACAGAGTTGATAACATATCTAAGGCTTCTTGTATTTGTTCGTCTGTATATTTTTTAGGCCTTCCTTCTCTAAATCCTTCAGTTTTCTTTGCTTTATTTTTACCAGATTGTATTCTCTCAACCAATAAGGCTTTTTCAAATTGATTAATCGCTGATATTGTATCAAAAAGTATATTACCCAATACTGAATTATCAAATAAACCTATGTTTAAAATATGAACAAATACTCCTTTATTCCTAAGTTCATTAATGGTGTCAAATGCATCAGATATAGATTTTGAGAATCTATCTAAACTAGTAACAACAAATATATCTTCTGACTTTATCTTACTGATTAATTTATTAAATTCTGGCTTAATATTTATATCCAAAGACTCTTCTTTGAAAATATAGCTATTGTAATATCTATCAGTTATAGCAGATTCTTGCTCCTCAAGATATCCACTTTCGATTTGCTTTGATGTTGTAGCTCTACAATATCCGTAAATCAAATGACTCCACCTCCATTCGTGCCCATAACATTTATCTAAAAACAAGTAATTATCAATTTTAGAATTACATATCATACTTTAATCAAAACTATATCATAATCTATTTTTAAAACTATTTCATATCGTATTATTTATTATAACACATGAATATATAAAAAAACAATAACTAATATTCAAAAAAGAAAAAATATTATTGGTTATTATATATGATGTTATATATATATATATATATGAATAAAAATTATGACTTTTGATACTCTCGCATTTTTATCAAAATTTTATATCAAATATAGGTGTCATAAATATATATTTATTTATGAACATAAAAAAGGAATAACTAATAGTTATTCCTTTTTATATTATTTTATAATCTAAATATTCATTTAGTTCTGCACTATTTTCTTCAATAAGTCTTTTATTTCATCACTCTCTATAAATTCATCAAAGTCCATCTTTCTATCTAATATTCCATTTTCTCCTATAAATATTATTCTATTTGCAATTGATGATATAAATTGATGGTCATGTGATGTAAATAATAATACGCCTTTAAAATCTTCTAAACCTTTATTTACTGAAGTAATAGATTCAAGATCTAAATGGTTGGTAGGATCATCAACTATCAATACATTTGAATTAGATAACATCAACTTAGATAATAAACATCTAACCTTTTCTCCTCCACTAAGAACCTTAGCTTGTTTTAGAGCTTCATCTCCACTAAATAACATTCTACCTAAGAAACCTCTTATATAACTCTCACTTTTTTCTTCCGAAAATTGTCTTAACCAATCCACTAATGAATATTCACAACCATCGAAAAATTCATTGTGATTTTTAGGCATATAGTCTTGAGTTGTTGTCACACCCCACTTATATTCACCTTCAAAATCTTCATCCTTACCACTTATTATGTTAAATAAAGCTGTAGCAGCCATATCATTACCCATAAATACTACTTTATCATCTTTATCTAATCTAAATGATATATTATCTAATATTTTTTCACCGTCTATAGTTTTAGATATGTTTTTAACTTCTAATACTTCATTTCCAATTTCTCTTTCAGGTTTGAATGCAACATACGGATATTTTCTTCTTGAGGGCTGTATTTCTTCAACATTTAACTTATCTAGTTGCTTCTTTCTTGAAGTAGCCTGCTTAGCTTTTGAAGCATTTGAACTAAACCTAGCAATAAACTCTTTCAACTGAGCAATTTTTTCTTCATTTTTCTTATTTTGGTCTTTCATTAACTGTAATGCTAATTGAGATGATTCATACCAGAAATCATAGTTACCAGTAAATAACTGTATTTTTCCAAAGTCGACATCTACTATATGAGTACATATAGTATTTAAAAAATGCCTATCATGAGATACAACTATTACTATAGTATCATCAAGTTCCATTATAAAGTCATTCAACCATTTAATTGATGCATAATCTAAGTGGTTAGTGGGTTCATCCAGTAATAATATTTCAGGGTTTCCAAATAATGCCTGGGCAAGTAATACCTTGACCTTTTCTCCACCACTTAATTCGTTCATTAAAGAGTAATGAATTTCTTTGTCTATACCAAGGCCCATTAGTATTTTTTCAGCGTTAGTTTCTGCATCCCATCCGTCTAATTCAGCAAATTCTCCCTCTAATTCAGCAGCTTTGATACCATCTTCGTCACTAAAGTCTTCTTTCATATATAGGGCATCTTTTTCCTTCATTATATTCCATAATCTTTGATGACCCATAATTACAGTATCTAATACACTACACTCATCATATTTAAAGTGATCCTGCTGTAACACTGACATTCTTTCTTTTTCTGTAATTGACACTGAACCAGTATTAGGTTCTATTTCTCCTGATAATATCTTTAGAAATGTAGACTTACCTGCACCATTGGCTCCTATAATACCATAGCAATTTCCCTTTGTGAATTTTAAGTTTACATCTTTGTATAATTCCTTATCTCCAAATCTTAATCCTACATCAGTAACTTGTAACATTATTTATTCCCTTTCTTATATATTAATTTATTATTTTTAGCACACATAAATTTATTATAACATATTCTATACTTTTTTTGTCAGCTATAACTTATAATTATTATTTTTACAATATAAAAGAGACCTTATGGCCTCTTTTAATAATAACCTATTTTATAATAATAAAAGCTTAGCTAAGAACAATATTGCAAGTATAACCATAACCCACGATACGTGTTCTCTTTCTTCTTTCTTTGCAAATATGTTGTAAATTACATTTACTATAACATAAGATAATATTCCAAGTGTCAAACCATCACCTATTGATGCTGTCAATACCATTGATATCATTGTTATAAATGCTGGTAAACCCTCTGTTACATTATGTATATCAATACTATGTATAGAACTAATCATCAAATAACCTACATAAATGAGAGCTGGTGCAGTAGCACACGCTGGTATAGCTACAAATATTGGTGAGAAGAACATTGATATTAGGAATAATATACCAACTGTTATCGCTGTATATCCAGTCTTTCCACCTGCTAATACACCAGTTGATGATTCTACATATGTAGTAACTGTAGAAACACCTAATAATGCGCCAAATGTAGTCGCCAGTGCATCTGCCATTAAAGCTCTGCCAACATTTGGAACATTCCCATCCTCATCAAGCATATTAGCTTGTGAGCAAACTCCGACTAATGTACCCACTGTATCAAAAAAGTCTACGAATAATAATGTACATACTACTACAAAAAAGTTACCAATATTGTTTGGATGAAAAATATAATTAAAATCTACTTTACCTGCTATTGGTGCTATTGATTCATACTTAAATACTCCATTTGGTAAAAATATTCCTAATTTTGCTGCTAACTCTGGATTAAAAGCAGCATATATCCAAGCTAATATAGATGAAATTGCTATACCCGCTAGAATTGATCCTTTTAAACCTTTTTTTTCAAAAATAGCTATTACTATTATACCTACTGTTGCAAATACTACTGTTGGTGAAATATGTCCAAGACTAACCAATGTAGCTTCATTTGCTACAATAAGTCCTGTAGATTTTAGTCCTAAAAAAGCTATAAACATTCCTATACCTGCTGTCACTGCATGCTTCATATTAAGTGGTATTGAATTAACAACAGCTTCACGTACCTTGAATAAAGTTAGAAAAATAAAAATAATACCTTCTACAAATACAGCTGATAATGCTACTTCCCAAGGAACTCCACCCTTTAATACTATTGTGTAGGCAAAAAATGCATTTAGGCCCATGCCTGATGCTAAACCAAAAGGTAAGTTTGCTAAAAGTCCCATTAATAAACAACCTAAAGCTGCAGCTAGACAAGTAGCTGTTACTAGAGCTCCTGCATTCATACCTGTAGCTGATAAAGTAATCGGATTAACAGCTATTATGTATGCCATTGTTAAAAATGTTGTAAGACCTGCAAGTGCCTCCCTCTTAAGGTTTACATCTTTGTTTGAAAGAATAGGAAATAACCTATCTATTGCTTTCATTTCTGAATTCATGAATATCCTCCTCTTTTTATTAATTATAAATGGGATACTATATGTATCCCATTTATATATCATATATTCAATATATTGATATTATACCATAAATTTTTCATTTTTTCTCATTAAATACGATTATTTTTTTATTTTTTTTATTTTTTGTACGTATTTATTTTATAGCAAAAAAGAAGACACTTGAGTCTTCTTTTTTGTATAATAATATTCTAGATACTTAATTAATAATTGATATTTTATAAAAACATAAGTTTTAACAAGAAAAGTATAGCAAGTATTATCATAACCCATGATATATGCTCTCTATCTTCTTTTTTGGCAAATACATTATATACTAAATTTACTATTACATATGCCAATATACCTAATGTTAAACCATCACCTATTGATGCTGTAAGTACCATTGATATCATTGTTATAAACGCTGGTAAACCTTCTGTTACATTGTGTATATCAATTTTATGAATAGAACTTACCATCAAATATCCAACATAGATTAGTGCTGGTGCAGTAGCGCATCCTGGTATAGCTACAAATATCGGTGAAAAGAACATTGCAATCAAAAATAATATACCAACAGTAATTGTAGTATATCCTGTTCTACCACCTGCTAACACGCCCGTTGATGATTCTACATATGCTGTTATAGTCGATACTCCAAAAACACCAGCAAAAGTAGTAGCTATGGCATCTGACATAAGAGCTCTACCTACATTAGGCACATTTCCATCTTCATCAAGCATGTTTGCCTGTGAACAAACTCCTACTAATGTTCCTACTGTATCAAAAAAATCAACGAATAAAAGTGTACATACTACTACGAAGAAATTACCCCAGTTGGCTGAGTTCATCATATAGTTAAAATCAATTTTTCCTGCTATTGGTGCTATTGATTCGAATTTATATATACCATCAGGTAGAAAGATACCCATATTAGTTGCTGCTTGTGGATCATGCAAAGCATATCCCCAAGCAAGTATAGAGGCCATTGCTATACCTGCAAGTATTGAACCCTTTAATTTCTTTTTTTCAAATAACACTATCACTATCAACCCAACTGTTGCAAATAGCACAGTTGGAGACACATGTCCAAGACTTACAAGAGTTGCTTTATTTGCTACGATAAGTCCAGTTGATTGAAGGCCTAAAAATGCTATAAACATTCCTATACCTGCTGTTACAGCATGTTTCATATTCAGCGGTATTGAGTTAACAACAGCCTCACGAACTTTAAACATAGTTAAAAATATAAATATTATACCTTCCATAAATACTGCTGAAAGTGCAACCTGCCAAGAAACTCCGCCTTTTAATACTATTGTATAAGCAAAAAATGCATTTAGACCCATGCCTGATGCTAGTGCAATAGGAGAATTAGCCAAAAATGCCATTAAAAAGCAACCTAAAGCTGCTGCTAGACATGTTCCTGTTACTAATGCTCCTGCATTCATACCTGTAGCTGATAATATACTTGGATTTACTGCTATTATGTATGCCATTGTTAAGAATGTTGTAATACCAGCAATTATTTCAGTTTTGACATCCACATTCTTGTTAGTGAAAAATGGAAATAATTTTTGTATTCCACTTAGTTCTAAATTTGTATTCATTTTTCTCTCCCTTACTTATTATATGCCTCAAAATCTACACTAAATATTGTAGAATTTTCGCCACAGTACATTTTATATTTAAAATTGTACTTAGTCAATATATTACTTACAAAATATAAACCTATACCGGATCCACCAGTCTTTCTATTTCTTGATGTTTCAACTCTATATAGAGGATCAAAAATTTTTAATAATTGTTCTTTTGTAAGCACTACCCCGGTATTCTCTATAGTAAGTTTTATCATATGACCTGTTAGGGTTTTTTTATATTCATATAGATTAATAAAAATATTTTCATATCTAGGAGAATATTTTATTGCATTGCTAATCACATTGCTAAGTACAGTAATTATATCTTGTTTATTTGCATAAATAGTTGAAGAATTTTTTATATGTATTTTTACTTTTTGCTCTTTTCTTTCATATAAAAATCTATGCTTAGCTATTACTTTCTCTACCAACTCATTAATATTTAATTCACTAAGATCTGAATTATCTTCAAAAAGTTCTTTTTTTGATATTTCAAGCATTTGTTCTACTAAGTAACTAAGATCCTGCGCGTCATCATAGCACTTTTTAATATAATAATCTCTATTCTTAAATTTACCTACTCCATACATCATGCCTTCTAACTGACCACTGATGACTGTAATTGGCGTTTTTAGTTCATGAGATATAGCTCCAATAAACTCTTTTTTTCTAGACAATTGGTGTTTCTCTTTCTCAATAATAGCTACTAAAGGTCTAGTAATTAATTCCGAATATATATAAGATCCTATAAAAGATAAAGCAATAACAATAGCTAATATTATAGGAAATAATCCTCTTATAGCATCTGATGTATCTCTGAGTGGATAGTATACAGATGTTATATATAGAGTATATTCTTTGGCATCATTTAAATATAATTTTTTAGTTTTGGACAAATTTTCCTTTGATAAGTTGACCTCTTCATAATTATGCATATTTATAAGGAATTTATTTCTTTCATATACAATATTACCATCATCTGCAACAAGCTTAGCGTACATAATATTATTACTAGTTAGAGACTCTAATCTCACCTTAGCCTCAACCAGTGATCTTCCGTTTAAATCATATGATAATGATGTGACGACACTATCTAAGTTTGTAATTCTTTCTCTTGCATAAAGAGTCGGTAAAAGTATATATACAACAGAAAATATTACTATAGCTAAACTTATTGCTAATATAGATGTAGTAGTAAATAATTTGAACTTTAAATTTAAGTTATTCCATTTTGTTATTAACCTTTTCAAGTGTATAACCTATTCCCTTTACTGTTCTAATGTAAGGTTGCTCAATTTTTTTTCTAATGTTTTTTATATGAGCATCCACGATTCTAGTATCTCCATAATAATCATAACCCCAAATACTATCAAGTAAATTTTCTCTAGTTATTACTTGAGGATATTTTTCTATTAATTCCTTTAAAATATTAAATTCCTTAAGCGTAAGTTCTATATTTCTACCATTTATTACTATTGAATATGTATTTAAATCCAATACCATATCTTCAAACTCAAGTTTACTAACATTTGAAGACTTGTTAGTTCTTTTCAATAAAGCTTCTACTCTTTTTACTAATAAATTAAATGAAAAAGGTTTAGTTATATAATCGTCACATCCCATTTCAAATCCCTTTAACTGATCATTTTCATCAGTCAAAGCAGTTAAAAATATTATCGGCACAGTTGAAGTCTGTCTAATCATCTTACAAGTAGTAAAACCATCCAGATTAGGCATCATAATATCAAGTATAATTAAATCATACTTCTTTTCTTTAAATCTTTTGATTCCATCCACACCATTTGATACAGCATCAACTTTGTAATTTTTAGCAATTAAAAATTCAACCATTAGTTCTTGTATATCTTTGTCATCTTCAATGACTAGAATACTGAATTGGTTCATAATAACTCTCCTTCGTATTATATAATAATATTATACTAAAATTAAAATTTATATATATCTTATGTTTTAAACATATGACATATTATATCATATAAATTTTTGCCTTTCAATTTTGCAAAATATCTATATACCTACACTAAATATAGAACAAAGAAAAAATATATTCAATACGTTTTTAAATATTTTATATTTTTTTAAAAAAATATATGATGAATATAATTTTTTATATATAAGTATAGAAAATTAATATATAATATAAGTAAACTATTAAGAAATTAGGAGGTATCATATGAAACATATTGTATTATTTAAATTCGATCAAAAAATAGATAATGTTGTAGTTGGAAAATTATTTGAGGATACATACAATAATCTAAAAAATACTCATAAGGTAATCAATGATTATTCTTTTAAATTCAATTGCCTTGATAATGAAAATAATATGGATTTAATACTTTTCGTAAGTATTGAAAATCACCAAGGATTGGGTGCTTACTTGATGCATGAAGATCATCAGGATTTATTAAAAAAGGTGAAAAATTTGGGATTAATTGATAAATCAGTAATAGATATAGATAATAGATAATATAGTAAATATAATATTGTAATATAAACAAAAAGGCCAAATTTTCTATATATACATTTAGTAAAAATTAGAAAGTTTGACCTTTATTATTTATTACAATATAATGCTATTTAAATCTATTAAGTCTTAATGCGTTTAAAACGACACTAACAGATGACAATGACATAGCAGCAGCACTAATCATAGGATTTAATAATTGGCCACCAAAAGCATATATAATTCCTGCAGCAAAAGGTATACCTATTATATTATAAATAAATGCCCAAGCTAAATTTTCTTTTATATTTTTTATTGTAGACTTACTAAGTCTTATTGCTTTTGAAACATCATTTATATCATTTTTGATTAGTATTATATCAGCAGATTCAATCGCAACATCTGTACCATTACCTATTGCTATTCCTAAATCTGAAGTAGCAAGTGCTGGTGCATCATTTATACCATCACCCACCATAGCCACTTTTTTACCACTACTTTTTAGTCCTTCAACAATAGAAGCTTTATCAGCAGGTAATATATTAGCATAGTACTTATCAATACCTACTTTTTGAGCGATTGATGAAGCTATCAAATCATTATCACCTGTTATCATTACTACTTCTATGCCTAAATCTTTAAGCTTTCTTACGGCACTAATACTGCTTTTTCTTATTACATCTGCTACAAATATCATAGCTACGCACTTGCCATCAATAGCTATATAAATATAAGATTTACCATCATCTATCCTATCTTTATATTTATTAAATACTTGTTCTACATTTGATACGGAATTTTTATACATCAATTTACTATTTCCTATTAGTATCTCAGTATTATCCAAGCTTGACTTTATACCCATACCTTCAATGTTGATAAATTGGTCTATATCTAAAAATTCTATCCCAAATTTATTTGCATAATCCACAATAGCATCTGCTAGTGGATGCTCAGATTTTTTTTCAATCGATGCTATTAATCCAAGTAAATAATTTTCGCTATAACTTTCATCTTCTACCATAAAGTCAGTTAGCCTTGGATTTCCCTCAGTGATGGTACCGGTTTTGTCAAAGGCTACTGTTTTTATATCCTTTGCTATCTCAAGTGAGTCACCACCCTTTATAAGTATCCCATTTTCAGCACCTTTGCCTGTTCCTACCATTATTGCAGTTGGTGTAGCCAATCCTAATGCACATGGACAAGCTATCACCAGTACAGATACAAATATAGTCAGTGCAAATTCAAAAGTAGATTTCCCTACAAAATACCAAATAAAAGCAGAAATTGTTGCTATTGACATAACTATAGGAACAAAGTATGAAGACACTAAATCTGCCAGATTTGCTATTGGAGCCTTTCTGTTTTGGGCATCTTCTACCAACTTTATAATTTGTGATAATGTCGTATCGTCTCCTACTTTTTGGGCAATCATCCTAATATTACCATTTTTATTTATACTAGCTCCTACTAACTTATCGCCTATACTTTTTTCTATAGCAATTGCTTCTCCAGTAAGCATAGATTCATCAACTGATGTACTACCGTAAATTACTTCACCATCTACAGGTATTTTTTGGCCTGGCTTTATTATCAAAATATCACCAGTCTTTACATTATCTATTTCAACTTCTTTTTCTACACCGTCAATATATAAAATTGCTTTTTTAGCTTTTAAATTTATAAGTGATTTTATGGATTTTGAAGTTTTAGATTTACTCCTTGACTCCAAATGTTTACCTAACATTATCAGTGCAATTATTACGCCACAACTTTCAAAGTATAGGGGTAAATGTGTGTGTGAGTCCATTAACTGTTTTAAATAATCTGGATAAATATACATTTTCACTGTATTATAAAATGAAAATAAAAATGCTGCTGTAGTAGATATAGCTACTAGTGTATCCATATTAGGACTTAGTTTCAATAAGCTTTTATAACCGTTGGTGTAAAATTTATTTCCTGCCATCATAATTGGTATTACTAAAACAATTTGTATAATTGCATAATTTATAGGATTATGATGTGGAGATATTATATTTGGCAAAGTAATACCAATCATAGGACCCATTGATATTATAAATAGCATTGTAGCTAGTATAATGGATACAAGAAACCTATTAAATAAATTATCACCTGTCGAAAAATTTTTACCATCTTCACTTACAAGCTTAAATCCTGCAGATTTTATTGCACTTTTAAAATCTTTTAGACCAGTAATACTAGAATCATACTCTACATAAGCTTTCTCAGTAGCTATATTAACATTAGCTAATGATACACCTTCTGTTTTATTTAGTGCTCTTTCCGCAGCCCTAGCACATGCTGAACAAGACATTCCATCTATCTTAAATGATATTTTACTTGTATTTATTTCTTTATTTGTATTTATTGTAATCTCATTATCATTATATAAATCATCATTAATACTTTGTGTCATTTACCTTACCTCCTTATCTTTTTATTATACCCTTATAGGGTATAATAATTCAAGAAAAAAAGTTTATAATAAAAATAAATAGATATATTTTATATATTTTTTAGTAATTATAATATTTAATATCATATAATCTATATTAAAAAAAGCAGACATAATCTGCTCTTAAATTCTTATTTTAATCTTTTATCCTTTGGCATATAGTTATCATCATTTTCATAAGATTTTACCGCATAAGTAAGTGCCATACCACTAATTAAACCTCCAACTATAAAAGTCGCCGGTACATCAGCCTTGAAGAAAAGCTTTGTAATTAAACCACCAGTGGCTGATATTATTGAGAATAAAGCTATAAATAGTAATATATTTCTAGTCGATTTTTTCATAGTAAATTTCGTATAAACGAACTCCCCTCTAAAGTGTTTTATTCTATACTAATATTTTACCATTTGCCCTTATTTTCATCAATATGCTAATCAAATTTGTGTGACGTACATTTACGAGTTCAATATTTAAATATTAAAAATAAAACTCTTATCTGTATATAATCAATGATAGATTCATTTTATTGTATACAATAGTATTATAATTTGATATAATAGTAGAGTTGGATTATATTAAATCCATTTTTTGTATTTTAAAAAGGAGCGATTTTAGTGAGTAATAAAGATAAAATAATTAATATAGCAGTAATTGCACATGTTGATGCTGGTAAATCTACCCTAGTTGATGCATTTTTAAATCAGAGTGGTGTATTTAGGGAAAATGAAACAGTTAGAGATTGTGTAATGGATAGCAATGATATAGAACAGGAAAGAGGAATAACAATCTATTCAAAGAACTGTTCAATCAGACATGGTGACTACAAAATAAACATAGTGGATACACCTGGACATAGTGACTTCTCTTCTGAAGTTGAAAGAGTTCTAAAGACTGTTGACACAGTCATACTATTAGTTGACGCAACTGAAGGGCCAATGCCTCAAACAAGATTTGTGCTTCAAAAGTCACTTGAACAGGGCCATAGACCTATTTTATTTATAAATAAAATAGATAAGAAAGATCAAAGAGCCGAAGAGGTTGTCAATGAAGTATTCGACTTATTTGTTGAATTAGATGCAAATGATGAACAATGTGACTTCCCTATTATATACGGTATAGCTAAACAAGGTGTAGCATTAAAAGAGTTAGATGATGAGCAAAAAGATTTATCTCCTTTATTTGATACAATAATAAATCATGTAGATGCATATCCTAACTATGATGATGAAGCATTACAGCTACAAATTTCTGCACTAGCTTACGATGATTATATTGGTAGACTAGGTATTGGTAGAGTATTCAAGGGTACTGTAAATTCAAATGAACAAATTTCTATTTGTTCTGAAGGTAATGAGCCTAGAAGAGGTAAAATATCTAAGATGTCAGTATATGAAGGATTAAAACAAGTAGAAACTACACAAGCTATGAGTGGTGAAATGGTTGTTATAGCTGGTATTCCTGATATATCAATCGGTGAAACAATATGTGCTGTTGACAATCCACTACCTATGGGTGAAATATTAATAGAGGAGCCTACTCTATCAATGAATTTTATGGTAAATGATTCACCATTTGTAGGTAGAAGTGGTAAATTCGTTACAACAAGACATATAAGAGATAGATTAGAAAAAGAATTAGAAGTTAATGTTGGTTTAAAAGTTGAACCTTTAGATACAACAGATGGATATAGAGTTAGCGGACGTGGAGAACTTCACCTCTCAATACTAATAGAAAATATGAGACGTGAAGGTTATGAATTAGGAGTTTCAAAACCACAAGTATTAATGCATAAAGATGAAAATAATAATATAGTAGAACCAATAGAAAGAGTTATTGTATCTTGTCCCGACACTTATTCAGGTACAATAATCAATGATCTAAATCTTAGAAAAGGTATGATGGAATCTATGGAAGTTGATGATTCTGGATATGTAAAAATTGAATATATGGTTCCAACAAGAGGATTATTAGGTTACAGAAGTGAATTCATAAATGTAACTAGAGGTGAAGGTACTCTTCTTTCTTCATTCGAAAGATTTGAAGAATACAAAGGCGAAATACCAACTAGATTAAATGGTGTTTTGATTTCACAAACACCTGGTAAGACTATGGGATATGCTCTTAATGCACTCGCTTCAAGAGGTACATTATTTGTTGATCCTGCTGTAGATGTATACGAAGGTATGATTATAGGAATGAATTCTAGAAAAGAAGATATGGTTGTAAACCCTTGTAAAAATAAGAAAATGAGTAATGTCAGAGCTTCTGGATCAGATGATGCAATCAAACTAGCTCCACCAAAAGTATTCTCTCTTGAAGAATCTTTAGAATTTATTGAAGATGATGAACTTGTAGAAGTAACTCCAGATTCAATTAGATTGAGAAAGAAAATTTTAAACGAACAAGATAGAATTAAATATAATAGATCACTACAAAATAAAACAGTATAGTATTATAAGCCCTCTCCGATACATTTGATTGGAGAGGGTCTATAATACAAAAGAGTCTACACATATACATGTAGACTCTATTTTTTATTCTCTTTAAACCTATCAATTCTATAATAACAAGTTTTATCACAGCTAAATTCTATAATGAACTTATCTTCCAAACTTGCTATAGTATCATCCATTCTATATATTGAAATCTTATCTCTTATATTTTTACTACAATCAACATCAATATCTATTAAATGATTAAAAGTAGTCTTTATATCCAAATAATCTAGATACTCTTGACACGGATAATACATCACAATATCAATGGGTCTAGGATGTTCTTCATATGATTTAATTATATTATTTACAACTTTAATAAATATAGATTTAGAAAAAGGATTAAAAAAGAAAAATTTATTTTCAAACTTAGAAACCTCATACTTTTCTGCATAGGTGTTAACAAAAAATAAATTTTGAGCCTTTAAATAATTTTTTGACCTATATTTGTTTAAATTATCAATAGATTTTTTATAAAAATCCTCTATTAATTCTACCCCTGTGCAAGTAGCACCTGTATAATAATTAATAAAAAAAGAAAATCTACCTTTTCCGGAACCGAAATCTACAAAGTGGTCTTCTCTTTTAATTTCATATTTTTTCAATAGTAAATCCAACGCTTGATATGGCGTAGGTTCATATCTATTATAATATTTTATATTATCTTGTCTAGTTTCTATTCTAGATGTTTCAATATTAAGTTTCTTTTCATAAAACGATTCTTTCATAATTACTCCACTATAAATATAAGAAAAAGGCTAATATACATTCTTATCCTATAAAAGCCTTTTTTTAATTAAATATAAAGTTGCTACCAAACAAATTCCACCTGTAATTATTAGGGTCCACCAAAAACCAAATGAATTAGTTGCAAATGGTACTCCTCCTACATTCATTCCCATAAAACCTGATATAATAGTTGGTATTGCCATTATTATGGTTACAATTGTAAGATATGTCATTACATTGTTCTGATTATTACTAATAATAGCACTAAATGCATCCATAATTCGGCTTAGTATATCGCCATAAATATTGGCCATTTGTAATGCCTGCTTGTTTTCAATTATTACATCTTCAAGCAATTCTTCATCTTCTTCATAATGTTTTATAATATTTTGTTTTAATATTCTATCAAGCGTTGCTTCATTAGCTGTTAATGAAGTTGAAAAATATACTAAAGATTTTTCTAATTGCAATAACTGTAGCAATTCCTTATTTCTCATGGATTTATATATCTCTTCCTCTATCATGTTTGTTCTTTTATTAATTCTTCTTAGATATAATAAATAATAGGAAGCATTTCTATATAATATCTGGAGTATAAATCTAGTCCTCATAAAAGTATAAAAATCTTTAACATGACCTACTATAAAATCATTTACAATCCTAGACTGTTTAGAACATATAGTTATTATACTATCCTTTGCTATTACAATCCCTAATGGTACAGTTGTATAATTGGCCGCTTGAATATCTGACATATCAAAAGGTACATCTATAACTACCAACGTATAATCTTCATCATATTCGATTCTTGAACTTTCCTCGTCATCCAATGCAGCTGTTAAAACATCTTTATCAATTTTAAGCATTTCTACCATCTCATCTATTTCATTAGAAGTAGGCTCTGATAGATTTATCCAACAACCAGATTCATAATCATCTAATTGCTCTAGTTTTAAGTCGATTGTTTTATAGTATCTAATCATGGCCTCACTCCTTTCTTATATGTGTATTATTAATTAGTAAAAATATTTAACCTCTTCTATTCAAATATAAATAATTATTAAATCTATATATCAAAATTTTCTACCTTACCTTGATCAACAGCCATTCTAGTTTCTTTTTGATTTAGTAGTGGTGTAATATCTTCTTTTATATTTAAAATATAAAGTGGTTCTACATCTTCTTTCATTATTTCAAATTTAAATGGACTAATATCAAAGTCTGCAACTATTAAATTATCATATATAAAATCCATATATTTATTATCTTTCATTAAATCAGAAGAGTTTTCATAGCTTAGTTTTGCTAGTGATTTAAACATTCTCATTGATTTTTTATAATAAAATGCTGCCAAGAAATATTCGCATCTCTTATTCCCTTTGGATGCACCTAATTTCAAATATTCTTCTGCTTTTTCATACTCGAAAGACCTATAATAAAGTTGTGATAGATTATACATAGCTTCTGTACAACCTAGGGATGATGCTTTATCATAATATTCAATTGCCTTTTTTGTATCTTTAAAAAAGTTATCATATATAATTCCTAATGCATTTAGTGAATATATGTTATTTTGAGATGCTGGACTTTCCAGATATATTTTTGCCTCTTCATAATTTGCTTCCATAAAGAAAAATCTTCCTAAATACAACTTAGCCAATTCATGACCATGTTCTGAAGCAATTTTATAATATCTTATTGCGTTTCTTTTTTCATTTATTTTTTCGTATATTGTAGCCAGCTTAAAGCATGATTCAATATCGCCGCTATCTGCAGCTTTTTTATACCAATCTAACATGTTATCTATGTCATTTTTCTTTTCATACATATTTGCTAGCTTGATCTGACAAGATGGATATGTAGGTAAAAGCTTATAATAACTAATAGCCATATCATAATCCTTTAAAACTCTGCATAAATCGCCCATATTTTCTGAAGAATTATAACATCCTTCTTTGATAGCTTCTTTATAATATTTACCCGCTTCTTTAAAATTCTTATCTTCAAATAATATTCCTGCTAAATTATTTTTTGCTTCGCTTATACCATCTTCAGATGCCATCTTATAATATATTCTAGCGTTGTCTGTATCATTATTTCTATTGTAAAGATTTGCTAATCTGTATTTAGCCATTGTATGATTTTGACTTATAGCTAACTCATAATAATGAATGGCATCAGAATCTTTGTTTCTTCCATCCAATATATAAGCTAACCTATACTGTGCATCTACATTTCCTTCTTCAGCTGCTACTTGGTATGCTTTTTCTGCATCAGTGATATTATCTCCTAATTCACTCAGTACCCCTAAATTTATGCATGCATTGATGTGTTTCTTTTTTACTAGTTTTTTATATAATTCTATTGCTTTTGGATAATTTTCTCTCTCCATCTCAATTACAGCCATATTATATGTAGAGTCATCATCATTTAAAGCTACTCCTCTTTCATACATAGCTTCGGATACTATATTGTTATCTAATTCGTGATTTAATAGACCTAAGTTAAAATATGCCTTAGCAAAACCTTCATTAGCAACATTTTCTAAAATTTTATTTGAATTTTCATAATCTTCTAATATATAGTAAATTACCCCTAAATTGTTTTTTGCTTCTAAGATACCTTTTTCTGCAGCCTTTTCATACCAATACAAAGCTGTATCATAAAGTTCGTTATTATAATACATATTACCTAGGTTAAAAGCTGCATAATCTACTCCATTACCAAAGGCTAATTTATACCAATGCTCAGCCTGTTCAATCTCATTGACGCTGTCATATAATTGACCTAATATCAACTGAGCTCTGTCGTATCCAGCATTTGCTGCTTCTATAAACTTTTCAACTGCAAGTTCAGACTTACCTATTTTTTCATAAAAATTTCCTTTTAGGTAATCAACTTTTGGATTTTGCGACATAAATTACTCTCCTTTAGTTAAAATAAACATAATTTCTCTAATATAATTATATCTGATTTAAAATATAAAGTAAATAACCACTGGAAATATTTTACTATAGGCTATTCTTGTGTTATATTTATTATTAGTAATATAAATATAATTGGGGTGATTTTTTTGGATAATAAAATAAATTTAATCAATTTGTTTAAGATTTTATTTAAAATAAATGCTGTTACTTTTGGCGGTGGTTATACAATACTACCTATAATAAAAGATGAATTCAGCAATAAATTAAATTTGATTGATGAAGACGAGATGTTAGATATAATTGCAATTTCTCAATCTGGACCTGGGCCCATGGCCATTAATACTTCCTTACTTTTAGGTTTTAAATTAAGGGGAATTAAAGGTGCTATTACTTGTTTGATTGCATCTGTACTTCCTTGTTTAATTACTATTAGCTTAGTTTTTTATATATATAAATACCTTATAAACAATTCACTTGCAAAGGCTGTACTAGATACAATGAGTGGCTCTGTAACTGCTATATTATTTATTACAGTATATAGCATGGCAAAAAAAGCACTTTCAAAAAATAAAGGCTACGGTATTATTGTTTTTATAATTTCACTTTTACTTAGTCTCTTTATAAAAGTAAATACAATATATATTATTCTATCAAGTGCAATATCTGGACTCTTATATTTTTCAATCATAGATTTAGGATGTGATAAATATGAATAGTCTATTAGTTTTCGTTACTTTTGTCAAAATAGGTGCTTTTTCATTTGGAGGTGGATATGCTGTACTTCCTCTTATACAAAAGTATATAGTAGAAGTAAATGGTTGGATGAGCATTGATCAAATGACTGATTTAATTTCCTTATCTCAACTAACACCTGGACCAATAGCTATAAATGCCGCAACTTTTGTTGGTACAAAATTAGGTGGTCTACCAGGGGCTATTATAGCTACTTTTGGTGAAGTATTACCTTCATGTATATTGATGCTCTTGTTAGGAAATCTCTTATTTAGAGGTAAAAAAATTAAATTTATGGATTATATACTTAGTGGACTAAAACCAGCTGTAGCAGGTTTAATATTAGTAGCTGCTATATCTATGTTTACATCATCTATTTTGAATGTAGAACTTAAAAATATTACAATTATAATATCTACAAAAGAAATATTCTCTTCTATAAATTATTTAGGATTAATCGGATTCTTTTTTGCAATAATTATGCAAAAGTATAGAAAAAACTCTGTTATAAAGACACTATTACTGTCAGCTTTTTTAGGTTTAATTTTATATTTTATGATATGATTTGCCTATTAAATAAATAAAAAAATAACTGGTAATACCAGTTATTTTTTTATTTATTTCTACTTGTATGAAAACAATGAATAATATATAGATAAAATATCTATAGTCTGAATACTTAAGTCTGTTGACCTTAAATCTCCATTTATTCTTTTATAATATACACATATTTGATCTTTTATAAATTTTCCTTGTCCATACTGTAATTTATATCTCTTTATTTCATTGAGATCTTTTTTTGTATTATCATCAATTTTTGATAACATTTCATTATATGTTACTCTATCTTTTATCTTAGTAGATTCAACAAGTAAATTTAGCATTGACAAATACCCTGAATACTGAACTTCTACATTAGTAGAGTTTGAAGTAGCCAAGAAAGCTGTAAACAAGGCTTCATCCTCTCTAGCAACCCCTCTTTGATATGCCATATACTTAGCCATAATATATGGTTTATAAATTCTAGGAATATTATCATTTATCGATACTTCATTAGTATATATATGATATATCGCATCTAATCCAAAGTTATTAAAAACAGATGAGTAAAGTGACTTTTTAGGACTAGAATATTCCCCTTCTAAATTAGGAAATATATCAGATATTGCATTGTAGCCTACATTCAATTCTTTTGAAAATCCATTTATATCTTTATCTACAAATTTATTTGATTCACTAGAAATTAATTTTTTATTTTCTTTTATTTTATCATTTAAAAAATAAAAAATTTCCATCTTCTTGTCTTTAGTTACATCAATTTTAACGTTAGTTGAATATTTACGATTATATTTATCAACTATTATACTCTGCATTGGTCTAGTATGATAATTTAGAGCATATAGGGCAACAAATAAAAACAAGAATATTGCACTAATATTAATAATTAAAAAAATTGTCTTTGCTATATTTGAAAATATTTTTTTAGGAGAAAAAATTGAAAGTACAAGTCTTACTAGCAATACTATTGTTAGTATAATTAATAATAGCATTAGAATGTCACCTATTGGTATAGAAGTATGACCAAATAGTAGGCTTAATTTTTCTCTAAAAAATTTATTTACTACATTGGTATAAACTAGTTCAATTGCTACATCATACTTCAAAGATAAACTGATGAAAAATATAGATACTAAAATCAAAATAAAAGATCTTAACTTAAATTTTTGCATATTTTCACCTCCACAGTGCGATATATTATATCACATTTTAGTCAACTATTTCTTAATTTTTATTGAAGGCATGATATTTGAATTATAAGAATCAAATAATCCATCTCTTTCAATACTTCCCCTTAATTCACCTGAATAAATTAGTTTTTTATCATTCATAGAATATACCTGAATTAAAATATATTTCTTATCAAATAATTTCTTATTTCCATCTTTCATATTAAAGTACATATTTATACTATCAATTATCACAAGCTTATCCTTTACATTGTATAGACTCGTTTCTTTATATATATATGGATAAAGCTTATTTTTATTCTCTGTTTTGTTATTGAATGACTTTTCAAAACTATTTTTATTATTACTTTGAATAACAAACTCTGAATCATACTCTAAATCATCATCTTTTACCTTATATAAAGCAATATGCTTTAACTTATCCTTATTATTTGTATAGGCAACTGCTAAAGTATTATTTTCTATATTGTAAAACTGATTTTTTATATCATATTCTATATTATCTTGACTTAAGTATTTAAAATTTTGATATTTCTGTTCATAGATGCTATATGAATTTTTATTAGTAATAGCTTTAGAATCTTTACTTGTAATAAATGTATTTATTTTTCCATTTAATGTATAGACAACCATTATTTTATCATTTAAATCATATATACTTGTTCCAAGGTCTGAAGAGGTTAAATTTTTTGTACCTTCAGATTCTACATCAAATGAATTTAATATATCACTTTTTTTATTAACTGTATTAAAATGTAAGATAGACATCTTTGCTCTATACGGACCTTTATGCTTGCTATCACTATTTGAACTCACTACAAGTGCATATTTATCTTCTCCATAACCAATTAAATATGATATATATATATATTAGAAATTTCATCGGTACTTTTATAAGAATCATACAGTATTTTTGAAGGGTCCTTTATAAAATAACTTCCAATATATGTTCTATTTGTATCTGTTTTGATAAAATCAATTTTATTGAGGTTTACATAATCAATATTTGCATTATAGTTACTTTTTTTATCAAGTAATTGGTATTTAGATCCCATAAAATCATAAATCATGCTTCCCTTAACTTGGCTACATTTTATATTATTAGTCTTATCACTTTTAAAAAGCAATAATTTATCACCACTAATCAATATATTTTTTCTTATTTCGTCAAATGATTTACTTGTCCCCTTATTATCATATACCAAGTTTATTTCATCAAGTATTTTTTTATCACCACTAATGGTCTTTATATAAGACTTTTCTCCATTTATTTCTTGAAAAATTGAGAACAAGAGAACAAATCCTATCATCGATAAAAATATTATAATACCTTTTATATAAGCTTTATTCACTATAAACCTCCTCTAATTCTTCTATTGGTTAATTTACAGTCTAAAGTAAATGTTAATAATCCTAATGTTATTATAAGAAAATTCAAGACAGTAAATATATCAAAATTAAATATTGAATACATAACTTTGTAATCATCCAAATAAAAGGCCACTATTATCAATAATATTAAAAACATATACAAAAGTACTGCAATAAAACACATCACTTTTTTTAAATAGTTACCATTTTCTCTACCATTATAGAATATACTCACAAATGATTGTAAAAATATTACACTGGCCAAAATAGTAATAAAAATGAAATGCATATTTGCGCCAAAAGAATCAAAATTAAGAGGGAGTCCAATTGAAATCATATTTGAAAGTGAGGCGTCATAATATTCATTTAAAAAAAGCTTATAAAGAAAATTCAACATAATATAAGAAATTTGCATAATAATCATAGTGAAAAGATAAATAGAAAAGCCTGTAAGTATTTTCGATATTTTATATTTATAAGTCGCTATTGGCAAATTTGCGTATACAAACATACTTTTATTTTTTCTAGAGAAATCATCTACTACTATAAAAATAGATGCAAATATGCTATAAATATAGATAGTTCCAACTACTAAAAGTGATTGGGAATAAATAAAGTCATCAAAGCTATAGTAACTTATATTTTTATTAATTATTATATTTGATATATATGGAGCTATATTGTTTTGTTGACTAAAATCTTTTAATACTTCTTTGATATATGATGGATTAAAGTTTAGAATCATATAAAAGTTTAAAGAAAAATTTATGACTATATAAATTACTGTCAGCAGAGTAAGTATTTTAAAAATATTTTTATTTTCTTTAATGTCATAACAATATAATCTAAATATATCTTTCAAAATATCACCCCTCTTAAATCTCGTATTTGTTATTTAATAAATATGAATTGTACAAAAAAAGTATTATAAGACATATTAAACCTACAAAAATCATCTTAAAACTCATAGAATTATAAAATATATAGTAAAAAACAGTATCCAATAAAAATTCACCTGTAATATTTGATATTACAAGTATTAATAGCAAAATTATCCCATAAAAAATCAAAGTTTTATTTTTATATATCTTATATATAATTACTTGCATAGTACACAAACATATAAATATAGGCCATATAATTAATATTTCAAATAAAAATTTATCCCATCTAGTAGAAAATAACATCACTTTATTTTGAAAGGCCTTATATATTTCATTTGGTGGTATAAAATTTGTCAAAATATTTGTATTTATTACCATTAGTTTCCTGCATATATATTCTTGTAAATATACATTTATATATAAAAATATATTTAATATGAAAATTATACTAATTATTAATAGCATAGATTCAATGTAAAGAGAAAATCTGTGTACTATTTTATTAACTGGTAGTTGATTCATTACGTATGTAGATGCAAAATCATCATAGAGCCTGTGATAAGATATATACATCACAAATAATCCTATACATATTACAATTAACAAAAATGATATTTTAGTGGTTACTTCATACGACGATGATATAAGATCTCTGTAATATATATTAGGGTCACCATTATTTCCTGAATACCTCATCAACCTATTTCTGAAAAATAACAGGTAAATTGCTGACATTAATGAAACAAGAAAAGTTATTGACATTATTATTGCCATACTAAAGCTGAAATTTTGTTTTATATTGTGCCTTAA
This sequence comes from Peptostreptococcus equinus, assembly GCF_027125355.1. Taxonomy (NCBI): domain Bacteria; kingdom Bacillati; phylum Bacillota; class Clostridia; order Peptostreptococcales; family Peptostreptococcaceae; genus Peptostreptococcus; species Peptostreptococcus equinus. The sequence continues at coordinate 941,842 of NZ_CP114052.1, read as the reverse complement.
TATCTTTATTAAATCATTCATAAATAGAAACCTCTCTCATTTTATCTACTATTGATTTTCCCTCATTAGTCCTTAAATCTTCAGCAGTAAAATTAGCCATTAATCTTCCATCATTTAATATAAGTACATCATCTACTAAATGTTCTATTTCGCTCAACTCATGAGTAGTAATAATTATAGTTTGATCTTCTTTCATATATTTGCTCATCATACTGACAAACTCTTCCCTTTTAAATATATCAATTCCGTTAAAAGGTTCATCTAAAAGTATATATTTTGTATCTAATGCAAAAGACATAACTAGCTTTATCTTTGCAATATTTCCTTTAGAGAGATAATCTACTACTTCATTTTTATCAATATTGAAAAACTCAAGCATATAATCTGCTTTTCTATCATTCCACTTTGGATAAAAATCTTTATAAAAATTAATCATATCATTTACAGTATAGTTCCTAAAATGAGTGTCAAAATCTGGTACAAAAATTAAATCTTTATAAGTCTTTATAGAAACCCTCTTACCATCTATCAATATAATACCATCATCAAGCCTTACAAAACCTGCTATAGCCTTTAGTAAAGTAGTTTTTCCAGAACCATTTATACCTATTATAGCTATAATTTTGCCATCTTCAATTTTTGCACTTACATTATCAAGGGCAAATTGCATGTATTTTTTTCTTGTATAGGTCCTTTTTTTATATTTTTTAGTAACATTTTTAATTTCTATCATCTGACCCTCCGTACTCTTTTTCATCTTTATCGTAATATATATCAATCAAAGCAAGTATTCTATTCTTGTCTATATTCATTAATTTCATTTGATCTATAAAATTTCTAATAGGTTCCTCCAAAAAATAAGCCTTTAATTTATCAATTTTTTGTTCATCTTCTGTAATAATGCTGAACTTATTTTTTTTAGTCAATATTAATCCTATTTCCTCCATATAAGAATACGATTTTTGTACCGTATTTAAATTTACTCTAAAGCTAGTAGCAATCTCTCTTCTAGAAGGTATAATTTCTCCTGGAGTTAAATTACCTATGAAAACTTGCAGTTGAAAATATTCTGCTATTTGAATATAAATAGGTTTTTTGCTATTTAATTTAATTGCATCCAAAGAATCAACTCCTTTATAAAGAAATATTTTCACTATGTATTATACTACTAGTACACTTTATTTTCAATAAAAAAAGGTCATAAGACCTTTTTTTATTGATATTTTATTGTTACAATCTGATTATATCTAAAATGTCTACACATGAGTTGATTAATAAACTATCATCTCCATAAATCAATTTTTCTTTTTGATTTTTTGATAATTTTTTTATGTAATATTCTAATTTCATAGCAGAGCTTTTTGTGTCAGTTTTAATATACATTTCCAATCTCAAAACACCTTTTGCTCTTGTATACTTTGCTCCTATTTTACTAGCATGTTCTTTGAATCTTCTATCTATATCGCTTGTATAACCACAATAAAGAGACATATCCTTGCATCTAATTATATAAGTATACATTATCTTTCAACAAATTCCTTTAATACTAGCCATGCCTTAACGTCAATATTTTCATCAGACCTTAATAATTCAATAGCTTTTTCTTTATCAACATATATAGCCTGTATATCTTCGCTCTCCTCAAGGTATTCATCTGATATCTTACCATCCACTGTTGCATATACTATTGATAAAGACTCATCTGACATGCCCACAGATGCATAAGAATATTGGCAAGATTTTTCTTTATCAATTTGAACAACATTAAGACCTGTTTCTTCTTTCATTTCTCTTATTGCTGTTTCATATATATCTTCATCATTATCTACTAAACCAGCGGGTAATGAATATATATAATCATTAATAGGTGCTCTAAACTCTTTTATTAATACTATACCTTGCTCATCAATATTTTCACCCACTATAACAACAGCGTCAACTTTTCTACACTCTTCTTTGTTTATAAGTTTCTTATAATCATCTATTTTTTTACGGGAAGCTAATACCCATTTCTTTTCATTTTTAAACTTATCTAGATAAATAACTTCATAAACATTTAAAAAACGTGACGAAAACTTTTGAATTACATCATTTATTCTATTTTCTTTAAGAATTTTTTTCATATTTTTTCATTTCCCCTTTACATTTTTTTCATTTTATATTATAATAATAGCAAGACAAGAAGTTTAATTTTAAACAATTTTAAAGGAAGGTGATTCATATGTTAAATAAAAACAATAAATCTTTTAAGGATTTTGTATCTACTCATCATAATGCATATGTTGAATTAGATTCTTACATTAGCCAAAGAAAGTTATATGGTATAATTTCAGACTATGATGATGATTCTCTAACTATAACACATAATGTAGCTTGTGATACAGATTCTAGATTAGTAAAAGGTGAATCATTCTTCATCCCTATGAGTTCAATAAAATCAATAAGAACAATTTAAATTCACATACTCTTTTATATTAAAAAGGTAGCCTATAGGCTACCTTTTTTTATTATTATACTTCAAAATTTTCAACTTCTCTAGCGATACCATCAAGTATAGACTCTAAATCTTCGCTTAATTCAGTTAATCCATCTTCCGAAATAGAAATTACTTCTTTTGACATAGGTAACTCACCTAATAAGTTAAGCTTATGTTTTGCAAGGAAATCTCCTAGTGATTTATCTGAAAACATTCTTATTTTTTCAGAGCAACTAGGACACTCAATATAAGACATATTTTCTACTATACCTATTACAGGAACATTTAATTGTTCTGCCATATTTACTGCTTTTGATACTATCATGGATACTAGATTTTGCGGTATAGAAACCATAACAATACCCGTAATTGGTATAGATTGCATTACTGTAAGAGCTACATCTCCTGTTCCTGGAGGCATATCAATTAATAAATAATCTAATTCACCCCATAAAACATCAGAATACAACTGTTGCACTACTCCACCAACCATTGGACCCCTCCAAATTACTGGTGCAGTCTCAGAGTCTAATAATAGGTTTAATGATATAACTTTTATACCATCTTCTGTAATAACAGGTAAAATACAATTACCATCGTGATATGCCTGTATACCGTCTAATCTCATAAGTCTAGGTATACTTGGTCCAGTCACATCAGCATCTAATATACCGACATTATATCCTTTCTTGGTAAGTCGCTTTGCGAGTAAAGTGGTTACTGTTGATTTACCAACTCCACCTTTACCACTCATTACTCCTATTATTTTCTTTATATTGTTATTTGGATTATTCTTTACTCCACATGTATCAGCATTTGATGAACATGAATTTTTTGATGGGCAAGATTCACAATTTCCCATAGCCTAACCTCCTTGGTTTATTATTAATAATTTCCCTTCAATCTATTAACTTCATCAACAATATTCTTTGAATGATCAGAAACTCTTTCTAGATTTGAAATTATATCAAGGAAGTATATTCCAGCCTCTACAGAACATTTACCATCATGTAATCTATCCATATGAGATTTTCTAAATTCTTTTTCCAAACCATTAAGTTCTTTTTCTCTTATTGCTACCTTATTTGCAAGATCTAAGTCATTCAATTTAATTGCTGTGATTGAATCATAGAAATTTTTTGAGGCAATGTCAAATAAATTATCCAATTCTCTTATGGCTTCTTCTGAGAATTTAATATTCTTTTCGCTTACAAAATCTGAAATTTCAGCTATATTTTCTGCATGATCTCCTACTCTTTCTATATCATTTACTATATGGAATAGAACATCTGATTTAATTCTCTCATTTTCACTTAAATTCCTAGTAGTTAGTTTAATCAAGAAATTAGTAATATCAAACTGTAATTTATTAATTATCTTTTCGTAGTCAAATGCTTTTTTTCTATTAATTTCACCATCATTCTTCAATGACTCATAAGCATAATTCAGAGATCTAGTAGAACGACTAGCCATTCTAATTATTTCATCGACCGTATTAGAAAGTGCTATAGATGGAGTTTCAAGCATTCTCTCATCCAAGAACTTTGTAGTAGAAGATGTATCATCTTCATCAGCTACAACTGGAACTAGTTTATAGGCTAATTTTACTAAATAACCACTGAAAGGCAATAGTATACATACATTAACCACATTAAATAATGTATGAGCATTGGCAATCTGTCTCGGTACATTTGTTGGGTCAAGATTTTGAACAATCATTATAATCGGTTTGCTCAATATTGTAATAAATAATATTGTACCAATTATATTAAAACACAAATGCATAATTGCAGCTCTTCTAGAATTTCTATTAGCACCTATTGTAGATATTAGTGAAGTAACACAAGTTCCTATATTATCACCATATAATATTGGCAATGCAGCAGTAATAGGTAATAGACCTTGTGAAGCAAGAACTATTAATATACCTATAGATGCCGATGAACTTTGAATTGTACCAGTAATTAAAAACCCTGCTAAAATACCTAAAACTGGATTCTTACTTAAAAACAACATTGCATCATGAACTGACTGCATCTCAGAAACTGGTGCTGCAGCAGCCTTCATAAAGTTCATACCCACAAACAATATACCAAAACCAATTAGTATCTCACTAGTATTTTTTACTGTTCTATTTTTTGAGAATAGCCAAAATACCATACCTACTCCTATTGTAATAGGAGCATACTTTTCTATACTAAATGAAACTAGCTGCGCGGTTACTGTAGTACCAATATTAGCACCCATTATTATACCAACAGCCTGACTTAAATTCATAATTCCAGCGTTAACAAAACCTATAGTCATTACAGTAGTAGCACTTGAACTTTGTATTATTGCAGTTACTAATGTACCGACAAATACGCCCATAATTCTATTTGTTGTAAGAAGCTCGATTATCTTTTTTAGCTTATCACCTGCAGCCTTTTGTAATCCGTCACCCATTACATTCATTCCATAAAGGAACATACCTAATCCTCCGATTAGATAGATTGCGATTTCCATATTTTCACCTCAATTTAGTTATTAACAAACTCATTTATAATCTATTTTTTAAAAGTCCGCATTAATATAATATCATAAGTTGAAATAAATGTAAAAAAAATATTAACTATATTTGAATTTAATATATAGTTAATATTTTAATAGTATAATATAAAACTTTTATATTTAATAATTAATTATCGGTTTATCTTTTGTTATTTCATGTATAATAGCATCCATTTTTTTATCATTATCTAATATTGATTTAATAAAGTATTCATTTTCTTGCAATTGTCCAATATTCATATAACCTCTATTACTTACATTTATTCTTCTTATGTCTTCTTTATATTCTCTATTAGATGAAGTAATAATTCCTATTCTTCCTATTGCACCTTCGACTTTAAAATAGTCGGATATACTTAATTTGTCATTCTCTATTTCATATATACCTTCTGTATTTTTTATTAATTCTTTTAAGTCTATATGTCCCCTATCATATACCTTGCTGTCTATACCATAAGGCAAAAGTTCAATTAATCTTACATCAATTTGCTTGTCCATTGAAAGTTTTATAAAGTCAAAAACTTCATCATCATTAAAATCTTTTATTACTAGAAAATTAATTTTTGTATCTATCTTAGCAGCCATACAAGCATCAATACCTAAAAAAACTTCTTTTAAATTTCCACCGCCTGTTAATGCTTGGTATTTATATTCTTTTAGGGAATCTAATGAAATATTTACATTAGTAAGTCCTAATTTTTGCAATTTTAATACCTTTGTTCCTAGACCAATTCCGTTTGTAGTCAGACCAATTTCTTTTATACCTAATTTTCTTGAGTATTCTATTAATTCTTCTAGACCCTTATATAAAAGAGGATTTCCACCTACAAATCTTATCTTTTTTAGTCCTCTATCTGAAAAATATTTAATTAACTTTTCAAAATCCTCTAGTTTCATAGCCTGCTTATCTTGATCAATAAGGTCAGATTCAAAAGGCGCTTTTGAATACATAGGTATAAATTCACTTTCTTCAGTTAACATTACTCTTAGATATGACAATCGTTCACTCATATCAATCACCCCCAAATTTTTATCAAGCTATCAGTCATTGTCTTGCATATAATTTTTCTTTGCTCCATATAATCATAGTATGTATCGAATTCATAGCATACGTATTCTAAACCTTCTGAAGCTAATTTATTTATTTTGTTCACATTGCTTTCATAAAATATATCTACCTTACCTATATGTAAAATCATTTTATATATACAGTCGTACATATCATTAATTATTACATTACTGTATTCTCCAAATCTATCCACAATATTATAAATGCTCTCCAATGAAAGAATTGATTTTTTATAGAACTTTAAGAAATTCAGAAAATCTTCAGATTCACTATCCGGTTCAAGTTCGAATAGTATTCTAAAAAACAAATTCCAAGGTACTTCAGTATTCATTTTTTCTTGAAATAGAATACTTAATTTATTAATAAAATCATCTTGTAAATTAATTGTGTCTTCAAATATAAATGGTCTATTGAATTCCAAATCTTTTTTTAAAAAGTCACTTATCTTTTTATATTGATCATTCATATATTCATTGGAATTTTTATCGGCTTCTTTAAATTTATGCATCGAAAAATTCAATATTGCCTCACAAGGCTTTTTAAAATCAATTACAAAGGACAATTTATCTTCCATTTGTCTTGTAACTGAATCATATACAAATTTTGCAAATAATTTCCTTAAATCATCCAATCTGCTATCAGTATCAGATTTATTAGATGGCTTAAAATTATTATATATACTTAGTAACTGATCATCAATCATTGTAAGATTATTTTTAATAGATGTCATCATATCTCTTAAAAATTTATCCTCTAATAAAAATGCTGTATTTTTATAAATAATCTTATGCTCTATTTCACTCCAAAAAACGTTAACTAGAGATTTAATCTGTAATTCAAATTTTATTTTTTTATCTAAAAAAATATACTCTCCGTCTACTTTGTATATCTCAAATCCATTTTTTTGCTTGAGAGGTTGTTTTTCAAATAAATATAACCTAATATTTTTGTTAGACCTATTATAAAAAAACTTCCTATTATCAGTTCTGTTAAAAAATTTTTTAATTTGTAAAAATATATCCTCTTCTTCTTTAATAAATTTACATTCTATTCTAAGACCTATCAAGTCTGGTAAATCAGAAATTAAATCATATGGATCATCATAATCTGCTAAATACCTATTTCTAATTATTTTCTCTTTCAAACTACTTTCCGATTTTATTCTAGATGTAACTGACATAAGTTCATTATCTTTAAGTGGCATTTCAGTAAAAAATTTAACCAATTCATTCTCAATGACCTGTAATGCTGGTTTCTTTTCTGTCAAAATAGAAACAGCTAAATCAATAAATTCATATTCTTTGAGACTCATTTGACCCTCCAATACTAATCAAATAAAAGTACGATATTTTGTTCAATATATATTATATCATATTTGGCAAGACAAAATAAAAAAGAATGATAAAAACAATACTGTAATTACCATTCTTTTATATTTTATTCATTTTTATATTTTATTCATTTTTATTTTCTAAATAATTTTCTAAATAAGTTATTTGTTTCTTTCTTATTAATAATATTGTCAGCTTGAGACATTCTCTTTCTATTGGCAAGGCTCATAAAATAATCCTGAGAAGCTACTGAATTATGAATATTAGTTACTAATTCATATTCACCTTTTGAGTTCATTTTTCTGCCCTTTACGCCATCATTTAGTTGCTGCTTAATATAATCTTCTATTCTTTTCTTTATATCTAAATCAAAAATTGGACAAGCTATTTCAACTCTTTGTTCAGTATTTCTAGTCATCAAATCAGCAGAACCTATATATAAATCAGCTTGTTCACCTCTTCCAAATTGAAATACCCTTGCATGTTCTAAAAATCTACCTACTATAGATCTTACTTCTACATTTTCTGTTTTACCTTCTACTCCAGGTAATAAACAGCATATACCTCTTATGATTAATATAACTTGTACATTATTTTGTGATGCTTCAGATAATTTTTTTATAAAGTCCTTATCTGTAAATGAATTCATTTTAAAAAATAAATATCCATCCGAACCCTTTTGTATCTCTCTATCTATTAATTTTAAAAATTTATCTTTTAAAGATGATGGTGATTGAACTAAATATTCATATTTTCCATTTAAATTTCCAACTGACATATAATTAAAAAAATCTGTAGCATCTAGACCTATTTCTCTATTAGCTGTAATTAATGAAAAATCCGAATATATTTTTGAAGTAGATTCGTTATAATTACCTGTACCGATCTGAGTAATATATTTATATTCTCCTCTTCTCCCCCTATAAGTTATTTGACATAATTTTGAATGGACCTTATATTTTTCAAAACCATAAAGTATTTTACAACCTGATTGATATAATAAGTTAGAATAATCAATATTATTTTCTTCATCAAACCTTGCCTTTAACTCTAAAAGTACTGTTACATTTTTTCCATTTTCAGCCGCCCTTATTAGATTTTTAGCAATTTTTGAATTTTTAGCTAGTCTATATATTGTGATTTTAATTGATACTACCCTATCATCATCTGCAGCTTCACTCAACAAATCAATGAATGTTTGCATATCATCATATGGGTAAGAAAGTAGCATATCTTTTTTTTCGATTGCATCAATTAATAACGTCTTTTTTTCATTATTATAATAATATGGTGTAAATTCTGGATATAGTATTTTTTCTTTTTTTGCACTAGGTATTACACTTAATAAATCAAATACAAATTTCATCTTCATAGGAGATGTAGTATAAAAATATGCTTGCTCATTTAATTCAAGTTTACTAAGCAAAAACTTTTTCATATTGTCATTTAATCTTTGATTAGATTCCAATCTTACAACGGCCTGCCTTTTCCTCTTCTTAAGAATCATCTTCATTTTGTCTTTATAGTCATCAAATTCATCCGCAAGCTCGCTATCTGCATCTAAATCGAAATTTCTTGTGACACATATTACGCTCTTATTTATTATTTCAAAATCATTAAATATTTCTTCTACCTTATTGTACACTATTTCCTCAATAAGTATATAATCTATTGCTTCGCCAGGTAATAATATAAAGTCTGGTGCAGAATTGGGTATTTCTACTAGTCCAAAAAAAGTTTTTCCATCTTTTTGAAGTTCTATATATACATATAAGATCAAATTATTTAAAAATGGGAATGGATGTCTTATGTCTACAATCTGAGGCGATAATATTGGCTTTATATTTTCTTCATAATAACTATTTATGTATTTTTCCTGATTTTTGCTTAAATCTATATATTTTAAATCAAATATATTATATTCCTTTTGTTCCTCAACAATTTTGTCATACAATGTATCTTTCCTATTATACATATCTGGCAACATCTTTAATATAGCACTTATTTGCTCCTTAGGTGTCATACCAGTCTTTGAATCTAAAGCTATCTTTTTCATATAAGACATATCATGCAAGCTACCAACTCTAACCATAAAAAACTCATCTAAATTACTAGTAAATATACTTACAAATTTAAATTTTTCATATGTGGCAACATCAGCCTGATCCGCTTCCGATAATACTCTTTCATTAAATCTCAACCAAGAAATTTCCCTATTTTGCATATATAATGAATTTTCTTTAACCTGCACAATAATCCCCCCTACTTATTTGATTTTATCTATTAAATAGCCTTCTCTAATACCAAAATTAGAAACATTTATATCTTTTATCTTAAATGTTTCACATATTTTTTTAAATATCATCAATCCAGTTAAAATGGTATGTATTCTGTCAGGAGAAACTTTTAAAATTGATTTATAAGTTTCTTGATCATTTTTATTAAGCAAGCTAATTAAGTAATATACATCATATACTTTAAAAGCATTTTTATTGTTAGTTACATTTAATTCTTTCAAAATTTTTCCAGTACTTCTTATAGTTCCACCTATACCTACTAACCTATCTATATCTTTAGGTATATCAGAGAATTCTATAAATTTATCATCTATATATTCTGATATTAAATCTAATTCTTCTTTTGTAGGAACTATACCTTTTACAAATTTCTTATGAAGAGATAGACATCCATCATCTAAATTAAATACATCTTCAATTTTTTCATCTTTAAAGTATACTATTTCTGTTGATCCACCACCAATATCTACTGTTATACCAGATTCTAAGTTTTTAACACTTGTAGATATACCTAAAAAACCTAGATTAGCTTCCTGTTTTCCATTTAATAAATCTATTTTTATATCTAATTCTTCTTTAACTTTTTTTATCACTTCTTTTGAATTCCCTACATTTCTAAGTGAAGCCGTAGCAAATATATAATCTTTTTCAGTTCTATAGTAACTTAGTATCTTCTGATACTTTCCCAATACCTTTATTAAGGTATCAATACCAGCTTGGCTCAATTCACCATCTATATTATAATTTGCCAGTCCTGCTGTTTGATTTTTGTTAAATAGTAAAATCGGTTTTTCTTTCTCTATAGCAAAAATACTTAATCTAATTGTATTTGCACCTATATCAATAACGGCATAACTCATAATAATACCCTACGATACTTTCAATCGCCCTTTCTAATTACACTTATTTACTTTTTATTTCTTAAATATTATTATATATTATTTTATACACCAATACTGTTAAAGATATTTAATAAACTTAATATTATTTTAACTTTTTAATAATTTAAATAAATATATGTAAAGTATTATTTTTTCTTATCATAATAAAAATAGCGACTATGATTTTAATCATAATCGCTGTTTTTTATTACTTATTTAGTTTAAAAGAACTTTTTAGTGGAACTATTCTATTGAACACTAATTTATCATCACTACTATATTTATTATCTACACAGTAAAATCCATTTCTAATAAACTGTAATTTATCATTTTTATTAAGATTTTCTGTAGCAGTTTTTTCAACAAAACCATTCTTAATTATTAATGAATTTTCATTTATTTGTTCTAAGAAATGTTTGCCCTTATTTTCCGGATCATTGTCTAAAATTAATGGCTCATATAGTCTAAATTCAGCAGGTCTACAATTATTTGCATCTACCCAATGTATAGTTGCCTTTACCTTACGACCCACAAAACCAGAACCACTTCTAGTCTCTGGATCATATGTACAATTAATCTGTATTACATTTCCATTTTTATCCTTTATTACTTCATTACATTTAACGAAATATCCACCCTTTAGTCTAACTTCATTTCCAGGGAATAATCTAAAATATTTTTTAGCAGGAACTTCCATAAAATCATCTCTTTCAACATATAATTCTCTAGAGAATGAAACCATTCTTGTTCCCATTTCTTCATTTTTTGCATTATTTTCTATTTCTATTTCTTCAGATTCATCCTCTGGATAATTTGTAATTACCAATTTTAAAGGATCAATTACTGCCATAGCAAGTGGAGCTTTTGGCTGCAAATCTTCTCTTAGGAAGAAATCTAACATCTGACTATCTATTGTAGAATCTGCCTTTGATACTCCAATTTCTGAGCAGAAATTTCTTATTGACTCTGGGGTATAACCTCTTCTTCTCAAACCTGATATGGTTGGCATTCTAGGATCATCCCATCCATCAGTTACATTTTCATCAACTAACTGCTTTAGTTTTCTCTTTGACATAACCGTATTTGTCATATTTAATCTTGCAAATTCTATCTGTCTTGGAACTGAATCCATTTCAGTCTCTCTCACTACCCAATCATAAAAAGGTCTTTGATCTTCAAATTCTAGTGTACAAATTGAATGAGTAATGTGTTCAATTGCATCTTCTAGAGGATGAGCGAATGCATACATAGGATATATACACCATTTATTACCTGTATTGTGATGCTCACTATGAGATATTCTATATATTACTGGATCTCTAAAGTTTATATTAGGCGAAGCCATATCAATTTTTGCTCTAAGTACTTTTTCGCCATCAGCGAATTCACCATTTTTCATTCTTTCAAATAAATCTAAATTTTCTTTTACAGATCTATTTCTATATGGGCTTTCTTTACCTGGTTCTGTAAGTGTGCCTCTATACTCTCGTATTTGATCAGCATTTAAATCATCTACATAAGCAAGACCTTTATTTATTAATAATACAGCCCTTTTATGCATTTCTTCAAAGTAATCTGACGCAAAATGAAGTTCATTCCAATCAAAACCTAACCATGATACATCTTCTTTAATTGAATCCACATATTCTACATCTTCTTTTACAGGGTTAGTATCATCAAATCTAAGGTTTACCCTTCCTTCAAACTCCTTTGCTAAACCAAAGTTTAGACATATACTTTTGGCATGTCCTATATGTAAATATCCATTTGGCTCAGGTGGGAATCTTGTAATAATTGAATCATGTTTACCAGTTTTTAAATCATCAATAACTATATTTCTAATAAAGTTAGAATTTTCTCTTTCTCCTGACATTATTTTCCTCCTAATTTTAATCATATTTATATTTTAATCCAATTGTATACAAAAATAAACTACCTTTTTATATTGTTGTCATAAATTCTAATAATTTCCTTTTGGCTTTCCTTCAACTTATTTTGATCACTTTGATCAAAGGTTCCATCTTTTCCTAATTCTAGACCAGATTTTACTAGATTTAATATTTTTTCCATTTGATTTATATTATTTGCAATATTTTTTTTATCCTCTTTTATCCTATTTTTGTAAACTGTATCTTCCTCATTATTTTTTAGATTATGTTTTGCATCTAAGTCAATGGATTTTTTAATATAGTCCTTATTTAGATTTTTGAGCTCATCTAGTTTTGCATCTACTATTTGAATTTGTGCATCTAATTTTGCCTTATCTACCATATAATTATTTACCCTTGATGATTCTACAAAATCTATTATGTATTCAGAGTACCAAGTAAATTGGCTGTCTATCACATCTTTATTATATATTTGATATTCAAGTTTCACCTTTTTTACATCAGCATCTTTAAATTTTTGGTTTTCACGCACCTTTGATCCACAAGCACTTGTAAAAATAGCACTTGTACACAATAATAAGGCAACTATTTTTTTCATTATCTAATCACCTCAACTAATTTTCCATTTAAGGAAAATGATTTTGGATCATCAATTCTTACATTTATTATCTTACCAACCAATGACTCATCTCCACCAGTAAAATTAACAGTCTTATTTTGTCTATTTTTACCAGTCATTATATTTTCATTCTTTTTACTCTTACCCTCAACCAAAACTTCAGTAATCTTACCCATAAACTCTTGGTTTTTTTCACCAGAAATTCTATTTACCACTTCTAATACTCTATTAAATCTTTGATGCTTTAATTCTTCTGGTATCTGATTTTCCATCTTGGCAGCTGGTGTACCTCTTCTTTTAGAATAGATAAAGGTAAATGCTGAATCATATCTTACTTTTTCACAAACATCTATAGTATCATCTACATCCGCTTCAGTTTCACCAGGAAAACCAATCATAATATCTGAAGAGAAAGCGATATTTGGAACTTCCACCTTAGCTTTTTCAATAATTCTTAGATAGTCTTCCTTAGTATAATGTCTATTCATTTTCTTCAATAAAGAAGTACTTCCTGCTTGAAATGGTAAATGTAGGAATTCACAAACCTTATCACAATCTCTAATTGCATATATCACTTCGTCAGAAATATCTTTTGGGTGAGATGACATAAATCTAATTCTTTCTAAGCCTTCGATTTTATTGACTTCTCTCAATAGTTCCGCAAAAGTAATTCTATCTTTTTCATCTAAAGTTTTACCATAGGAATTTACATTTTGTCCTAACAATGTTACCTCTTTGACACCATTAGCCACCAAATCTTTTATTTCATCAATTATTTCAATAGGTCTTCTACTTCTTTCTCTACCTCTAGTATATGGAACTATACAATAAGTACAAAAATTATTACATCCATACATTATATTTACAAAAGACTTAATTTCAAATTTTCTATTACTTCTAAGTCCTTCTACAACTTCTCCATCTACATCCCATACGTCTACTAACATTTTATCCTTGTCAAAAGTACTAAGTAAAAGTTCTGGGAACTTATATAAATTATGTGTACCAAAAATTAAATCGACATGTCTATGTTTTTTCTGTATTTCTTCAACAACATGAGCCTGTTGCATCATACATCCACAAACTACAATTTTCATATCTGGTCTTTGTTTTTTGATATTTTTTAAGTGACCTAGATTACCATATACCTTTAGTTCTGCATTTTCTCTAACCGCACACGTATTATATATTACTATATCTGCATTATCTTCACTTAGAGCTCTAGAATATCCCATAGCTTCTAACATTGACATAAGCATTTCAGAGTCATGCTCATTCATCTGACATCCGAACGTAGAGCAAATACATGATTTTCTTTTTCCTGTTCTATTAAATAAGTCCTCATTCATTCTATGGATTTGTTCTATATATTTTTCTTGCTCCATTATTTTATCTTTTGATATTTCTACTTGCTTTCTTTCTGACACTTTTGTTTCTCCTTAATCACTCTATTTTATTTATTAAAAAAGCACTGTTTATGCAGTGCTTTTAATGTTCACTTATTCTATTTTATCATATTTTCCCTAATAACAAAATTTAAAATTGGACTTAGTTTAAATAAATATGTTGAAACAAAAAATATACTCTTAATATTAAATTTATAAAAAAGTCTGTGGTGAATAATACTTACACTAAGTGATTTATTTTTTTAGATTTCTTAAGATATCTTTTTACTTTTCTTAATTTACAATTGATAATATTTATTATATAATCTTTTTAAATCTTAAAGTTAAAGGAATGCATTGTTAAAAAAATAATAATATATATTTTTTTTATTGAAAAATTAAAAAGGAGAAACTTTATGAAAACTAAACACAAAATTTTAACTTTAGCTTTTGCTAGTTCTATCATATTCTTGTCATGCATAGATATTTTTGCACAAGATAACAATTATTCATTACCTGAATCATATACAGTAAACTATTATTTAGGTAAAATTGTAAGAAAAGACTTTGAAGACAATAATTCTTCAAGAATAACACCAAAAAGTCTTAGATCAGCGAAAACCCTTGATGAAACAACTATTTCTAAAAAAGAATTTGACAATAAGTATGATAAAGTTAATGAAGCCTTAACATCTTTTTATGAATCAAATGCCCAATTCAATTCTCTTTCAGAGAATGATAAGCTTAGAGATATGGAGTCTTTTATAGAATATCAGTTTAATTCTAAGACTACTTTCGAACCAAACTCTTATGATATTAAAATTGCATATAATGCATATAAAACTAATACATTTTTAAAAGAAAACACAGGAAAAAATATACAAGATCCTATAACTAATGTAGATATTGATTTTCTTATCAATAATTATGATAAATTTAGAGAATATATGAATTATTTAAATGACTACGATTTTTGCGATTTACTTTACTCAATTACAACTACATTAAATAATTATGATGAAAAAAGTGATAATACTTGGAAGGATAGATTAATTAAAAAAAATAATATATTTAAATCATTTTTCCCTAATCAAGATGATGTTTTAATAACACCAAGATCTGTCTCATCTTATAATGCAAAAGGTGCTGTTAATTATGCAAAAAAATATTTAAAATCTACAGGACCTGGATATTATAATTTTGAAAATCCAAGTTACAAAGGTTGCTATGATTGTGCAAATTTTGTCTCACAGTGCTTACATGAAGGTGGAGGTATGAGACAAATTAAAATTAATAATGATAAGTGGAACAATTCAAACTGGTACTATAGAGGTTCTGGGCATAATTTCCCTACATCTTACTCTGGATCTTGGACACAGGCAAGTAATTTTAAACATCACTGGGCAAAGAGAGTAGGAATTTCTGTTCATGATATTGCTAGAAATAACAATAATATATATTTTAAAACTGCATATGGAACACCTATATCCATTATAAACAAATCAACTGGCCAAGCTAGACATACCATTATTGTTGGTGGTAAAAAAGGTAGCAATGATTGGTGGTATTACGATCATTCAGGTGGCAATTTTGGAAACTCACTAGTAGCTAGAACAAGAGGAGAGAAAATAGTTCAATTCCCACTAGCATTCTAACATTAATTAATATAACAAGACAAAAAAAGGTAGCTAAGTGCTACTTTTTTTGTTTACTTGTTTTTTTGATAAATTTATCTAATATCTTATAACGAAATATAAAGTCAATTATAACATATCACCAAGACTGTTAGATAGTAAAAGTCAGAGGTAAAAATGCTTGGAAAGATCCGAAAACTGGGTATACAAAGGAAAAAGATACTGCTGGTCATGGTGGTAAAAAATGGAAAATAAAAGATAAGTCTGGTAAAAGGAAAGCTTCTACCGATGGAAACGGAAAAATATTATCTAAATAAAGAGGTTTATTATTTATGAAAAAGGCTAGATATGCAAAAAGACTTTGGGAAAAAATACTAGAATTCGTACAAAATATGACTTTTGATTTATATGAGAATGAAATATTCGTTCCATTTTCATTTGAAGATTGGAATCTCAGAAAAACAGATTTAAACAAGATATACATTTTAAACTTACTACTAAGTTCATTAAACTATAGAAAAAATAATGATTCTAGACTTTCAATAAGCTGGATAAATTTAAACAGAATATCCGATTCATCTATTTTTACATTTGATAATAAAGATGAATATAATACTTTTTTTCTGACAAGTTTAAAGCGAATCATAGAATAGATAATGATGGTTGGTATTTTTACCTTGAAGAAATTATATTTGAAGATTTACCTGGCAATATAAAAAAGGTAATAACTAATAGTAATATTTATGAATATAACTTATCAAATAAGTATTATGTATCGACATCTGGCTATGATGATTCGATAGACAATAGAGAATTCTTTTTAATCACTGAATAAGATTAATTTAATAAATTAAAAATAAGGGTACAGTCAGTAAAGACTTGTACCCTTATTTTATACTTGAGGCTGAATAATTTAATTCACCTAATATCTATTCAATTATATATAGTCTATATTAAAAAATATTAAACCTTTATTTATAATTTTTTATAAAATTTTCTACTAAATCTCTAGTTACTTCTCTATTAGCTCCTTGCAATAATAAAGAATACTTACTTGGTTGTCCACCACCTACATGAATTACACTCTTGTATTGATCTTTTACTTTTTCATAATTTGCTACAGACATTGATGGAATACCACAATCTGTTTGTATCATATTAGCTGCTTGCTCATCTACTTCATTAGAATAAGTAACTAAATCATATTTTACAGGCTCTGCTGGTTTAACAGGTCCCGTTGTTTTTGGTGATGGTTCTGTAGGTTTAGGCTGTTCTCTTGGTATTACCCCTCCAACTAAGCCTGTTGCTATTGCTTCACCTATCTTTTGATAGCCTACATTTTGAGCTATTGAACAGTCACTTCTATTGTCACAGAAAAAAGATTCTATGAGAACTGCTGTTGGATTAGTCTCATTTACCATATATAACTGTGCATTTTTAACACCTCTATTGGTAAATCCAAGACGTTCAAAGTTTTCACATATTCTAGTAACAATACTTTTAGCTCTATTGATTCCATCAATAATCTTATTAACAAATCCCATAAACTTTTGTAATAAACCATTAATATAACCAACTACAGCTGCTTTCATTTGAGCCCAAGCTTGTGGAAAGGATGCTATTATTGATTTACCTTTTTCTACACAGAACCTTATAACTTCTGCAAATATTGCTAATACTTGCATTACAACATTGATAACTTGGATGATAGCAGATATTGTTCCACTAATAACAAAGCCTAATCCTTGGAATATTACAGCTGCAACTGGTGCTAGTACCTGAATGTTTGTAATAAATGATGTAAAACTTTCTTTAAGAGGTCCGATAGCTTCTGTTATCATACCAACTTGGAATCCTTGAGCAATGTTATCAAAAACCCATTTAATACCATTACCTAAAGTTGTTGCAATTCCAAGTATTCCATTGAATACATTCCCTACAGTTTGACCAAATTGCACGAATTTATTCTGTGCTTCCTCATTTCCTAGTAGTTTTTCAATTTTACCGCCTATTTTATCTATTGTAGGTTCGATACCTTTTAAAAAACCTGTACCTATACTTGATTGTGCTGTTTCTAGATTACCTGTTATTGTAGACCATTTACCTGCGGCAGTCTGTGATTGTTTTTGTGCAAGTCCACCAAATGTATCATTAACTGTCTTGCCATCTGTTCCCTTCATTTTGAAGAAATCTCCGCCAGCTTTATCTAAGTCCTCTTTAGTGCCTTTAAAACCGAATTCTTTTACATTATGTTACTAGGTTAAGTCATTTCTGCTTAACTCACTATGTCACCATAGTGTTCGGACTATATCTTCACCTGTTCTAGGTGTCCGTCGTACTATATAAAATCACTTTTATATAGCGGGTTTTATCACCATATCTCTTTAATAAAAAAGAGACTTAGGTTTCCCCTAGTCTCTACACGTTCTACTTATTTATAAGTAGCTTCGCTCGGTATTATCTTTTTTTGTTAATTTCATAAACTTTCGAAGCTATTGAATCAACACTTCTATTAATTTTATTACTCATTTCTTTATATGTCATTTTTCCTTTATTTTCTAATATGAAATCAATCTCTTCTTGAGTATATTTATTTATTCCAATTTTTCTCTTAACTCTTTCTTGAGGTTTAACACCTTGTAGTAAGTGTTGGTATTTTTTGGGTACACTTAACCAGTGATGGCTTTTTTGCTTTGCATGGCAATTATGACATAATGTTATTAGATTGTTTAAATCATTCGCCTTAATATAATCGTTCATAAAAAATCTATATGGTACAATATGATGTACTATCATTTGTTTATGATGATTTTTAAGTTTCTTGCCACATTCTTGACATGTGTTATTATCTCTTTCTCTTGCTAACTTTCGTTGATGATACCAATTAGCACCTTTATATAGATCATATCCACCCTTCCAAAAATTACAATTTTCTCCTTGATGTATACCTTTTTTATGCTCATATTCATATTTACACTTTTTTGAGCATGTCTTTTTGATATTAATTTCATATGGATAAACATAGAATTTCGTATTACAAACAGGACATTTTTTCCATATCCCTTTCCAATTATTTTTATTCTGCTTACCTGTTCTATTTTTTATTTCACATTCTCTTGAACAAAATTTTCTATCTTTACCACCTGTAGTTTTGTAACCTTTGAATTCGTTACCACATTCTTGACATATAAATTTTAACATTTAAAACAAAACTCCTTTTATACTATATACACATATTATAGTATTATAAAGAATCTTGTTCAAGACTTCCACCGAATTTAACGGATTTATTTTCCGGTATATCCCTATACCGTGAAGCTAAAATTAACCTCTCAAATTCGCCCATTTTCAAAATTGTTAACCTATAAGCTTTTTATCTTATAGTTCTATAGGTTGTTGTTCCCTATAGTTCAGCATATCTTTTCACATATGTGTCCCTGCCTCGTGGGTAGATTATATTCTATACTTTTTTGCAATAAAAAATCATAGGTTCACTACCTATGCGTTGCGGCTGTATTTACTTTTAAATATATACTTCACCTCTGATTAGCATTTCAGCTTTCCAGTTTTTTTCAGGGATTTTTTTCTTCTACTTAATAAATTAAATAGTTTCAGACGCCAATATGGGCTTTTGTTCAGCGTCTGCTAATGCCTCGACTGCATCATTTATTGTCTTGTTTGGATCCGCCGCGGCCATATCTTCTGCAAGCGTTAGTAATTTCTTTGCTTGTCCTACATCACCCTGTGCAATTGTGAGAGCTCTTGTACCTGCTCCCATAACCTCATTTGTTGAGTAAGGTGTTGCATTAGCATTCTTTTTAAGGAAACCTACATAGTTACCAGTCATACTTTTAATTTCTTTTTTGGACTTTCCTTGGTTACCAACCCCCATAAAATGTTCCATAGATACATTTTGTTGTTGTAATGTAGCTGCTTTTTCAACTGCACCTTTCATAACAACACCAAAAGCTGTACCTGCTGCTATCAACGCAGTAAGCAACCCTTTTAACCCTTTTAATGGATTGGTTAAGAAATCTTTAATACCAATTTTAGCTGTCCAACTCTTAGCTACACTTTTTAACTTACTACCAACATTGCCTACAGTAGCAGAAGCTTTATCTTTTACATTTAAAGCAAAAGCTTTGAACTTTAAAAGTGACATTTTGCCTTTAATTTTTTGAATAGTCTGCGATGCATTATCCTTAGCTTTTACATCTATAACATTTTTTAAACCTTTCATTTTTCTTAATTTAGCAGTTATTCTATTAATATCTTTACTAGCTTGATCTTTTGCTTCAATTATTGGTTTGACTTTTTCTATATCTTGTTTAGCTTTTTTTGCTTTATTAGCAATATTTTGCATTTTATCACTATATCTATCTTTAAGTTCAAGTATAGCTTCTAATCGGTAAGAATCTTCCATAGTACCCCCTTTCTCTTATTTTTATAAGATTATTCATTATTAACGAGAGAACCCATGAAAGGGCAACCTAAAGAGTTTAATCTATTCTCTTGATCATACTCAAAGAATGCCCTTATAAGTTTGTATTCACCAGCATTATTCCTTTTTATATTATAAAAATAAGACGGCATACATAAACCTTTTTTGTAGCAATCATACATAATTGCAATGTCTATGTCCGTCTTTATTAGTTTTTTATATCTTTAACTGAAGTACTAATGTGCCCAGATAATTCTTTATATCTAGCATACAATTTTTTTCTTTCTCCTGGTAATAACATTTTCTTTACTAGATCTTCATTTGATTGAACATTAAATTTCTTTCTAAGTGATTGCTTTTTGAATAACTGTTCACCTTCAAGTGTATATACAGCTTCTACTAAAGTTAAAGCTATTTGTTTTTCTGAATTAATATCTATTTTAGGATTACCATCCTCATCTAAGTCTAATATATTAGACTTCTTGTCTATATTTTCTTCTGTAGTGTTATTAAGTAATCTTATCTCTACAACAAAAGGTCCACCTAAAGCTTTGGATATTCTAGGTATTTCTGCTTTCTTAGATGGAGTTTTAAACTCTGATAAATCAACTGCAAGAAGAGCATCAATAGCATTAGCAACCGGTTTATCATCTTCTTTTACTATTTCCTCTTCTATTACTTCTTCATCTATATTCTTGTCTATTATTTCATCATTAAATTCTACTGACATTATTTATTCCTCCTAATTATATTAAATCTATTGGTTCATATCTACCAAACACGAACGGACACTCAACTTCTCCTGTTTTCCCTCTTTCCCACTCTGCTATAGTTAAATCAGTGAAATACACATCATCTGGTACATTCCTTGTACCTTGTTCATATGCCTGTATTGAATTAATACTAATGTTCAAGTATTCACTTGCTCTTTCTTGGGTAAGTCCTGAACCCTCTCTTGCTAACTGGTATATATTTTTATTTTTCATTTGCCACCACCTTTATTTGAATATATTTTTAAGTTATAATTGACCTATAATAAAGATTATGGAGGTCAATATGAAGAATACTCTTTTATCCCAACAATATTTAATATCATTAATAATAGGAATTTGTTCATCACTAGCAACTACATATTTTAAAGACTGGCTCGACAGAAAACACTACAAACTCAATAGACTTGAGGAAAGATATTTTGGTTTTTATTTACCATTTATAAATCTTTTCAATGAACACTTTTTTAAAGCTAATGCTTTTTATTATTTAGAGCCAGAAATTCAAAAAGCTTTTTATGATTTAATTGTTAAATGCGAATACAGATTCAAAGATAAAAAAACTCCTAACTTAATATATGAATTTAAATGTGCATATTATATAAAAGATTCTCCTGATTTTCTTCAAATATCTTCTGAAGAACAATACGCAAAAGATCTCAATGAAACATTTATAAATTTATCTGATTATATATTTTCAGCTGCAGATAAAGCACATAGAAAACTTAGTATTTAAATTCATTATTTTTTGTTCTATCATTTTTTTTGTTGTAAAAATAATAATCTTGTAATTCCTCTATACTTTCGAATGTAGGGGAATTTTCTTCTTCCCTCTTATCTTTAATAAGTTGTATTAAAAACCAAACTAGATTAAATAAAACACAACCAATCATTCCATATATAAATTGAATCATTTGCCACCACCTTCTTTTGTAGGATAAATTATGTATATTAGCTGTTTTTTGTGTCTGTTAATTATTCCTTACATCTTTTATAATTAACCTATAAGTTAATTATTACGTAAGTGTAAGAAGTCATCCAAAAAAATTATAGATACGTCCTCTAGTGATAATTCTAAATACTTTGCTAACAATGAGATTTCTCTTCTAGTAAACTCACTAATACCTGTTTCTTTTAAGCTATACTGTTTATTTGATATTCCTAACATTTCTGCTAGCTCTTTTTGGTATATCAATTTTGAAAGCCTAGCTTTTTTTAATTCGTCTGAATTAATTGAACTTCGCATATTATTCCTCCCTTCTCTTTATCTTACGTAAAGTATATCATTTTATTGTGTATCTGTAAATACTTTTGCGTAACTTTTTTGTACTTTTTCGTAATCAATTAGAATTGTTGCGTAAATTATTATATAATGTTGCTATTAGGGGGTGTTATATTGAGCAACTTAGTAAAAAGACTAAATGAGTGTATAGAGGATTATGGAATATCAAGAACTGAATTAAGTAAAAGAACCGGACTAACACAAGCAACAATATCTAGGTATTTGTCAAACAAGATGACACCTACTGGCGAAAATTTAGCTTTATTAGCGGATGTGTTTGATGTTTCTGTTGATTATCTATTGGGCAGAACTGATATAAAAGAGATTAATAGAGGTGATAAAATCGAAACTATAGCTGCTAATAGAGATGGCGGTGTCCTTGATGAAATAACAAACATGGACGATCTAAAAAAGCTTATATTAGAGACTGTAAAAGAAGATAAAAATAAGTAGGTGATTATATGGGATTTCTAAGTAAAATTTTTGCTAAGAAAGAAAGTCAAAATAATTTAGAAAAAAATAATAAATATTCTGCTGTATATTGGAATGATAATATTAATATTCCAAATGAAATTGTCGATTTAATGTGGTTTTATGATGGACCTAGAAAAAATTTATCGTCAAATGAAGAAGTATATAAGAATGAAAATATTTCGTTAATTTTTAGTATCCACGAGCCTTCAGCAATTTCTATCACTCTTCCAATTGGAAATAAAATAAAAGCTTCAAAGCTAGGATACTTCCCTTCTTATGAAAAATTGAATCCAGATGAGCGATACACATATTTAAAGTGGTTAGAAGATATTTCACAACCAATTGATATAGGATATGTATTTATTTTCTATTATGGTCTTGAAAGAAATATTCTAAATAATAGAAATGTTAAAGAATCTGAGGATATGATAATTAAACTTAGAAAATATCATAATAACAGTTCTTTCCAATTCTATTCTAATGATGCATTAATTTTATCATCTGTAATAAGAAAAGATTTTGATTTACTTAATTTTACTATAAATCAAAATAGTGATTTTGCAACGAAATTATCTTTTAAGGCATTTAAAAATAAATTTCTTTCAGCCTATGATATTTACGACATTGGAAAATCTTCTACTAAATATGTAAATAGAAGATATATAAATTCCAATCCTAATGAATTTATATTAGTGATAAAAAATGTTTTAATAAAACTATTCAATGAAGATATTTATGATATTAGTCACATAAATGTAAATGATGTCCCATTAGATATAGATATTGTTATAGCCAACTACTCTATTGAATCAGAGTTGAGAAGCATAAAAATGCCTAATATTTTAGGGAATACTATAATTGATGGTACTATAAAACAAATTTTAGAAAATAGTAATGAAATTGTAAAAATACTTCTAAAAGAATCAAAAAAAATCTCTAATAATGAAGATGTTTTTAACGATAATCATATACGCTCAATTATAGACCTACAAAATATTCAATTAAAACAAATAGAATATAAAATTTCAAATATTTATGTTGGAAGCAAATCAAAGGAAAATCCAAAATTTAGTAGAACAGAAAAAGAAGATAAACTTTCTCATGAATTTTCTTTAAAATATAGTTCTCAAATTTCAAATCAAGAGGATAAAATATATAAGGCTAGTTGGAAGGTTGCAGATTTAGATACCAGGGATAAAAAAATAAATCAGTATAAAAAGTGTCTTGACTTATATGAAAATTTTAAAGATTTTTGTTATAGTAAAGGCGATGGTGGAAAAATATATTTTGATGATATGTGGGAGCATTGTCATAACTCCTCCGACCCGTGTTTTAGTTTTGGTGATAGAGAACGTGATAGGATGAACGAGTTAATAAAAGAAAGAGATATATATTTACCAGGTATTTTAGATACAATAAATAAAAATGATGGAGTTATACAAAAAGATATATATACTCTACTTCCTGACATTCCAAAAAGCACTATACAAAAGCTTATAAGAGAATTAGAATCTGAAGATAAAATAATTAGAATTAAAAAAAGTGGTAGTTATGAATTAAGAGTTAATAAATAAATATTACAACCTTCTTTATTTGGTTTTATCCAATTTATATACAATTATTATTATATTTAGGGGAATTTTTAAAAAATGAAAAAACGTTGTTTATATTTTATTATGTCAATTTTATTAATATTGCCTTTGCTTACTGCATGTTCCAGTCAATCTAAAACAGAAAAGCAATATGCAGATAATGATTATATTAAGGCAATGCAGACAGGACTAGAAGAAAGGCAAAAAATAGTTTCAACAGATAAATATGATTCAGGTTCTACTTCTGAAAGAGATCTAATATTATCTGATGGAATAAAAAAAGAGCAGGAAATTTTAAAACCTTTTAAAGAAAAAGAATTTCAAAGTCCAGAACTAAAAAAAATACGTGACGATTATAATAATGCTTTGCAGGAACAGTTAGATAGTTTACCTAGTGGTGGTGATTTTAATAAAATAGAAGCTTTTGATAAAGCTTATGATAAAAGAAGTCAACTAATTAATATATTAATTGATAAATTTGGACTTAAGTTAAATAGTGAACTTGAAAAAGAATTTAAGCTAAATGCTAATTCAGTAAATAAAAAAGAAGATACAAATAAGAAATTACTTGAAACTTTAAAAAATGCTAAATTTGAAGAAATAGATACTTTCCATTATGGTGCTAAAATTACAAATAATACTGGTAACACTATTAAGGATACTACTCTAATATGTATGAAGAGTTAAAAAAATACCAGGTCACATTCGTATCTAAAAATGAACAGTTTGATACATCTTCGGCCATGGGTGAAGCCATGCTAAAGATAATATTAGTATTCGCTGAATTAGAGCGTAAATTAACATCTGAACGTGTATCTGCTACTATGATGTCAAGGGCTGTAAAAGGCTTATGGAATGGTTCTAATGTTCCTCTAGGTTATGAATGGAATGAGGAAAAGAAATATCCGATACCTAATGAATCTGAAAAGATAACTGTAAAACTTATTTATGATAAATATTTAAAAATAAAATCATGTAATAAACTAGCAAAATATCTTAACGACAATCATATAGCTACAAAACGTGGTGGTGAATGGACATCCAAGACAGTTAATGACATTCTTAGAAATCCATTTTATAAAGGTACATATAGATATAATTATAGAGAATCAGGTAATGGTAAAAAGAAACAAGAAAATGAATGGATAATTATAGAAAATAATCATGAATTTATAATTGACGAATCTATTTGGAAAGCATGTAATGATATTTTAGATATAAATGCAGGCACAAACAATTCCAAGTTTAGATCTAAAATACATACACATATTTTTTCTAAAAAACTTATATGTTTAAAATGCGGTAATACATATATGGCTAGTAAAGATAGAGCTAGATCAGATGGTTTTAGACCATCAACATATAGGTGTTCTGGTAATGTTAGAAAACATATTTGCAAGCTGTTTCATAATTGAATTTATTTTTTTAGTTGTTCAATCTTCAAATTAATCATTTTACTTAATATATCATCTAACATATACCACTCTTTATTAGTCTCTTCAAAGAAAATATTTGCTATATTTTTTCGAATATCTTCTATTTTTAAATTATCTATATTTTTAAAATTTGATAAGAGGAACTTATTGATTGCTTGTTCTTCTTCTGGCTGTATTCTATATCTAATAAGAGCCATTTCATAAGTTTCAACTTCAAGTTTTGAACTTATATAATCAATTGCACTCATAATCCATGATAGCTCTACTAATACTTCTTCTTTAAATTTTTCATTAATTAAACCAGCCATAAATATTTTCCTTTTCATTTTTTATTATCTCTAACTTCATTCATTCTGTGTATTTGCTCTATATATTCTTTTTGTTCTAATATTTTATCTGGTGATCTTTCTACTAACCCTCTGTTCTCTTCTATATTGGCTCCTGGTAATAGCAGTAAATATCTGCACGACTTAACTAAACCAACATTGAATACATTCTTGCATTGGTTACTTTCTCATAATTTGATAGCATACTTGGTATATTGAAATCAACTTTAATGATGTTAGATTCTGTTCACCCAACAACTATTTATTATTTACATTGTCTTCTTTATTATTAAAATCTCTTTTTGCTTTATTTATCTCATTTTTAGCCTTATCACCAATTTCTTCAGCTTTTTTTTGAGCATCATTTAAAGCTTCTTTAGTCTTTCCTTTAGCCTTATCTACAGCACCTTCAACTTTTAAGCTATTATCATTTGTTATTTCACCTGCTACAGTTTTTGCACTTCCTTTTGCCTGATCTAATTTCCCTGAATAATCGTTCATAACATTGCCTCCTTAAAATTTTTATATTACCCTTTATCTACTATAAATAAGCTTTTAAAATAAAAATATAATATACACTGTTGTTTAGTTAATTACTAGAAGTGTGATTAAGTTCGAAGAATCTAATAAATAGAATGTATTTTACCAAGAATTTATTTTATAATAATTTTTATTGGTGAACATTTACCACTATTACACTTACTCTCAGAAACACTACAAGCTGCTATCCCTAATGTAATATCCATAAATGCCTCTAATACTATCTTATCACCTGATTTTGAAAGCGGTTATTCGACAGATATAGTTCCATCTGAATTTATTTTAGTATACATAAATAAATTTACAGGTGTAATGATTGATTTGGTAGATTGAGCGAAAAAATCAACTACTTGGCCTCCTTCAATGTCAATTACAGTTATTTTCTGTCCTTTTTTAACATCAATACTTTTACCAGAACATGCTGGTATAATATATTCATTCATATTAATTACTCCTTATTTAATCTTCTTTAAATTATATTATTATATTTTAAAGAAGTCCACTACATAAACCAGTGGACTTCTATTTGTAATATAAATTTAGTTCTTACCTATATACAGGTTTTTCATAAGACAACTTAGGTGCCTTATTTGTATATCTAGTCATTCCCTGCATTTTATCTCCTATCATTTTTGACCATCTAATATCTGATGCATATTGGTGATATGGGTGTTTATTATCCCACCTCATCTTATATAATGTATCTTGTCTATATGTAGGATTATGTATATAATTTCTTGCTATCCAATTTGCAGATCCATTTAGACCTTTATCGATTGATGTCCATCCGTTTCTATAGGCAGTCTGTTTTCCTCCCATGTATGCATTTCCATCATATGCTCCGATTCCATAGAAATTATAAACTTTCTTACCATTGTAATAACTTCCCTTTGCCAAATTAGAATAACCATATCCTGTTTCAATCATCGAATGTGATACAAAATACAATAGATTGATGTTGTTAGCTTTGGCTGCATTTATAAATGCTTGGCCTTTATTATAAAATACATTATTACTATTAATATAATTATTTAAGTATCTATTTACTTGGTAAGCACTCATATCTGCTGTATATCTATTTAGTTTAGCAAACTGATATTGAGAATTTCTATTTTGCGCACTGTTTGGGTTAGCATATGCTTTTATCTCATTCTTTGTTGCTTTTCTCCATCCACGACCATCAGAAATTGTATTTAATTTCATAGATTGTCTATCAACAAAAGCATTTAAACTAGTAGATTGCTTAGTATATCCTGTAGTTGAAGTGGTATTGTTTGTACTTGTGCTATTTGTAGTATTTGATACATTGGATAGATATTGAGAAGCTACATAACCAATTTTACCATTTATAGAAATCTTCGTCCAAGCACCACTAGTACCAAGAACTTGTATTTTTTGATTTTGACTTAAAGATCCTATTACTCTTGAAGAAATAGAACCATTAGATCTAACATTTAATCTTGGGGCACGCACACTCATATAATTATTTGAAGTCTGAGCTGGTGCTGGTTTTGTAGGTTTTGGTTTACTAATATTTGAATTATTAGAAGATGGTGATTTTGAATTTGATAAGTACTGTGATGCTACATATCCTATTCTTCCATTTACACTTATTTTTGTCCATCCTCCGACTTGACCTATTACTCTAACATTTTGCTTATAACCTAGTCTCCCTAAACTAGGTTTCGATGTAGAAGGGCCTGTCCTAAAATTTAATGAACCTGTATTTACATATGCACCATAATTTTTTGGTGCTACATTAACATTTGTATTTTTACTTATCGAATTATTGCCTTGTTTTCCATTTGAGTTCGTAGAAGTATTTGTTATTTTTTTGAAGCTAACAGCATTTGCTGTCATCCAACCTTTACGTCCATTTATAGAAACTTGATACCATCCATTTTTATATGATAGTATTGCAAGTTTAGTACCCTTGGTAGCTCCGAATTTCACATAACCCTTTGTACTTGGTGTACTTCTAACATTCACATATTGATAAGATACCTGCGCTTGATTGGCTGCCTGTGAAGGAACCGCAAAAAGTGACACAGCCGCCACCGATGTTGCTAATACTTTTAAGTTCATAATCTACTCCTTTACCTATATTTTTAAAATCATCCTAACGATTTTATAAACTCATTTACCCATATTTATGGTAGTATATTAATAATATTGTATCATATATCTTAAACAATAACAACATATACTTTTGACACCGAATTATTATTTTATTGAAGGCTAAAATTTTTTACTATACTGATAAGCTATTCTAGGACTTCCATCATTCACATAAATTATTCCACATTTTTTAAAATCATTATTTATAATTAACTTTTTCATAATCATATTATCCTCATGTGTGTCTATTCTAATATTATCAAATCTTTCTTTAGTAAAATTAACAATTGTATTAAATATTCCTTTTTCTTCACCTGTACTTGCTATTCTATGTATAGTAACATAGGGATTTTCATTAATCCACTCTCCCTCAATACATTCATAAGTAGGATCATCACCTTCGACTAATACAAAATATGCTATAATTCTACCTTCATTACTTATAATTAAATATGCATTATCCATGTTTATATCATTTTTTATTTGTTCTTTACTGGGATATTCTTTAGACCATTGATTCGGATTTCCGTTTTTATTCATAAAGTCTCTTGCTAAAGTAAATATCTCTAATATAATTTCAACATCTTTTATCTCACTTTTTCTTATAATCATTAATTCTCTCGCTCCTATCTATTATACTATAAATTAAATTAATAGTATAATTTTTGACACCCATTATATATTAATTTTATTTAAAATTTATTTATAAATATTATCTTGAACTTCCTTATATTCTACCTTTTCAAATCTATATTCTTGCTCTACATCAGGATATTTATTTCTATCTACTTTAGATACAAACATATCAAACGGTCTTGCAGATATGGTATTATTTCCGTATAAAGCTTGATAAATAACCAACTTTTCATTTGACTCTGTATGTTTAGCAATGCATATTATTTTATAATATTTCTTCTTAAAATGTCTATAATACTGTCCTTTAATAATTTCTCTCATTTTATTTCCTTTCTTTTTTTGAACATGCCACTTATTATTTTATTTCACCAAAATATACAAAAATACGCATTAGTTTTAAAAAAAGACCTACAGTTACTAGATTACAAATCTAGCTTTTGAGGTCAGTGAATTTATATTTCGTTTATAAAAGTATATATTTCTTCATCAAAAAGAATTTTATCATCATCAGTCAATAAGCAGGGTTATTTATAAATTCTTTTTTATCTTTTTTGATTTGTAAACTTTTGATAATTCTAAACTTATTATCAAGCAAATACCAACTAAGAAAAATGAAATACTAAAATTTTCTAAAGATAAAGCTTCTCTAGGAATTTCCATAGTTGTAGGTCCATTCATAATTGCATATACTGACCCTGCAGTCAAACCTATAATAAAATGTAACATTTGTTTTCTATACTTAATAAAAGCTAGTCGTATGATTTTTGTGGAAAATATTAAGCCAAAAAATACACCAATAGAAAAAATTACGATTCCATACAGATATTCAAAATTACCATTCATTATGTTATTTAATGCACTCATTATAGGTAAATATACTCCAAATACCAACAATAAAGTCGATCCAGATACACCTGGCAATACCATTGCTGAAATTGCAATCATTCCTGAAATAAACAAGTATAAATAATCTGATAGTATTAAATTAGTGAAATCTATTACATTACTTTGTATAAATTGACTTCTAATCATTGTAAGGAAAATTACTATACAAAGTCCTACTAGCATATAAGCTAAAAAAGATATTTCATCCTTGTAACTACTTGACAAACTTCCAGCTCTTATTTCACTTCTTATAATATATACTACAGAAGCTATTGTTAATCCTATAAATAAAGAACTCAATTGGTATATATTAGTCTGAAACATCTGATTCAGTAATTTGACTGATATAATCATTCCAATTGTCCACCCCAGAAATAGTTTCACTAAAAAAGTGGCTGATTTTCTTATTTCAATTCTTCTAGATAAATTATTTATAGAATCTAAAAGTGTTTCATAAAATCCAAGTATGAAGGCTACAGTTCCCCCTGATACTCCAGGTACACTGTCAGCCATAGCCATACAAAAACCTCTCAACATATTAATTATCATTAAAATACTTTCTCCTATTTTTATAATCTCTTGCTTTTTTGTTTATCAACTAATTTAAATCTATTTGAAAAAAAATAATGTATAAGAACTGCTAAAAAACCGAAAACTACACCAAATATTAATCCAAAGAATACATCACTTGGATAATGAACATATAGGTACAATCTTGAATAAGATATTAATGCCGCTAAAATCATAGCTATATGTCTTAATTTATCTTTAAATATATACATTACTGTTACTACAGCAAACGAAGATGCCGTATGACCTGATGGAAAAGAAAAATCTTGGGGTGGTTTAATCAATAATCTTACCTGAGTATTTTCCATAAATGGCCTCGGTCTTGCTATACTTGGTTTTATAATCAAAAGACAAATTATTAAAACCAACAAAAGTGATATAATCATAGAAATTGCTTCCTTTTTATCTTTTATAATAAAAAATTTGTATAAGGCAAACAATATCCATACAATACCAGCACTGCCCATATATGTAATTATTGGAAAAATAAAATCTCCAAACTGCGTTCTTAGATTTTCCTGAATAAAATTTAATATAGCCATTGTTTTCTCCTAAAAATCATCAATTTGTTTGAGTGACTTAATATTAATTGTTATATAAATGAAAGCAACCAAACCAGATATAATATCACTTAAGGCATTGGACCAATACACACCCATCACTCCTAAAAATCTAGGTAAGATAAATAATAATGGTATCAATAAACCGCCATATCTTAATATATATAAAATAGATGACTGTTTTGGTTGTTTAGTTGCTTGCAAGAAAGTAGTTGCAATTGAATGTAAAGCAATAAATGGTAATCCCAATAAATATATCTTAATTATATTTGATGTAAGCTTTAACAAATTTTTTTCCTGTGTAAATATACTAATAAATAATTGTGGAAAAACTTCCATAAATATTAGAAATATTAATGAAATTATAAATATAAAAATACTTGTTAATTTTAATGTTTCTATACTTCTTTCAAATTTTTTTGCTCCAAAATTATATCCAATTATAGGTTGCGCGCCTTGTGATATACCATATATTATCATTGTAAAAAATAGAGTTATTGAAGTTATTATTGTAACTGAAGCTAAGTGGTAATCACCACCTAATTCTATTATAAACCTATTTAGTACTATACTTACTATAGTTCCGAAAATCTGCATATAAAAATTCGGAAGTCCATTTAAAAATATTTCCTTTATTGAATTTGATTTTAATTTAACTTTATTTAAGTGAAGTCTAATAGGTACACTATTGTTCTTTAAGAAAAATCTCAATACCTCAATAGTAACGTAAGTCTGAGAAATAACTGTAGCTATTGCTGCACCCTTTACGCCATAATTTAATATAATAACAAATATATAATCAAGCACAATATTTAATAGTGAACTTATCACTACAATATTCATAGATGTCTTAGAACGACCAATACTTCTAACCGTGTTATTAAGGCAATATCCTGTTAAACCTGGTACACCACCTATCAAAATTATAAGTATATAATCTTTTGCTAGTTGATTAACTGACTGGCTTACACCCAATAGTGAAAATATTGGATCAATAAATATTAGACATACAATTGTAAGTATAGTCTCAGTGATTATAATTAATAATAAAGAGTTTGCCAAAAGATTTTCGGCAGACTCAATATCATTTTCTCCATATTTAATGGAAATTAATGTAGCACTTCCCACACCAATTAATAATAAAAATGCCATTTGCAATACTTGTATAGGCATTGTAATACCAATTGCCGTAAGACCAAGAGGGCTTACTCTTCCCACAAAGGCTCTATCAACCATATTGTAAATCGCTGCTACAAGCATACTCGCTATAGCTGGCAAACTTAATTCAAATAATAATTTGGGAATACTATCTCGTCCCAAGTCTTTATTCATATATCCTCCTTTTGAAGATCTTATTTTCTAGAGTCATTCCTTACACTAAAAGTAATGTCAGTTCCTACATTTTTTTTACTGTTTATCTTCATTGAACCTCCATGTAACTTTACAATTTCATCACTAATAGCCAGACCTAGACCACTTCCAGATTTGTGAAAATCTTCTTGAAAAAATTTCTTAGATACATTAGATAGATTTTTTTCTTCAATACCAACACCAGTATCTTTTACTGAAAATTTAGTAGAAAAATCGTCTTGGTCTACCTTAACTACAATTATACCTTGTTCAGGTGTAAATTTAATTGAATTTTGTATTAAATTTATTAGAACTTGTCTGAGTCTATTTTTATCTGCATAGATTATTTTCATATTTTGATTTAAAAATTCAAAACTCAGTCTAATATTTTTATCAACAGCCATAGATCTTAATTGATTTACTACACTTACAACCAAATTTTCTACATTAAGTTCTTCAATATTTAATTTAATTCTATCTGAAGATAATCTAGAAAAATCTAATAATTCTTCTACCAGCTTTATAAGCCTTTGAGCTTCTTCTTGAATTATATTAAGTCCAAGATCTTGCTCCTCTTTTGATATACCATCTAATCTAAGTGTTTCACTCCATCCATTGATAGATGTAAGTGGAGTTCTAAGTTCATGTGAAATTGAAGATATAAATTCATCTTTTAATTTTTCACTTTTCTTAATCTCTTGAGCCATATTTTCAAACGTACGAGCTAAATCTCCTATTTCATCATCAGATATTCTTTCTTTGTTCATCTTGATATTATAGTTACCCTTTGAAAGCATATTGGAAAATATTTTTAATTCAGTAAGCGGACCTATAATACTATCAGCAAATTTCAGACTCAAACCAATACTAGATAACAATATTAATATACCCACCAAAATTAAGTATGCAACCATTTGGAATATTTCCTTGTCGATATATTCCAAAGAAACACTAAATCTAGCAGCTCCCTCCACTATGCCGTTTACCTTTATAGGAACTGCTATACTCATTACTTTTTCATCTGTTACATCTTCTGCGTATGTAAAAGGAATAATTTCACTTGAGTTTTGTAAAGCTTTTTGAACATCTATATAATGCATTGCTTGCTTGATTTTAAAGCCATATTGATCTATTACCGTATTCTTATTTCTATCTATAATATTTATTGCTATTTTAGAATTTTGACTTAAATTTTGGTTTTCTACTATGCTTTGAGCCTTAATGTTGAAATTCACATTCTCATTTGTCTGTGAATTATAAATAGCATTAATATATTGACCTTGGGATATTAGTAATTGTTGTATAGATGTATAATAATATCTTGTAACAAATATACTAAGTAATAATTCAAATGAAATTACCACAAGAGTTATAATGAATATAAAATTTTTTAAAACTTTTTTTCTTAATCCACCAAAGTGTAATTTCATTATACCTCTCTCCTAAATGAGTAACCATAACCCCATACAGTCTGTATAAATTTAGGCTTTGAAGGGTCATCTTCTATTTTATTTCTAATTCTCCTTATATTTACATCAACGATTTTATAATCATATAATTCTGTAGATCCCCACACTTCATCTAGAATCTGATCCCTACTTAGGCTTTGATTGTCATTTACCATCAAATATTTTACAATTGAGAATTCTGTAGGTGTTAAATCAACTTCTACATTATTTTTGAATAATTTTCTCTTATTAGGATCCAATAAAAATGGTGGTGAATCAATTGAATTATTTTTCTTGGTATCATTATCTTTATTTACTCTTCTTATCAAGGCTGCTACTCTAACCAACAATTCCTTAATGCTAAAAGGTTTTATAATATAATCATCAGCACCTGATATAAATCCTTCAATTTTATCCTCTTCCTGAGATTTTGCTGTAAGCATAATTACACCCATATTGTCGTATTTTTCTCTAATAAACTTACATACATCAATACCACTCATATCTGGTAGCATTATATCTAAAAGAGCTAAGGATATGTTTTTTTCAGTTTGAAGTTTTTCTATAGCTTCTGATCCAGTGCCTGCTTCTATTACCTCATAACCTTCTTTTCTCAAGTTAATATTTACAAAACTTCTAATTCCTACTTCATCCTCTAATATTAGTATTTTATCCACTAAAACCACTCCATTCCCTTATTTATTTATCATATCAAAAGAATTTCTAACTCTATTTATATTAATTTTATCATTCACTTTTGAACCATTATCTTTATATACATATATGTAATCTTGATTTTCTGACAGTGTATTTTTTAACTCTTCTTCATGTTTACTTGTGCCAAACTCTTGATTTCTTTTATCAATAATTTCTATTGAAAATAATGGTTTTTTATCAATCTCTCCATTATCTTCAAAGAATGAAACTAATCTTATATTTGACTTATCAATATTATGTACTTTTATTTTTTTGTCATGTAGTTTACTTAAATTAATTTTAAAATTATGTGTGTAGTTATAATAAATAGTTCTTGAAGGAATTAGTTTAGCATCGTTAGCTAATTTTCCATTCCACTTATTCCATGTAATTATACTAGCCTCTTTTACACCACGATTTACTTCTTCGAATTCAATTTTTGGTATTTCTAAAATATTATCCCTATCTATATCATATGATTTATGACTATAAGTGTTCTTTGTTAACTGACTGTTGTCTGGTAATATCTTGGTAAACATACCATTTTCATAAGTCACTAATTGAGAATATGTATATCCATCATCATTTTTATATAATATTACACTTCCCTTATTATTTTTATTTAAATAACCATTTATAATATCTAATCTATCAAATGAATTAACACCATCAATCTTATCCTTACTATTAAATATAATTTTTCTATCTGCATATGACATATTAGCTATTATCATTTGATAAGTATCAATATTATATAATAAAGCAAGACATATTTCCTTGTTATCTCTACCATATTTAAAGTAATTTAACCTTATGGAATATAAGGAGCTATTATACTCTGCCAACTTCTTTATAGAATTTCCATCCTTTTTATAGATATAAATATTCTCTAAACCTCTATTTTGAACCTGCATGACAATTTCTTTCTTTCCATCTGAATCCACATCCACAAAGGTTGCATACTTAATTGCATCACCAGGTATTTTAATTAATTTACTCTTGTCTTCTGATATTGTGTTATTTTCAAAAGGAAATAAGTAAACGTATACAATGCTATCTGCCTGAGAATCTGTCTCTTTTTTCTTAAAAGCTATTATATCTTTTTTTCCGTCTGAATCAAGATCCAATATATTTATTTTTCCGACTTTATCACTACTTTGTGGCATTGTAAAAGTTGTATCCATAGAAGTATAATTTCTGATTTTGTCGTAAATTAGTTTATTATCTTTATCCATAACTGGAACTTCTACTAACTTTTCAGGTGATTTTAAAGAACTTGTTTTACATCCTACCAATAAAAATGAACACATAAATATTAAAGTCAAAGCAAGTATTATTCTTTTTATTTTTAACAAGTTAACATCTCCTTACTTATCTATTCTAGGTGGTCTAGGTCCTAGATATTGGTAATAGTTAGTTTTTAACATTCCATTATATAATTTTCTTTTTCTAGGTGCATCTTGACCAAACTCATACTCGAAATTCTCATATGAAGTAATTAAAAAATAAGACCAATTTTTAAGTTTTCTAAATGTATAGCCTAATTCTTTATACAATATTTTTATTGATTCTTCATCCTCTAAACGTTCTCCATAAGGTGGGTTTGTTATAATTATTCCATATTCTTCATCAGAGTGAAAATCTCTAGCATCTCCAACTTCAAATTTTATGTAGCTTTCAACTCCTGCTATTTCGGCATTTTCTCTAGCTATTTCGACTGCTTGTGGATCTATATCGTATCCATAAATAATAAAATCTTCCTTATCATTTAATAAATCAAATGCCTCTCTTCTTATGTCCCACCATATTTTTTTATCAATAGTTCTCCATTTTTCAGATATAAATTCCCTATTTATTCCAGGTGCCATGTTCACTCCTATCATCGCTGCTTCAATTAATATAGTTCCTGAGCCGCACATAGGATCAACTAACAATCTACCCGGTTTCCATGGTGTAAGGTGCACAAGACCTGCAGCTATAGTTTCTCTAATAGGTGCTTTTACTGAATGCTCTTTATATCCTCTCTTATATAGAGATATACCTGATGTGTCGATTGATACAACTACCTTATCCTTGTGTATAAACACATATATAGGATATTTTTCTTTATCTTCTTTTAGCATTCCACTTTCCATATACTTTTCTTTTAGAGAATCTACAATAGCCTTTTTAACTATAGATTGTATATCGGGTGTAGAAAACAATTTTGATTTTATTGAAGAAGCTTTTGCCACTGGAAATTTCGCTCCATAAGGTATATATATTGACCAGTCAATTCTTCTAACATTATCATACAATTCTTCAAAAGAGCTTGCCTTAAATTCTGCGACTTTTAAGTTTACTCTTTCTGCACATCTAAGCCACATATTAGCTCTTGCTATACCATATTCATCAGTCCTGTATGTAATCCTGCCATCTTCTGTTTTTTCTATTTCAAAACCTAAATTTTTAATTTCATTAGCCAACATTTTTTCCAATCCGAAAAAACAAGGCGATATTAAAGTGTACTTTTTATTCATCAAATCTCCCCATATTTTTATTATCTTTTATCTGTTGCAATTTGCAACATTTTATTTTTTAACTCATCTTCTAAACGTTTAATTTCCATTTCTGCGTCTTTTCTCTTTTGACTGCCTTCTGACTGTATTTTCATCACTTCATCTAGACTTGTGATTAAAGTCTGATTTGTATGTCTAATTGTTTCTATATCTACAATACCTCTTTCGGATTCTTTTGCTGCTTCGATTGAAGCCATTTTTAATGTATCTGCATTAGATTTTAATAATTCATTTGTTATATTAGATACTGCTTGTTGAGTCTTGATTGCTTCATTAGATCTTTGAACTCCTAGTGCTAGCACCATTTGATTTTTCCATAGCGGTATAGTATTTACAATAGTAGATTGTATTTTTTCAATCATTTCTGTATTATTGTTCTGAACCATTCTAATTTGGGGTGCTGTTTGAATAGATATCATCTTTGAAAGTTCAAGATCATGCAATTTCTTTTCAAATCTATTTATCTGAGTGTTTAAGTCATTAAGATTCTGTACATCTTCTGGAGAGTTACTCATATTAGCTTTTGTAGCCAACTGAGGTAAATCATTAGACTTTATTTGCTGTAATTTTTGCTTACCAGCTAAAATATACATAGATATTTCCTTATAATAATTTTTATTCATATCATACATTTGATCAAGCATAGCAACATCTTTCATGAGATTTACCTGTTGTTTTTCAAGAGATCGAACTATATTATTGACATTTGTTTCTGCCTTATCATAGTTAGCCTTTAACATCTGTGCTTTTTTAGGAGCCTTATTTAAAAAAGAAAAAATTCCTTTTTTATCCCCAGTAATACTAAAATCTTTTAATTCAACTACTAAAGAAGAGATTAATGATCCTATTTCTCCCATATCCTTAGTTTTTATAGTTGAAAGTGTCTGATCAGAAAAATTAGACATCTTCTTTTGTACACCAGATCCATACTCTAGTATTTGCTGTGAATTTCTTATATCTATTTGCTGAGAAAAATTATCTACCATTTGTTTTTCTTCTGTTGTTAATGCTACTTGCTCAATCTTTTCTTCTATAAATGGCTGTGCTTGTAAATCATTGATATTTACATCATTAGTTGGATTTGTATCTAAAGTCAATTTTATCTTATTTTCGTCCATATTTTCCGGAAAAACCTTTTAGATTTTTCTTCCTCCTTTATTTTAATAATTTTATTTAATGTATGTTTATAACTATTTTATAACTTTTTCAAACTCTTTATTAGTTTTTAATCCATCCTGAGTTAACATTGTATTTAAAACTGATATATCAGCATTTATATCCATATTATTTATTGAAGTAATTTGTTCAAATAAGTTTTTATATGCTAAGTTTAAAGCTATGAAAGCTGAATGTATATTTTCCTTTGATTCCTTATCTGCTTGTGTCTCTACACCATTATTATCTAACTCATCATATGAAGCCAAAAGTTTTGTAGTAGTTGGCAAATAATAATTTACAAATCTATCTACATACTTAAGAGATTCAGGTTTTAACTTCAAATATTCTTTAATTTTAATAGTATTTTCAGAAAGCATATCCACTTCATTATTTACTTCAACTCTGTCAAACTTTCCTTTGTATTTATTAATATCATTTATTTGCTTTTCACAAGTAGAGATTACATCATATAAATCCCTATTGCTTTTAATCTTTTCTTCCTCTTCCATATTTTTATATTTCAAAGTTTGTGCATGAAGATATTGTTCATATGTATTATTATCTGTAATTAATATTGTGTCATCTTCTACTAAATGTCCTTCAATTAAATTACCATCATTAATCATCTTTTTTAAATCTTTCATCATAACTTTCATATCAATATTAGATTTTCTTCTTAATTCTTTTATTTCAGTAAAACCACTCATATTTAGCTTTGAAATGTACTTATCAAATCTAGATATGTATGCCATTTTTTTTGAAAAATAGATACCTACTAAAAATAGAATAGAAGCTATTGTGATAGATATAA
This sequence comes from Peptostreptococcus equinus, assembly GCF_027125355.1. Lineage (NCBI taxonomy): Bacteria > Bacillati > Bacillota > Clostridia > Peptostreptococcales > Peptostreptococcaceae > Peptostreptococcus > Peptostreptococcus equinus. Next base: position 902,060 of record NZ_CP114052.1, on the reverse strand, counting down.
TTAAGTTGATACCACTACTTATTCCGACCAATCCAAAAACTAATGATACAAGCATTATTAGAGCTCCTAATGAAAAAGAAGCTATAGTTCCTACTAGAAATTTAACAAATCCACTAGGTCTAATTACATATTTTTCCAATAAAGATTGATTATTCTTTAGTCTTTGATTTTTAAACATAGCTTTAGTCGTAAAATCTTTATACGACATTTTCCAATCTGTATTTTTAGCTTTTTCATATCCATTCCTGACTATATCATTTCTTGTTTTTACAAAATCACTTGCATTCAACATATTTAATATTTTTGAACGCTCTGCCTCTTTGAAAGCAAAATCTATTGTTTTTTGTATTGTCTCATTTAAATCTTTCTGCATTTTATCACCTCGTCTTATTAAACATAATACGCCTATATTAATATTATTATAACATACAATACTTACTGAAATCTAAAAAAATAAGAATGTCATGCTATTATAATCTATGTAAATTCTATTGGCAATTCACTTTATTATGTTTTAAATGTTTTAATTTTTTTAATGCTATTAAAAAACTGAGGTGTATAAAAATCTTTATGAAAGTCCTTTATATGCCTCAGTTTTTATTATTGTTTATAAAATTATATATGCTATATAAAATTTTATTTTATGCATTTTTTTAAAATAGTTAACAAAATTATCTATATCATTATTATCTATATTCATTTAAAAATTCTAAAGCTTGATCAAATTTATATCTATAATGTCCTTTTACATGTGCATCTGAACCCAGAGTATATAAATTGCCACCTAATTCTTTATAAATTGGTAAAATAAATTTATAAACATCTAAATTCCCATAATCAAACATAGATCTAGTATTTAACTCCAAGGCAATATTAGATTTTATTATATTTCTTAGTACCTTTTCAAACTTATCTTTAAATTCCTCCAATAAAAAACTATCATATTCTATAACTCTAAACCCATAATCTATATGTGCTAAAATATCTACATTAGTGAATTTTTCTGTAGCATCTACTAAACATTCCATATACTCATTTACAACATCTCTTGGCTTTTTTTCTTTCATTGATTGATTCATAAAGCAATATCTACCATTTTGATGAACAGATAAAAGTTTATAGTCAAACTTTTTATCTTCTAAATATTTATTAATTTGATTCAAACTTTGTCTGGTATAGCCTATTTCTATACCTTTTAATAATCTACCATCGTTTAATTTATTCAATTCATCCCATTTATTTGTATAAGTATAGTAATCTAGAACATCATCTGCTTTTGAATCATAAAAATCTAAATGTTCGGTAGTAACAACATATCCATCTGTAAGTCTTAAATATTCCTCAACTTTTTCTTTACTATCTGGAGAAAACTCAGTATGACAATGTGTATCTACTAAACCTGGTTCCATTAATTTCATTATTTTTCACCTCTTTGTGTAATTATACCCAAAATTAGTTAAAAGTTATATAAAAATTAGAGGGTGAACCTCACCCTCTAATAAATCTTACTTAACATCTTCTGATACTATTATACCATCTTGTATATTTATTATTTTATCTGCCACTTCCTTTGAAAATGTATAATCGTGAGTTATTATTAATATGGCTAATCCTCTTTGTTTTAGCTTTTTAATTATTGATTGTACATTTTCAATATTGTCTTTATCAAGAGCTGATGTTGGCTCATCAAAACAAAGTACTTTCGGCATTAGAGCACAAGATCTTGCTATTGCTACTCTTTGCTGCTGACCACCTGAAAGTTGATATGGATAATAATTTTTTTTATCCAACATATCAACTGTTTCTAACAAATCAAGTGCAATTTTTTCAGCCTCATCTTTTGTTTTTCCAAATATATTTATCGGTGAAATAGTAATATTCTCCATAACTGTAAGATGTGGAAATAGATTAAAATTTTGGAACACCATACCTATTTGACCTCTATAGTCATTTATACTTGCTCCACTTCTAATCTCTTTTTCATCTATTATTATTTCTCCACTATCAAATTTTTCTAATCCATTTAAACATCTAATTAGTGTAGTCTTACCAGCCCCTGATTTTCCCAGTACTACCCCTATTTGCCCTGACTTAACTTCAAAAGAAATCCCTTTTAAAACCTCTACGCCATTAAAACTTTTTCTTAAATCTACTACTTTTAACATATTAGCCCCCTATCTATAGTATGAATACTTCTTCTCTAAATAAGAGAACAACTGAGTCAATATTGCTGTCATTGCTAAGTAAATAATAGCCGCATATACAAATGGCATTAAACTAGCTTCTCTATTACTAGCTGCTGTAGCAAGTCTCAATAAATCATTCAATCCTAATATATAAACAAGAGAACTATCTTTAACAAGATTAATAAATTCATTTGATATTGGAGGTAATACTCTTTTAATTACCTGAGGTAGTATGATTTTCTTATACATCCTACTTTTATCAAAACCCAATACTTTGGCTGCTTCAAATTGTCCTTTATCAATTGATTCAAGGCCGGATCTGAATATTTCTGCATAATATGCTGCATAGTTTATAGAGAATGCAATAATAGCTATTGGCATCTGTGCAAAAACTAATTTATCGCTTATAAGTGGTAGACCATAATATAAAAACATCATCTGAAGAAGTAAAGGACTCCCCCTCATAATCCATATATATAGGCTTGTTGCGTTTCTAGCTATTTTATTTTTTGATATTCTCAATAAAGCAACTCCCAAGCCTAAGGGTATTGAAAATATTGTTGTTAGAAAAAATATTTCTAATACTATTTTTACTCCTTCAATCATCGTATCCTCCCTATAAGTGATTATTTAAACCACTTCTCTTCTATCTTCTTGAATGTACCATCATCTTTCATTTCTTTTAAAGTCTTATTTAACTTATCCCTTAATTCCTTATCTTCTTTTCTGAAGCCTACGCCATATTGCTCACTTCCAAGATCACCTTCAAGTATTTTATATTTATCTTCTCCTCTTTGCTTTATATAATATTTTAATAATACTTCATCGCCAACTATAGCCTTTACTCTTCCTATTTCTAAATCCCTAAGAGCCTTATCATATGTATCATATGTTGTGGCTTTTTTATCTTTTATCATATCTGTAAAAGCCTTATCAGCTTCAATAGCTTCGAGTCCTGACGAAGCAGCTTGTGTTCCGACTATCTGTCCCTTTAAATCGTCTTTTTTATTAAAAGATTCCTTACTCATAGTAATTATTATCTGCTTATTATCTAAATATGGATCTGTGAAATTAACTTGCTTTTTTCTTTCTTCAGTTATTGAATATCCATTCCATAACACATCAACATTTTTATTTTTTAATGATTGTTCTTTCATTGACCAATCAATATTCTCAAACTTAGGTGTCATGCCCATTCTCTTAAAAGCTTCCTTTGCAAGATCAATATCAAAACCTACTATTTGATTTTTATCGTCTAAAAATCCCATTGGAACAAAAGTATTATCAAATCCAACTACAATTACTTTTCCATTTTTAGAATCTGATTTGTTATCATTTTTTTCAGAACATGCACTTACACCAGCTGCCACTATTAAAGCTACTATCATAAAACTTAATTTTTTTAAAATTCCTTTTTTCATAATTAACCTCCGTCTTAAGTAAAATAAATTTAAATTTTTTAACCTGCTACAAAAATATTTCACGTGAATCTAAGAATAGGTTGATCAGACCTATTTGGTCTAGAGGATAAAAATAAAAAAACTCCCATCCTCTGACACTGTCAGAGGACGAGAGTAAAATAATCTACTTCGTGTTCCCACCTCTATTCATCAATACCTCACGATATTGACCTCATCAGGTACAATTTCTATACCCTAGCACTGTAACGGGTGCACCCGTGGTAGCCTACTTACTTTCGGTACCCAACTCTAAGATGTGTTCAACATTTTCATTATATCAATTTTCACCAAACATCGACTCTCTGAATAAATTCAATGCTTACTATTTCTTTTCTTTGTTTTTATTTATTGCGTTAAAGTTATTTTAAACTAGCACGTCTGCCTTGTCAATAGCTTTTTATAATTTTCTGAACTTTTGTCCATAATTTTTAATGATTTTAATATTATATATATTCACTATTAATTTAAATTAATATATTCAGATAATTATTTATTCTATTTACTCTTTGGATTTATTTTGCTATTCCAAGGTACTAAAGACACATCACCAAAGAAATATGATTCAAATCTGTTAGAATATTCTCCTTTATAGTTAATCATATATAGTAAAATCAATTCTATAAAATTTATACCTATAAGAGTTATATTCCACATATCTTCAAATTCAAATTCCAAATTTCTTTTAGATTTACTAGGATGTACTACAGTATTTCTGAAATATGTAATTAAATCGACTGAATCCTTGTATTTATTTGTAATTGACTTATTTAAATTTAAAACACCTGGAATACTATAATCAATTTTACAAATTTCTAATAACTTCCTTATATTTTGATTAGAAGGGTGCAAATCATACTCTAAATCGCTATAAATGTTTTCATTTTCTACTAATACTATATATGACAACATCTCAAGGGCCGTTTGTATTGTTATAATATTATTTCTTATGTTTAATCCATTTACAGCTTCAATATACCAATCCAATATGCTTGCCACTATATCAAAATAGTATACTTCTTCCAATTTTTTACACATAAGCGTTAGATATTTTTCAAAATTATAGAAATTTGATATTGTACTAGTCCAATTGAATACAAATTTATATTCACTAGTGTCCATAATATACCAAGATCTATATATTTCTTTTTCATTTTCATATCCATACGCATTGGATATTGATACATATCTACCTGCAGCAAATGTAAGAGCAAGAGATGTCCTTTCAAGTATAGAGTCAATCTTTTTAGTTTTAAAAGGCTTATTATCTATTCTGTTTATAATACCTGTATGTGTAATAGCACTAGCAGAATGTCTAATTAATTCCTCTTTTAAATATTTATTAAAATTGTAATTTTTATCTATAGTTATTTTATAATCATTTAATTCAAACTCAATTCTGCCAGCATATAATCCGTTTTTTCCATCCACTAATCTTGCAGGTATTTTATCCATATTCACAATATCAAATTTTATATAATCGACTTGTGTATCCTTTGATTTTATTATCCTATCATTTACATATCCATAAATGATATTATTTCTAATAGACACAATTTGTGCATCTATCATTTTATATCCGACAATTTCTAGTTCCACATTATCATAAAATAGCCCTTCTAATTGTTCAATATTTTGTTCAGCCTCTATTTGACCTGTAAAATAAATGGACATAGGATCTGTTATTTTTTGCATAATAGACCCTGTGCATTTTATTATTGAGTTGGTATAAAGGCAAAACTTACCTTTATATATCAATAAATCTTCATTTATTTTGTAATTATCGTTATTTGATACGATATTCTCCATTTAACTTTCTCCTATAAACCACTTGATTTTGCATTTAAATCTATTGGTTTAAATCTGTCTTGACCAGTAGGACCTATATTAGAATTATTCATTTCAGAAAAAGCTGTTGCCAACATTAGCTTAATTCTATTTAGCTGATTTACAGACGTTGCAGATGCATCATAGTCAATAGGTATAATATTCGCCTTTGGGTATTCTCTTTTAATACCTTTTATTGCTCCTTTACCTATTATATGATTTGGTAAACATCCAAATGGTTGCATACATACTATGTTGTTACATCCAGTTTGGATAAGCTCTAACATTTCTCCTGGTAGTAACCAACCTTCACCTGTTTGATTTCCTAGAGACACAAATCTTTTTGTATATTCTGCTACATCTGAAATCTTATGTGGGACTTCAAATCGTTTACTTTTTCTAAGAGCATCATAATATGACTTTTGATAAGTTTCTACAATCTTTACTATAAATTTACTACTTATTTTAGCCTTTAATCCACCTTCTAATTTTTCATGCTTATAAAGATTATTATAAGCACAGCATAAGAAAAAGTTCATTAGATCTGGTACTACAGCCTCTGCTCCCTCTCTTTCAAGAGTTGAAATTAAATCATTATTAGCTATAGGGCTAAACTTAACAAGTATCTCACCAACCAATCCAACCCTTGGTTTAACTTTATCAGTAATTTCTAGGCTATCGAACTCTTTTACTATTCCATAAATATTTCTATTAAAAGTTCTTATATTGCCACTATTAAGTGACTCTTTACATTCGTTTGTCCATTTCTCATATAACTTATTAGCACTTCCAGGAATCTTTTCATAAGGTCTAACCCTTAAAAGCACTTTCATCAATAAATCTCCATAAATCAGACCCATCATCAATTTATTTAATATCTTTAAGTTTATATGATCAAGGAAGCCATTATCTTCGACACCTTGAGCACTAACTGATACTACTGGAACATTTGAAAAACCTGCTGCCTTTAAAGCTTTTCTTAAAAATGCTATATAATTTGTAGCTCTACATCCTCCACCGGTTTGACTCATTAAGACAGTTGTTTTATCTAAATCATATTCACCAGATTTTAATGCGTATATTATTTGTCCAATAACTATTATAGCAGGATAACATGCATCATTGTTAACATATCTTAAACCTTCATCAATTATTTCAGAAGATTTATTGTTAAGTACTACTGCCCTAAGTCCAGAATCTCTTAATGATTTCTCAATAAATTGAAACTGTACGGGAGCCATTTGTGGTATAAGTAAAGTGTGTGTATCATTTAATCTAGTATTCTTTTCATATTTTATTATTTTATCTTCATGTCTACTTAAATTTTCCGAGTATTGAGCTCTTTCATTAATAGCAGCTTTTAGGGATCTAAGTCTAATTTTAGCTGCACCCAAATTATTTCCCTCATCTATTTTAATTACAGTATGTATCTTTGATTTTTCATTTAATATTTCTTCAACTTGCTCTGTTGTAACAGCATCAAGTCCACATCCAAATGAATTAAGTTGTACCATTTCAAAATTCTGTCTATTCCTACAAAATTCTGCAGCCTTATATAGCCTAGAATGATATACCCACTGATCAACTACTCTTAGAGGATTAACTCTTTGAGCTAAGTGACATACTGAATCCTCTGTTAATACAGCCATGCCTAAGGAATTGATTAATTCAGGTATACCATGATTAATTTCAGGATCTAGATGATAAGGTCTACCTGATAAAATTATTGCTTTTAAATTTTCTTTTTCAACCCTTTTTACTGATTCTTCACCTTTTTTTCTAATTTCCTCTTTAAATAAATTATATTCTTTTGTTGCCAAATCTACAGCTTCATTTACTTCATGTTGCGTTAAATCTTCAAAAAAATATTTCATTGCTGAATATACTCTCTTCTTTAATTTTTCTTTGTTATTCATAGAAATAAAGAAGTTAATATATTTTATATTATTTTCTTCCAAAGAATCCATATTGGATTTTATTACTTCTGGATAGGACGTGACTACTGGACAATTAAAGTGGTTATCTGCATTTTTATCTTCTTTAAATTCATGTGTTATAGATGGATAAAATATTGTATTTATACCCATCTCTATAAGAGATTCAATATGACCATGAACCAACTTTGCTGGATAACATACTGTATCTGAAGCTATAGAACTAATTCCCTTTTCAAAAACCTTTTTGCTAGATTTTCCTGATAATATTACTGAAAATCCTAAATGCGTCAAGAATGGATGCCAGAATGGATAATTTTCATACATATTAAGAACTCTTGGTACTCCAATTACACCTCTTTTAGCATCTTTAGGTTCTAAAGATTTATATTTAAATAACCTTTCATATTTATATTTATATAAATTTATTTTATCATTATCTTTTATTATTTCTTTTTTGGTGTAAATCGCTTCTCCTACCTCACATCTGTTACCGGACACGAATATTTCTGATTCAGAAAATTTATTAATTGTAAGCAAACATTTGTTGGAACATCCCTTGCACCTTGCTACACTAGACTCCACTTTTATATCATTTAATTGTTCTAAAGATATTGTATTTGTTTTAATACCTTTGTATTTTTCTTTTGATATAAGAGCACAACCAAAGGCTCCCATTAAACCTGCTATATCGGGTCTAGTAACTTCCTTATCCGCAAGTATTTCAAATGCTCTAAGTACTAACTCATTATAAAAAGTACCTCCCTGAACTACTACATGCTCTCCCAATTCACTAATATCTCTAAGCTTTACAACCTTGAATAAAGCATTTTTTACTACTGAGAAAGCTAAACCTGCAGAAATATCAGCTACTGTTGCGCCTTCTTTTTGTGCTTGTTTTACTCTAGAATTCATAAAAACGGTACATCTAGAACCTAAGTCTACAGGGTTTTCTGAATCTATGCCTACTTTTGCAAAATCCTTTATATCCATGTGTAATGATTTGGCAAAAGATTCTATAAATGAACCACATCCTGAAGAACATGCCTCATTTAATATAATTTGGTCAATTACTCCATTCTTTATTTTTAGACACTTCATATCCTGACCGCCAATATCCAGTATGAAATCTACTTTTGGATCAAAATATTTAGCAGCTTTATAATGGGCTATCGTTTCAATTTCTCCGTTGTCTATTCTTAAAGCCTTTTTAATTAAATCTTCTCCATATCCAGTAACTGTAGAATTTGCTATATAACAACCCTCTGGCATTATAGCATATATATTTTTCAATATTTTTATAGACATATCAAGGGGACTACCTTCATTACTTCCATAGTGAGTAAATAGTATATCTCCATCTTCACTAATAAGTACAGCTTTTGTAGTAGTAGAACCCGCATCAAGACCTAAAAAGCACTTTCCTATATATGTACTTATATCTCTTTTTTTTACACTATCCTTTGAATGTCTATTTACAAAATTTTTATAATCATCATTTGTTTGAAATAATGGACTTATTTTCTCATCATTTGCATCTTCAAGACTATCTATATCATTTATTTTAACTATTAACTTAGATATTTCCATCATCTGTTCATCTTCAGCAAGCATCGCTGCCCCTAGAGCAACATATAATTGTGCATTTTCTGGAAAAATAACATCTTCTTCTTTTAAATTAAGTACATTCTTAAACTGTTTTCTTAATTCAGATAAGAAAAATAAAGGACCACCTAAAAAACCTACCTTACCTTCAATCTTTCTACCACAAGAAAGTACACTGACAGTCTGTACAACAACAGCATTAAAAATACTCATAGCTATATCTTCTTTTCTTGCTCCATCATTTATTAATGGTTGAATATCTGTCTTTGCAAAAACACCACATCTAGAAGCTATCGGATATATAACTTTATAATCTTTTGCAAGTTCATTAAGACCAGCGGCATCTGTCTTTAATAATGAGGCCATCTGATCAATAAAAGCTCCTGTACCACCTGCACAAATACCATTCATTCTTTGATCGATACCACCACTTAAAAAAGTCACTTTAGCATCTTCACCACCTAGCTCAATTACAACATCAGTGTCAGGATTATATGTATTTATTGCTTTTGTACTAGAAATTACTTCCTGTTCAAATTTAACATTGATTTTTCTTGATAAACCTATTCCCCCTGAACCTGTTATTACAGTCTTCAATTTAATATCTCCAAGTTTTTTATAAACATCTTTTAACTGATTACAAACGGCCTTTTTTACATCAGAAAAGTGTCTTTTGTATTCCTTATATATCAATTCATTTTCATCGGATAGAAGAGCTAATTTTACAGTCGTAGATCCAACATCTATTCCTAATTTATAGACTCCTTTCATAATGTTACCTCCTAAATAATAATCACACTAGCAACGTACAGCATAGTGTACGTACTTATATTATATACCAAAATATACGATTATCTAAGCTGTAATAAAGCTATAGTAATAAAAATCAAGTATAGTTCAAATTAGTTCATATTAAATTCATATATATTAAAATTTAATAAAATTTACATATAAAATAAGAACAGATCAATCGATAAGCTGTTCTTATAATTTCATGCTTTATTTCAAAATTTTTGCTATAACTTTACTCAATCCCATTGGATTGTCCCATGCCATATTATGTCCTGCACCACTCACTACATACATATTTATCCCATGATTTTTTAAGGTAATATAATTGTCATTAGGCAGAGAATATTCGCCATATAAATAAGATTTTTTAATCGGTAAATCATAAAACATTTGTCTCCAAGACATATAGCTTCCCAACTTAGCATTTTGTGATATTCTATATATTGCCTCAGGTAGACATTTGGAAAGTGTAGTTGACCACATAGTATTTCCCTTTTCAAAACTCCTATTAACCATATAATCAAAACCATATTCTACAAAATCTTCCTCTTCATAAGAAGCAACTTTATAACTTGTCATATCTTTAGTGCTTGGGTCTAAATTCCCTTCAGCCAAAATTAACTGGCTTACATTGTTGGTACACATATTCGCAAGTTCAATTGCTACAGCACCTCCAAGACTATGACCAAATATTACAAAATCCTTTAGTTTCAGGTGTTTTACAAAATCTGAAAGATATTTGGCATGTGGTTTCACTTTAAAGTTAAAATGAAGAGGTCCATCGCTATAACCAGCTCCCAATAAATCTACAAATATCAGCCTATAATTTTTCAAATCATTTTCTAATACCATTTGAGGAAAATCAAAAGAACCAGCACATCCAAGACCATGAATAAAAATAATTGCTTTATCTCCTTTTAATGAATCGTGGTATCTCATATGTGCATCTAAGTATTTTATATAATATTCAAACATAGTGACCTCCTAATATCTTCTTTATTAAATATTATACACATTTATTAAAGAATAATTCAAAATTTTCAACTTTTTGTATTTTGTAATATTTTTGTTATTATTTTCAAATAATAAAAGCCTAAAACTAAGTATATACTTAATTTTAGGCTTTGCATGTGCTTTACTTACATATTAGAAATTATATCTAATAATTTTTTTACATTTTCTTTTTCAGTTCCCCATGAAGTACAAAATCTAACTGCATCTGAGTTTTCATCTACCTTTTCCTCAAAATTAAATCCTACATCATTTTTCTTAAAATGTTCTTGCTGTTTTTTATTTAAAATTGGGAACTGTTGGTTTGTATATGAATTTGCTATGAATTTAATACCCTTATCTATGAACGCCTGTCTAATTTGGTGTGCATATTTTACAGCATCTTTTGACTTTTCTATATAATTATTATCTGTAAATAAGTAATCAAATTGTAAACCCAATAATCTACCTTTTGCTAGAACTGCTCCTTGGCGCTTACAAGCAATATTAAATCCTTTATTGTATTTATAATTTGTAAATGCTACTGCTTCTCCGAACATTGAACCACACTTTGTTCCACCAATATAGAATACATCCGTATATTTTGCTAAATCTTCTAATGTAATATCATTTTCATCACATGCTAGTGCATAAGATAGTCTAGCACCATCTACATATAATGGAATATCATACTTTTCACATATTGATTTAATCTTTATTAATTCATCCTTAGTATATAAGGCTCCTCTTTCTGTAGGATGTGATATATATACTCCACCTGGTTGTGCTCTATGCCAGTCACCTAAAGCAAAAAATTCTTCTAAATACTTTTCTATTACGTCTGGGTATATTTTCGCTTCATCATCCTTAATTTTATCATTGTTAGATAATGTTATAACCTTATGTCCTGCACCCTCAATAGCACCAGCTTCATGAACATTTAAATGACCCAATATAGGACAAATTATTCCTTGATATGGTTTAAGTATAGTGTCTATAACTACCATATTTGTCTGTGTACCACCTACCAAGTAATGAACATCTAAGTAATCTACATTGCAAGCTTTTTTTATCTTTTCATTAGCCTGTTCACAATATGGATCTATTCTATATCCACTTGTTTCTTCCATATTTGTATTACCCATTAAATCCAAAATCTCAGGTAAGCACCCCTTTAAATAATCATTTTCAAATCTTAACATACTTTACCTCCGTCTAAATATATAATTATATTAACATAATATTCTTAAAAAATACACCTTTTTTATTAAAAGTTTTTTTATTGTGTTTTATATGCATTTTATATATTTGATTTTCTTATTTTTATTAAAATTAACTATCAATTACATTAACAATTTATTAATACCCCAATTTTGTATTTTTCTTCATAATTTGATATACTTATTAATATATTTTGGAGGTAATTATGGCAATTAAAATAAATAATAAATCATCTAAACCTGATAATATTGTAGTTAAGGAAAATGATACTATTGAAAAATGTATGCAATTAGAAAAAGAATTACCCAATTTTATGAGAGATTATTTTATATATCTTCGAGGTGCTGTGGCAACTTCTTCAAGATATGCATATTTAAATGACATAAAATTTTTTTGTAGCTATTTAATAGAATCAGATTTATATACTCGTGCAGAAAATATCAAAGATATCAGTTTAGAAGAATTTGAAGGAATCAGTTCAAGGGATATAAATTTATTTATCGGAGACTATTGTAATAGATATTACAAACTGAAGGCAAACGACAAAGTTTTATACGAAAATAACAATAAATCACTTTCCAGAAAAAAATCTTCATTATCTACTCTTTTCAAGTTTCTTTTTCGAAATGGACAGATAGAAAATGATATAACTGGAGGATTTAATCCAATAAAACTACCAAAACCTCAACCGGATGCTATTAAAAGACTAGAAATTGACGAAGTTTCTATAATGTTAGAGGCTGTTGAAAATGGAACCGGACTTACAGACAAAGAAAAAGATTACTGGTTAAAGACAAAACTTAGAGATAGAGCCATTTTAATCTTATTTGTGACTTATGGTTTGAGACTCAATGAACTTAGAGAGCTTAATATATCATCTTTTAATTTTTCTAGAGGTGAATTTATGATCTATAGAAAAAGAGGCAAAGAAGTATTGATGCCTATAAATGAAGCCTGCGAAAAAGTTATAAAAGAATATCTTGAATTTGAAAGACCAAAAAAAGATAAAATACAAGAGGAACATCAAGATGCCTTATTCTTATCACTTCAAAAGAAAAGAATGACAGCAAGATCAATTAGAGAATTAGTAAAAAAATATACTTCTATAGGTATGAATACTCCTCGTTCAAAAGGATATAGTCCCCATAAGCTAAGAGCGACTGCTGCTACTTCCCTAATAGAAACAGGTTTTTCTATATATGATGTTCAAAACCTAATGGATCACGATAACGTAACCACTACTCAATTATATGCTGCACACAGAAAAAATTTAAAACGTGATATAGTAGAAAATTTTGATTGGTTAGATGATGATAAGATTTTAGGCAAAAAATAAACATTGTAAGCTAACATTAAAATTAAATTCCTAGCACTTATTGAACGTGTGTTCTGTATATGTTATAATAAGAATAAGAATTTTTTTTGGAGGTAGGAAATGTACGAAGATTTAAAACCAAAGCAATTAGCAGTACTACAATTTTTAAAGGAACACTCAGGAAGATTTGGATATCCACCTTCCGTTAGAGAAATATGTTCACATTTAGATATTAAGTCCACTTCTACTGTTTTTGCTATATTAAATCATTTAGAGAAAAAAACTTATATCAGGAGAGATCCTACAAAGCCAAGGGCGATTGAAATATTGGATCCAAGCTTTTCCAACTCTTCAAACCTTAACTACAATCCAGAAATTATTCAACTTCCTTTAGTGGGTAGAATTGCTGCTGGACAACCAATTCTAGCTGAAGAAAATATAGAAGAATATATGTCACTTCCGTCATCTCATATAAAAGGTAAAGACTGTTTTATGTTAAGAGTTAGTGGTGATAGTATGGTAAATGCAGGTATATTTGATAAGGATTATATAATCGTAGATTCTTCTGTGAAGAATCCATCGAATGGTGATATAGTAGCAGCTTTAGTAGATGAAAACGGAGCAACTGTTAAGACATTCAGAAAAAATAAGAATGATAAAAATAAAATACAACTAATACCAGAAAACGATAATTATGAAATAATGCAATTCCATGCAAGCCAAGTATCAATACTAGGTAGAGTAACTGGAGTATTTAGATTATTATAATGAGAATATTTACATATAAAAAGATAAACTAAGCATAGCTTAGTTTATCTTTTTATATGTAAATATATATTAATTGTAAAAGTTTCTACCATAAATTCAATATATGTTGCATTATTAAAGATACACTACTTATTCCCAACCAACAACAAAATCCCATAAAGAGTGGTTTACCACCAGTTTTTATTAATTTTATAATATTAGTGTTGAAACCTATAGAAAACATAGCCATTACTATAAAAAATTTAGAGAGTTCTTTTAAAGGCATAAACACTTCCATTCCCACTCCAAATTTTAATGATATTGTTGTGATAATACTAGCTAAAATAAAGTACAAAATAAAAGTAGGAAACACACTTCTTATTGATACTTTTTCAATATTATCAATAGTATTTTTTTTAGTTCTAAAATAAGCAATAATTAATATAATTGGAATTATTGCTAATGTTCTTGTCAACTTTACCGTTACGGCCTTATTTAAAGTTTGAGTCCCCAAATTGTAGAGACCATCCCAAGTTGAAGCCGCGGCAGTAACTGAAGATGTATCATTAATTGCTGTTCCTGCAAAAATTCCAAATGCATTTCCAGATGTGGTAGAAAAACCAAGCATATATCCTATAGTTGGAAAAATTAATGCAGCTAACACATTAAAAAAGAAAATTACTGATATGGCTTGTGATACTTCACCTTCACTAGCATCAACTACTGGTGCTGTTGCTGCAATTGCTGATCCGCCACAAATAGAAGAGCCCACTCCTACTAAAATAGATATTTTCTCTGAAATACCAAACTTTTTATATAATATATAGGATATTAACAAAGATGTAGATATTGTCAATATTATTATGGGTAATGACTCTTTCCCTGTTTGCATTACTATATTCAAATCCATACCAAATCCCAATAGAATTACAGCATATTGCAAAATTTTTTTTGATGTAAATTTTATTCCCAACTCGTATGTCTTTTTATCTTTTATAATTACTCCTACTATCATTCCAAGCAATATACCAAGCACTGCACCGCCGATTATTGGAAATATTTTACCCAGAAAATAACATGGTAAAGACATAATAAAACATAGAAAAATACCCTTTAAATTTTTATATATATAATTCATAATAAAGCACCTCATATCCTACAAGCAATTTTACTTGTAATATTTTTAATATTATAGATCACGATATCGTATGTAATTATTATAACACTAATTTATTATAAGTTATTATTATATATATTGATATATGCATAATAATAGCTTATAATAGATTTATTGAAAATTATAAAGGAGTCAAATATGCTAGATTATCGTATACTTACTTTTTTAAAAGTATGTGAACACATGAGTTTTTCCAAAGCTGCTAATGAATTACATCTGTCTCAACCTGCTGTTTCCCAGCATATAAAATATTTAGAAAACGAATATACTTGTGATCTTTTTGTTAGACATAATAAGTCCGTAATATTGACTAAAAGTGGTCAAATGCTATACCAAAATTTACAGACTATGAAAAATGATGAAGAAAAATTGAAGAAGCAATTAAAAACAATAGATAATACCAATAATATTATTAATTTTGGTGTCACACTCACTATTGGTGAATATGCTCTAGTTTCCAAATTAATTTCTTATATAAAATGTGAATCAAAAACTAATTTTAATATCTATTATAAAAATACTAACTTATTATTAAGTTACTTGAAGAATGGAAAAATAGATTTTGCAATAATTGAGGGAAAACTTGATTCAGATTTATATAATACGAGAAAAATTCAAACTGAAAAATATATAGCGGTTTGCTCAAGCACTCATGTTTTTACAAGAAAAGTTAATAGTATATATGATTTACTGGATGAAAAACTAATAGTACGTGAGAATGGCTCTGGTACTTTAGCAATTTTTGAAAGTATACTGTCTATTCAAAACCTATCACTTGATAGTTTCAGTAATAGGATTATGGTGGATAACATGCATATGATTGTAGAATTATTGAAAAATGATTGTGGTATATCATTTTTGTACAAGTCAGCAGTTAAAGAAGAATTAGAAAATGGAGTTCTGAGAGAAATTACTTTGGATAATTTTGAACTTAGCCATGAATTTTCATTTGTATGGAACAAAGGCAGTATATTTAGTGATGATTATCTGAAAATTTATGATAAACTAATAAAATAAAACAATAAAATAGGTGCAAAAAATATTAAAATATTTTCACACCTATTTTTATTATCCTTTAATTAAAATTAAACTAAATCCATACCTACTCTTAGAGCCTTTTTATTTAATTCTACAAATTTTTCTTTTACATTTTCTTCAATTATCTTATCCCAGTTTATATCTTCTAACTTCATACTTTTTATTATTGTACCTAGCAAGATAATATTCATTACTTTCAAATTACCTAATTTTTCAGCTTCTTCACTGGCATTAAATGCATACAATTTTCCTGATCTTTTCTTTATCATTTCAACTGTGTTTTCAGGATATTTGTCTTTTCCGCTCAGCACACCAATAGGATTAAATCTTACTGTATTTAAGACTACTACACCATCTTGTTTTAGATAATCTATATTTCTTAATACTTCCAATTCTTCAAATCCCATTATTATGTCAGCTTCACCTTTTGGTACTACAGGTGAAAAAACTTTATCTCCATATCTTAAATGCGTTAATACTTGACCCTCTCTTTGACTCATACCATGTACTTCACTCATTTTAACATCATAACCTGCACTCATTAGACCAATTGTCAATAGTTTACTAGCAGTTATTGTTCCTTGGCCACCTATTCCAGTTAATAAAACATTTTTAGTCATATTATTTTACCACCTTTCCTATTGCACCTACAGGACATACCTGTGCACATACACTACAACCAACACACTTATTAGGATCTATTGAAGATTTTTTAATTTCTGTCTTAAATGAAATCGCAGGACATCCAGTTTTTGTGCATTTTCTGCAGCCAATACACTTGTCTTCATCTACTTGGAATTTATCCTTGAATGATCCTGGGAAATTCTTTTTATCTTCCTCTGATTGTTTCTTAAGTGCACATGGCCACCAAGTTATTATTACTGAAGGTTCATCTAGTGCCAATGCCCAATCAAATGCTTCATTTACTTCATCTAAATTATTTGGATTTATTCTTCTTACATTTTTTACACCTATTGCTCTTACTAATGCTTCAATATCTACTTCTGTAGATATTTCTCCCTGTGCTGTAAATCCAGTTCCAGGATTTTGTTGTTGTCCTGTCATACCAGTGATTCTGTTGTCTAATATACAAGTTACCGCACTTGAGTTATTATAAACTACATCTATTAAAGATGTTATTCCTGAATGGAAGAATGTTGAATCTCCAAGTACTGATACAACTTTCATATCCTGTTCACATTCATCCATTGAAAATACCTGGGCAGCGCCATGTCCCATACTTACACTTGCACCCATGCAAAGTGTCATATCCATTGCCTTATATGGATCACCAGCAGAAAGTGTATAACATCCAATATCACCAGAAATCATAATATTTTTTCTCTTACCTAAGGTATAGAAAAATCCTCTATGCGGACATCCTGCACAGAAAGTCGGAGCACGATTTATCATAATTTCTTTTACTTCTTCATCAGGTTCAATTTTTTTACCATATACAGCTTCCCTAATTACTTCTGGTATCATTTCACCATATGAAGGGAATATATCTTTGCCGTGACATTCAATACCTAGTGCTTTTATATGTTGCTCCATAATAGGATCATTTTCTTCTATTACATAAATCTTATCAACTTTCTCCGCAAATTCTTTAAATAGTTTATCTGGAAGTGGATTTGAAAAACCTACTTTTAGATATGATGCTTCTTTACCAAACACTTCTTGCGCATATAGGTAACAGTCACCAGATGCTATTACACCTATTTTTGTATCATTATATTCAATAAAGTTCCATTTACAGTTATTTGAGTACTCTTTTAACTCCTCAAATCTCTTAAATATCAGTTGTTTTCTCACCTTTGCATTTGCAGGTACCATTACATATTTTTGTGGGTTCTTTTCCCATTTTTTAATACCTACTTCTTTTCTTTCTCCAATTTCAACTAATCCTTTTGAATGACACACACGTGTAGTCATTCTTATAAGAATTGGTGCATCATATTTTTCACTTAATTCATATGCTTCTTTTACCATTACTCTACAATCTTCACTATCTGATGGCTCAAACATTGGTACAAAAGCTGCTTTTGCCATATTTCTATTATCCTGTTCATTCTGTGAAGAAAATTGTCCTGGCTCATCAGCTGATACTATAACCAATCCACCATTGACACCTGAATAAGCTGCTGTAAAAAATGGATCAGCCGCTACATTTAATCCAACATGTTTCATAGATGCAAAGGATCTTGCTCCAGCAACACTTGCACCTATAGCTGATTCAAGAGCAACCTTTTCATTTGGAGCCCACTCTGCAAATAGATATTTTCTATCTATTTCTAGCAAATTTTCTAAAATTTCAGTACTTGGTGTACCAGGATATGCTGCTGCAAATTTAACTCCAGCCTCAAATACGCCTCTAGCAATTGCTTCATCGCCTGTCATTAATTTTTTCATAACACTACCTCCCTAGTAAAGTTTCTTATTAAACATAAATTTTTTCCAATTATAAAACGTTTGCATGCTTGTTTCAAGTGATTGGTATTTGATAATCATATTATAATTTATTTATAACACCAAGATATTTACATGTCAACATATTGTTTATTTTGTATACATTTTGCACAATTTATCAATTTATTTGTTTTTGTTTTTTTAAATTATTTTTATCTTGTATACAAGTATGTAAGTTAATTTATTTTAGCCTTTTTATTAAAAAAATTATTTTAAAAAAATTCTGATAATTTTGTAACTTTTCTACTATATTTTTTAAATTAGCTTATTATTGTTAATTTTAACTCCAAAATAATATTTTTTATGATATGAAAATTTTACAAAAAAAGATCTATTATATACTTACTAATAGACCTTTTAACTATACTAGTTTTAAAATCAAATTTTATAACTAGGTATTTAATTATTATATCTTTTATCTTTCCAACTTTCCTTCTTTATAGTGTTTTCTACATAATGCTATATATTTATCATTTGCTCCAAGTTCTATTTGTTCACCCTGCCTTACAATACCATTTTCATTATATCTTGCATTACATGTAGCCTTTGCTCCACACCAACAGACAGTTTTTACTTCATGTATTTCATCTGCCAAAGTTATCAATCTCTCTGAACCTTCAAACAGAATATTTCTAAAGTCTGCTCTCAATCCATAACATAAGACTGGTATGGAAAGATTGTCAACTATATCGGATAAAAAATCAATTTCTTCTTTACTAGCAAATTGTATTTCATCCACTATTATACAATCGAAATCTTTTATTCTATCCTTGTCATAATTTATAAAACTTGATAATAGTTCACATTCATGTTCTAACCCTATTCTTGACTTTATACAACTAATACCATCTCTAGTATCCAGATCAGTCTTTACAAGCAAAGCTTTCTTACCTCTTTCATGGTAGTTATAATGTACCATAAGTGCATTTGCAGTTTTAGAACTTCCCATTACTCCATAGTAAAAATATAATTTTGCCATTTAATACTCCTTTTTTATTATGATAGTGCTAACAAAGTCATCAAAACAGTAACTATTACCCAGCATATCGTAATATGCATATCTACGCCAGCCTTATCATTTATAAATTTATGTCTATATTTTACTTCAATATTATTTCCTTGCTTGACTAATTTATCTAAATTTTTGAAATATATACAATTTCCAAAATATCCAAAGTATAAATTAATACCTAATGATAAAACGAATATTCCTATCCACATTGGAGTCATGAATATTTTTGCAAGCATAAGTAATATTAGCTGTATGCCGATTATACCTGCACCAGTCCATATCATTTTTCTATAGATACACCAAAAAGGTGTAAGTATTAAAGCATATAAATTTAGAGATGGATATTTTCCAATTTCTTTATATTTTTTATACTTTTCATAGTAATAATCAGTATTTTTTTCGAATAAATCTTTAATCTCAATCTCTTTTCTGTAACTTTCTAACTTCATAATCGGTCCCCATCCTAAAAATTAGTCTAATTTCATAATTTTAACTATCTTATTCCCTCAAAAAAGCAATCTTTGTTTATTATATTTTCAATATCAGTTTTTGTATATTCGGATATAGTTATTTCATTAATTTTTTCATTATAATAAGATTGTTCCGTTCTTTTTTCTGTTATTTCATATTTGTTATCCAAAATATCCATAAACTCCTCCCCAGTGATTGTCTCATTTTTTAATAAATATTGAGATATCTCGTGAAGTTTTATCTCATTGTCTATTAATATTTTTCTAGCCTTATCGTAAGATGAATTAATCATATCAATTACAGCTTTATCGATTTTTGTAGATGTATCTGGAGAGCATGCAAGAGATGTGTCTCCTCCTAAATATGCATTGTTGACTGTTTCAAGGGCAACCATTCCAAATTCATCATCCATACCATATCTAGTAATCATAGCCCTAGCAAACTTTGTTGCCATCTCTATATCATTTGCTGCACCTGAAGTTTTTGTATTAAATATTAACTCTTCAGCTGCTCTACCACCTGTATATGTCATAATCTTATCAAGTGCTTCATCTTTTGACATTAGTACTTTTTCAACTTCATCAATTTGCATTGTATAACCTAAAGCACCTGAAGTTCTAGGAATGATAGTAATTTTATGGACCGGTGCAGAGTGCTTACCTGCTGCAGCTACTAATGCATGACCTACTTCATGATATGCTATAATTTGTTTTTCTTTTTCACTAATCACAGCACCTTTTCTTTGGTAACCTGCGATTACTGTTTCTACAGACTCTTCTAAATCTTCTTGAGATACCAAATTCCTTCCGTTTCTAACAGCCCTAAGTGCAGCTTCATTTATAATATTAGCAAGCTCAGCACCAGAAGCACCAGAAGTTGCCCTTGCAACCTGATTATAATCTATTTTTCCTTCCATTTTTACATCTTTTGAATGTACCTGTAATATAGATTCTCTACCTTTTAAATCTGGTAACTCTACCGGTATACGTCTATCAAATCTACCAGGTCTTAATAAAGCTTTATCAAGTGATTCCGGCCTATTTGTAGCTGCTAAAACCACTATACCAACATCACTTACAAATCCATCCATTTCACTTAGTAACTGATTAAGAGTTTGTTCTCTTTCATCGTTACCACCTATATTACCATCTCTTTTTTTACCTATAGCATCTATTTCATCAATAAATATTATACAAGGAGCTTTTTCTTTTGCTTGCTTGAATAAATCTCTTACCCTAGATGCACCCATACCTACAAACATCTCTACAAATTCTGAACCAGAAATTGAGAAAAATGGTACACCTGCTTCTCCTGCTACAGCTTTTGCAAGTAATGTTTTACCTGTACCTGGAGGACCCACTAATAATGCTCCTTTTGGCATCTTTGCACCAATAGCTGTATATTTAGTAGGTAAATGTAAAAAGTCTACTATCTCACTCAAGGCTTCTTTGGCTTCATCCTGTCCTGCAACGTCATCAAATCCAATTCCAGTCGATGATACATATAGCTTTGCATTACTTTTTCCTAGAGACATCATGCCTCCGCCCATTTTAGATCCTAGCCCTTTCATTAAGAATCTGCCCAATAAAAGAAATATTGCAAATGGTAACACCCAACTTAAAACAAAGTACATAATTGGAGCAGACTCTGATGGAACTTCCTTGGAATAGTTTGCACCAGACTTTTGTAATTTATTTACTAATTCAGGATCTTCTATCTTACCAGTTACATAAATCTTTTGATCTTTTTTATTCTGGCCTTTTTGAAGCTTATCTGTAAATGTTATCTTATTATCTTTTATTGATACCTCATCTACTTGCTTATTTTCTAACTTCTCAATAAAAGTACCATATCCAACTTCTTTAGATTTATTCATTCCAAGATTAGGAATAAATACTTCATTCAAAGTAAGAGTAATAATCAACAGCGCTACATAAAACCATATATAATTTTTATCTGGTTTTTTATTATCGTTCATTTTTTTCTCCTATAAATTATTCAAATAATCAAGAACCTTTTCTATAATCCAATCCGGGGTAGATGCACCAGCCGTAACCCCTATTGTATCATAATTAGAAAAGTCAAAGTTCTTTAATTCATCAGCAGTTTCGATAGAAAATGTTTCTACTGTTTCCCTACATATAAATACTAATTTTTGAGTGTTAGAACTATGCTTTCCCCCAATAACAACCATTAAATCCACTTTTTTAGCTAAATCTCTAGCTGATTGCTGTCTCACTCTAGTTGCGGAACATATAGTGTTTTCAATCTGTACATTCATATGAGTACCATTTATATGAGAAATTATCTGCTTAAACTCTTCCTCATTCATTGTTGTTTGAGATACAACAAAATATTCTTTTGATAAATCAAAATTGTAGTTCATAAATTCATCAAATGTTTTTATTACTATTGCATCGTCGTTACACCATCCTTTTATACCTTGAACTTCTGGATGTTTTTCATCTCCAAGTATTACTATTGTTTTATCTTCGTCATAACTATTATTTACTAGAAAATGTATTTTTTTGACGAATGGACAGGTAGTATCTACTATTTCTAAGCCTTTTTCCTTTGAATCATCATATATTTTTTTTGAAACTCCATGTGATCTAATAATGACCTTATTATCCTTACCATTTTCTACTTGATCTAATTTATCTACTGAAATTAGTCCCTTTTTTTCATATTTTTCAACGGCTTGCTTATTGTGAATCAACGGACCAAGCGCAAAAATCTTTCCATTTTTATTTCCTTCTAGCTCATCCCATGCTATATTCATTGCTCTTTTCACACCAAAACAAAATCCTGCATCATCAGCTATCATTATTTTCTTCATATTTATTTCTCCTATACTTAAATACTCTCGTAGGTAAATTTTTTATTTTAAAGCTAAATTTTATTTTATTATACCAGATTTGTTTTTTTCATAATTTTTAATTACATGATTCATTAAATCTTGCGCTATACTATCGTATTCAGTTTTTGGCACTTTATTTATATGGTAGTGTTTCAAATTTACAGTCTCCCCAATTACTACTTTAACCTTAGAAAAAGGTTTATATGTTGTAATTATGCTCATTGGCACAACGTTTGACTTGGACTTAATTGCAAACATTGCCACACCAGGTTTTGCTGGCATAAACACCTGCATATTGCTCCTTGTTCCTTCTGGAAATATACCTAATACTCTACCAGATTTTATTTGCCTAAGAATTTCCTTTACTGTGGAAATCCCAGGTTTCTCTCTATCGATAGGAATTACTTCAATTTTTCTCATTAAATACCCCAATACTGGTATTTTAAATAACTCTTTTTTTGCCACTGGTATAATTCTTCTATTTTTAATAGCTACTAACATAAATACTGGGTCTAAAAAAGATTTATGATTAGCTATCAATATAATATTACCTTCATTTGGCAAATTTTCTTGTCCTTGTACTTCAAATCTAAATATAATAGATATTAAAAAGCTAAGTATTGAGCATATAAAATTATAAAATTTCATTTATTTCACCATCAATTCTTTTATTTTTTCTTCCAGGCAATCAACTACCTCTTCAATAGTCATAAAACTTGAGTCTATCTCTATGGCATCTTCTGCCTTAACAAGTGGAGCGAAATCTCGAGAAGAATCTATCAAATCTCTTTTTATAATATCATTAGTAATTTGATACAAATCGACATTCTCTCCTTTATATTTTAACTCCAAAAACCTTCTTTTTCCTCTTTCCTCTGGGCTTGCGTTCAGATAGAATTTATATTTTGTATTTGGAAAAATGTAAGTTCCAACATCTCTTCCATCTAGTATTACACTCTTGTCCTCAGATATAAATCTTTGTTTTTCAACCATAGATAGTCTAACATCCACAATTTTAGCAACATTGGATACATTCTGATTTACTTCTTTGCTAGTAATCAAATGACCTACATTTTCTCCATCTAAATATATTATATTGTTCCTAAAGTCTATATCTGTAATCTTACATAAATCTGCCACAGCTTTTTCATCATTAATATCTATATTATTTCTAAGACATTTTAATGTTAGAGCTCTATACATAGCCCCTGTATTTATATAATTAATATTTAACCTATCAGCTAAAAGTTTTGATATAGTGCTTTTTCCAGCTCCAGCTGGACCATCTATAGCAATTTGCATATTATTCATATTCCTATCTCCTTTCAGCAATTGCAATAAAAATTGCATTGCTATATACATTCTACCACAATCTATCATATATTATAAGAAAGTTATTAATATATCATACTATCACTCTAGCTCTATATTTTATCAATAGCTTGAGCAGCAGACAAGCCAGCCAAATAACCAGTAGAGAATGCTATCTGAAGATTAAAACCACCAGTAATTGCATCAATATCTAATATTTCCCCACATATATAAATATCTTTATCAATTTTAGAATTCATTGTAGATGATTCTATTTGTCTAACATCTACTCCGCCTTGACTAATAGTAGCATACTCTATGGGTGCAAAACCTATATCCTCTATTTCAAATTTTTTTAGATATTTATAAATGATATCAAAATCTTTTTTTGAAAGATTTGCTACTTGTCCATTTTCAAAATCAAATTTGCTTGACTCTATTTTACTTTTTTTGTTAGCTATTTTTATTATAGATTTAGAAAACTTTGCTGGTAAAATATTTTTCATATTATTATATATATTTGACTTTAATCTTTCCTTTACTAATTTATATAATTCATCTTTATCTACATCTGGTAAAAAGTCAATTTCAATAGACTTTTTATTGTATTTTTGTAAATACGAAGAAGCTTTTAATATTGCAGGCCCACCTAAACCTCTATGAGTAAAAATTAAGCCACCACTTAAAATATTATTTTCTATTTCTATATTTACATTATCTATGCTAGTACCTACTATCTCTTTAAATTCATCTATATTGGTATCTATCCTACATAAAGCTGGCTTAAAGTTTTTTATTTCATAGTTTTGCTTATTCAATATATTCAAAATACTTCCATCAGAGCCAGTATTTGGATATGACATTCCTCCACTGGCTATTATTAATTTTTTATATTTGTATGTATTACTTTTCGTATATACAATATTATTTTCCCTATCTATGGAATTAACTTTATTATTGAAATATATTTGTATCCGTAAATCAATAATTTCTTTTCTTAATCGATTGATTAATTCCATAGAATTTCCGCTTTTTAAATATACTTTTTCTTCATTTTTTGATTCTACTATATAATCAATCCCTAATGATTTCACAAATTTCTTCATATCTTCATTTGTAAATGTGTAAAGCGCTGAATATAAAAATTTTTCATTGCTAACTATTTTATCAAAAAAACTGTTTATATCCGCATTATTTGTGAAATTGCACCTAGAGCCACCACATATCCTTAACTTTTTACCAATATCATCCATTGATTCTAATATACAAATTGATGCATTTTCATTTGTTTTTCTAGCTGTAAGAGAAGCCATAATACCACTGGCTCCTCCCCCTATAATAATAATATCAAATTTTTTCATAATCATTCGCTATTCTAAAGCACTTCCAGCTTTGTTATCACCAGAAATATTCTTTGACTCTAAATGAGAAGTATCATTCATTTTAATCACTACTGGTCCATAATCTCTATATTCCACTATATTTAGAGCAGTATTATCTTGTTTAATTCTATACAAGTTCTTTAATGATGATTCTAAAAAGCTAAGTAACATCACTCTAACTGTTACTGAATGAGATACTAATAGTATGTGCTTACCATCATACTCTGTATTAAGTTTTTCAATCAATGCATCTTGTCTATTCTTAATATCTATTAATTTTTCTCCTCCTGGAACTTCTAATATATCTGGTTTATTTCTCCATATTGAGAACATATCAGCATATTCTTTTTCAATTATCTTTAACTTCATACCTTCCCAAATTCCAAATCCCATTTCTCTAAGATTTGCTGTAAGTGTATAATCTATACCTAATTTATTAGCTATTATTTCAGCCGTTTGAACAGCTCTCCCTAAATCGCTGCAGTAAACCGTATCAATGGGATATTTTTTTAATACTTCTGCTAAATTTTCTGCTTGTTTAATTCCAAGCTCTGTAAGATCAGAATTTCCATGACCTTGTGTTCTTCCCTCTGTATTCCAATGTGTTTGTCCATGTCTAACTAAATAGTATGTGTTCATAATCCCTCCAAAAATATAGCTCAATATGTAAACATATCGAGCTAAGTTAATTATTCATATATCTCAAATTTTTCCCAAATATTTTCCAATTCATTAAAATACTCTTTTATATCATTTCTTTCCCTACTTGCTACACCAATCACTAAGGCATTAGCTACACTAAATGCAGGAACTAAGGAATCTATAAAAGATATCATATTGTTTTTAACTGTAAGTATTACATCTGATACCTTCGCAATAGGGGCATTAATACTATCAGTAATTGCTATAACTTTAGCTCCTCTATCCTTGGCAAATTCTACACTAGATAATGTTTTCTTTGAATATCTTGGAAAAGACACTGATATCAATACATCTTCAGATGTCATCTTTATCATCTGTTCTACAGGCTCGCCCATATCCATTCTTAAAATCACTACATTATCCAATATATAATTTAAATAATATCCCAAATATTTTGCGACATATATGGAGCTTCTCATACCCATTATATATACTTTTCTGGCTGATATTATAGTATCTATAGCATTATCATATGATGATTCATACATATAATCCATAGTTTCTTTAATATTTTCTATATCTTCTTTTAATACTTTTTCTAGTATGTTAGCATCCTTATTATAATCACTATTTGACATTTCAACTCTCTGTACAGTAGTCAATTTTGTTTTTATTAATTCCTGTAATGCATCTTGAAATTTTGGGTATCCACTATATCCTAACGCATTAGCAAATCTAACTACAGTAGATTCACTTACACCTACTGTTTCTCCTAATTTAGATGCTGTCATAAATGCAACTTTTTGGTAATTGTTTAAGGTGTATTGTGCAAGCAATTTTTGTCCCTTACTCATACTTTTATATTTGGTTTTTATAATGTCCATCAAGCCATTAGATTTATTATCATCTCTATCTAAGTACATACAATTACCCCTTACTTAATTTAATATTTTTAACACGTCTATTATACATTATGTTTATTATTTTTTCAATTAAATATAGTACGTTTATTCACTTTTATTTTATGTTTTTTAGATATCTCACTTCTTCTTCTGTTAAATATCTATATTGTCCTACTTCCAATTGATTCAAAGATAAACTCCCCATGCTTATTCTTTTCAAATTCATTACAGGATGTCCAATCTTTTCTAACATTTTTCTTACTTGTCTATTATGACCTTCATGTATTGTTACTTTGCAAACTGAATAATTTTTCTTTACATCAGATTTTACTACAGTAATTTTTGCCTTGGCAGATATATAATGATCAATTTCCAGACCATTTCTAAATGACCTTAATTCATCATCAGTAGGTATTCCTCTTACAGATGCTATATATGTTTTGTCTACTTCGTGCTTTGGATGAGTAAGTTTATAAGTTAAATCTCCATCATTTGTAAGTAATAATAGACCACTAGTCTCATAATCTAATCTACCTACTGGATAAATCCTCTTATCTATCTTTACTATATCAAGAACACTTTTTCTATCAAATTGATCTTTTACACTAGCAATATAGCCCTCTGGCTTATTCAATAAAATATATATTTTTTCATCATTTTCTATTTTAATTTCTTTACCATCAAAGAAAACTTTGTCATTTATAGGATCAACATCTATTGATAAATCAAAAATCACTTTATCATTAACCGATATCCTTCCTTCTTTTATTAGATTTTCTGCTTTTCTTCTTGAAGCAACACCACATGATGCTATAAATTTGTTAATTCTCATTTTCTCTCCAATCATTTAAAAAGCTATTCCAAAATTGAAATAGCTTTAAATTACTAAAATGTGTATTATATCGAAATATCATATAAGAATACCTACTCGTCATTTGATGTTGATAATGGTGAATTAGAGGTATACTTACTTTTGTTTTCTTCTGCATTCTTTTTAGCATTCTCTTTTCTTGTAATTATTGCTTTCTTTTGCTTATTTGAGTTTTCTTTAGCTTTATCCAACATTTCTTCAGCTTTACTTCTCACCTTAGCTGAACCACCATCTTCATTAAGCAAATCCTGCAATTCTTTTATTTCAGCATCATAATCTTTCCTATATTCTGCTCTACTTGCTTTTTTTAGCTTTAGTGCTTGATAGTACATACCCCTTGCTTCGGCATTAGCCTCATCTTCATCAATTACTTTGGCTAAGTTACCCATAGCTTTATCATAGTTACCTTCTTCAATAAATTTTCGTGCATCACTCATTAATGAACCTGTTTCATTAATTCCACAACCTGTAATAGATATTGATGCAAGAAGAAAAATAATTGCAATTAATTTTCTATTCATATTAAACCTCCTAAAAGAGACAATTCCATATTAACTATTATAACATAATACTTTAATATATGTCTACTTTTTAGCTTTAAAACGATGTTGAGGGCATTTAGCTAAATATTTATAATTATTATTTTACACATAGTGTTTTATTCTTTACATAAAAAAGCACTACATATTATGCAGTGCTTTAATAGTTTTTTATATTATAATTTTATAAGTATACTTTTAAAGATATTTTTCTCTTAAATACTTATCCATAGCTTCTGCAGCTTTTCTACCCGCACCCATTGCAGATATTACTGTAGCTGCTCCTGTTACTGTATCTCCACCAGCATAAATCCCCTCTATTGATGTTAAACCATCTTCATCCGCGACTATACATCTTCTTTTATTTACTTCTAGTCCTGGAGTAGTTGAAGAAATTAATGGATTTGGTTTTGTACCTAATGACATAATTACCATATCAACATCTATTACAAATTCTGAACCTTCTACTTCTACTGGTCTTCTTCTTCCAGACTCATCAGGTTCACCTAATTCCATTTTGATACATTTCATTCCACATACATCACCATTTTCATCTACAAGTATCTCTTTTGGATTAGTAAGTAGATTAAATATTATTCCTTCTTCTTTGGCATGATGTACTTCTTCTACTCTAGCAGGTAGTTCAGATTCACTTCTTCTATATACTATATGAGAATCAGCACCTAGGCGTAATGCTGTTCTTGCAGCGTCCATAGCAACATTACCACCACCTACAACTGCTACTTTTTTACCAACTCTAATTGGTGTATCATACTCATCAATATAGGCTTTCATAAGGTTAACTCTTGTTAAAAATTCATTGGCTGATAAAACACCATTGGCATTTTCTCCTGGTATTCCCATAAATGAAGGTAAACCAGCACCTGAACCTATAAACACAGCCTTAAAACCTTCTTCTTCAAACATTTCTTCTATAGTAATTGTTCTACCTACTACTACATTGTTTTCAATTTTAACACCTAATTTTTTTATTGAATTAACTTCATAATTAACTACCTTTGACTTTGGTAATCTGAATTCTGGTATACCGTAAGTTAATACTCCACCTGCTTCATGAAAAGCTTCAAAAATTGTAACGTCATATCCTAATTTAGCTAAGTCACCTGCACAAGCAAGGCCAGATGGCCCTGATCCTACAACGGCTACCTTTATTCCATTATTTTCAATATTTCCACTTAAATCTATTTCATTTTCTCTTGACCAATCAGCTACAAATCTTTCTAACTTACCTATAGATACTGGTTCATTTTTAATACCAACTACACACTGCCCTTCACACTGTGATTCCTGCGGACAAACTCTACCACAAACAGCTGGTAAAGAACTTGATTTTGCAATTACTTTCGCTGCATCTTCAAAGTTTCCTGCTTTTACTTCTTGTATAAATGCTGGTATATTAATAGAAACTGGACATCCTTCAACGCATTTTGGTCTCTTACAATTAAGACATCTCAAAGATTCTTCCATAGCCTCTTCTTCATTATATCCATAACAAACTTCCTCAAAGTTAGCTGCTCTAACCTTAGGTTCTTGCTCTCTTACTGGTACTTTTGTCTTCGCTGGCATTAGTGTACACCTCCAATTTTACAATTTGGGCTAGAATGAGTAGCTCCATCAGAGTTTCTAAGAGCTTTTCTACCTTCTTCACTCTTAAACATCTGCTGTCTCTTCATAGCTTCATCAAAATTAACTTTCCAACCATCAAATTCAGGGCCATCAACACAAGCAAACTTGATTTCATCACCTATTCTAACACGACATGCTCCACACATTCCTGTACCATCTACCATAATAGTATTTAAGCTCACTATTGTAGGTATATTTAATTTCTTAGTTGCCATACAGGCAAACTTCATCATTATCATAGGTCCGATCACTACAGCCTCATCATATGATTTTCCTTGCTTAGTTACAAGTTCATCTAACATATTTGTAACATTACCATGGAATCCATATGTACCATCATCTGTACAAATATATAAGTTCTTTGCTACAGATTTCATTTTTTCTTCATATATTAGAATGTCTTTTGATCTAGCACCTATAATTACATCTACATCTACTCCATGTTCGTGTAACCATTTAACTTGCGGATATACAGGAGCTGCTCCTACACCACCTGCTATAAATATCATTTTTTTCTTCTTCAATTCTTCAATATCTTCGTGAATAAATTCACTAGGCTGACCTAGTGGACCTACAAAATCTCTTATTGAATCACCAATATTCAAGTTTCCTAATTTTTTACTTGAATCACCAACAGTTTGGAAAACAATTGTAACTGTTCCCTTTTCCTTATCGTAGTCAGCAATAGTCAAAGGCATTCTCTCGCCTTTTTCATCAATGATTACTATTATAAACTGACCTGGCTTAGCAGATCTAGCAACTCTTGGAGCTTCTATATCCATTAAATAAACAACTTCATTAAGCTGTTGTTTGTCAACTATCTTATAGCTCATCTTGGTTCCCCCTTAAATTCATTTAATTTATGATAGCAATTAGTGCGAATAATTACCACCATATTGTAAACAATTCTTAATTATAAAAAATAATAGCTCATGAACTCATTATACACTATAAAAACATTTATTTGTATATTAGAAACGTTTTTTTAATAATTAATTTAATAAAATGTTATTATAATAAAAGAAAAATTTAATTACTATTCTCATACAAGTGAATTATGCTATAATAAAATTAAATTATCAGATAATTAAGGAGGTAATTATTTTGAATAGACTAATTAATGTTGACGAGTTCTTTAAACTTGTAAAAAGTAATCAAAAAGTTGTAATCTTGGATTGTAGATTTGATTTGATGAACAAAAGTTACGGAGTTGATTCATATGCCAAGGGACACATAGAAGGTGCTTATCTTTTTGATTTAGAAACAGCTCTTGTAGACCCTATATCTGAACATGGCGGAAGGCACCCTTTCAGAAATCATGATGATTTAATAAAGGAATTTAAAAAATATGGAATAGATGATGATACTATAGTAGTCGCTTACGATGATGGAGATATGCAGGGTGCAGGTAGACTAGTATTTCAGTTAAATAATTTAGGACATTATAAATCGTACGCACTAGATGGTGGATTTACAAGTTATAAAAAATATGGTGGAAAAATACAAATTGAAAAAAATATTCCTAATGCATCTGAAAAATCTATATCAACTAAGGCTGATTGGTCTTTTATCGTAGATATGGATTATGTAAAGTCTAAACTTTATGATAAGGATACAACTTTAATAGATTCTCGTTCTAATCCTAGATATTTGGGACTTGAAGAACCTGTAGACAAAGTAGCTGGTCATATACCTAGTGCAGTTAATTACTTTTTTATGGATACAATGGATTTAGAAAACATCGATAAGTCTTCTTTTAAAAGCAAGGAGGAATTACAAAAACATTTCCAAAATCTAGATCCTAAAAAGGAAATTATAGTATATTGTGGTTCAGGCATTTCATTAATGGTAAATGCTTTAGCTCTAGATATTGCAGAAATCCCTTACAAAATTTATCCTGGTAGCTTTTCTGATTGGATAAGTTATAATGATAATCAAATTGCAACAGGCGATGAAAATAACTAAAAATAGTTTCATATATTATAATCATTAATATTTTAGTTTCATATATTATAGTCTCAGAACATCTTTATTTCAAGTGTTTACAAGCAATTGAATTATAAAGATGTTTTTTGTTTTTTTCGCAAATATTTATTATTTATCTTCTATATAAACTTGTATTTTGCTTTTTATTAATATAAAATAAGTATAGATAAAAAATGAGATTGGATTATATTGTAATGATTGTTAATCCTTTTAGATGCGGAGGTTGAAATGTCTTTTAAAGATAAATGTAGACTGTTCATTGACAAAGTAAAAACTGATAGAAAAACTCAAGTAATAATTGGTTGTTTGATAATATCACTTTTTTTAGTTGTTGGAGGTCTAGTTGTATATAATAATTTAAATCAAAAACCGGAGCAAAGTGTACAGACCTACACTGTTCCTGAAAATGAAAAAGTATTTATAAATGGTATTGTAGTGCCTAGAGAAAGTAAATCTATACCTGCACCATCAAATGGTGTAACTCCTGATATTAGAGTTAGCCAAGGTCAGACTGTAAAGAAAGATGATGTATTATATATAGTTAAGGATGAAACTGCTATATCTGAAATAGCAAATGTTAAAAGTCAGATAGATAGCCTAAACAGACAAAGAAATACGCTGAAGAGTGATGATCCAGGACTGATTAGTATTAATGGTCAAATAGCTTCACTCAATAACACTCTTTCTGCTTTAAATGCTAAAGCATATACTAAAATAAAATCCCCAATGGACGGTAAGGTTTATTTAAACAATAACAAAAATACAAGTTCTTTAGGAGAAAAATCAAATTTAATGGCAATACAGACAGTAGACTATGTAATGAATGGAACTTTAGCAGAACAGGATCTATCGAAAATCAAACTTGATATGACAGCGAATGTCACTTTATTATCAACAGGTGAAGTTGTAAAAGGAAGAGTTTCTTATATTTCTGAAAGGCCTACTAGTTCACCAAGCTCTGCAATAGCTGATGCAAGCCAAGCTACAGGTCAAGCTTCTCCTTCGGTATCTTTTTATGATGTAGTTCTATCTTTTGATACTCAAGAAGGAATAGTAGATGGTTATCATACACAAGCTACTATAGAAATAAATACTGATAAACATAAAGTTCCATCTAGTTCAATTATAAAAGATAACAACGAAATATATGTATTTACTGATGTTGATGGTATATTAACTAAAGTGAACATAGAAATAGTAACTGAAGATGAAAATTATGCGACTGTTACAGGAAAGTTAAATCAAAATGACATAGTGATTAAGAACCCTACTAAAAATATGAAAGATGGAGATACGGTCCCAAAAATTCAAAACAATTCTAAAGATGATAAAAAATCAGAATAATAGGTGTTATAATGACTAATATACAAATAGAATTAAAAGATGTACAGAAGTATTATAAAGTAGGGAAAGAAAAACTTCATGTATTAAAAAATATTAATTTAGAAATTCAGTCTGGAGAATTCTTAATGATTATGGGTAAATCTGGTAGCGGTAAGACTACCCTACTAAATATTTTAGGTTTTTTAGACAAGCTTGACGAAGGAAAGTTTATATTTGAATCACAAGATGTAAGCAATCTTAGTGAGAATAAACGTTCTGAATTAAGGGCACATAAAATCGGATATGTATTTCAGCAATTTAATTTAATCGAAACTTTAAATGTCTGGCAAAATATTGAAGTTCCACTTCTTTATAGTGGACATAAAAATAAAAATGAAAGAAAAAAATTAATAGAATCAAGATTATATGATGTTGGCTTGCTGGAAAAAGCTAATAGTTTCCCTAATCACCTATCAGGTGGTCAAAAACAAAGAGTTGCAATCGCAAGAGCTTTGGTAAACAATCCAAGCATTATCTTTGCAGATGAACCAACTGGTGCACTCGATAGTGAAACTGGTGAAGATATCATGAATCTTCTAAGTAAACTAAACAAATCTGGTACAACTATTATTATGGTCACGCATGACCATGATATGACTAAATATGCAAGTAAAGTTGTCACACTTAAAGATGGTGTATTTAATAAAGGAGGTCTTTAATTATGATATTTACATTACTAAAGAACTCCATCTCAAATTTAAAAGGCCATAAGCTGAGACTAATCATCGCCTTTATTTGGCTAATAATTGGTATTACTTCTGTAGTTTTTGTCAGTTCTGTAGGTAATGCAATGAGCAAACTATTTAAAAACACTTTTCAAAATATAGCTCCAAGAACAGCAGTAATTTATTATCAAGAAAAAACAAATGATGGTTACATACAAGAAGATTTAGATTCTAAGCTAGTTCAACCTTTTAATCCTAGTGATTTGCAAGTTTTATCAAATGTAAAGGGTGTAAAAAAAATCACACCTTCAGCTAAGCCTATTCAATTGTTTGCTGGTTTTGATGAAAATATGTACCAAGCTAAGATATCATTTTTTGATAAAGCATCTGCAACTGGTGTTATAGCTCATAACGCTGAAAAAAAATACAAAATTATAGAAGGTAAGTCTATAACTAAGGAAGATGAAAATAGGAATGTTATAGTTATTAATAATAAAGTTAAAAAAGACTTATTCAAAGATAAGTCTCCCCTTGGTAAAGGTGTAAACATTAATAATTTAGTTTATGAAGTGATTGGTGTGTATGATTTAGATATTGTATACGATCGAGCTGAAAAAGAATTTAGAAAAAAAACCAGCTTTGACGCTATTCAACCATCTTGTATAATTCCCAAAAAACCTTATGATATTTTAACAGGTGCTATTTATCAAAAAGGCGAAATAAATAATTTAAAAATTGATGTTGAAGATGATGCAGACGTTGATAAAGTATCTAAAGAAGTATTAAAGCAAGTAAATGCCCTTCATCCTAAAGTTAGTGGAAATTATAATATCCAAAGTCAAAGCACTATACAAGAATCAACTGAAGCTATAACAAAAGGTATAGATAAATTCGTTATGATTATTACTATAGTATCAATGGTAGTCGGTGGTGTTGGTATAATGAATATAATGTATGTTTCTGTAATGGAAAGAAATATAGAAATAGGTATTAGAAGAGCTCTAGGTGCCAAACCTAGAACCATCCTATTCCAATTTTTAATAGAATCAGTATTCATTACTGCTTGTGGAGGTATCTTAGGTTTATTTGTAGGATATGCTGTAACAATACACTCTAGAAATATACTTCCATTTAAGCCCATACCAAGCTTTAATAGTTTCTTATACGCGTTTTTAGCTATCGCACTAACAGGTATAATATTCGGATTAGTGCCTGCTTATAAAGCTTCCAAGTTGGATCCTATCAAAGTTATATATAAATAATATTTAGAGATTGATCTAATAGATCAATCTCTTTTTTAAAAATAAGCAAATAAAAGGAGATCTTTATGAGAAAATTACTAATAAAAAATGGTTTAATTATAAACCCAGCAAATTCATTTGAAGAGATAGCAGATTTACTTATTGAAAATGGTATAGTTTCGTCAATTGCAAAAGAAATAAATGATCCTCATGCACAGATTATAAATGCAAAGGGATATATAGTTTGTCCTGGATTAATTGATATACATGCACATTTTAGAGAACCTGGTCAAACACATAAAGAAGATATAATCTCAGGCTCAAAGGCTGCTGCCGCTGGTGGTTTTACATCTGTTCTTTTGATGGCAAATACTAACCCTAAAACCGATTCTGTTCAGAGATTAAAAAATATTCAAAAAAAAGCAGAGTTAGCTTGTATAAATATATATCAAGAATCAGCACTTACATACGATTTTAAAGATATGCTAGTAGACATGGAGGCTCTTAGTAAAAATGGTGCTATCGGCTTCACAAATGATGGGGTTCCTGTGATGAATACATCTTTACTTAGAAAAGCAATGATTAAAGCCAAGGAACTCGATACTATAATTGCACTTCATGAAGAAGATAATAGTTTAATATCCAACCATGGAATAAACGAATCTGATGTGGCTAAATCTTTATCTCTAATAGGAGCTCCCAGAGTGGCCGAAGATGTTATGGTAGCAAGGGATTGCATGTTAGCTTTGGATACTGGTGCAAAAATAGATATTCAGCATATTTCATCTGGTGTATCAGTAGATTTTGTTAGATACATTAAATCATTGGGAGCAAATGTTATAGCAGAGGCTACTCCTCATCATTTTACACTTACCGAGGATGATGTAAAAAAATATTCAACTCTTGCAAAAATGAATCCCCCTCTTAGAACTCATGAAGATAGAGAAAAAATTATTCAAGGTTTGATAGACGATACTATAGAAATAATAGCTACAGACCATGCCCCACATACAAAAGAAGAAAAAGAAACAGAATTTTCTAAGGCTCCTAGTGGTATAATAGGTTTAGAGACTGCCCTATCACTTTCAGTTGATCAGCTTGTAAATACAGGTAGATTATCTATGTCACATATGCTTTCTAAACTTACTATAAATCCATCAAAACATTATAAACTTGATAGAGGAGATATTAGTCATGGAAAAGTAGCTGATATTTGTATATTCAATCCTAATGAAGAATATGTTGTTACTGACAAATTTTACTCTAAATCATCCAATTCACCTTTTATAAATTGGAAATTACCTGCTAAGATTAAGTACACTATATGCTCAGGTAAAATTGTCTACTCAGATTCAGATTTAAATAAATAAATATGTATACTATATAATAATAAATAGAAAAAGTCCAACGATAAGATTATATCTCAAGGTTAGACTTTTTCTATTTATTCAGCTAAAATATTATTTCATTATATTACTTAATATTTCAGCTTCATTATCATTTCCATCTTCTATTAGCAAATTTATAATTTCTTGATTTTTTAAATTAATTTTATTTAACTGGTTTTTTAACTCTTCCATATTAGCTTCACTATTAAATTCTAAAAATTCACCTAAAAACATAACGAAAACTGAAGATTGTCTAGTAAGTTTTGCCGATATATCCCTAAATTCTTGAGCCATATCGTTTTTACCTTCATTTAAGGCTTGATTATACATAGACCAGACTACAGATGATAGTCTACTTACACTGTCGAGTTGCTTTCTCATCTTCTTCAAGAGTTCTGGATTTGGTGAATCAATCATTTCAAAATACTCATTTTCTTTCTTTATATTCTCCTCATCCATCAAGAAAAAAACTTCAGAATCGTATGCGCATACAGGACATACATCTGGAGCACTATCACCTATATGTATATAACCGCATTCTTTACATTTGTATCTTCTCATACTCACACCTCACAACTTACAAATAAATATTCCCAAATTTTACCATAATAGTATTATACAACAAAATAACTTAATTTAAACAAAAATTAAGATTATCTTTAATATTTTTTACTGTTTTATTTATTTAAATTGTGTATAATAATAGTATAAAGAACGCGAATAATTTTCATAGTATTTTTGCAACAAATAAGGAGGTCAAAAAAAAATGGATAATGATGATAGAATTGTCACACAAGAAGACATTAATAATAGTAAAAATAAAAAAGTAGATTCAGAGGATATTGAACTCACAAGAGAATTTGAACCTTTAGACAATAATGCTATTACAGAAGAATCAATTTCAGATGATGAAATAGTATTAGACCAAGCTAAAGAATCTAATATAATTGATGAAGATATGAACTCTATAAGAAATACCGATATATATGCAAAGCATAACAGAATACAAAAACTTAAAGATAAAAAGAAAAATAAAACTAAAAAAACAATTCTTTTTATAATTATATTATTATCTATTCTTCTATGTGTCGGCATATTTGTAGCATATAAATTAAATCCTAGTTCAGCAGATATTAATGCTGACAATAAGACTAATCTAGAATTTGAAAAAATGTTAGATGAAAAAAATAATAAAAATAAAGCTGTAATTGGTCAGAAAGAAGACGCAAAAAAAATATATGGTGTAGATGCTGCTAAAGTATGGAATTCATTAAATACTTACGATATTGATAATAATGGCAAAAAAGAAGTTTTTTTGACATTTGATGATGGACCTTCAACAACAAATACCCCTAAAGTTTTGAAAATATTGAATGACAACAATGTAAAGGGAACTTTCTTTGTAACTGGTAAAGCACAAACTATTGATGGCGCTCCTCAGATCCTTAGACAGTTGTATGATAATGGTATGGCTATAGGCAATCATTCCTATTCACATGATTACACTTTCTTATATCCGAAGAGAATATACAATGAAAAGAATTTTTTAAGCGATATAAAGAAAAATGAAAAAAAGATTCAAGAATCTCTAGGAATGCCTAATTTTACAACAAGAGTTATAAGATGTCCTGGTGGGCAGATGTCATGGCAAAAAACAGAACCTTTAAATAATTACTTCATTGCAAATGATATGGTATCAATGGATTGGAATAGTTTAAATGGCGATGCAGAACCACCAAAGAAAGATGCTAAAGCATTATATGACTTCGCAGTTAAAGAATCTAAAGGTAAAAATTTAATAGTTCTTTTAATGCATGATACTTATGGAAAAGAAGAAACAGTCAAATACTTAGACAATATTATAAAATACTATAAATCTCAAGGATATGAATTTAAGACTTTAGTGTAATTACAAAAATTAGAATTTAAAATGATTATAATGACAAATAATAAAAAGCTGTAAACAATTGTTTACAGCTTTTTATATGAAATACAATAATTTATCGTATAATACTAATTTATATAATAATTATCTAAATTAGTATTATATTTTTTAGTTCTCGTGATGATTATCATGGTCGTGGTCATGTTCTTCTAGATAATCTGGATGTTCAGCCACATAATCTTTATATTCTTTTTCAGTTGCTTTATACTCTTCTATCATCTTATCATATGTAGGAAGAGCTTCTTCATCCTCTAATTCAGTTCCATTCCAATCTGCATACATCATTTGATCACCGTTTGTAAGAATCATTCTACCAACATGAGTAGTTTCATCAATCAGTTCTAAAAAGTCCATTTGACCCTCTACAACCTGTTCGTCTAAGTCAATATCATCATCTAAACAATGAATTACCATTAAAGGTAATAAACAATCATCTTCATCAAGTGCTACTACTGTGATGTCAAGTGTACCTTCTACACCTTCCTCATATTCTGATAATGGTGTATCTATTTCAATCATATCTTCAGGTACATTAAGCTCTTTAATCAAATATTCTACAACTCTTTCTTTTACTAATTCTTTTGACATATTAATTCTCCTTATCCAATTTATTAAAATTAATCTCTTGCTTAAATTATGCACGAATCAATCATTAAGTTCATTATATCATCTGGGTTTAAATTAGTCCATATCAATATATTAAAGGTATAATTAAGTCTATTAGACTATATTATTTATAGTCGATTAGTTCGATTAAATATATTTTATGGAGGATAAGATAATGAAAATATTAAAAAAACTGTCTTATATCGCCCTTTCAGCCTTGATGACTTTTTCAATAAGTACAGCTTCATTTGCAGACTCAACAAGTTCATCAAAAAATGAAGTGATTACTATTGGTGCAAATCTTAACCAAAAACAAAAAGCAAGTATATTAAATTATTTTGGTGTTGATCAAAATAATCCTAATATAATATATGTAAACAATGCTCAAGAAAGAAAATATCTTGCAGGTATCGCCCCAGAAAAACAGCTAGGACATGTAACTATGTCTTCAGCATATGTAGTACCTACAAATGATGGCGGTATCAATGTCAAAACTTCAAACATTACTTGGGTTACTAGTTCTATGATAGCCACTACCCTATCCACTGCAGGTGTAGAAAATGCAAATGTAGTAGCGGCTGCACCTTTCCCTGTTAGTGGTACAGGAGCCTTAACTGGTATAATCATAGGTTTTGAAAAATCTACTGGTGATAAACTTACAGAAAATAAAAAGAAATTAGCTAATAAAGAGCTAGTCACAACTGGTAAACTTGCTAACCAAGTAGGTCAAGACAAAGCTACTGGTATAGTAAATGATGCAAAAACAAAAGTTATAAAAGATGATATTAAGGATAAAGAAAAAATAGAAAAAATTGTAAAAGACACAGCAAATAATTATAATGTAAATCTTACAACTGGAGACATAAATATTATAGTGAACTTACTAAGCAATATTTCAAATCAAAATTATAACTACAAGGACATGAAAGATACTCTAGCTAATGTAAGTACAAACGTCAGATCAAATCTTAAAGATAAGGGCGAAAATATTGATGTAAATGGCATTATAGGAAAGGCATCAGATTGGTTAAATAACAATAAAGAGGCAAACTCATTCTTTAAACAATTCGATGATAGCAAGCTTTCAAAAGATGCTGTTGTAAATACTACTTCTGATGGATTAACTAATGCTAAGCAAATAGCAGGAGATGTTGCCAATCAAGCAAAAGAAAGTGGTTTAATAGATAAGATAATTAACTTCTTTAAGTCGTTATTTAACTAAATTAGATATTTATAATTACAAAGTAAAAGATGTGGTATATACCACATCTTTTTATTTATATATTTTATTGCTTACAATATACGTATTACTTAAAATGAAGGAATTATAGCTCCCTTATATGTATCATTAATAAATGTTTTAACTTCTGGTGATTGTATTGCCTTTATCAAGGCCTTTGTCTTTTCACTATCTTTATTTTTTGAACTAACAGCTATTATATTTGCATATGGAGAATCTTTTGATTCTGTAGCTATAGCATCTTTTTGAGGATTTAATTTAGCTTCTAAAGCATAATTTGAATTTATTACAGCCAAATCAACATCCTTTAAAACAGTTGGTAGCTGTTCTGCAGCTAATTCTTTTATCTCTATGTTTTTCTTATTTTCTTTGATATCATTCTTATTCAATAGCTCTTTGTCAGCCAGTTTTATTAGACCTTCTTTTTCAAGAATTTTAAGTGCTCTAGTCTCATTAGTTGGATCATTTGGCACAGCAATTACCGCCTTATCTTTAACTCCTGAAATCGACTTCACTTTTTGTGAATATACTCCCATAGGCTCTAAATGAACCTTAGCTACTGATTTAATCTCTGTTTTATTTTTTGTATTATATTCGTTTAAATATGGTTCATGCTGGAAGAAGTTCGCATCTAATGAACCTTCGTCTAAAGCTTTGTTTGGAAGTATGTAGTCATTAAATACCTTCACTTCTAACTTATATCCGTCTTTTTCTAAAAGTGGCTTTACAGCTTTATTTAATATATCAGCATGCGGATTTGCACTTGCCCCTATTACAATTTTTTTATCATCTTTAGCAGATTCTTTTTTATTTGAACCACAAGCTACTAATGATAGAGAAAGTCCTGCTGCTAATGCCAATGTTGCTATCTTTTTAATTTTCATAATATATCCTCCTCTTATTTCAACTTTTTATAAATATTTATTAATTATCCTTAGTTTTCTTACTATTTATCGACGATTTTTATTATTTTAGAAATATTGTTTTTTATTAATTACGAATTTTTATCGCTAATATTTATTAGTTTTTATATTTACTATTTAGCTTATTGTTTATTATTTTTACTTATACATGTATATTTTTATTATTTATTATTAAAACCAAGATTGAGCTCAAATTATCTTAGTTTCTTATATAAAGTATCTCCAATAAATTGGATTAATTGAACTATTATTATTAATGCAATTACTGTAAACAACATCACATTTACATCAAATTGCTGATATCCATACATTAACGCCACATTACCAAGTCCTCCAGCTCCTACTGCTCCAGCCATCGCTGTATAACCTAATATAGATATCATCGATAGACATATGGCTTGAATCATTGATGGAACTGATTCTTTTACCATAACCTTAAAAATTATCTGAGAGTTAGTTGCTCCAAAAGACTTAGCAGCTTCTATTAACCCTGGATCAACTTCATTTAATGAGTTTTCAAGTAACCTTGCTATAAATGGAGCAGCTCCTATTGTAATTGGAACCAAGGCCGCTGTCTCTCCAATACTTGTTCCTACTACCAGTCTTGTAAATGGAATTATTGCAACTATTAATATCATAAAAGGAAAACTTCTAAATATATTTACAATAAGTGATAGTATGCTATTTATTTTTCGATTTGGTTTTAGCCCATCTTTTTTTGTAATCACCAATATAACTGCCATTATAAATCCAAGTATTGTAGCAATTATAGTTGGTACAATAGTCATGTACATAGTCTGCACAAATGCCTGCGGAAATAAATTTTGTATATAATCACTAAAACTCATTGTCTACCTCCTGCCACAACATATTTTTATTATCCAAATATTTTTCTACCTTTTCTAAATAACCATCAGGTATATTAATAATAAGAGAACCTAATACATCTTCTCTAAATTTTTCTAGTTTCCCATATATTATAGATACATCTACATCTAATTCTCTTGCCATAGATGTAATTATTGCTTCGTTCGATCTATCATTTGTAAATAATAGTTTCAAATTATTTCCACTTGGAAGTATTATTTTATCCTCACCCAATAATTTTCTAAGTGCTGGTGGACTATTTAAAAATATTTCTTCAGTATCTCCTAATTCTACTACTTCACCAGCATCCATAATAGCTGTACGAGAACATATTTGCTTTATAACTTCCATTTGATGTGTGACCATTATTATTGTTATTCCAAGTTTCTTGTTTATATCTTGTAGTAAAGATAGAATAGACTTTGTAGTATTTGGGTCGAGTGCTGAGGTTGCCTCATCACATAATAAAACAGATGGTTCCATAGCAAGTGCCCTAGCTATAGCTACTCTTTGTTTTTGACCACCACTCAAATTCCTTGGTCTTTCATATTTTTTATCTGCTATACCTACTAAATCTAATAGCTCATCTACTCTTTTATTTATTTGTTCTTTGCTATATGAAAAACATTCCATAGGCAATGAAATATTATCAAATACTGTCTTTCTTTCTAATAAAGAAAAATGCTGAAATATCATACCTAGATCTTTTCTCAATTCTCTTAAATTCTTATCATTTAGCTTAGATATATCATTATTATTTATTAATATCTCACCATAATCGTAACTTTCAAGTCTGTTAATACATCTTAATAAAGTAGATTTACCTGCACCACTAT
Source organism: Peptostreptococcus equinus (assembly GCF_027125355.1). Taxonomy (NCBI): domain Bacteria; kingdom Bacillati; phylum Bacillota; class Clostridia; order Peptostreptococcales; family Peptostreptococcaceae; genus Peptostreptococcus; species Peptostreptococcus equinus. The sequence goes on along the minus strand of NZ_CP114052.1, from coordinate 858,585 downwards.
GTCCTATAATTCCAAAAATTTCACCTTCATTTATATCTAAATTTATGTCTTTTAATACTTGTATATCATCAAAATATTTATTGACACCATTTATACGTATCATTATAGTCTCCTCTCATTTTTCCTATCTATAAAATCATAAAAAATAGCCTAAGTAAAATATATACCTAGACTCGGACCTATTTTACTCATCTTTCAGCTATAGCTGCTGGAATTAGCACCTTAAAATAATTCAGGTTGCCGGGCTTCAAAGGGCCAGTCCCTCCACCACTCTCGATAAGAGATATTAAATTATTAAATATATAATAATATTTATCATATAATTTGTCAACACATTTTTCTAAATATTTTATTATTTTGAAAAATATAAAAAAATACCTTTGAAGGTTATGCTTCAAAGGCCCATAATTACTTATATAACTAACTACAAATTCTAAAAATAAAAATTATGCTATGTTCTATATATAATGCTTTATAATCAAAAATATGTTAAATATAATTATTAGAACAATAATTGCTGTAATAGTATAATCTATATAATTACCAGTTTTAGTCTGTCTGATTTTCTCATTTGGATTTTTGAGAGATTTAATCATTGCATATAACATTACACCTAATCCTAAAATAGCCACCAATTTTTGTGATATAAATATTGCTAAATAATTTGAATAAAATAATATTAAAAAACCAATACTCATTACAAATAATCTGTTTTTAGATAAATCTGATGTTTCTTTTGTATTTTTCGCTTCGATTATTTTTTTATCGTAATAAGCTTTCTCCCTTTTTTTTGAATTTTTCTTAGCCATAAGCTCCCCCCATAGTTTTAATAATTAAATTATATTATAAGTCAAAGTAAAAAACAACATTTTCAAACATTATATAATATGTTATTAAAATGTATTAATTATATTTTAAAAAAATAAAGGCAAGCTATAAGCTTGCCTTTATTTGATTTAATTATTATGCAACATGATTTTTCTTGCTTGGTATAAACTTACCTATTAAGATAAATATTGCAACAGGTACTATCCAATAGAAACCAATTTTAGCTCCTGGCAATGCCGCAAACACACCATTAATTGAATTAGCCCATGATGCTCCTTCAAACATTTTTAATCCTGCAATAGAACTTATTATTCCTATTACTAACGCTGACCACACGCCAAATACGAATAAATTATCATTATGAATTTTATTATTAAATAAACCTAAGATAATATAAACAATTACAGCTGGATATATAGCAAGTAATATTGGGAAAGCAATATTAATAATCTGGTCAACACCAAAGTTAGAGATTATAGCAGAGAATATACATACAACTATAACAACATGTGCATACTTAAGTTTTCCTTTTGAAATTTCTTCGAAATAGTTACCGCAAGCTGAAGATAAACCTATAGCTGTTGTTAAACAAGCAAGTGCAACTATTATTGCTAAGATTATTTTTCCAGGTCCGCCAAGTATTTGTTCTGTAATAGAAACTATAAGCTTTGTTCTTTCAGCATCTAATCCAAACTGAGTGTTAACTGTTGCTCCTAAGTAAGCAAGACCACCATAAACAAAAGCAAGTCCTACTACTGCAACAAATCCAGCATAGATAGTTGCTTTAATCATACTAGCATCCTTATAACCCTTTGCTTTTATAGAGTTAATAACAATACCAGCAAATATACATGCTGCCATTGCATCCATAGTTTGATATCCTTCAGATATACCTCTAGCAGCTACCCCCTCAATTAATACTTTGTCTTGAATTTGTCCTAGAGGTTGTACAACACCCTTTACTATTAATATAGCAAGACAAACTAGTAATGTTGGAGTAAGAACAGCTCCTACTATGTCTATAACCTTTGAAGGTTTTATAGTCAATACTAGTACTATAACAAAGAATATTATAGAGAATAGAATAGGGTTAAAACCACTACCTACTGTAGGTAAAATACCTATTTCATAAGTAGTAGCCGCTGTTCTTGGTATAGCAACAAATGGTCCTATACAAAGAATCATTGCTATGCCTATTGCCACACCGATTGTTTTTCCTGCTCTAGAGAATAAAGCGTCCATATTACCATCAACTTTCGTAAGGGCTATAACACCTAAAAGTGCTAAACCACCATCGGCAAAAAGGAATGTTATAAATGCTATAAACCACTGAGGTCCTGATAATACTCCCAAGTAAGGTGGGAATATTAGGTTTCCTGCTCCGAAGAACATCGCAAATAGCGCGAAACCAACAACAATAATATCTTTAAACTTGATATTCATTTGAACTCCTCCTTTAATAAAATATATTAGTTCAAATATAGTATAACCATTTTTTTTTATATTGTCAAACAATTCTTTATATTCGTTATATTCATTTAGATATTAATGTATCATTACTATTTAAATCAACATTTATTCATTCTAGTCCCAAATTTATAAACAATAATTAAATATTTAGTCAATTTAACTTATTAAATTAAATTAACGTTTTCCAGTTATATAAAAATGTTTTTATATCAGGTATTTTTTTTATTTTGTAATAAAAGACTAATAATACACTTTCAATAAAAAGTTTGCTTTTTTGCTTTTTATAACTTTAAATAAACAGAAATTTAGCTAATTTTTTTATTTTTCATAAAAAAACTCCAAGGCATACTTGGAGTTTTAGGGGAATTCAAATATTATAAATCTTATTAAACTATTTTTTATGAACTAATATATTTAATATATACACAAATTATTAAAATTTAAACATTTTATCTATATTTTTATTTAATTATTATGATTATTTTATACAAATATATTTTCATACTATTTAATGATTATATTGCCATCTTCTAAATCTATCTTTATAGTAGATTTTTCTTCAATTAATCCAGCAATTATAGCCTTGGCAATTTTAGTCTCTATTTCATTATTGATATATCTCTTTAATGGTCTTGCACCATATACAGAATCATAACCAGTATCAGCTATAAAATCTTTCGCTAAATCTGTAAGCTCTAGATTAATATCTCTTTCTTTCAATTTATTTCTCAAAGACTCCATAAATATGTCTATTATTTTCTTTATTTCTTCTTTGGCAAGTGGTTTGAACATGATTATGTCATCTACTCTATTAAGGAATTCTGGCTTAAATCTAAGTTTCATTATATCCATTACTCTTTGATTTATAGCTTCATCAATTTCTCCCTTACTTTCTAATAAAACCTCACTACCAATATTTGAAGTCATTATTATTATAGTATTTTTGAAATCTACTGTTTTACCCTTATTGTCAGTTAATCTACCATCATCTAATATCTGTAAAAACATGTTAAATACATCCTCATGTGCTTTTTCTATTTCATCAAATAATACTACAGAATATGGCTTTCTTCTAACTGCTTCAGTAAGTTGACCTCCTTCTTCGTAACCAACATAACCTGGAGGTGGTCCTACTAATCTAGAAACACTATGCTTCTCCATATATTCAGACATATCTAATCTAATAATATTTTCTTCACTATCAAATAGATTTCTAGCAAGTGTCTTGGCAAGCTCTGTCTTACCTACACCTGTTGGACCAAGGAAAATGAATGAACCTATTGGTTTATTAGGATCACTAAGCCCCGCTCTAGATCTAATTATTGCATCAGATACAGCTTGTACCGCTTCATCCTGTCCGATTACTCTTCTATGTAAATGTTCTTCTAATTTAAGTAATTTTTCTCTTTGACTTTCTACTAATTTTGTAATTGGTATGCCAGTCCAGTTTGAGATAATATGTGCAATTTCATCCTCAGTTACCTCTTGTTTTAATAATGTATTTGCTTCGTTATTATCCTCATTTTCTTCATATTCTTTAATTTGGCTTTCTAACTTTGGTATCTGACCATATTTTACCTCAGCCGCCTTATTAAAGTCATACTCGCGTTCATATTTTTCTACCAAGGATTTAGCATTATCTAATTCCTCCTTTAGATGTTTAACACCCATTATCTTAGTTTTTTCTAACTCATATTTACTAGTTAATTCATCATTTTCTTCTTTTAAATCTGCTAATTCTTTCTCCAACTCTTCAAGTCTTAACTTAGACTTGTCATCTTCTTCTTTTTTTAGCGCTTCTCTTTCAGTTTCTAGCATAAACAACCTTCTTCTTACTGCATCTAACTCTGTTGGTAGAGAATCAATTTCGGTTCTAATCATAGACCCAGCTTCATCTATTAAGTCAATTGCCTTATCTGGTAAAAATCTATCTTGTATATATTTATCAGATAATTTAGCTGCTGCTACTATAGCATTATCATGTATCCTAATTCCATGGTGTATCTCAAATCTTTCCTTTAAACCTCTAAGTATAGATATTGTATCATCTACTGTAGGCTCTTCAACATATACAGGTTGGAATCTTCTTTCCAATGCTTTATCTTTTTCTATATATTTTCTATATTCATCATAGGTAGTAGCACCTATACAGTTCAATTCTCCTCTAGCAAGCATTGGTTTTATTAAATTACCTGCATCCATTGATCCTTCAGTTTTTCCAGCTCCTACTATAGTATGTATCTCATCTATAAATAATATAATTTTACCATCAGAACTTGAAACTTCTTTTAATACAGCTTTTAATCTCTCTTCAAATTCTCCTCTATATTTTGCTCCGGCTATTAACGCACCCATATCAAGCGAATAAACCACTTTATCCTTCAATCCTTCTGGCACATCTCCCTTTACTATCCTCTGAGCTAAACCTTCGATTATAGCCGTTTTACCAACACCAGGCTCACCTATTAATACTGGATTATTTTTTGTTCTTCTAGATAGAATTCTAATCGCTCTTCTAATCTCTTCATCTCTACCTATCACTGGATCAAGTTTATTTTCCATAGCTAACTTTACAAGATTTGTACTATACTTAGCCAATGAATCATACGTACCTTCAGGATCCTGTGTATCTACTCTTTGATTGCCTCTTACCTCATTTAAAGCGTTTAGGAATTTATCTTTGTTTATTCCAAATGCCTTGAATGATGTTTCAATTTTATTATTTTTTTCTATCTCTAATATTGCAAGCATGACGTGTTCAACACTAATATATGAATCCATAAAATCTTTAGATATAGATTCTGCCTTTACTAAAATTTCACTTATCTTTCTAGTTGCTGTCACACCTTGTGAGCTTGCTCCTTGACCTGTAACACTCGGCAAAGATTTAGCTATATCATTGATAGTCGATAAAAAGTTATTTACATTAACTTCCATTTTTTCCAATATATTAGGTATTAGTCCATCTTCTTGTTGAACAAGCGCAATCAATAGATGGATTGAATCAACTTGCTGATTATTATTTTTAACTGCTTCACTAAAAGCATCGTTTAGTGCATTTTGCACTCTTAATGTCATTTTTTCTGCGTCCATAAAATTATTCCTTTCTTTTTCTATTTTTAAAAAGTTCATGTTCAATACTTATATTAATAAGTGAATATACTTTTCTAAATTATATTATAAGATATTAGAATTTTATCAAAGTATTATTATCACAGACTTACGTAAATCTAATAAAGAATCTAACATATCTTCATTTTTATTAGTATCATAATTAAGTATCAAATTAAAAGTATTATCGATATTAACTATGGAAATTTTTTCTTCATTCCAAATTTTTATCATTAAATCTTCATTTAGAAATCTAATTTCTCCTACTTTCATACCAGAGCACTTATCCATAAATTCTTTACTATAGCTCATTACATAAGTGTTTTTATCTTCATTATATCTATATTCCACCACTTCATTATATACATCTTTTATTTTGCTATTTATAAAATCATAAATCTCATCATCGCTATACATAGAAATTTCTTCTATAATATATTCTTTAAAAAATGTATTTACATTTTTCTCTATCTTTAAAACTTTACTTTCTGGTACTGTAAACTCAATTTGCCAATATTTACCATTATTTTTTTCCAATATAAATTTTCTGCTTCTATCAAGCAATCTACTATTTCTTTCAGTTTTACAAAAGAAGTTATCTATTGAAATACTTTCAATGGCTTCTTGAAAAAAACTATCAAACCACTTCATTATTTCTCTATCAAATCTTAGATCCATTTACAGTCCCCTCCTTTCGTCTACCTTTATTATAGCTAGCTAATAATTTATCTCTCTCATATTTAGATCCCTTATAAAATACCAAAGGATTAATCATATATACACCATTTCTAATCTTTATCATAAAATCATACTTTTTATATTCACCAAATAATACTGATAAACCAGTTTTTGGATAAGATAATATTTCTGAAAGTTCATCTAATGTATGATTTATTTTGTTATCTTTATCCATTATATTCACTAGTTGTAATGGTATCATAGATTTTTTACTACTTATATTCTCCATAGATTTTAGGAAGTTCTTAGGTGACACATTCAAAAATTTATTGTTTGTTTTATCACGTACTATATTCCTACTTTCCGTTGAGCTTATATCATCATATTTTTCATTTATATCATTAAATACAAACACGAAACACCCTCCCTTCATCAAACACGTATAACTATTAACTTAATTTAAAAACATCTTCTTTATTTATTGATACCATATTATAATAATTTTTAAGCCAAGTCAAACATATTTGTTTTATTATTTATCATTTAAATAAATTTAATATTATTTAAATGATAAATTTTAGTCATTTTATTTTAAAATAATGAGCATTATATATACTATTTTTTTAGCATTTTTATAAACTTTGTAATAAAATTAATTTATCTGTAGTAAAAAAAATAAATTTTTTTATTCAGTTAATATCTATAACCACAAAAGTAATATAAGATTATTATATAATAATCTTATATTACTTTTGAATTACATAATCAAATTTTACCTATCACAGCTAGTAAACTTAGAAATTCTTTAGTTTTATATGGTATAATTTATATAAATAATTTAAAAACTAAGAGGTGAAATATGAGTTTAAATAAATTAAAAACTATTTCTATATTAGGTTCCACTGGTTCAATAGGTACACAAACTCTTGATGTGGTAAGAAATCATCCAGATATGTTTAAGGTTGAATCTTTATCAGTAAACACTAATATTGATATATTAATAGAACAAATTAAGGAATTTAATCCAAAAACTGTAGTTGTATATAATGAAAAATCTTTTGAACAATTAACTAAGTTAAAAAAACAAGAAAATATCACTTGTCTAAAATCAATAGAAATATTAAAAGGTATGGATGGTTTAATAAAAATATCCTCTTCTAAAACTATTGATATACTAGTGACTGCTGTAGTTGGTATGATAGGTCTTTTGCCAACTATGGAAGCTATAAAAAATTCCACTACTATAGCTCTTGCCAATAAAGAGACATTGGTAACTGCAGGAAAATTAGTAATGGAAGCTGCAATAAAATATAATGCCAAAATTCTTCCAGTAGATAGTGAACACAGCGCAATATTCCAGTGTTTAAATGGAGAAAATTATAAAGAAATTGATAAAATATTATTAACCGCTTCAGGAGGACCATTTAGGGGTAAATCTAAAGGGGATTTACTAAATGCAACAAAAGATTCTGCCCTAAAACATCCTAAGTGGAATATGGGTAAAAAAATATCTATAGACTCTTCCACTTTGATGAATAAGGGACTAGAAGTTATAGAAGCTAAATGGTTATTTGGAGTTGAGGCTGATGATATTATAGTTCATGTACATCCAGAAAGCTTAATCCATTCTATGGTACAGTTTAAAGACTCATCTATAATTGCACAAATAGGATGCCCAGATATGAGAGTTCCTATACAGTATGCCATGACTTACCCTAATAGAATAGAAAGCAATTTTAAGAGATTAGACTTGTTCGAAATTTCAAGCTTGCACTTTGAAAAACCAGATTTAGAGGTTTTCCCTTGCTTAAAACTTGCTTATAAGGCTTTAAAACACGGAGGAACAGATTGTGCTGTGCTTAATGCTGCAAATGAAGTATTAGTAGAAAAATTTTTAGAAGATAGGATAGGTTTTTACGATATACCTAAATTTATAGAATATGCATTAAATGAACATACATTCATAGAAAATCCAAACTTGCAAGAAATTTTAGAGGTAGATTCTTGGACAAGAGATTATATAGAAAAAATAGTTAAGTAGGTGAAAAATGAAAATAATATTAGCTTTAATCGCTTTTGGTTTTATCATATTTATACACGAGTTAGGACATTTTTACTTTGCTAAAAGAGCTGGAGTAACTATACATGAATTCTCTATAGGTATGGGACCAAAGTTATATCAAAAAACAAAAAACGGAACACTTTATGCTTTGAGACTCTTCCCTATAGGTGGATATGTCGCTATGGAAGGTGAAGACGAAGAATCAAATGATCCAAATTCATTTGGCAAGAAAACAATAGGTCAAAGATTATTGAGTATAATAGCAGGACCACTTGCAAATATAATTTTATGTATACTTTTGCTAATACCAGTACATATGCTACTTGGTGTACAGACTACAACTTTTGAGCAAGTATTACCAAATTCTGCTGCTCAATCTGCCGGTTTAAAAAGAAATGATAAAATCCTGGCTATAAATGGAAAAAACATTAATTCTTTTGATCAACTTAGTCAAACAACTACCTTAAATAAGGGAAAGGAAATGACTATAAAGTATCAAAGAAATAGTGAAATTAAAACGACTAAATTAAAACCTAAAATGTTAAATGGTAAATATATGATAGGTATAAAGCCAAAAATGGAAAAATCATATATAAAAGCACCAATAAAAGCAATTGAATCAACTTATAATACTTCAAAAGCTATGTTAGAATTTTTGTGGAAGTTGATAACAGGTCAGATGTCAAAAAGTATAGTCAACAATTTAGCAGGTCCAGTAGGTGTAGTAGGAATGTTTTCTAAAGCCGCTAGTGATGGAATAATATACTTTATGTACCTAACAGCTATAATATCTTTAAATATAGGTATATTTAACCTATTGCCTATACCTGCCCTAGATGGTTGGAGAATACTAATTTTACTAATAGAAGCTATCAGAGGTGGAAAAAAACTACCAGCAAAAATTGAAGGTGCTATAAATGGCGGCGGATTAATGGTGCTACTTGCACTTATGATATTTATAACATATAAGGATATTTTAAGATTATTTAAATAATAAATCAAAAAGTATTTTATTGAAAGGGAAAAAAATGACTTATCAAAGAAAAAAAACTAAGGTGGTTTATGTAGGTAATGTTGCAATAGGTGGTGATAATCCAATACCTGTACAATCAATGACTACTTCAGATACAAGAGATGCACAAGCCACGATTAGACAAATAAATGACTTGGCTCACGTGGGATGTGATATCGTGAGAATTGCTGTACCAGATATGGTAGCAGCCAAAAATATAGAAAAGATAAAAAAAGCTACAAACATACCTATTATAGCAGATATACACTTTGATTATAGGTTAGCGCTAGAATCGGTAAAACAGGGTATAGATGCTATTAGAATTAATCCTGGAAATATTGGGAATGAAGAAAAAACAAGAGCTGTTGTTCAAGCATGCAAAGAAAAAAATATACCAATTAGGATTGGAGTGAATAGTGGCTCACTAAATAGAAAATTGATAGAAAAATATGGAGGGCCAACTCCCGAAGCAATGGTCGAATCTGCTCTTGAACATATTAAAATATTAGAGGATTTAGATTTTTACGACATAGCTATTTCTCTTAAAAATACAAATATTTTAAAAACTGTTGAAGCATATACTCTAATGTCAGAAAAAGTAGACTACCCTCTTCATCTTGGAATTACAGAAGCTGGTGGTATTAAAAAAGGAACTATAAAATCTTCAATAGGTATAGGAAGCTTATTAGTAGCTGGTATTGGTGATACGCTGAGGATATCATTAACTGGAGACCCTAGAGAAGAAGTTAGAGTCGGTAAAGAAATACTTAGAAGTCTTGGACTTTTAAATGATAAAATCAAAATAATATCATGCCCAACTTGTGGTAGATGTAGTATAGATCTCATTAAATTCGCTAATGAAATAGAAGAAAGAATTGAGGATATAGAAAAGGACATTACTGTTGCTATAATGGGATGTGCAGTTAATGGTCCAGGAGAAGCTCGTGAAGCAGATATAGGAGTTGCTGGTGGAAATGGTGTTGGCTTGATCTTTAAAAAGGGAGAAATATTACAGAAAATCCCTCAGGATCAAATTGTAGAAAGATTGATTGATGAAATAAATAAAATGTAAATAAATAATAAAGGTGTAGGATTATCCTACACCTTTATTATTTATTTACATTATAATTTTAATAATAACAAACTATATACCAAATATATATATGGAGCCACTAATAACACACTATCAAATCTATCCAAAATACCACCATGACCTGGTATCAATTTGCCAAAATCTTTTATTCCTACATATCTTTTAATAGATGATGCAGATAAATCTCCCAATTGTGCAACTATACTACCAGTTAGTGAAACAAAAATAGCAATCGGAATAGAAAGTTCGAATAAAATTGCAAATAAGACACAAAATACTATACTTCCCATTATACCACCTATACTGCCCTCTACAGTCTTTTTAGGACTTACTAAGGGTAATAACTTATGCCTGCCAAAGTTTTTACCTGCTAAATAAGCAAATATATCTGTAGCAAAGGAAATAATAAATATAATCCATAATATTTTACCACCCATAGGTATATCTTTTACTGTTAATATTATACAATTAAAAGATATGCAAACATATAGTATTCCAGAAAATGTAATACACACATCTATTACATTATTTTTTTGCATAAGTACATAAATTATCGATACTAGAAAACATAAAAATATAGCGTATATATATGTATCTATACCAAAATTGAAGACATTTGTTATAAATAAATATATTGCAAAAACATAACCTATTATTTCAATAGGTCTGTATTCTATATTATTAAAGGCTCTATAAAATTCTTTTAAACCGATTATCATAATAATTAATCCAGCTAAGTAAAGTGGTATACCTTTAATAAATAAAACCGCTAATAGAGGCAATATCACTAAAGATGACATTAATCTCTCACTCATTAAAATCCCTCCAACACGCCTAACAAAGTAGACTAATATTTTTTTCTATTTTATAGCACCAAATCTTCTATCTCTATTTTGATAGCTGTATATAGCCTTTTGTAACTCTTTTTCATCAAATTCTGGCCAATGAGCATCTGTGAAATAAAACTCAGAATATGCGACTTCCCATAATAAGAAATTACTCAATCTCTGTTCTCCACTAGTTCTAATTACTAAATCTGGATCAACTGATTCATTTGTTGTTAGATACTTTGAAATCATTTCTTCATTTATGTCTTCTATTAAAATTTGTTCATCTTTAACATTTTTGGCAATTAATTTTACAGTATTTAATATGTCTGCTCTACCACCATAATTAAGTGCAAGAGACAAGGTTAAATCTTTATTGTCCTTAGTTTTTTCCTTTGATTTTTCAAGTTCATTTATACATACTTTTGGTAGTGCTGAAATATCTCCTATCGTTAATATTCTTACCCCATTTTTATCTAGTTCAGCTAATTCTTTTTTTAAATAAGAAACCAATAAATTCATCAACGCATCTACTTCTTCTTTCGGTCTTTTCCAATTCTCAGTAGAAAATGCATAAAGAGTGAGATATTTCACACCTAATCTCTTTGATTCTTCTACTATCTTTCTTATTGTTTCTACACCTTTCTTATGACCATAAGTCCTAGGCATCATTTTTGATTTTGCCCATCTACCATTCCCATCCATTATTATCGCTAAATGTTGTGGTACTTTTTCTAAATCTATATCATAATATAATCTTTCCATATTTATTCGCTAAGTTAATAGCTCTCCTTCCTTAAATAAAATCTATTTTGTATAGTATCATATACTATATTATAGCATAGATTTATTGCATAATAAAACCCAATTTAGATAAGACTAAATTGGGTTGATAATCAATTATACTGACATTATATCTGCTTCTTTTTCACTAGTCAAAGCTTCTATAGTCTTGATATATTTATCTGTCATTTTTTGAACTTCATCAGTTGCTTTTTTTGCATCATCTTCTGCAAGTTCTCCTGCTTTTTCCATTTTCTTTATTTTTTCATTAGCATCTCTTCTTTCGTTTCTAATTCTTACTTTAAAACTTTCAGAAGCCTTTGATGCCTTTTTTGCCAATTCTTTTCTTCTTTCTTCTGTTAACTGTGGTACAGTCAGTCTAATCACAGAACCGTCGTTTGTAGGAGCTATTCCAATGTCCGATTCAGATATTGCTTTTTCAATAGCATGTATCACAGACTTGTCCCAAGGAGTGATAGTTAGTATTCTACCCTCTGAAACTGCAACTGCTGCCATCTGATTAACAGGTGTTGGAGTACCATAATAGTCTACTCTCACCTTATCTAACATAGATGCATTAGCTCTACCTGCTCTAATCGTACCAAATTCAAATTTTAACGCTTCTATAGTTTTTTCCATTTGTTCTTCTAATTCAATGTGAAGATCTAATTGCATAATTACCTCCGAATTTTATTTTATTATTTAATACTATTCTACTATAGTTCCTATATTTTCGCCATATACAACTTTAATAATATTTTCAGTAGATAATTCAAATACTTTTATAGTTATCTTATTATCCATGCATAGTGATGTAGCTGTTGAATCCATTACTTTTAATTCTTTATTTATTACTTCCATATAAGATAATTTTTCAAATTTCTTTGCATCTGAACAAGATTTTGGATCCTTGTCATATACCGCATCTACATTTTTAGCTAGAAGAATTACTTCGGCTTCCATTTCAGCTGCTCTTAATGCCGCTGCAGTATCTGTAGAGAAATATGGATTACCTGTTCCTGCACCAAATATTACTACTCTTCCTTTTTCTAAATGTCTTACAGCTCTTCTTCTTATATATGGTTCAGCAACCTTGTTCATTTCAATGCCTGTTTGAACCCTAGTTGGAACCTCTATAGCTTCTAAAGAATCCTGCAAAGCCATTGCATTCATTACAGTTGCAAGCATACCTATATAATCTGCAGTAGTTCTGTCCATCTGTTGATTAGTTCTTCCTCTCCAGAAATTTCCACCACCAACTACTACTGCTACTTCTACACCTACATCATTTAATTCTTTTATTCCTAAAGATATATCATTTAACACTTCATTATTAATACCAAAACCAGTTCCACCTGATAAGGCTTCTCCGCTTATTTTTAATAAAACTCTCTTATATTTAGGCTGATTCATAAACTACCTCTTTCCAATTCAATTACAAAATCAAAAATTTATTTTGCTATAAATTTATAATTTACTTTAAAAAAAGAGAACACAAAAGTGTTCTCTTAAATTATTACTTCATTTGCTTAGCTACTTCTTCTGCAAAGTTTTCTTCTTTCTTTTCTATACCCTCACCAACTTCATATCTAACCATTTTCTTAACAGCGATATCTTGGTTTACTTCTTTAGATACATTAGCTATTAATTTTGATATAGTCAATTCAGAATCTTTAACAAATACTTGATCTAATAGGCAAACTTCTTTTAATTCTTTCTTTAATCTACCTACAACCATCTTTTCAACAATATTAGCTGGCTTTCCTTCGTTTAAAGCTTGCTGAGTTAAAACTTCCTTTTCGTGCGCTAAATATTCCTGATCAACATCAGCTTCAGAAATATATTTTGGATTCATAGCCGCTACTTGCATTGCTATATCTCTTCCTAAATCAATAACTTTCTGATCCTTAGATGTTGTTTCTAATTCAACTAACACACCGATTTTACCGCCACCGTGTATATAACCAGCTATAACACCATTTTCTGTTACAAGTCTTTCAAATCTTCTAACATCAAGTTTTTCACCTATTGTAGCTATTCTATCATTTAATACATCCTGAAGTGATTTGCCTTCGTCATGTTGTAAAGCCAATAATTCAGGTACATTATGAACATCATTTTCTCTAGCCATTACAGCTACATCATTAACAAATTTCTTAAAGTCTTCATTCTTAGCGACAAAATCAGTTTCAGAGTTAACTTCAACTATTGATGCTAAAGCATTATCTGGTCCTATTTCTATATTTACAAGACCTTCTGCAGCTATTCTATCAGCTTTTTTAGCAGCCTTTGAAAGTCCTTTTTCTCTTAGTATATCAACAGCCTTATCCTTATCGCCATCAGCTTCTGTAAGAGCTTTCTTGCAATCCATCATTCCTGCGCCTGTTGCTTCTCTTAATTCTTTTACCATCTGTGCAGTTATTGCCATTTGTAAAATCCTCCTAAATAATTTTATTATAGTTCTTATTTAACAAAATGGTAAGGGCTTTGCCCTTACCATAAGCTTTTTTACGAATGTTTAATTAATTTTCTTCTGTAGTTTCTTCAACAACTTCTTCAGTCTGTGCTTCTTCTACAGCTACATCATCAACACCCTGTCTTGCTTCGATAACAGCATTTGCCATAGCACCAGTTATTAACTTGATAGCTCTGATAGCATCATCATTTGCTGGTATTGGATAATCAATTTCATCTGGATCACAGTTAGTATCAACTGTTCCTATTACAGGTATACCTAGTCTATGAGCTTCCTGAATAGCTATATTTTCTTTTCTTGGATCTATTACGAACATAGCTGCTGGTAGTTCAGGCATATCCTTAATACCACCTAAAAACTTTTCTAGTTTTTCTTGTTCAGCTCTAAGTTTGATAACTTCTTTCTTTGGTAGTACATCAAATGTACCATCAGTTTCCATAGCTTCTAGTTCTCTAAGCTTCTTAATTCTAGTCTTGATTGTCTTATGGTTAGTAAGCATTCCTCCTAGCCATCTTTCGTTTACATAGTACATACCACATCTAAGAGCTTCATCCTTGATAGCTTCTTGAGCCTGTTTCTTAGTACCAACAAATAGTATTGGCTTTCCAGTTTCAGCTATTTCTAGCATAAACTTATAAGCTTCATCAACTTTCTTTACTGTCTTCTGTAAGTCTATGATATATATTCCATTTCTTTCTGTGAATATAAATCTAGCCATTTTAGGGTTCCATCTTCTTGTCTGATGTCCAAAATGTACACCAGCTTCTAACAATTGTTTCATTGAAATTACTGACATTTAATTTTCTCCTCCTGGTTTTTACCTCCAGCACGCTCATCTTCCTAAGAAACCTAAAGGCACCTCTTAAGAATCCCGTTGCTGTGTTTATTTAGTATTATTTTTAAAATAACCTCTATTATTCTAACATTTGTATATGTTTGTGTCAAGCGTTATAGCAAGTTTTTAATAATAATTTAGTATTTTTACTACTATTACAGCTATTACTAAAAATAAAGCTATTATGCCTAGTATCATCATAAATTTTTTAGTATTTTTCTTTCTTGCTTTTTTCTTTTCTATTTTTTTTGGATTTATATTTTCATTGTTGTGTTTTTCCATTGCAAGTTCAATATCTTTTAAGAATATCTGATTAGTCTTATAAAAATCATCTGGATTGACTCTACCAGTTCTGTGTAAGACTGATTCAAGCTCTGGTTTGAGTGCTTCGTTGATATCATTGATTGTAATCTTCTGCGTCTTATACATAAAATGACTAAGTGCTAATATAAGCTGGTTATAATTTTTATAGCATAAATTATCATTTCTCTCCAATAGCTTTTTAATAATATCTATAAAATCTTGATTTTGATCGCTTGTATTAACTCTTGACCATATTACGCCCTTATCAATTGCCTTCATCAACTGTTTTTCTGTACTAGCTTCACTAAATGGAAATTTTTTGAATACAGCTTCATAAAGCATTACTCCTAAGCAATACAAATCTGTCTTAATATCAGTAAAGTCTATAGCTAATTGAGAAGGTGATAGATATTTTAAGTTTCCTGAACATCTTATATTAGTTCCTTTATTAGCCTCTGTTAGACCAAAATCTGCAATTTTTATGATATATTTATCATTAACTAAAATATCATCTGCCTTTAATGAACCATGGCACTTACCAATACTCTGATATGCTTGTAGAGCTTTGGCAATTTGTGTTGAGATTCTAATAAGTGCATCCATATGCAAATATGCACCTTTTGTAAGAGTAGAAAGTGAGACACCATTAAAATCCTCATATACAATATAATAAAGTAAGCTATCCACGGTTCTATGTACACCAACATCGACTATATGCAAAATATAAGGAGTATCTAATTCATTTATTACCATGCTTTCATCTATTAAATTGGGTATAAAATCTGTACTTATATATCTATTATTTTCTATTATTTTTATCTTTACTTTGATATTTTTCTCAGAGTCGTATGCATTGTAAAGCTTATTCTCTTCGATGTAAACAGGTTTATCGGTTATTTCATATCTATTTCCAATAAAAATCATACATAAACTCCTTTTCTAAAAAATTTGCATAAAAATGCTATTACACTATATTTTAACATAATTCAATAATATTTTCTATCAAATTATAGCATTATTTTTCCCAATAAGTCTACTATTTACAGTACTTTAAAAATAAAATGATATATTCAATAATTATATATAACACTTTATTTTTATATATATTTTTCATATTCATATAGTAATTTTATTTTTTTCTTTTTTAACAAATTTAAAATATTGATATATATTAGTTAAATTTAATATTCATCTTTGATATTATAAGCTCATATACATTGACATTTCAACGATTTTTTACTATAATAGTTTTATCATATAGAATGGAGGATTGCTAATGGCCGATAACAAAAATAAAACTATCAACTTTGCTGAAAGAAAAAAAGCTATTAATTCCAAACAGGCTAAAGCAAAAACTCCTGTTCAGGATAATAGAATTATTCAGTACGATATAAATAGAATGCGAGAACAAATAAATCAGCAAACAAAATCTAAAATTAAAAAGAAAGAACAAAGTCATAATTTTAGACTATGGGTAAAAATTGTATACGGTCTTTTGATACTTGCAATAGGTATTCTTTTATCCTTCAAAATTTTTAATTTTAATAGCCTAATAAAGCCAAAGGGATTACCTGATAAATTTGTAGAAATGCCTACAAAACTCAGTACTGAAGATACTATAAAATATGAAGAATTAGCTGAAGATAAGATAAATGAAGTTATAAATGTAAGTGGTAACATAGATGTAATAACTACATCTATACATAAAAATAATAATATAATTTTCTCTAATGGATATTTCACTTACCCTGATGAATCGCAAAAAATATTTTTTGATGCTAAATTTAAAGATGAAAAAATCACTTCATTAATAGTAAACGGATACGAATTACTAAAATAAAATAATAAAAAAGAACCCTTAAAAGAGCCCTTTTATTTATCTAAAATTTAGTTGATATATGACATATATATAGATATTGTCGCAACTATAATGCCAACAATATATATTACCCTCATTTTGCTGTACTTGCTTTTAACATCCCTCTTTGCGATTACAATGCAAGATATAACAGCTAATATAGAAAAAATTCCTAAATATAGACTCTCGGCTATTCCGTATGATGACTTCATAATCGCTAATAAAGAAATAATAAATATATATGTTCCTATAAAGTTCCTTATTATATAATTTTTTACCCCTCTTCCACCTTTAGCAAGTAAACTATATATTGCCAAACCTGAGAAAATTAGTAATATTATTAATCCTAAAATTGACATAACTCCTCCTATTTCCAATATTTATAATAAATATAATTATTAATATTGTCAATGTTTTTTTCATTTTCAAGTATAAATTCAATTTTAAAGCTAGAACCTCCACCCTTTAATTCATATTTATCTTTCATATATTGAAAATCATCTTTAAGTTTTATTTTGTACTTTTGACTAGTATATTTTTCTGTAACTATTAGATAATTGTAAATCTTATTTATCTTGTTAGAAATAATTATCAAAATATCTTCATTCTTTTGAAGTTTGTTTGCTATAGTATAAATAGTATTTTTATCTTCATTCACTAAATTTATCTTCAGTATTTTCAAACCCGATTGAGATTTTTCTATTTCTTTTTCAAATTTATTAATTAATAAATTTGTATATTTATCATTTATATTTTTAAATGATTCTTCTATTCTTTCTTTTTTTTGAACAGTATTAGTTAATGTTTGAATAATTGTATCTTCTCCCGATTTAAATTGATCAAGTATAACTTTTAATTTTCTGTCTCTATTTAATAAGTAGCTTATTACTCTATTCCCTGCTAAATATTCTATTCTTGTATTACTTTTATGTTTATAAAATTTTACGATTTTTATCATAGCAATTTCATTAGTATTTTCTAAATGAACACCACAACATGCATTAATATCCAAATTTTCAATTTCAAGTATTCTTATATCATCTTCGGTTTCTGGTAGTGGTCTTCTTGTAGTAAATGTTGATTTTTGTTCTCTATCAAGCTTATAGTTTTTAATCTCCCTAGATTCTTTTATTATTTCATTTGCCATGTCTTCTATTTCATATATCATTTCTTGAGTAAATTCTCCCTCAATATCTAATTGGCTTATATCGTTACCTATATGAAGTGATTTTGTATTTCTCGAAAATTTTTCATAAAAACATCCTGACAACAAATGTTGACCACTATGTTGCTGCATACCGTCTAATCTATGAGTCCAATCTAAAACTTGTTTAGCTTTTTCTCCTTCACAAAATATTTCTGATTGATTAGTATCAATTACATTTACAGTCTCTCCTTCATTATTGGTATATATATCTATCAATTCATATTTATAAGATTGATTATAATCCTTTATTACATATAATTTGCCTTTGTCTGCATCCTGTCCCCCACCACCAGGAAAAAATATATTTTCTTTCAATATTATACCTGTTCGACCATCTTCTAAATTTTCTATTTTCATTATTTGTGTATCATTTATCTTTTGATATCTATTTAAATAATATTTTTCCATTTTAACACCTCACTTAAAATCATGTTTATTATTATTCTACCACATTGAAAATATTGTACAAATTTTTATATATATTTTTCATTATATTATGTTTAAATAACAACGCTTGCTATTTATGTCATATGCCACAAATTTCTTACACTCAATACAACGCTTATATTTCAACGTTTTATTAAAAAGTATATGATTAATATTATATATTAATTATACAATGTGTTTATTTTAAAATTATATCGGGTAGCTAATTATTAAGATTTAAAATTTTTAAATATTTAATATATTCACATAATATTAAATATTATTTTTTAAATGACATAAATGTTTGTAATAAGTCGCAAATAAATTATATTACTTGTATGAGTGAAAGGAATATGCATTATGAAAAATTTCGAAACTTACAGAACAGAAGCAGAATTATTAAGAAGAGTTGACCAGTTAAAGGCAATGGGTGTTAAAGGAAGTGATATTGAAGTAATATCTAAAAATAAGGTAAACGGTACCAATAGATTAGCATATGGAGATATAGACGCCAAGACAAGTGAAGCTTCTCTGGGAGATAAAATAGCAGCATTTTTTTCAGGTGAAGATGCACAGGTAAAAGCTTTAGACAAATATAATTTTAGTCCTGATACACGTAATCAGGCAATGACAGCGGTAAATAATGGATATTATCTACTACATTTAAAATCTAAAGATATATATAATAAACCAAGCTATTACAACGATAGATTTGATTATTTAGATGAAGATTTAAAATCTAGTGATAATCTTACTCCAGAAGATAAAATACGTATACACGAAGAACGTCTACGCATAGATAAAGATCGAGTTGAGTCAGGATCTATAGAAATAAATAAAGAAGTAGTTAGTGAACGTCAAGAAGTTAAAGTACCAGTTGAAAAAGAAAGAGTTATAGTTGAAAGGCATAAAGTAGATGAAAAATCTTCACACGACTTTGACGAGTTAGGTAAAAATAAAGATACTATAAGAGTACCTATACATGAAGAAAAAATTAATGTATCAAAAGAAAATGTAGTTACTGAAGAATTGGTAATAAAAAAGGAAAAAGTTGTAGAAGACGAAATAGTTTCAGCTGAAATTAGAAAAGAAAAAGTTGATGTTGACGAAAACAACGCAAAAAGAATTAAATAATTCAAAGTAATAAAAATAGACCTTTTAAGGTCTATTTTTATTACTTTGAGTTTAATATATATTTTTTAATCTAAATATTTTTTATATTCTCCATAACCTTCTTCATCCATTTTATCATATGGTATAAACTTCAATGATGCAGAATTTATACAATATCTATTACCACCCAATTCCTTAGGACCATGATTAAACAAATGCCCTAGATGACTATTAGCTTGAGCGCTTCTAACTTCAGTCCTCTCCATTCCGAATGAATAATCGCCTCTATACAAAATATTAGTATCTTTAATTGGCTTTGAAAAAGATGGCCATCCACAAGAGGATTGAAACTTATCATTTGATGAAAAAAGTGGTTCTCCGCTCACTATATCTACATAAATTCCCTTTTCAAACTTATCAAAATATTCATTTTCAAACGGTATCTCTGTCATATCATTTTGTGTTACTTCAAATTGTAAATCAGTTAACTTGTCTTTTAAGATTTCTCTATTCGCATTATTTCTATCCCAATGAGATTTAACATAATTATATCTACCTGAGTTTTTATAATATATATTATAATGTTTACTTGATTTTTTATAATAATCTTGATGGTATTCTTCTGCCTTATAAAATATTTCAATAGGTCTGATTTGAGTGTAAACAGCTTTTCCATTCTTCTCTTCTATGGTTTTTTTGCTTTTTTCAGCTAATTTTTTTTGTTCATCATCATGATAAAATATAGCTGTTAAATACTGACTACCAACATCTGCAAACTGACCAATTGGATCATATGGATTTATCTGTTTCCAATAAATATTCAGTAGTTCATTATATGATATTTTATCATCATCAAAATATATTTGTATAACTTCTAAATGTTTTGTATCACCAGTAGATACTTCTTCATAAGTAGGATTTTCTTTTGTTCCCCCCATATAACCACTTTCTACTTTTATTACTCCCTCATACATAGTATATGGCTTTACCATACACCAAAAACACCCTCCTGCAAAAGTCGCTATCTTATCCATTTCCCCTCCTATAAACCATCTATAATATTTTATTTATAATATACTCTTTACTATAATTTAATAAAAATACCTAATATTTGCATATATTCCCCAAAAATATATTTTAAAACATATTTTTATTATTAATTATGTAATTAATAATAAAAATTTAATAATATACATACTATATTCATGATATAATTTAATCTATAGGAGAGTGATTAATATAATTAAAAAATATATAAAAGATATAATTCAAAACGATATTTTCAAAAAATTTACTGAAGAAGAATTGTATAATTTCTTAAAAAATATTGAAAGCAGCGATATAAAATTAAGCAAAAATGAAATTTTATTTTCTCAAGGGCAAATCTATAGCAACATGTGTATACTTTTAGAGGGAGAGGTTCAGCTTACAAATACAGATGAAAATGGAAACAGAAATGTAATAGATGTTATAAAGCCAGGTAATATATTTGCCGAAGTTTTTTCATTTACTTCAAATAAAATTTCTCCTGTATCAGCTGTTGCCAATAAAAACTCTTTGATTTTTACTATAAATACAGAAAAATTACTAGAAGTAGATTTTGATGTCACATTTAATAAAGATTCTAAAGATTTTTTAATCAAAAAATACTCTATTATATCAAATTTAATGAGTACTTTTGCTGATAAAAATCTTATATTGCTATCTAAAATAGAGGTTTTATCAAGAAGAAATATTAGAGATAAAATTATGTATTATCTTGAAATACAAAATGCTAAAAGTAATAGTAAAATATTTGAAATACCTTTATCTAGAAAAGATATGGCTGATTTTTTAGGTGTAGATAGAAGTGCCTTGTCCAGAGAATTAGGTAATCTACGTGACGAAGGTATTATTGATTTTGAAAAGAATTCTTTTAAGTTATTATATAATTGTTTAAAGTATTGTAAAACATAAAAACCTTAATGTTTATTTTATGAAATCTATCCTTATGAGTTCAGTAAATACCAACATCCTGTGTGTGTTAGTTGGATATGGATGGCAAGACATTAATATCAACTTTGCCTTATCTGGCTCCTTGTTGAATTTAGTCCAATCAGTTGGCTCAATAATTGTTCTGCCAGTTACTTTATATCTATATACATTTTTTCTATCGGTAACTTTTACAATATCTCCATTCTTCAACTGGTCAATTTTTAGAAAAGTATCTTTTCCATTATATCCACCTCTATGACCTGCTAAAACTGATACTGTGTTTAATTGATTTGTTGGCTGTCCTGTTGTCTCAACAATACCTACGCCATCTCTAAGTTCCTTATCACTAGTAGATTTATATATGGGTAGTAATAGTTTTATTTTTTCTATTTCTACAAAACCTAATACACCATTAAAATCTTCATCTTTAAACTTTGAATGTCCTTCATTAGATTGCTTTACCTTTTTAACAAAGTCTTCTTTTTTATGCTGTATTTCATTTGCTCTTTTAATCATTCTTATATGGGTAAAACCCATAAAAGCCAATGATGAAATTAAAATTATTACACCAATTGAAATCAGCAACTTTCCTTTATTTTTCATCTTATCCTCTTTTTCTATTTTTAATTAAATACTTCTATAAATCTTCAAAATTTATACTCTTACAATTACATTTTAAGCTGATCAAACTTATCTAATTCTTTTTCTATATCTTTTATTACTTGTTCAGCATCATTATTTAGAGCCGTATTTCCCTTTAATCTGTACATTAATTCTTTTCCATTTTTGTCTACAAAGAGTAAAGTAGGAGTTGAATCTATACTCTTATTTTTATTCAAAAACTTTTCAGTTAAAAAGTAGTTCTTAAAATTAATATCTAATCTTTTAAGTTTATTAGTAACATCATCGTTATTATCACCAAGACCAATACCTATAAAATTAATATTTTTGTATTTAGATCTAAGCTTTTCTATAGCTTTTAACTCTGGTTCACAAGGACCACACTTGGTCTGCCATATTACCACAGCATTTTTATTCATTATTAGCATCTCTTCTTTACCTACATTTTCATCCGTTTCCAATTCTCTAGCAACAAAATAAATTTCTTCCTTTACTTTTTTATTAGTATCAACAGTTTTATCAGAATTTGAAGATTCCATATTATTTTTAAATAAAAATGCTAAAGCTACAAGAGCAATTATAGATATGATTATTGCTATTTTTTTATTATTATTACTCATAAAATTTTCTCCTTTTAACAATCATTGTTATTATAATATTCTTTTGATACTGGAAGTCCTTTTTTCTTTAATTTATTATTTAAACTATCTGCTACTATAGTATATATTATCGAAAATACAGGCACTCCTATTATCATACCAACGATTCCAAAAAACTTTCCTGCTATCAACAAAGAGAATAAAATCCAAAACGATGATATACCTATTGAATCACCCAGTATTTTAGGTCCAATAACATTACCATCCAACTGTTGTATCAAAAAAATAATAAGAGTAAGCCATAATGCCTTTATAGGATCTATAAATAGTACCAATAAAATTGAAGGAACAGCTCCTATAAATGGACCAAAGAACGGAATTATATTGGTTACACCTATTATAAATGTAAGCAATATTGGATAAGGCATCCCAGTTAATTTCAGTATAATAAAAGTTATAAAAGCAATGATACATGAATCTATAATTTTACCAACTAAAAATTTACCGAATATATCATTGCTTAAATCAGTCACATATAGTATTCTTTGCCCTTTCTCTTGTGAAAAAACTGCTGCAATAAATTTTTTGCAAAGTGCCGAGAAACCTTCTTTGTCAGCTAAAATATATATGGATACTATTATCCCAAGTAATAAATTCCATACTCCTAATACTAAACCTACAAAAGCATTTCCAAAATAAGGCACTAAATTTGTAGCAAAATCCATTGCATCTTTGCCTAACTCTGTTACTTTTTTATTAATAATTTGCTTGTTTGTATGTGATAAATCTATATTAGATATCAATGCATCAGTGTAATCATATATTCTTTCAACAATTCTTGGAAAATCAGATGCAATTCCAACTATACTTTGTGTTACTTGTGGTAATACAAATTTCATAAATAAAGTAATTGTAAGCCCCACACTAACATAAGTCAATAGCATTGATATTGCTCTTTTTAATTTAAAAGGCATCTTTTTTTTAATGAGCTTATCAAATAATTTACGCTCAATAAAAGTAAGTATAAAATTCAATAAGTATGCTAGAGAAAATCCAATAATAAATGGTTTTATTATTGTGATAAATGTAGAAAGCATATTATTTACATTACTAAAATTGCTTATACCTAAATAAAATAACATCGCTGCTAATAATACTAAAAAGGCATAAAAAGATATTGTCGCATATTTTTTATTCCATTCGAATCTCAATTAATTCCCTCCATAAAATAAACTAATTTACTTCCTCTATTTCTTCATATTGTGAATCATATAATTTTTTATAGAATCCATCTTTATTTAGAAGTTCTTCATGACTTCCTTGTTCTATTATATCACCATTATCCATTACTAGTATAGTATCTGCATTTTTTATTGTTGATAGTCTGTGAGCAATTATAAAGCTAGTTCTATCCTTTATTAGATTATCCATAGCCTTTTGTATTAGTTCCTCTGTTCTAGTGTCCACAGAACTTGTAGCTTCATCTAATATAAGTATTTTAGGATCTGATAATATTGCTCTCGCAATTGTTAATAGCTGCTTTTGACCTTGTGATATATTCCTTGAATCTTGATTTAATTCCGTATTATATCCATTTGGTTGGGTCATGATAAACCTATCTGCATACGCTAGTCTTGCAGCTTTAAAAACTTCCTCATCGCTAGCATCCAACTTACCATATCTTAAATTTTCCATTATGGTACCTGTAAATAACCATGTATCCTGTAAAACCATTGCAAAAATATTTCTATAACTTTCGTAATCTATATTATCTATATCTAATCCATCCAATAAAATTTTACCTGAATTTGGCTTATAAAATCTCATTAATAATTTTACGAGCGTAGTTTTACCAGCTCCAGTAGGGCCTACAATAGCTATCTTTTGTCCTGTCTTTACATCAAGATTAAAATCATTAATAATAATTTTATCTTTATCATAGCCAAAGTTTACATGTTTAAATTCTAAATGACCGTCAAACTCTTCTTCTGCTAACACTTTTTTATCAGCCACATCAATCTCTTCTTCATCTAGAAATGAAAATATTCTTTCAGAAGCAGCAACTGTAGATTGAAGTAAATTTAGCATTTGTGCCAGCTGGTTCAATGGTTGAGTAAAAGATCTCATATACTGTACAAAAGCTTGTATATCACCTACTGCTATTTTTCCCTGCATAGTTAAATATCCACCCAGTATAGCAACTACGACATATCCCAGATTACCTACAAACATCATTATCGGCATCATTATACTTGAAAAGAATTGAGATTTCCATCCAGTGTTATATAACTTGTTATTTATTTTTTCAAATTCGGATATTTCATATTTTTCTCCGTTATTTGCTCTAATAACATTTTGTCCAGAAAAAGATTCTTCTATTTTACTGTTTATTTTGCCTAGATAATCCTGCTGTCTATTAAAGTACTTCTGTGATTTTTTAATTACAAATCCCAATAATATCATTGTAAGTGGCAACAAAGTCAAGGCCACTAAGCTCATTACTAAGTTTATAGAAATCATCATTATTAATACACCTATTACAGTTATTACAGATGTAATTGCCTGCATTAGAGATTGATTTAATGTCTGACTCAATGTATCAACATCATTTGTAACTCTAGAAATTATATCCCCTCTTTGATTTTTATCAAAATAAGAGATAGGAAGTTTATTAAACTTTTCAGATATTTCTTTTCTCAAATTATATGAAATTCTTTGAGATATACCACTCATTATATATGCTTGTAAATATGTAAACACAGAACTTAGGGCATACATTATTGCTAATATATATACTATTTTAAATATTTTAGCAAAATTTATTCCTTCTTGAGGATTTCTAATCTTTGCAATAATTCCATTAAATATTTCTGTAGTTGCATTACCCATTATTTTTGGACCTACTATTAGAAATAAAGTTGAAAGTATAGCAAATATAAATACAACAATTAGCTTATATTTGTCTGGCCCCATCATAGATAAAATTCTTTTAATATTTCTATTAAACATTTTCTTGTCTATTTTATTCTTATCTTTATTAGAATTTTTAGCCCTCATATTTTTATTTGGTCCAGAGGATTTTTTTCTTACTTTTTTATCTGACATTTGATAATTCCTCCTCCGTCAATTGTGATTTTGCAATTTCATAATAAACTTGGCAAGTCTTTAATAAATCACTATGTTTACCTTTACCAACCAATTTACCATTATCTAATACCAAAATTTCATCAGCAGAAATTATAGTATTTATTCTTTGTGCTACAATAATTATTGCTTTATCTTGTAAATTTTTCTTTATTTCATTCCTTAATTTTCTATCCGTTGTCGCGTCCAAAGCTGAAAAACTATCATCAAATATAATTATTTCAGAATCTTTAGCTACAGCTCTAGCTATAGCTAATCTTTGCTTTTGCCCTCCCGATAGGTTTGATCCAGATTGTTCTATCTTACTTGAAAAACCATCTTCTTTTCCTTCTACAAAATCCATAGCTTGTGCGATTTCAGCAGCTCTTTTAAGTTCAGATCTACTATAAGCACATTTACCATATTCAATATTAGACTCTATAGTTCCAGAAAAAATAACAGCTTTTTGTGGTACCAGTGCAATCTTATCTCTTAAAACTTTAAATGGTATTTCTTTTATATCTACACCATCTAATGTAATTCTTCCCTTAGTACTTTCTAAAAATCTTGGTATTAAATTTACAATTGTAGACTTTCCTGAACCTGTTGCTCCAATTATGGCTGTAGTCTTACCTTTTTGTGTTTTAAATGAAATATCTTCTATTATATTGTATGAAGCTCCATCGTATTTAAAAGATACATTTTCAAATTCCACTACTCCAGATTTAGTAAAATCTTTAATTCTTCCTTCATCTTTTATTCTAATAGGACTATCTAACACTTCTCCAATTCTATTAGCACTAATCATAGCTCTAGGAACTATTACAGACATCATAGATATAAATAGAAAGGCCATAATTATCATCATAGCATATTGTATGAAAGCCATCATATCTCCTACGAATAGCTGTCCCTTATCAATATTTTTAGCCCCAAACCATACTATTAAAAGAGTTGCTCCATTCATTATAAGCATCATTATTGGCATCATAAACGACATTATCTTGCTTACAAATAAGTTTATTGCTGTCAATTCTGAGTTTACTAGATCAAATCTTTCTTCTTCATGCTTTGACGCATTAAATACTCTATTTACTTCAATACCCGTTATAAATTCAATACTTACTAGATTTAGCTTATCTATCATTGTTTGTATTAGTTTAAATCTAGGCAATGCCAAACTCATTATTATTGCTATTGATACCAAAGTAGCAAAAATTGCTAATATAATTATCCAAATCATAGACATGTTAAGTTTTGATATCTGAATAAATGCACATATAGCCATAATAGGACCATAAAAAACAAATTTTAAAGCTAGTACAGAAGATTGTTGAATTTGTTGTATATCGTTAGTTGTTCTAGAAATCAATGATGCACTAGTGAATTTATTCATTTCGTAATCTGAAAACCTAAGGACCTTATTATATGAATCAGATCTAAGTTTAGTGCATACCTTTGTTGAAATTCTAGAAGCTATATATGATACAGTTACAGATAAAATACCTATTGATAAGGCTATAAGTAGCATCAGAGCTCCTACTTTCCATAGGTAATCTTTCTGCATTTTATCAGTATTTATTCCATTAGATTTATATATTGACTCAGTCGTCTTTATCGCTATCTGTCTTTTCATAAAATCAGGTAGTTTGCTTTGATCTATGTTTGCAAGCATTCTTGATGAGCTTGCCCCTTGTAAGTTCATAGTATATGCAGCAAAAGCAGATAATGATCTTGAAAAAACTTTATCTAATTTATTTAATTTATCTTTTTTAAGATCATTTTTTAATACATAATAATTTTTATTATAATGATTTTTTGATATTAAATTAGTGTTCTCGTTTCTATCTTTTATTTCTTTGTTTTTAAGATTATTATTCTGTGGTGACCAATATTCATATGATTCAGCTATATTTGCTCTGTCTTTATCAGATGACATTGACAATATCATTCCATATTTACTTTCATCTATTATTTGTGGTATAGTCATCTCAATACCACCTTGTTGAATACCTACATTTACAATGTTAGATGTATATTGTGGTAGTCTAAGTTCAAGCCAAACTTGACCTGATAAGATGGCTACCAATAAGATAATATATGGAAGATGACTATTAAAATATCGTAGAACTCTCTTCATTTTTTCTTCCTTTCCAGTTACATTAAAGTAATACCTTTAACTATAAATTATACCATTTTTTAATACCCAAATAAATACAATTCAACTATAAAACTTTTAGACTTAATTTATTTTTATACCAAAAAATACAAGTACTTAAGTACTTGTATTTTTTGGTATAAAAATTATTCACCTTTGTTTATCACTAATATATCTTTATACTTTTCAGTTAATTCATTTAATTTAGACATAAATGCTTCATTCTGCTTATTATAAGAAAGTGCATCGTTTATATCTTTTTGAACTTCATCATAATTTAGCTGACTAGCTTTAGAATGGTTTTCTACCTTTATTAAGTGGTAACCAAATTGTGTCTTAACTGGTTCAGAAACTTCTCCAACCTTTTGTTCAAATGCTGCTTTTTCAAATTCTGGTACCATTTGTCCCTTAGAAAATTCTCCAAGATCTCCACCATTCATGTTTGATGGGCAACTTGAATATTTTTTCGCTGCATCTTCAAATGATATTTCATTATTATTTATTTTTTCAGCAATTTCTTTTGCCTTAGATTCATCATCAACTAGTATATGTTTTGCATGTACTGTTTCTTCTTTCTTAAATTGATCCTGATTTTCTTCATAGTATTTCTTCTTTTCATCTTCTGTAATAGTTATTCCAGCTAGTACCTTATTGATTGCATACTGCTTAATCATATTGATTTTTACTAATTCCATTTCTTTCTTAAAATTTTCTTCTTCATCTAATTTATTTTCTTTAGCATCAAGATAGAATAATTCCTGATTTATTAAGTCATCTAGTATTCTCTTTCTACCTTCTTCGTTTGCAAATTGTTGCTTCTGGTATGGATCCAAACTATTTATTGCAAACTCTACATCCTGAGCTGTGATTTCCTTATCTCCTATTTTTGCTAAATAATTCATTTCTGTCATATTTATTCCTCCGAAAATTTATTTATTACACTGTTATAATAACATTCTTTATTTAAATTATCAAGTTTTGCTATATTAATAAAAATATGTAAAAGTAAGTATAAGAGCTGAAGTAAATATACCTACTATTCCTATATCATTCTTCTCTATTTTCTTTAATTTTATAGAAATATGCATAAGTAAAATACATGTAATAATTTTTGCATATAACAAACTTATCTCTGCAGGGTATATCATAAAATTATACAAAGAGACTATGTAGGTTGCTACCGATATTAATTTAAATAGGAAAAAGTATTTCTTATTTGATTTATATATTATCATATCTATAAAAAGTAAGAAAATAAAAGGACAAGCCAATGAAAAATATATATCAAATAGAATTTGATTATAATTTGCTGTAGTAATCAAAGTCCATTTATACCAGTATAAAGGCCAAAAAAGAACTGTTATTATCCTAAAGTAAAACTCTAATATTTTATTTTTTTCTACTCTAAACATAAAATATACCCACTCAATCCTAAAATTTTAATTTTTTATAGTATTATTATAACATATGATTATTATTTATTAAGTATAATATAGTATTTCTGACTTTTATTTTCACAATATTTGTGATAAAATAGTAAGGTATTTTAATAGTAAAAGAATGGAGGCATTATAATGAGCTTAAGAGATAAATTTGCTAGTCAATATGCAAGACAAAAAACAATGACTGGACCTGAAAAAAAAGCTAATGAACTTATTTCAAAGTTATTGCTTAAAAAAGCATTAATTTTTATCGTCGCAATGATAGTATTATTAATAGTAGGTATTTTCTTTAGATTCCCTTGGTGGGCAACATTTATTGCTGATATAGTAATAGCAATAGCTGCTTACTTCTTCTTGAGAAATGAAGGAAAGAAATTACAAAATTTCCAACCATATGTTGGAACACTTATAAGTGTTGATAAGAAATCTAATAATGAATATCAAGCCTTGATTAAACAAGGTAAGAAACCACTTAAGTTAGATATTAAATATGGTGGTGAAGACTTGTTGAGAGTTAAGAAAAATGCATTAGTTCAGATTTCATATAATCCAGAAGCTAAAATCGCTGTATTAATTAAAAGATAACTTAGATACTTGAAGATATATACATTCTTCCTTAGAAGAACGTATTATAATGAATTTAATACAAATAAATAAAAAGCTGTAGTTTTTATTAAAAACTACAGCTTTTTTCTATAAATTTTCTTCTTTTAATTCTTTACTTATTATATTATAAGCATATTGAAGCGCATCACGTCTTTTAATTATACCTATAAAAATATTGGAATCATCAATCACTGGAACAAAATTTTGATGAATCAATACATTGAATAATTCTTCTACATTTGTGTCAATTTTCGCTGTTTCATTCCTGTAACGCATTGGTACCTGCATAATGTTAGTATTATTTAAAAGGTTATTATCTACATGTCTTGCCTCCAAGAACCACAATAGATCTCCTTCTTTTATTGTACCAACATAATTACCATCATCATTGATAATTGGCACAGAAGTATATTTATGTTTTTTTAATATCTTTAAAACCTGCATTACACTATCTGTATCCTTGACGCTTACTACATCAGATTTTGGTGTAATAAAAAATAATATATTCATATCTTTCCCCTTTATTCAAATACTTTTCCACTTATACATATTATATCACATAATAGCCTTCTTTAAACACAGTTTTGTTAAATAATAGGCAAATGCATTTAAATATCTTTTCTAAAGTCATTTATTAAAAATAGTTTTCATAATATATCTATAATTATATTTTACATTTAGTTTTTATTACAAATTTTTAGGGTATACTTATACTCTGTGAGGGTATTCTCATAAGATTTTTTAAGGGGGTATTATATGATAAGCAATCAATTCTTTACAGGATTCTTGAAAATGAGTCATGTAGCAACATTTGTATCAATTATTTTATTAATTATTGCAATTTTAGCAATGTATTGGACTGGTAGGAAGAAAGTGAACTTCTCTAGTAGAATGCTAATTAGTTTGTTTTTAGGTTTGTCAATTGGTATATTCGTTGAACTTATTTTTGCTAAGAGCGCTAATTATATTAATATTGGTAGAGAAGAAATAAGCCTTTGGTATTCTCTTCTTGGATCAACATTTGTCAGTTTAATTCAGATGATGGCTATACCTGTAGTGTTTTTTTCTATATTTTTTGTAATAGTTGATTTTAAGGGAAATAAATTAGGTGCTTTTACTAGAAAAACATTATTTTTACTTTTAGGTACCACTTCTATTGCTGCTATGGTGGGTATAATAATCACTAACTTATTTGGTCTAAGTCACTCTAGTTTTGCTGGTATTATAGAAAAGGAAACTTCAGATAAAATTCAGGGCTTAACAACTCAAAATTTTCCTACTTTTGCTTTAAACTTAATTCCAAACAATATAACTCTTACTTTTTCTTCAAATAGTGCCATAATTTCTACTGTAATCATAGCTATTTTATTTGCAATAGCTACAAGATTTTTAATTACTCAAAAAAATGAGGGTGTGATAAAATTAGTTGAAATTCTTCATTCAATTAAAGATGTTATAAATACAACCCTACTTTTTATAATTGATTTTATGCCTTATGCAGTAATAGCACTTGTATCTAAAACTATAATTTCAAATGGTTTGGAATCTATAATATCTATGGCTACTTTTATAGGTGCTCTGTATACAGCCGTAATAGTAATGCTTGTAATATATATACCAATTTTATTATTGGCTGGCGTTAATCCGTTTATATTTTACAAAAAAGCATATCCTACTATGGTATTTGCTTTTTCATCTAGATCTAGTGTGGGAACAATGCCTTTTACTATAGAAACTCTAGAGTCGAAAATGGGTGTATCATCAAAAACAGCTAACTTTGTAGCTTCGGTAGGTACTTCTGTTGGAATGAATGGATGTGCAGGAGTATTCCCATCAATGCTTGCAGTAATCGTTGCAGGTGCAGCTGGTGTAAACTTGAATATATCTTTTTATTTCTTGGTTGTAATAGTAGTAACACTAGGTTCAATTGGCATAGCAGGCGTACCCGGAACAGCTACAGTTGCTGCAACAGTCACTCTTAATGGGGTTGGATTAGGCAAATACTTTGATAAAGTTGCCTTGGTATTTGGTATTGATCCGTTGATTGATATGGGAAGAACTATGCTGAATGTAACAGGGTCTATGGTATCAGCCGTAGTTGTTGATAGATTAGAATCCACTATGAATATGGATAAATTCAATAACAAAATAAGTTAATTAAACTTAATATATAAAAAAGCAAGGAGCTTAAACTCCTTGCTTTTACTATTTCCACTAAGTTGTGAAACACTGTAAACATTGAAACAACTACATTTATATTAAATGATAATTATATTCTTGTTACATTTGCAGCCTGAGGTCCTTTTGAACCATCAACGATTTCAAATTCTACCTGCTGACCTTCTTCAAGAGATTTATATCCGTCTCCCTGGATAGCTGAAAAATGCACAAATATATCATTTTCGCCTTCTACTGAAATAAATCCAAATCCCTTTTCATTGTTAAACCACTTTACTACTCCGACTTTCATCAAAAATCCTCCTAAAATTACAAACAAGCCAATATATTTTTTTGCGACCTGTCACTTTCTTAATACTAACATAATTTTTTCTAATAGTCAATTAAATTATAAAATAATAAAAAATTTTGTGTAAATTTTGCTTAAATGCATTAACTGTGTTATAGTATATATGATTCTTAAAGAAATAGATTTCCTGGAGGTTATAATGCAAAAAAAAATTGCTTGTATAAATGATATATCAGGTATAGGTAAATGTTCATTAACTGTTGCCTTGCCAATAATTTCGGCTTTAAAATGTCAATGTTGCCCTCTACCAACATCTGTATTGTCTAGTCAGACTGGATATCCAAAATTCTCGTTTGTAGATTTAACTGATCAAATACCTGAATATATTAGTGTATGGAAGGAATTAGGACAAAATTTCGATGTTATTTATAGTGGATTTTTAGGTTCTACAAAGCAAATAAAAATAGTAGAATCATTCATTAATAATAATCCTAACTCTTTTGTAATAGTCGATCCAGTTCTTGGTGATAATGGAATACTTTTCCCTATATTTGATAATGATGATGTATATGAAATGAAAAAATTAATTTCAATGGCTGATTTAATAACACCAAATATTACAGAAGCAAATTTACTATTAGGTAGAAAAATAGATGATTTTTCCTACGACGATTCTGAGCTGATAAAATTATGTAAAGAATTATCAATATTAGGCCCAAAATATATAATAATCACTGGATATGTAGAAAATGATACTATTAATAATATTTGCTATGATTCATCAAATGGAAATTTTTTAAAAATAGGTAGTGAATTTAACGAAGTTTCCTTTAGTGGCACTGGTGATATTTTTACATCTATAGTTACAGCATTAATTGCTAGAAATTTTAAATTAGATGAAAGTGTCAAAATAGCTACTGATTTTATATATGAAAGTGTTAAATATACATCTTCTATGAATAATTATGATAGGAATGATGGTATATTATTTGAATATTTCTTAAATAAATTAACAAAAATATAAGAGGTTCCGTATGGAACCTCTTATTAAATTAGTAAAGTAATTCTAACCTATTATAATATTAACTCGTTAATTACAAGCAATCTTAGAATATATTTTTTCTATAGTTTACATAAAGTTGCTGGATTTCTTCCATTTTTTTCTTAGCTTCTAGCTGAAGTCTTGAAGCTTCCTCATAATTGCCAACTTCAAATGCATCCTTAATTTTACCATACAAAGATGCTCTCTTTAGAGTATTTTTCATCAAATCATTTTTTAATTTTTCTATTGCATCCCATAGCACTTCATCTATAGCATCCATTTCTTCTGTAGTATGAAGCTTTTTAAATGATCTCAACAACCTAATATTTCTATCTATTATTCTTGTACTTAATTTTTTTTGCCATCTATCCAATGAACCAATTTTAAACGATTCTATTATAGCTTCAGTAAATACATTCCCTTGAGTAAGGACCGATCTTTTATCAACACATTTTTCTAAGTTTTGCATAGTTTCATATACAGTTTCTGGTGGCTTACCAAACAATCTGTTTCTTTCTTCTAAAGTGTAATAATCAAAAACATTATTTTCATCTCTGTAAGCTCTACCCTCTTCTAAATAAAAACCTTTATCTTCAGGTTTTTTAGACAATTCTTTTTCTAAAGCCTTTGTGTCAAATACTTTACTCTGTGCAACAGCTTTAATTCCATCAAGCATAGTTTGATAACAACCCGCTATAGTCAAATACTTATTTGACTGTGGATTTGGAGATCTCAATTCAAATCTTAATGCCTTTGGATTGTGAACATCTCTTATTAAACCTACAAGGACTGATCTGTTTCTTGATGGCAACAAATAATCATGTCCTAATGATGTCACAGTACAAACAGGAGCTTCAAAACCTGGCACTAATCTATTAAATGCATCATTAGTATTTGCTGCTAAAGGTCCTAATACTTCATAATTTTTAAGCAATCCCATTAAAGCACCATATCCAATCGGACTCAGATAATCTTTTTGTAAGTCTTTAGGTGCAAACAAGTTAACCATCTTTCCATTTTTAAGTATAGCTCCTATACCTACATGCACATGCGCTCCACTTCCAGCAACTCCATGTATTGGTTTGGCTTTAAAACTAACTTCTAAACCATGATTTTCAAATATATCTTCTACTAAGTCCCTTACCATCAATTCATTATCCGCTGCCTGTAAAGGAGTACTGAATTTCCAAGAAATTTCCAATTGTTCCATGGCATGATTCGTAGCTCCTTCACTGCTAATTGAACTATGAATTCCACCTACCTCTTTGTGGGCCATTTCAGGCTCAATACCAAATTTTTCAAGTTCTATCAAGCATTTTTCAAGACAAGTTCTAATTATACCTCTTGTTCTCTTCCAATACTGCTCTTTTAAACTCTGTGAAACATATAATTTTTCAAGATCCGCCTTATCCTCTGGTGTATTTACCCAGAATTCTAATTCAGTGGCAGCTGTCAAAGATATACTTTTTATACTATCTGGACTATCTATGTTCGTATTTTCTAATAAACCAGGATTTTCCTTTATAATTTTCATTATTGTTTTCTTGAAGTACTCTTCTGATCTAAGTAATGTCCCTCTTGAGCAAACTATTTTGTCGTCATGAACTAAAAAGGCTGGTATTAAAACTGTACCAACAGGCTTATTAGTTTCTTCATCTATAAAATTTTGATTATAGTCTACATACCAAACTCTTTCAACATCAGGCTTTAGATCAACTTTAGCATTGTTTAAAGTTGCTATATTATATAGCTCAACTGAAGATCCATCAGTTTGTACTGATCCTTCTAAAAATGAATCTATATCATCTAGAAATAAACTAACTGGAATTTTTTCGTCGGTTGCATTTCCTCCAAGGTCTACACCCATCAAAGAAACAAATTTTATATTTTTGTTTTCTTCTAATATTGCTTTTAGACTCTCACTTGAATGTTCGTCTTTTTTTATATTATATAATAGTTTTGACATTTTGCCCCCTTGTTTAGTGAATCATTATTTAAAATAACAAATTATCATTCGTTTTTTAATGTATATATTATATCTCATTAGATTTTATTTTACAAGAAAAATCACCTTAATTTTTTGTATTTTTTTGTATTTTCATATATAATTTTCCTTAATAAATTAATTAATCTATTACTTAAATCTTAATTCATACGCTAAATCCTCTGGATCAATACTGCAAACATACAAATCAGTAGAAAGTTCAAAGCCTCCAAAGTTAAATTTTCTTGGAATTATATGTATATGAGTCCTATAATATTCTAGACTTTCATCGTTGACTGGATTAGTATGTACTATTACATTAAAAGGTATTTTTCCTTGACTTTCTTCCCATTTTTCAAAAAATTTATCATATATATAAGAAAGCTCCTCTATTTGTTCTTCTTTCCAATCTTCAAATCTCACATCATTTTTTGGTATAATTCTAGTTTCGCCACTATATCTGCTTGCGAATGGTATATACATCAAAAAATATTTACCATTATATACTAATCTATGTTCATAGGATACTTCTGAAAAGATTATACTATCATAAAGATTTTCACCAGTATTATCGTAATGTTTTATAGCAACATTTAGTTCTTTTTGTACTTCACTAGGTATTATATTAAAGGAAATTATTTGCGAATGAGTATGATCAAGTGAAGCTCCTGCACTAGAACCAGAATTCTTAAAAATATTTACATACTTAATTCCCTTTTCTTTAGATAAGTCTTTGTACCTTTTTATATACATATATATAATATTTTTAAAATCACACTTTCTCATATTATAATAGTTTGCATCATGATATGGAGATTCTATAATTACTTCATGAACTCCATACAAATTTTTTTGTGTATTATCTATTATAGGAAATTTGTTATCTACAGATCTAAGATGCCATTCACCTTTGCTTTCTATTCTATCTTTTTCGTTATTTTGCCCCTCATTACCCATGCAAAATGGACAATCTTTATCATAAATTCCTTTAAATAGGGAATCTTCTTTTTCTTCCTTTATTTTTTTTTCTTTATCTTTGTCATGAGGTCTATGCTTTCTGGAACTAGAATAAATTACAAGTCCTCCTGTGATTGTATCGCGTCTAATATCTTTCATAAAATACCTCTATTCAACATTTTGAATATACCTTTCTCCCGAACAGACGAGTTTTTCTTTCTACTTTATATTATATACATAATATACCAGTTTTCAATATTTATATTCAATAGTAAGTCTTTTAGATCACACTTTAGTCCTATACTAAATATTTATTTTAAATAGACATATTGCATTTATTTTATTAACCCAGTTTGAATTTTATGTTAATTTTTTAATTTAAGGTATATTTCTTTAATTATGCTCATTTGTTAATTTTTTATATAGTAATTTTAAATTTACAAAATTTTATTTTAAGAAAAACGTTTATTTTTTTTGTAATCTATGGTATATTCTATCTTATAGAGAAATAAGTTTTTCTATCATTTTTCTTTATAAAAAATAAAAATATTTTTTAGTTAAACTAGGAGGTAATTTATGATATTTTCTAACAGAGTAAGTGCAATGCAAGCTTCACCAGTAAGAAAGCTTGTACCTTATGCTACTGCAGCAAAAAAAGATGGTGTTAAGGTTTATCACTTAAACATCGGACAACCAGACATCAAAACTCCAGAAGGCTTTATGAAAGCTGTAAGAGAATTTGACGAAGATGTACTAGCATACGCAGATTCAGTGGGATCAGATGAATTAATAGATGCCATGATCGACTACTACAAAACTTATGACATGGAATTTTCAAAAGATCAATTATTAATCACTAATGGTGGATCAGAAGCATTATTATTCACATTGATGGCTCTTTGTAGTGCTGGTGACAATGTCCTTATACCTGAACCATTCTATACAAATTATAATGGTTTCGCTACTTGTGTAGATGTAAAAATCAATCCAGTTACTACAACTGCAGAAAACGGATTCCATCTTCCATCTAAAGAAGAAATCCTAAAATGCATTGATGACAAGACTAGAGCAATACTTATTTCTAACCCAGGAAATCCAACTGGTGCTATCTATACACTTGAAGAAATGCAAATGTTAGCTGAAATAGCAATTGAAAAAGATTTATGGATAGTTGCAGACGAAGTTTATAGAGAATTTGTATACGATGGTTTAAAATATACAAGCTTCGGTAACTTAAAAAATGTAGAAGATAGAGTTATAATAGTTGATTCTGTATCTAAGAGATACTCAGCTTGCGGAGCTAGAATTGGTTCTTTAGCTTGCAAGAATGAAGAATTTATAGCTCAAGTTTTAAAACTATGCCAGGGAAGACTTTGTGTCCCAACTCTAGAAATGGTAGGAGCAGCTGAACTTTATAAAACTCCAAAATCATATCTTGAAGAAGTAAACAAAGAATACTGTAAGAGAAGAGATACATTATACGAAGAAATAATGAAAATTCCTGGTGTTGTTTGCGAAAAGCCTACAGGCGCTTTTTATGTAGTTGTTAAGCTTCCAGTTGAAAATGCTGAAGATTTTGTAATATTTATGTTAAAAGAATTTAGACATAATGGAGCTACTACTATGGCTACTCCAGCTGAAAACTTCTATGGAACTCCAGGTTTAGGTAAAGACGAAGTTAGACTTGCTTATATACTAAACTGTGACGACTTAAAGGCTGCTGCACAATGCATGAAATTAGGTCTTGAAGCTTACAAAGCTGCTGGTCATAAATAAATATATTTAAATAAAAAGCTGGTTAAATGATTTTATCACCTAACCAGCTTTATTTTTTAGACTATTTAATTTAAATTTTTTCTACTTCTTTAATAATATTTTCCATTGCTAAAATTAAATTACTTTTTCTTTCTTCAGAAATACCATCTATTTTGGATTTTAGATTTTCCTTAAGATTATACATAAAATCTTTAGCAATATTGCCACCTTTATCAGTCAGCTTTATTATATACTTTCTTCTATCATTGATATCTTTTATTCTTGTAACATATCCGTCTTTTTCCAAGTTGTCAATTGTTGTAGTTAGACTTCCTTTTTCTATATTAAGCATATTACATAATAATGTCATACTAACATCTCCGTAATTATACACAAATGTTAAAGCTCTTAACTGAGTCTTATTTATTTCTTTAGTCTTTGCATATTCTTTTACATATTCTAAGTAATATTCATTATATAACTTTGGTATAGTCTTTACAAAAAATGAAATAGTCGTTTCAGCATTCTTATACATATCTAACCTCCTATTATTATTTATAGTATAAATAATTCAGCTGGAAAATTCAATATTTTTATTGATTTCGTAAACTTTTGTATCTTTTTGTAAAACTTACATTAAAAATATATTAAGATTTATATTTTATTGATTTTAACTATAATTTATGATACTATAGATTGGTACTTAATGAGAAAATTATATAGTTAAATTAAGGAGGTAATTTCTTTGGAAATTTTAAAAGCGATAATTCTCGGAATTGTCCAAGGTATAACTGAATGGCTACCTATTAGTAGTACTGGCCATATGATACTCTTTGATCAATTCCTTCATCTTGCAGGTTCAAAAAAGTTTGTAGATACATTTTTAGTTGTAATACAATTTGGTTCAATATTAGCAGTATTAATCCTATACTTTAATAAACTTAATCCATTTTCTAAATCAAAAAGCCCTAGACAAAAAAAAGCGACTTGGGACTTATGGTTTAAGGTTTTAATTGCTGTTTTACCATCAGGTATAATTGGTATATTATTTGAAAAGAAAATTGATGAGATATTTTTTAAACCAGTAGTCGTTGCTATGGCACTTGTTGTTTACGGTATAATAATGATATGGCTTGAAAGTAGAGATAAAGAACCTAAAATCAAAAAATTTAGTGATCTATCTTATAAAACAGCCTTTATGATTGGTATGTTTCAAGTATTAGCCTTAGTACCAGGTACTTCAAGATCAGGCTCCACTATTATAGGTGCTACTTTGATAGGTACATCAAGATTTATTGCCGCAGAATTTTCATTTTTCCTTGCTATACCTACTATGTTTGGAGCTAGTGCCCTAAAGCTATTAAAAGCCGGATTTGCTTTTACAGGTTTTGAATGGTTTATTATGTTAATCGGTTCACTTACTGCATTTGTAGTTTCTATAGTTGTAATTAAGTTCCTTATGGCATATATTAAGAAACATGATTTTAAAGCTTTTGGTATATATAGAATAATTTTAGGTATAATAGTTTTTGCATATTTTACTCTACTTGCATAAATTTAAATATAAAAAAGCATGGTAATAAATACCATGCTTTTTTATATTATCTATAGTATTTAATTATTATATTTACTTTGTATATTTTTCATTTATGATTGTTTACTTGACTCTATTATATTGATAATATCACTCTTTTCACGATCATATGACAATACTATACTTAAATGTTCATACGCCCTAGTCAATGCTGTGTATACCTTATTTAAATCGCCTACAAAATCATTTACTAAGTAATCTTGATCATTTTTTTCAACTTTATGGTTATAAAGCATTTCCAATTCACATACGATTACAGCCTTAAATGAAAGTGATTTTGCTGTGTATATATTTGATATAGTAATACCAATTTTAGGTGTGAGATTAGTAACAGTATCTTCTGCGAATATATATTGTATATTATGATCCTCTAGCGTCTTTCTAAGCATGTACTGAAAATATATTATTTTACCATTTTTTAATTTTTTCTTATTATATGGATAAATTATAGCTATTTCATTATACTTATAACCTAAATCATTCACTAAATGTTCCACTTCCCAAATTGCTGCATTTATCTGGTCATCTATATCTTCAACTCTAATAATATTTACATCATCATTAGTTTTAAAAAGAGCATTTGTATGCGCAAAAACTTGGCTAGAAAGATTTGTTCTCATAGTGGCTATATAAGAATTTGCCTTGTCACAAAATGAATTTGTAAATTCAACAATCTCCTGACTTTGTCTATAATTAGTATTTAAAAATGTCTCATCTTCGTATTCAATTGCTCTTGCTCTACATTTATATATATTTAGGTTATTATTTATATTATAAGCTTTGCATAATGACACATTAAATATATTTTTTGTGCTATACAAAAATTCATGTATCAATACTAGTTCTGACTCATTGAAATTCTCTGCCTCACTAATAAATATTCCCTTGAACATTCTTTTATTTTTTACAGAATTATCTACTTGTTTCATCAAATTATCAAATGATTTATCATAATTATTTTTTAACTTTTGATAATCAATAACTAAATTATTGATTTTAGCAAGCTTAAATATAAATGAACTAAAAGTTAATAATTCAATATTATCAATATCTATATCCATCAAATCTAGTAAATCTTTACAGTAATTGGCTTGCTGTTTCGTATATGTTAAATATAAAAACTTGTGATGGGGATAAATTTTTGCTAATTTTATCATCCTACCTAGCATTAATGTAGTCTTACCAGTATTAGCCCCTCCTATTATGGCATGATTGCCATAATTAGTAGAACATATATCTACTATCTGATTTTCATCCATCATAGATAAT
Source organism: Peptostreptococcus equinus (assembly GCF_027125355.1). Lineage (NCBI taxonomy): Bacteria > Bacillati > Bacillota > Clostridia > Peptostreptococcales > Peptostreptococcaceae > Peptostreptococcus > Peptostreptococcus equinus. The sequence continues at coordinate 816,912 of NZ_CP114052.1, read as the reverse complement.
TTGTATTCCATATCATCTTTATAATAGTTTATTTTCTTTAAATTTTTATTCGTATTAATTTTCTCGGTAATAGTAAAGTATTCAGAACATATTTTTTGCAAAAATATTGTTCTTATTATCTCATCTACCTGATCTTTCAAATAGTCTTCTAATATATCTGTAGATTTTAAAATAGAATTTGCTTTATCTCCAATAATTACATGCTTATCAATAAAATCATCCATTCCATATTTGTATTCTATTTCTTCAATAAATGGCATCACAAAGACATAGTTATAGGATATTTCCGGAAAATTTTTTTTCATTTTATCAAATAATAAGTCATGCTCTTCTTTCATAATTTCTAATAATTCTTCATCTAAAAGAGTAAATAGTTCTTCTGTCGTATCCATATATTTTATGAACAGAATCCTTCCATCCTTTATATATAGCATGTCCGTATTAATCCCTTTAAATGGTATTACTTTTGGAATTACAAATTCATTATCTTTTTTGTGTGAGTATATTCTTTCTTCAAATTTTTTAGGCTTTAATGCGTCTAAATTTGATTGAATATCAAGGAATTTTTTCAATAGCCATCCCTCCTGTCTAGCACTATTATACCATAAAAAGAAAAATTAATCATTTCTGAATATTTTATATAAAATGATAGTTTATCTAACTAATTTATCCCGTCTGTAAATATACTATATTAAAATGTTATTTTTTATAAAAAAAAAGAGGTATATAAATATACCTCTTTTTAATCTTATTTTGCATAATCTGTGGCTCTAGTTTCTCTGATTATACTTACCTTTATCTGCCCTGGATAATCAAGATCTTCTTCTATTCTCTTTGTCATATCTCTAGCCATTAGGTGCATTTCTTCATCAGTTACCTTTTCAGGTTTAACCATAATTCTTACTTCTCTACCTGCTTGAATTGCAAATGATTTCTCAACACCATCATATGAGTTAGTTATCTCTTCCAACTTCTCAAGTCGTCTAATATATGACTCTAAAGTTTCTCTTCTAGCACCTGGCCTAGCTGCTGATACAGCATCTGCTGCAGTTACTAAAACAGCTTCTACAGTTTGTGGTTCGTAATCTCCATGATGTGTACTCATTGCGTGAATAACATCCTTTGATTCCTTATATTTCTTTAGTAAATCCATACCTATTTCTATATGTGTACCTTCAATTTCATGGTCAACAGCCTTACCTATATCATGAACTAAACCAGCTCTTTTAGCTAGCTTTGGATCTGCACCTAGTTCTTCCGCCATTATACCTGCTAATGTAGATACTTCAATTGAATGCTTTAGTACATTCTGTCCATAACTTGTTCTGTATTTTAATCTACCAAGTAACTTAACTAATTCTGGATGTAGACCGTGAACTCCTGTTTCAAACATAGCCTCCTCACCAGCTTCTTTGATGATATTTTGAACTTCTTTTTTAGCTTTTTCTACCATCTCTTCAATTCTAGCTGGATGAATTCTACCATCGCTAATCAAGTTCTCAAGAGCTATTCTTGCAACTTCTCTTCTAATTGGATCAAATCCAGATAGAATTACTGCTTCTGGTGTGTCATCTATTATTAAGTCTATACCAGTAAGAGTTTCAAGCGTCCTGATATTTCTACCCTCACGACCTATTATTCTACCCTTCATTTCATCATTAGGAAGGTTTACAACAGATACTGTTGTCTCTGCAACATGGTCAGCTGAACATTTCTGTATAGCATAACCTATTATTTCTCTCGCTCTTTTGTCCGCTTCTTCCTTGGCCTTATGCTCTTTTTCTTTAATCATAAGGGACATTTCTCTTCTTACATCTCTTTCTGCGTTGGAAAGTATTATCTCTTTAGCTTCTTCACTGGTTACACCTGATAAGCTTTCAAGTTTTTGATGCTGTTGTTCAATAATTTGTTCAACTTCAACTTCTTTCTTGTTAACATTCTCAAGTTTTTTAGTTAGGTTGCTTTCTTTTTGTTCCAAAGATTGCATTTTTCTATCTATGCTTTCTTCTTTTTGTAATACTCTCTTTTCATATTTCTGTACTTCGTTTCTTCTTTCTTTGTTTTCTTTTTCGCCTTCAGTACGTAATCTATGAATCTCTTCTTTTGCTTCAAGAAGTTTTTCTTTTTTTACAGTTTCAGAATCTCTGTTTGCTTTTTCTACAATCTCTTTAGCAAGAACTTCTGCCTGACCAACCTTAGCTTCAGAAATATTTTTTCTGACAAGATAGCCAATTAACAGTCCAACTAAAGCAGCAATTACGGCAATAATTATATACTGTACTATAATTACGTCCACCTCCTTTAAATATTTTGTTTTCAAGGTTCAATTTTCTATATATAATCTAAAATTTGAATAAGTTTAAATATTGAATTTAAAAATATGTAAATCCACTAGATTTGTAACCTATCTATATTTTATATTTTTTTATATATAATGTCAATATTAGATATAGATTGGTACTTAAGCTTTATACATAAATAGGCTCTTAGATAATGTCTAAGAGCCTAAAATAGCTTGTATAAATATTTATTTTTAAAACGATCCGATAAATTAGTCTATATCTAATTTAATTTCTTCTTTATTATCAGCTTTGATTGGAGCTTCGCTAAATGGAAGACCATAATATTCTCTTACTTTTGATTCAATTTCATGTGCTATATCAGGATTTTCTTCTAAAAAATTCTTAGAATTTTCTCTACCTTGTCCCATTTTTTCGTCATTATAAGAGTACCAAGCTCCAGCTTTCTTTATTACATCTATTCCAACTGCTGCATCTAACAAATCTCCATATCTTGATATTCCAGTTCCATACATTATATCAAACTCAATTTGCTTGAATGGAGGAGCAACCTTGTTCTTTACAACTTTTACTCTAGTTCTAGAACCAAGCATTTTATCTCCTTGCTTTATTGTATCAATTTTTCTTACATCAAGTCTCATACTTGCAAAGAATTTAAGAGCTCTACCTCCTGTAGTTGTCTCAGGATTACCAAACATAACACCAATCTTTTCTCTCAGCTGGTTTATAAAGATGACAACACAGTTTGATTTTTTAATTGAACCTGTTAATTTTCTAAGTGCCTGTGACATAAGCCTAGCCTGAAGACCCATATGAGAATCCCCCATATCTCCTTCAATTTCAGCCTTTGGCACTAGAGCCGCTACAGAGTCAACTACTAATATATCAATAGCACCAGATCTAATTAAAGATTCAGCTATATCCAATGCCTGTTCCCCTGTATCCGGCTGAGAAATTATTAAATTATCTGTGTCTACTCCAAGTGCTCTTGCATATACTGGATCCAAGGCATGTTCAGCATCTATAAATGCTGCTATTCCATTGGCTTTTTGTGCTTCAGCAACGCAATGTAAAGCAACTGTAGTCTTACCTGAAGACTCTGGTCCATATATTTCAATTATTCTTCCTCTTGGCAATCCGCCTACACCAGCCGCTATATCAAGTCCAATTACACCTGTTGATATAGCATCAACTTCTAGTGCACTAGAATCCCCCAACTTCATTACTGAACCCTTACCATAATCTTTCTCTATTTTACTTAGTGCTGCATTTAATGCATCCATTTTATTCTTATCAACTGCCATCTTAAATTCCCTTTCTTGTAAACATACGTTCTTTTTATAAGTATATTATATAATTATTTTTATAAAGTGTCAAGAACAAATGTTCTTATTCATTTTCTTTGCTATTTTATTTCCTCAAAATAATATAGGCAATATCAGATAATAAACACCCTCTAAATAAGAGGATAAGAATATACATACAAAATATCTATATATTCTTATCCCTTATTAATATGATTAAAAAATTATTCTATATATTTATTATTATATAATTTACATATCTGAAAATACACTTTTGTTAGCCCAAAGGTATTCATATCCTGAATATATTGTTAAGACAACAGATATATAGAATAATATACTACCTATCATCAGAACTATATAATGATCCACATATGCACCTAATAATAGGAATATTATTGCAAACATCTGTGTTATTGTCTTTAATTTTCCACTTTTTCCGGCTGCAATAACTGTTCCATTGCTTGCTGCAATAGCTCTTAGTATGCTTACAGCCAATTCTCTAGCTATTATAATAGTTACTCCCCAACCAGGAACTAACCCAGCTTCAATCAAGCAGATTAATGTAGCTATCACCAGTATTTTATCTGCCAAAGGATCCATAAACTTACCAAAATCTGTTACTAAATTACGACTTCTTGCTAAATGACCATCTAGAAAATCTGTTACAGATGCCAATATAAATAAAATTAACGCAACTAAATATTTTTCTGGAAAATCAATATAGGTAATCAATACTAAAATAGGCACTAAGCATATTCTAAATAATGTTAGTTTATTAGGTAAATTCATACTATACTACACTTCCTTTCAAGTCATACTCGTAAGTTTTTTCTATTTTTATGTTTACAAAGTCACCTTCATAATAGTCATCATCTGACTCAAAGTATATTACACTATCTATGTCCTCCGCATCATTTTGACTTCTACCTACATAAAGCGTGTCATCTATTTTATCCTCTACTAAAACCTCAATAACCTTATCAATCTTATCTAGGTTCAAATCTTCAGATATAGATTGTTGAACCATCATAATTCTTTCTAATCTATCTCTTTTGACTTCTTCGTCTAAATGATTATGAAGTTTGTCTGCAGGAGTATCTTCTTCCCTAGAATAGGTAAATGCTCCCATCTTATCAAATTTAATTTCTTCTACAAACTCTAATAGCTCATTAAAATCTGTATCAGTTTCTCCTGGAAAACCTACTATAAATGTCGTTCTTATAGTGGCATTTGGCACACTTTCTCTTATCATATTTACTTTTTCTTTTAATTCTAACTTTGAAGTCTTTCTATTCATAAGTTTTAATATCTTATCACTTGCATGTTGCATAGGTATATCAAAGTATGAGCAAATATTATCATATTTAGCTATAACATCTAATAACTCTTTTGTAATTCCCTCAGGATATAGATATAAAACTCTAATCCATTTAAAATCTAGTTTTGCTAATCTTTCAAGTAGCTCTGCAAGCATAGGTTTATTATATATATCATTTCCATATACGCTCGTGTCCTGAGCTATGACTACTAATTCCTTAACTCCTCTTTCTTTAAGTGACTTAGCCTCTTCTATTAGGATATCCATCTTCCTACTTCTATATTTACCCCTTAATTTAGGGATAATGCAATAAGTACAATTATTGTCACAACCTTCTCCAATTTTTAAATAAGCTAAATGATTTGGTGTAGATATATATCTTGGTAAATCCTCATTAAAAATGAAATTTATGTCAGATATATCTTTTATCCCCTTTTCTTCTTGAAGTTTATCTACTATTTCATTTATATTTTGATATGATCCAGTGCCAACAATCGCATCTATTTCAGGTATTTCACTAGTTAATTCATCTGGATATCTCTGCGCCAAACATCCTGAAACCAGCAAATATTTAAGTTGACCCTCCTTTTTCATATCGGCAAATGTAACTATTGAATCTATAGATTCCTGCTTTGCAGATTCTATAAATCCACATGTATTTACTATTACCATATCTGCATCTTCAGCATCACCAACTAACTGGTGTCCTTGCTTGTTTAATATACCAAGCATTATTTCTGCATCAACTAGATTTTTTGAGCAACCTAGTGATTCTAAAGCTATTTTCAAATTTAATCCTCCATTTTTGCTAAATCTTCTTTTGATATTAATACTTTTCTAGGTTTACTTCCTTCGCTAGCTCCGATAATACCTCTTTCGTACATGTCATCTATTAATCTAGCAGCTCGGTTAAATCCTATTTTATACTTTCTCTGTAACATTGATGCTGAAGCCTGTTCATTTTCTACTACAAATCTAATTGCATCATATAAAAATTCATCTGCATCATCATCTTTTATTGTATTTATATTAGAAATTGATTCTTCTACTTCATCTGAATAGCTAATATCTCCTACTTCTTTCTTTAAGTAATCTATTATCCTATCTGATTCTGCCTCAGATATAAATGCTCCTTGAACTCTCATCGGCTTTGCGGCACCAAGAGGATAAAAAAGCATATCTCCCTTACCTAGTAACTTTTCTGCGCCACCCATATCTATTATCGTTCTTGAATCAGTCTGTGAAGATACTGCAAAAGCAATTCTTGATGGGATATTTGCCTTTATTACACCGGTAATTACGTCAACTGATGGTCTTTGTGTTGCAACTATGAGATGCATTCCCGCAGCTCTTGCCATCTGAGCTAATCTATGTATGCAATCTTCAACATCATTTGCTGATACCATCATAAGGTCTGCAAGCTCATCTATTATTATCACTATTCTTGCTAAAGCATCTCCGGTTTTTTCATTATAACTATTTATATCTTTAACCTGTGCCTCAGCAAATAATTTATATCTTCTATTCATTTCTGTTACTGCCCAAGTAAGAGCATTTGCTGCTTTTTTAGGATCAGTAACAACTGGTATCATCAAATGTGGTATTCCATTATAGTTGGAAAGTTCAACAACTTTTGGATCTATTAATATTAATTTTACTTCATCAGGTTTAGCCTTGTAAATTATCGAAGTAATAAGTGTATTAACGCATACTGACTTACCAGAACCAGTAGAACCAGCTATCAGTAGATGAGGCATTTTTGCTATGTCACCTATTATTATTCTACCCGCAACATCTTTACCTAGACCCATAGCTAATTTTGATGGATAATTATTAAATTCGTTACTTTCCATTACTTCTTTTATACTTACCATCTGAGATTCATCATTTGGAACTTCAATACCTATTGCATTTTTACCTGGTATAGGAGCTTCCATTCTGATACTCTTTGCTGCTAGACTTAGTGCTATATCATCTGTTAAATTAACGATTTTACTAACCTTTACACCTGGTCTAGGTTGTATTTCATATCTTGTAATTGTCGGACCTACAGTTACTTGATTAATAGACGCATCCACACCAAAATCTCTTAGTGTCTGCTCTAACTGTTTGGCATTATCTAATACCTTTCGCTTTGAATTTTTATCGGATTTATTAGTTATTGAGTTTAATAAACTAATAGGTGGCATCTTGTAATTCATGTATTTCATATGCTCATTTTGATCCTCACCCGTTTCTTTATCTATTACTAAGGTATCATCTGAATCCATAGTTTTCATAAATGGAACTGGCTGACGTTTCATATCTTCAATTATTCCACTTCCTACTTGAGATGTTCCTTCTCCTACTAATAAATCTTGGGTATCGCCAAGTTGTAATAATTTATTTCTATCTTGATTTGAAAGCGAGTTATTATCAACCATTCCAGTTACAAAAGGGTGAGAATTAACCTTACCTTCTTCTTGCATTTTTTGAAGTATCTCTAAATCTGATAGTGATTGGGTACCTTCTAATATTTCCAAATAATCATCTTCAGCCTTATTAAAACCTACAATCTTTATAGTCTGATCTATATCATCCACAGACTCTTGCTTTTCATTTGAAAATTTATCTCTTATTTTGCTAAAGAAACTTGTCTTTGATAACATTGTAGTCTTATCATCAACCTCAGAGGTATTATTATATTTTTTCTTCCAAAATTTAAGTTTCGAAGGTATTGAACTTTTATTAATGTCTTTGTTCTTTATTGCTTCTTTCATATCATTTATCGAAATGTTAAATATATGCATTACAGCAATAAATGTAAGGAATAGAGTCAATAGCCATGCTCCCACTAATCCTAATACATGTGTGTAAAAATAAGTAATTATTGAAGGAATAAGTCCTATACCCTCTCTTGTTACGCCCATTTTTATTATATCTTGCATTTCATCTAATTTGAACGGATTTGAACTTGGACTTTGACCATAATTTATTAATCCATAATATACAATTATAAATAGTATAATCACATACATCATTTTTGTTTTTCTAATCTTATCTATTTTTTCATTTCCGTCTACAAAACCTAATATACCTACTGTAATTAATATTATAGGAACTAATATTGCCAAACCGCCAAACATACCCTTGAAAATTAACTGTATGACCTTAGGTACAATTGCTCCTGAACTTGAAGCTAAACCATAAGCTACAAACATACCTAAAAATATTATTATAATATTATGATATTCACTATTTATAGCCATTCCTTTTTTTACTGGTTGTTTTCTACCTCTAGGCGGTGGATTTTTTCTTTTTTTACCATTATATCCTCGTCCTTGATTTCTCGGAGCCAATTATATCACCTCTCTATCCAAACTTCTCATTGCACTTACTGCACTACTCCCCGTTATACCGACAGCCATAGGAGATTTAAATATTCTATCTATGACATCTTTTATATAATCCATATCTATTGAGTCAACTATTTCTACGATTTCTTCCATAGTTTTTACTCTTTTATTATCTATTTCATATTCTCCAATCAGTAACATCCTATCAGATGTATCTTCAGCACTCATTATTACACTTCCCTTATACTGTTCTTTAGAGAAAACTAACTCATCTTCACTTATATAATCCCTACTTATATTAGCAATTTCCTCTAATATAAGATTATATACTTCTAGTATATTTTCATTGGCAACACTAGCATATATACCAAATTCGGCATGATCTGTATAATAGTTGTCTGAAGAATATACGCTATAAGCTAGACCTTTTTCCTCTCTAATATGTTGGAAAAGTCTAGAACTTGGAGATGTTCCTAAAATATTACCAATAAGTTTTACTGAGTAATAGTCCTTATCTACACTATCATCCGGGGACTGAAAAATAAAAGCTAAATTTGCTTGTTCATCATCCCTATCTTCAATAAAAGTCACTGGAGAAAATTTCTCTTTCTGTCTATTAAAAGAAAAATCATATCTATTCCAATTTTTAAAAGCATCTTCTATTTTTTTTATTATCAAATCTGTATCCACATTACCACTTACAACTATTACGGAATTATTAGGTACATAAAAATTATTGAAAAAATTTATAATCTTATCTCTATTAATATTATTAACTGTTTCAATTGAACCTAAAACATTTTTTCCTATTCCCTTATTTTCATAAATTTTATTTAATAATCTCTCATATACATAATCCTCTGATGAGTCTTCATACATCTTAATTTCTTCAATGATAACAGCTTTTTCCTTTTCTATTTCATCTTTTGAAAAAATAGAGTTCAGCATTATATCTGATAGTACTTCAATACCTCTATCTATATGATTGTACGGCATTTTTACATGATAACAAGTATGATCATGTGTCGTAAATGCATTTATATCTCCACCATAATAAAAAATATCTTGAGATATTTTTTTTGATGATCTATTTTTTGTTCCTTTAAAAAGCATATGTTCAATAAAATGTGCTAGGCCTGAATCATTTTCTTTTTCCAGTCTAGAACCTACGTTTATCCAAACTCCTAAAGAAACAGATCTCACATAAGGAACTTCTTCTATCACAAGCCTTAAGCCATTTTTTAAAGTTTTATATATTATAGTTTTCACCCCATTATTCATAAATTCAATACCTTTTATTATATCATATTTTAATATAAGATGCTTGATTTTACTTTAATAAGTGTATTATATGAAAAAAAACTATAATAAAATTTTTAGTATATGATAAAAATAAAATAAGGACTTAAAATAAGCCCCTATTTATATAAAAATCTAATTGTTCATTGCCTTTATAGAAAGGTTTATTCTTCCTTTGTCATCAATTTCAGTTACAAGAACTTCTACCTTGTCACCTATCTTTAATACATCTTCTACCTTTTCTACTCTCTTATTTGATATCTGAGAAATATGTAGTAATCCCTGCTTACCTGGAAGTATTTCAACAAAAGCACCGAATTTTTCAATTCTAGTTACTTCACCTGTATACTTTTTACCTGGTTCTGCTTCTGCCACTATTTCTTCTATCATTGACTTAGCCTTTTCTATCATTTCTGGCTCTACGCCAACTATAAATACTTCACCAGTCTGTTCTATATCAATCTTTATTCCAGTTTCATCGATAATCTTGTTAATCATCTTTCCACCAGGCCCTATTACATCTCTGATCTTATCTGGATTAATTGTCATTCTTTCAATCTTTGGTGCATACTTAGAAAGCTCTGGTCTTGGCTGAGTTATTTCTTTTCTCATTTCCCCAAGTATATGAAGTCTACCTTCCTTAGCTTGTTTTAAAGCTTGTCTAAGAACTGATTCATCTATACCTGCAATCTTTATATCCATTTGTATAGCTGTTATACCATGTTCCGTACCTGCTACTTTGAAGTCCATATCTCCTAAATGATCTTCCATTCCCTGTATATCTGATAATACAGCTACTTTGTCATGATGCTTAATTAATCCCATAGCTATACCAGCAACCATATCTCTAATTGGAACACCAGCATCTAATAATGAAAGTGTAGAAGCACAAACAGATGCCTGTGAAGTTGATCCATTTGAACTAAGAACTTCAGATACTAGTCTTATTGCGTACGGAAAATCTTCTTCTGAAGGAATAACTGGCACTAATGCTCTTTCTGCAAGTGCTCCATGTCCTATTTCTCTTCTTCCAGGTCCTCTTGATGGTCTTGTTTCACCAACTGAATAAGCTGGGAAATTATAGTGATGCATATATCTCTTATTCTCTTCTTCATCTAATCCATCTAATTTCTGAACTTCACCAAGTGCACCTAAAGTAGTTACATTCAATACCTGTGTCTGTCCTCTAGTAAATATAGCTGAACCATGAGTTCTAGGAATCAAACCTGTTTCACACCATATTGGTCTTATTTCATCTAATTTTCTATTGTCTGGTCTTACATTTTCATCGACTATTAAACTTCTAACTTCGTCTTTGATTATATCATGTAATATGTCTTCTATATCACCAGCAAACTCTTCGAAATCTTCATATTTTTCTTCAAAATATGCAAGGGTCTGGGCGCTGACAGCATCCATTTTTTCTGTTCTTTCCATTTTTTCAACAGTCTTAACAGCTTCACTCATTTTTTCTCTTGCAAATTCATCAACCATAGATCTTAGTTCTTCACTTGGTAGATGTAATTTAACTTCACACTTTTCCTTACCAACTTCTTCTACAATTTCTTCTATAAATGTTACTAACTTTTTAATTTCTTCATGAGCAAATAAAATTGCATTTAATACTATTTCATCTTCTACTTCTTCAGCACCAGCTTCAACCATCATTATTGCATCTTTTGTTCCAGATACCACAAGATGTAGACTACTTTTATCTCTTTGTTCTTGATTTGGATTTACTATGAACTCTCCATCAATTAACCCAATTAATACTGATGCAGTTGGTCCATTAAAAGGTATATCAGAAATTGATAATGCTATAGAAGAACCAAGCATAGCGACTATATCTGGTGTACAGTCTTGATCTACTGATAATACAGTTGCCACTACTTGTACATCGTTTCTAAATCCTTCAGGGAATAAAGGCCTTATAGGTCTATCTATTAATCTAGATGTCAATATAGCCTTTTCTGAAGCTTTTCCTTCTCTTTTTAAGAAACCACCAGGTATTTTACCTACTGAATATAGTTTTTCTTCAAAATCTACACTTAAAGGGAAAAAATCAATCCCATCTCTTGGCTGTGCTGATTTCGTTGCATTAACCATTACCATTGTATCACCATAACTAATAATACAATTACCATTTGTCATTTCGCATATTTTTCCAACTTCAACAGAAAGCTTTCTTCCAGCAACTTCTGTCTCAAAAATTCTGTGTTCGAACATTTTTCCTCCTAAATTTTATATAGGGCCTTAGTTTGCACTTTGAAAAGTAAGTCCTATATTACTTACATTTTATTTTAATCTTACTTAGAAAATCCAATAGCTACTATATCTGGACCTGTATGAGCACATATACATGCTCCTCCTTTAAAGAACATAATCCTTTTTACCTTATCCTTTAATTTGGCTTCCACTTCTTCTTTTAACTTTATAAAATCCTCTCTATTACCTGCTTCACCTATTGTTATAGTTAGCTCCGATAATTCCTCTGGATATTTTGAAATTAATGTATCAACTAATTTTGAAAAAGCTTTTTTAGCACCTCTTACCTTTGCTTCTAATTGAATTTCACCGGAATGCATTGAGAAAATAGGTCTGATATTTAGCATATTTCCTATTATAGCTGTCGTAAGTGGAACTCTTCCACTCTTTTTTAAAAAATCAAAGCTTGCTGGTGTAAACAAAATAAATGAAGATTCTCTCACTTCCTTTATTTTTGAAACTACTTCATCAGTAGATAAACCTTCTTCTATAAAGTCACAAGCTCTAATAACTAACTGACCTGATCCTATTGAAAGATTCTCTGAATCTATTATTTCTATCCTGCCTTCAGTGTCATTTTTTGCCAACATAGCACTTTGGTATGTACCACTCTTATTTGATGCACCTGTAATACAAATTACATCCTTGCCATCTGCCAAAGCGCTGTCAAAAGCTTCCTTAAACTGTACATAAGTAGCCTGTGATGTCTTTGGTATATCTTTAGCTTCAAGCATAAATTTATAGAATTCATCCTTAGTCATATCTTCATTATCTACAAATTCTTTACCATCTACTATTAACGTAAGAGGAATTATTTCTAGATATTCTTTTTTTTCTATTTCCTCTGGTATGTCACACATACTATCGCATATCAATTTTATATTCAAGGTAAGCCTCCTCTATCATTATTTATCTAATATAGCTATTTTACCATATATTAGTAATTAAAAATAGTTTTATTTATTATATAAAAAATAGCAGGTATGACTTGAATCATACCTGCCAAATAAAATTATTTTCTTAATCCTAATTTTGCTATCAATGCTCTGTATCCTTCAAGATCATTCTTCTTTAAATAAGCTAAAAGATTTCTTCTTCTACCAACCATCTTTAAAAGACCTCTTCTAGAATGGTGATCCTTCTTGTGTTCTTTTAGATGCTCATTTAAGTAATTAATTCTTGCTGTTAATAAAGCAATCTGTACTTCTGGAGAACCTGTATCTCCTTCTTTTCTACCGTATTCTTTGATTATTTGTTCCTTGTTTATCATATTTCTTCCTCCTAAAATTTTAAAAATCGCCTTTGGCTAAGCATTGAATGGAGTCTCAAAAGCTGAGCTAAGGTTTAACCTTGTATATTGTAACACATAGAAGATAATATTACAAGTTTATTAAGTTATTATTTTTATTTATGCAGACTTTTCTTAAGTGTATTTATATAGTTCTTTCTGACATATTCCTTATCTAAAAAAAGTTGTTCTATTAATTCTTCTTTTGTATCAAATTTTATCTCATCTCTCATTAACTCTAAAAATTCAACTGTCAAATATTCATCATATATATCTCCATCAAAATTTAATATATATGTTTCAATAGTTATAGAGGATCCATTTACTGTTGGATTTGTACCCACACTAGTTGCTCCACAGTATATATTTCCACTTACCTTGGCTAGAGTGGCATATACACCAATTTTTGGTATTATAAGTTTTTTATCATAGTCTATATTTGCAGTTGGAAATCCTAATGTTCTACCAATTTGCCTAGCTCTTATAACGTTTCCACCTATAGAATAATTCCTACCCAATAGTTTTTCAGCTTCTTTCATTTTACCTTCAGATATTAACTGTCTTATATCTGTTGAACTTACCCTTTTTCCATCTACAAGAACTGGAGTAACTATTTCTACACCAAAGTTAAATTTTTCACCTGCTTTTACAAGTGTTTGTGTAGTACCTTCCTTTTTTCTTGCAAAAGAAAAATCATGACCTACAATAATATTTTTAGCTTTTAACTTTCCTAAAAGTATATTTTCTATATATTCCTGAGCAGAAACACTAGTCATATTTTCATCAAATTTTATACCAATATATATGTCAACTCCCAAAGATTCTATCACTCTTTGTTTATCTCGTTCAGACATAATATTTTTTACGTAACCTGGCATAAAATAATTTACTGGATGATTAGTGAATGTAAAAACCACACTCAACAAATTATTTTTTTTAGCATATTCTACTGTTTTGTTTATAAGTCTTTGATGACCTTTATGTACACCATCAAAATTTCCAATGGTAACACAACTTCCCCTATCTATGTCTATATCTTCAATTCTGTTATAAACTATCATAATCTCGTCACCTTTTATATATTAAATAATTTTTCACTTTTTACACTGACAATTTCACCTTGATTAGTCAATAGACCCGTGCCTATAAACTCCTCTTTAGAATATACCCTAACACGTTTAGATTTATCATCATAATTTTTATCTTGGAACCTATGAGATTCTATAGTTCCTCCATTTGAATAATATTTTACTGCATTATCCTTTAATAAAATATATGGTAATTCTTTTAAAACCTCTTCAACACTATAACTATGTTTAATAAGCTCATTTTGATTCTTATAAAATTCTAGTTCGTCTAGTGTAATTGAATTTTCTAATGTAAATATGCCTGTCTTAGTCCTTGTAAGCGCTGACATATGAGCTCCTACACCTAAAATTTCTCCAACATCATGACAAATACTTCTTACATAAGTCCCTTTACTACAAAACACTTCAAATACCACCCTTGGTATATTTATTTCTTTGATTTCAATATCATTTATAGTAATTCTTCTAGATTTCAATTCTATTTGATCTTCTTTTCCACTTCTTACCAAATCGCACATTTTTTTACCATTTACCTTTAGTGCTGAATATTTTGGAGGTAATTGGTCAATTTCACCAACTTGATTTTTTAAAGCTTCAATAATATCTTCTTCGCTAATATGACTATAATCTTTTTCAAATATAGTTTTACCAGAAGAATCATAAGTATCCGTTTCTTTACCTATTGTCATTTCACATAAATATGTCTTATCCTTATTAAGTATCAAATCACTTAATTTTGTAGCTCTACCTACACATATAGGCAAAACTCCTGTAGCATCTGGATCGAGTGTTCCTGTATGCCCTACTTTTTTTATAGAAAGTATTCGCCTAACCTTGTATACCACGTCATGTGATGTCATCCCACTCGGCTTAATTATACTAAAAACTCTATCCATATTTTCTCCTATTTATCTATTACATTCTTGGCAAGATTTTATTTATATAAATTTTCTCGCTTCTTTTATAACCAATTCTTTTACTTGTTCTACTGTTTTATCTAGTACAGTAGCACCAGCAGCTCTTATATGTCCACCTCCACCGAAGACTCTTGAAAGTTGAGTACAATCTACATAGGATTTTGACCTAAAACTTAATTTAACTACTCCTGGTTCTTTTTCTTTTACAAATATTCCTAATTCAACTCCATCAATATCTCTAGTGTAGGGTGTAATGGAATCTATGTCATCATATTTAATATCATAATCTTCTAAATCTTTATTATATACTGTTCCCACAGCAATCTTGTTATCTACTAATTCCATATTATTTAAAACATGTCCTAAAATCCTATAGTATGATATTGAATTTTTTTGGAATACATTTTCAATTATTTCTTCTTTTTTTGCACCTCTATCCAATAAATTAGATGCCATTATAAGAGATGATGCATCTGCATTTGAATACTGAAAATTACCAGTATCTGTCACTAGTCCAGTATAAAGCGGTGTGGCTATTTTTTCACATATAATATCTTCACCAAATCTTTCATCAAACCTTGTAAGTATATTAAAGACCATTTGACAGGTAGATGATTCATTCACATCTACATATGCTAGATCTGCATATTCTGAATTAGTATGATGATGATCTATACAAATTATCTTATTCGCATTTTTTAATATGTTTTCATCTACACATATTCTATTGTAATCTCCTGAATCCAATGCAATCAGTGTATAATTTTTAATCTCTGATTTATTTGATACCAACTTAGAATCATCTCTCAAAAACTCCAAAGAACTTGGATATTCATCATCTAAAACGTATTCCACATTTTTATCAATTTTTTGTAAAAACCTATACATAGCCAAAGATGATCCAATATTGTCACCATCAGGATTTACGTGTGAACTAACCATAAAATTATCTTCCTTAACCAAGTAATCTAAAATTTCGTCTATAACCTCAATAAAAAATTTCATAAATTCACATCCTTTTCACATTTATTTACCATATTAATTATACATTAAATAAAAATATTTGTGAATATAAAAGGCAATGTAAACATTAAAGAATGTTTACATTGCCAATATAATTATTTTTCTTTGTTTACACTTTTGATAAGTTCATCCATATACATACCTCTGTCCAAAGAATCATCAATTTTAAATACTATTTCCGGCACATATCTAAGCTTTGTAGCCTTACCTACTTCTCTTCTTATATACCCCTTTGCACTATTTAAACCTTCTAAAGATTCATCTTTATTACCACCAAGTATACTTATATATACAAATGCATATCTAAGATCATTAGTAACTTCTACATCAGTTACACTTATCATGGAATTGATTCTTGGATCCTTTATACCACTAATCAACATCATGCTTATAGTTTTTTTTACTTCTTCACTTATTCTTTTTATTCTATTTGATGCCATACTTACCTCATTTCTCTGAGTAGTTAGTCTATAGTTCTTTCAACTTCTTTTGTAATATATGCTTCTACAATATCTCCCACTTTTATGTCATTGTAATTTTCAAAGCTTAGACCACATTCGTATCCTTGAGCAACTTCCTTAACATCATCTTTAAATCTTCTTAATGTTGAAAGGTTACCTTCAAAGATTATTATTCCATCTCTTACAATTCTAACCTTTGAATTTCTCAATATCTTACCTGTTAATACGTATGCACCTGCTACAGTACCAACTCCAGAAATCTTATATATTTCTCTTATTTCTACCTTACCTGTATCCTCATCAACATATTCAGGATCTAACATGCCTGACATTGCTGCCTTCATATCTTCTATTGCCTTATATATTATTGTATATGTTCTAATATCAACAGCTTCTTTCTCAGCTACTTGTTCAGAACCAGATACTGGTCTTACATTAAATCCTATTATTATAGCATTTGACGCTGATGCTAATAATACATCAGATTCAGTTATAGCTCCGACACCACCGTGTATAACATTTATTTGAACTTCATCATTAGATAATTTTTCTAAACTCTGTTTAACAGCTTGTACAGACCCCTGTACATCTGCTTTAATTATAATATTAAGATCTTTTACAGTTCCTTCACTCATCTGTTCAAATAATGCGTCAAGAGATATTTTAGATGATGCTTTAAGCATTTCTTCTCTTTGCATTGACTGTCTTTTTTCAGCTATTAATCTTGCTGTTTTGTCGTTCGGTACAACAACAAATTGATCTCCACCCATAGGTACATCAGAAAGACCTAAAATTTCGACTGCTGTAGATGGTCCTGCTTCTTTAACTCTTTTTCCTTTATAATTAATCATCGCTCTAACCTTACCACTTGCAGTACCCGCTACTATTGGGTCACCTACTCTAAGAGTTCCTGCTTGAACAAGTACAGATGCTACTGAACCTCTTCCTTTATCCAATTTAGCTTCTATTACTGTACCAATGGCTCTCTTATTAGGATTAGCTTTTAATTCTTCTACCTCTGCTACTAATAATACCATTTCAAGTAGAGTTTCAATGTTTAGTCTCTTCTTTGCAGAAAGTTCAACAGAAATTACATCTCCACCCCAATCTTCTACCAATAGTCCATGTTCAGAAAGTTCCTGTTTAACCTTATCTGGATTAGCTCCTGGTTTATCTATCTTATTTATAGCTACAATAAGAGGAACACCTGCTGCTTTAGCATGATTTATAGCTTCCACAGTCTGAGGCATTATACCATCATCGGCAGCTACAACTAATATAGCTATGTCTGTAACTTGAGCACCTCTGGCTCTCATTGAAGTAAAAGCTTCATGTCCTGGAGTATCTAAAAATACTATCTTTTCTCCATTGATCTTAACTTCTGATGCACCTATATGCTGAGTAATACCACCTGCTTCACCAGCGATTACATCTGTATCCCTTATAGCATCTAATAATGATGTTTTACCATGATCGACATGTCCCATTACAGTTACAACTGGTGGTCTATGTACCAAATCTTTTTCATCATCTTCTTCTATTTCCATCAATTCTTCTATTTCAAGTTCTTCATTTTCTGAATTATCTTTCTTGACTAATTCGTAACCAAATTCATTACATACCAATGAAGCAATATCAAAACTAATCTCCTGGTTAATTGTTGCCATCGTACCCATTTTCATTAACTTCATGATTACTTCTGAAGAAGATTTGCCCATTTCTTCGGCTATATGCTGTACAGTAATACTTCCTTCTACTTCTACAACCTTCCCCTTCTTTTCTCTTATTTCTTCCTTAATCATTTCGTCTAATAATGCTACATCTTCTTCAGCTAGAGTATTCCCATCTGCTATTTCAATACCAAAGTCATTAATTTTTTTTATAAGTTCTTCTTCACTCATATTATAGTCTTCGGCTATATGTTTTATGTTGTTATTTGACATAAATACACCTCCTTAAATTAGTCCGACAATGCCCCTAATAATTTTTTAATTTGCAAGGCCATATTTTTATCCTTTATACCCAATACAGCTCTCGGACTTTTACCTATTGCACCACCTATTTCAACCTTATTGCCAAAATGGTAGCAATCAATATTTCTAAAACTGCATTTATCTTCGAATAATTTTTTCGTGTTATCTGATGCATCTTCTGCTAAAATAACCAAGTATAAATTCTTTTTCTTAACTTCTTTTATTGTTGTATCATCACCTGATACTAAAAAACCAGCTCTTCTCGCAAGCCCAAACCATGAATATATTTTCTTTATATTTATATCTTCAATATTTTGCATATATTCATCCTCTACTTAATTTCTTCTTTATTTATTTTTCTCAATTCATCAATTAAATGATTGTATATTTCATCTTCAACATTCATTTTAAATGCTCTATTAAGTGCTTTACTTTTTATGGCTTTATTCAAGCATTCTTCGGTAGCGCATACATATGCACCTCTTCCATTAGCTCTACCGCTTGGATCTAAAAATATTTCATTCTCCTTAGTCTTGACTATTCTGACCAAAGATTTTTTATCTCCTCTTTGTTGACATGCTATACATTTTCTTTGAGGTACTTTTTTTACTTTATTCATAACGACACCTCTATGCTTTCTAAACTTCTTCAGTTTCCTCAGCTACAAGATTTTCTTCAGTTTTATTTTCTAATTCTTGACTTGAAGTTTCTGAATCGATATCTTCTTTAACTTCTTTTGTAGAGATTGTTTCTTTTATTTTCTTATTAGTGTTTTCTATAGTTTCTAATAATTCTCTTTCATCTTCTTCTGTAAATGAAGATTCTGGTTTTATGTCAATCTTCCAATTTGTAAGTCTAGCTGCAAGTCTAGCATTTTGACCTTCCTTACCTATAGCTAGAGATAATTGATAATCTGGTACAATTACTACTGCAGATTTTTCAGCTTCATTTATAAATACCTTAGAAACTTTTGATGGGCTAAGTGAAGCTTCTACAAATTCACTTATATCATCACTATACTTAACTATATCAATTTTTTCATCACCAAGTTCATCTACTATGTTTCTAACTCTAATTCCCTGAGTACCTACACATGCACCGATTGGATCTATCTTATCATCTATAGATTTTACAGCCATCTTTGTTCTTGACCCAGCTTCTCTTGAAATTGATTTTATCTGAACTATACCTTGCTGTATTTCAGGTACTTCCATCTCGAATAATCTCTTTACTAAACCAGTATGACTTCTAGAAACCAATATCTGCGGATTTTTACTAGTTTTATTTACATCTACTACATAGAACTTCATAGTATGTCCTATTGTATATTCTTCTCCCTTTATCTGCTCACTCTGTAAAAGTATACCTTCACCCTTACCTATTTGAACAAATACTATCTGTTTACCATCTCTTATAGAAGTTCTTGAGATTTCTCCTGTTATTAATTCATCTTGTTTTTCAACAAACTCATTATAAGTTCTTTCTCTTTCAGCTTCTCTTATTTTTTGAACTACTATTTGTTTTGCTGTCTGAGCAGCTATTCTTCCAAAATCCTTTGGAGTGACTTCATGCTCAATTATATCACCTAATTCATAGTTAGGACTGATCTCTCTTGCATCTGATAGTTCAATTTCAAGAAATGTATCATATAAATCAGATTCATCTACAACTACTCTTTGTGAATAAACTTTGATATCACCAGTTTGTCTGTTTAAATCAACTCTTACATTTTGTGCCGACCCAAAGTTCTTCTTATAAGCTGAAGTCAGTGCCTGTTCTATTGTTTCAAGCAGTACTTCTCTATCGATTCCTCTGTCTCTTACAAGCTCATCTAATGCTTGCATAAATTCATTATTCATATTATTCCTCCAAAATTAAAACTTAACAGCTAATCTAATTTGAGCTATGTCTTTTCTATCAAATATTATTTTCTTATCATTATATTCAAGCTCTACATTTCCTTTTTCATCTAATCCCACTAATGTAGCTTCAAAATGCTTAGTTTTTAATTCTTCATCATTTTTATATAGCTTAACTTCAACTTCTTTTCCTGAATACTTAGAAAATTCCTTTTCTCTTTTTAGTACTCTATCAATTCCTGGCGAGCACACTTCTAGAAAATAATTTTCTACAATAAAGTCATTTTCGTCTAGTATTGGGTTTATTACTCTACTTAGATTTTCACATTCATCTAGTCCAATACCATCTGGACTATCTATTATTACCCTAAGATAGTATACTCCAGCTTCTTTTACATATTCGACATCAACTAATTCGTAAGCTAGCTCATCAACACTTG
This sequence comes from Peptostreptococcus equinus, assembly GCF_027125355.1. Classification (NCBI taxonomy): domain Bacteria; kingdom Bacillati; phylum Bacillota; class Clostridia; order Peptostreptococcales; family Peptostreptococcaceae; genus Peptostreptococcus; species Peptostreptococcus equinus. Next base: position 796,039 of record NZ_CP114052.1, on the reverse strand, counting down.
GCTTGATTAGTTCTTCAACTCTTTGTGCGGTATTTTTTTTCATTTCACACCTCCATATTCAATTGTAATTGTAAAGAGTTATTCATAACTTTTTACATAAAAAATTGTGAGCCAAATTCGCCTCACAATCCACGTTTTATATTGCAATTATTATTATAACATAAATAATTGAACTTTACAAGATTCTATCACTATAAGCAATAAATGAAACTAATGGCTTATATATTCTATTTATATACTCTAAATTTATGTATATATTTTGTATTTTCTAATATCATTACTAGTTTTATATCTAAATATTTATATTCAATATCATCTTCTTTACTCACTATAACTAACATTTTATCTATAAAATTAGCAAGTTGATATTTACCATTGTTTTCTATGTATATATTATTTGATTCACTTTTAATTTCACTATAAACTATACTCTCTCTTTTATTTACAATATGACCAGTATAAACTATAGACTTGCAAGGCCTATAATCTTCTTTATCTTTTTGGCCATAACAAATACATTCTTTTATAGTATCAGCTTTTTGTAATTCATATCTAATCTTATTTTCGCATGATATAGCAATTTCTTGTAATTCAATAGTATTATAGTTTTCTTTAGCAGTTTGCATTGATAAAACTAATAATAGATATATAAATGATATTACAAATATTGCTATACTTAAATATATTATTGTTTGACCTAAAATATATGCATTTTTCTTTATGATATCATCTCCTAATTAATTTTTAAGCAAGAATTTAAGTATAGTATTTCATTTTTATTTTTTTTATAATCAACATCATATGACCTGACTCTACCGCTTCCCAGCATGATTGTTATTTTACTTGCTAATTTATTTTTTTCGTCATAAATATATATGCTTTGTCCATTTTTAGGAGTACCTTTTCTATTGTAATCCCTAAAATCTATATTATTTTTTATACTGGCAAATTTCAACCCCTGTCTAAGCTCATATCTCTTAATTACAATACCTGATTCCACTATTTTATATGAGTTAGAATATATTCTTACATACCTCGTACCACCCATATTTTGACTAATTATTTGATTTTCTCGTATAATAGATTCAAACATTTTAATTTCACTCTGAATCATATATTTTTCTATATGTATTTTGGGATAAGATATTAATAGAAATATTCCAAGAATACTAATGCTAATTACAAGTTCTATAGCAGTAAAGGCACTTTTCATCTATACCTCCAATATCTTTATCAAAGTTTTTATCTTATTACTATCCATATTATTTGTAAATTCTATTTTATATTGATCGTATATACTCTGTTTACTAGTTGTACCTTCTTGACTAATTTCATATGGGTTTATTACTCTTATCACAAATGATTTATTTCTTATATATTTTCCCTCTTTTAAAAAAGAATCCATATAAATATCTATATAATTTTTTTCTTTAATAATTCTATATAGTCCGTCTTCAGTTCTACTAATACCGTAAATAATATTATCATGGTTATAAAATTTTTTATTTATTATTGAATTTATAAATTCACCATTTTTATCTGAACATTCTTTTATAAAATATATTGAATCCTTATTTTCTTTTAATATTTGCTCTAGTGCATAAAATGCATTTATTTGAGCTACTTTTATTATTAGTTTAGATTTATAATCAACATATATAAGCTTTTCTTCTTCCTTATAAAAAGAAAAATTTTGGGCATATATAGATGTGCTAACCATTATAATGCTAATAATGAAAAGCATTATAATTAAACAATTAATTGATAAATTTGCTTTTTCACTTGTGTAAAATAGATTATTAATATTGTGTATTTTATTTTTTTCATCTATATAATTATCTTTTCTATTTCCATAAAACTTATAAATATATTTTTTTATCATATAAAATAATACCTCATATTCTGTACACTTAGAATATTAAACTTTAATTCAATGAATTTCCAACTATTGCATATGATTTAATAGTTTTATTCATTATATATTTGTTTTTTTCGCTACTTTTTATTATTTCTTCAATTTCTACTAATCCGAATTTTTCATCAAGTATTTTTAATCTTCTCCTTATGAAATATTTATCTTCTGATTTTATATTTTTATAATTTGCATCAGTAATAGTGATATTAAATGACTCAATATCTATATGTTTACTGTGTTCAATTAAATTTATGTCTTCCTCTATATGATTTTGTAGAATATAATTCATATCCATGCTAGTATGTAGCCTTGATTTCCATAAATTTATATTAGATATAAATAAAGAAAAAACAAGCAATATTATAGAAAATAAAATTATAGATAAGGTTAAATCCATAGTTAAATACGCTTTTTTGGTTTCCATAAATCATTCCTCCGAAATATTATAGTCAACAAATAAAAAAATACCTCTAAAATTAGTTAGTTTACTAATCTAGAGGTATTTTTTATATTTTATACGTTAGCTTTTTGTTTTTTCTCTTGCTTGTCATTATATATTTTCTTTGCTATACCTATCATTATAGAAAGTGCAAATAAAGTTAACAACCCTACAAACAATTTTTGAGCACCACCTGTAAGTGTTCCACCTACATAGGAATAAACTATTGTAGCTGGTAATTGACCTATACCTGTAGCCACAAAAAATGACCAAAAACTCATACTAGTAAGACCTGCTCCATAGCTCACGAAATCAAATGAAACAAATGGAAGTAATCTACATATTAATATTGTATATTTTCCATATTTTTCAAAAAATACATCAACGCTTTCCATAGCTCCTTTGCTAGTCAATTTCTCTACTACATCCCTACCCAGTGCTCTGGCTATAAAGAAACATAAAGCTGCTCCTGCCATTGCCGATGACCAGGATAGTATTGCTCCTTTTACCCAACCAAATATTGCTGCATTTGATAATGTTATCAAAAATGCTGGTATAGGTGCTGCAATTGATTGTAATACCATAAGTATAAATGATACCACTGCAGCCATTGGTCCATATGACCTTAAATAGGCTATCACTATTTTTGTATCAAGTTTTGATATAGTTGAAAATGCCTCATTTATATTTTTATTTATTGACGGTATTAAATAATATGCTCCTAACAACATAGCTATAAATACAAGTGCTATTATTCTCTGAATTTTTCTTTGTTTTTTTATTTTTGCTATTTCTTCTGGAGTTTTTTCTTCCCTAAGATCCTTTATTTTTACTTCTTTTTCTTTTCTTTCTTTCTTTTCAGCTTTTGTATAATAAGTTTGATATTTTTTCTGAGTTAAAGCAATATAAAGATTTACTATATTAACGAATACTATTATAGCTATCGTAGGTATCAAAATATTAGAAATAGGACCCTGATAATCTATAGTTTCTTTAATTACATAGAATAAGCTTGTTAATTTACCTGTAATTAAACCTAAGGCTATTGTCATTCCCTCTAATATAAAAAATATATATCGGTTTGGTATAGTAGAATAAGCCACTCCTAAAATCAATCCAAAACCTGTAAATATATACATTACTAAAGGATGCCCTACCATCATTTCATAGTTTACATTAAAGAACAAGAGTAAACAGATTAAAAATCCTAATGCTATACCCGTAGTTAAATGATAAAAAAATGCTCTTAATCTCTTCAATTAATCCCCCTTATTCAGCAATACTATATGTTATAGCAACATATGTTCCATCTTCTGGCAAAATATCTTGATTTCCATTAAATTTTACTTCTCCTCTCTTTTCTACAGCACCCATAGTGTATGTAGTATTAGAGATTATACCTACTGGACAAGAATCTAAGCATGCTAGACATCCAGTTTTCTTTGTCTTGGCTCTTTCTAGATTACCACCAAATCTAAAATCGATTTTCTTTCCGTTACTATCTTTTATTACTTCGTTTATATCATAATCTTTTTGTGAACCATTCCATTTAACAGTAGCCTTAATTTTACTTCCTTCTACGTGTGTTTTCATTGCATTATCAGGAGTCATATTATTTCCTGGTTTGCCACCTATTGCTATTAATCCATTATAGAAATCTTCTGGAGTAGCATATGCAGTAAATACTGATTTTGTACCATTACTACCATCTTTTTGTACTGATGCATGTCTTGTATTTTCAGTAAAATATTTTCCATTAACTGAAGATAATACTGTAACAGTCTTGGCTTGCTTATCAACCTTAATTGGATTCTTTAGAGAAACACCACCAACTTCATCAACTGCTTTGTTATCAACTTTTTGTTCAGTTTTCTTTTCATCCTTATTTGATGAGTCTTTTTTATCACTAGCACCGCATGCAGTTAATCCACCAGCTAATGATAAACATAAAATACTAGCTAAAAACTTATTAGATAATTTCATTTTTTTTGCCCCCTATTTTTTAATTTTAATTACTATTTCATTATAACATGTTAAAAGTTATTTATTTCTTAGGATATAAATTTTATTCTAAATATATATTGTATTTTTCTATTTAATATATTTATATTTATTTATTTTTTCTATTATTGTTTTATTATTTAAACACAAAAAGCTTTAAAACACCTTTTCATATGCGTTTTAAAGCTTTTTCGTTTAACATTTAAATATTTATTATTCTTCTATATTCTTACTTTCAATTTCTTTTCTAAGCATAAAGTTTACTCCCACATTATCTGGTAATTTAATCTTTACGATTTGTCTTGGATGAGGAGCTGCCTCAATAGGATTTCCTTCTTCATCCAGCATTTCTTTAATAGTAGCACTCATAGTATCAGTGAATGGTCCGATTATTTCTATATTATCTCCTACTACCATCTTATTTCTCTGCTCTACACTAAAGAATCCATTCTCATCTTTATCTCCAACTACAAGTCCGACAAAATCATAGTTTCTAACATAAGAAGCAGAAGCATAATTTTGGTCATCTTCATCTGGTTTTTCATTGAAAAATCCTGTAGTGAAGTGTCTGTGACTTCCCTTTTTTAATTCTTCCAACCACATTGGATTAAACTTCCAACTCTGTGGATTCTTATAATACTCATCCAATGCCATTCTATATGCTCTTACTACTGTAGCTACATAATAAGCAGTTTTCATTCTACCTTCTATCTTCAAACTAGTAATACCTGCATCAATTATCTGAGGTATGTATTCTATCATACATAAATCTTTTGAATTAAAGAAGAATGTGCCTCTTTCATCTTCATAAACTGGAAAATACTCTCCAGGTCTTTTCTCTTCTACAAGATTATATTTCCATCTACAAGACTGGGCACAAGACCCTCTATTTGCATCTCTACCTGTCATGTAGTTACTAATTAAACATCTACCTGAATAAGATATACACATTGCACCATGCACAAATGCTTCAATATCTGTACCTTCTGGTGCATGCTCTCTAATTTCTTTAACCTCATCAAATGATAGTTCTCTAGCAACTACTACTCTTTTTGCTCCAAGCCTATACCAGAAATTAGCTGTTTGATAATTAGTTGTATTAGCCTGTGTACTTATATGAAGCTCCATGTTTGGCAATGTATCTCTAATTATCTGTATTACTCCTGGATCAGATGCAATAAGTGCATCAACACCAGCCTCATCTAATTCTTTAATGTAATCTTCAAAACCTTCAAAATCATCACTATGAGGTATAATATTTACAGTAACAAATATTCTCTTTCCTCTTTCATGAGCAAACTCTGCACCCTCTTTTATATCCTCTATAGTAAAATTTTTGGCAGCTGTTCTCATACCAAAATTTTCTCCACCTAAATATACCGCATCTGCACCATATTCAAAAGCTATTTTTAGCCTTTCCAAATCTCCAGCAGGTGCTAGTAATTCTACTTTTTCCATTTAATACTCCCTTCTATCTTTCATTTATACCATAACTATATACCCATAAAATTTTTTAATACTATTTTTTTATTGTAATAGCTAGTCCATCACCTATTGGTATAATTGATGTGTCAAACCTATCATCATTAGAAATATAATCTAAATAAGTTCTCATCCTTTTAACTATAGTCTTTTTTCTTCTAACTACTAAAGCATCACTTGCAATCATACCTTTATACAGTATATTATCAGAAATTATAAGACCACCCTTTTCTAATTTATCTATTACCATATCGAAAAATAATTTATATTGACCCTTTGCTGCATCAATAAAAATCATGTCAAATTTTCCTTCTATATCCGCAAGTGTTTCTTCAGCGTTTCCTACCAATATCTTTATCTTATCTTCATAACCAGCTTTTTTAATATTTTCTTCTGCTTTTTCAAGCATAAGAGGATTTCTTTCTGTTGTTATTATATCTACTTGTCCATCAAGTGTATCTTCAAAAAAGATTGATGAATATCCAATTGCACAGCCTATTTCTAATATTCTTTTTGGTTTATGCATTTTGAGTAGTACATAAAGTAATTGAGATACTTCTTTATGTATTATCGGTACTGAATTTTCTTTGGCATATTCCTCCATTTCAGCTATCAAACCATGTCTTTTTTTCATTGTATTTCTTATATATTCTTCTACGGAATCATTTACTATATTGCTCATATCTTCCTCTCTAAAAAGCAGGGGATCTAAGTCCCCCGCCACAAAATTAATTTTCTTTTGACTTTGCTTTGTCCTGATCACCATACATTTCTTGTCTGTATTTATCAGCACTTTGCTTGTGTTCTTTAAAAGTCTTGCTATATGAATTAGTACCATCTTTATTTGTTACAAAATATAGGTAATCTGTTTTCTTTGGATTAGCTGCTGCCTTTAAAGACTTTATTCCTGGACTTGCTACCGGAGTTGGTGGCAAACCATTGTTAAGGTAAAGATTATATGGTGATTTAACTTTTAAATCCTTGAATAATACTCTTCCTTTTCTTTCAGGTAAGCCGTATTGAAGTACTGCATCTGATTGCAATCTCATATTCTTATCTAACCTATTATAGAAAATTCCAGCTATTATATCTCTATCTGAATCATTTACAGCTTCCTTTTCAACAATTGATGCCATTATAACTGTGTCATAAAAATCATACTTATTTTTTTGTGCATCATCTCTTGCATATTTATTGTAATTCTTTTCAAACTCACTAATCATATTTGTAAAGATTTCTTTTTCACTAGCACCCTTTTTTATATAATATGTTTCAGGATACAAAAATCCTTCTAATGTTGTTATCTTAGAATTTTTCAGGAATTTAAATTTAGATGAAAATTCATCAGGACTTTTAAATAATTTTGTGAATTTATCTCTATCTCCTAAATTGTTTTTTACTAATATATCTACTATCTCGCTTGATAAACTTCCTTCTGGTATAGTCACCTTTTTCCCATCTTGATAAATTTTCCCATTTACAAGCTTATCCGCTATAGTTTTATTATCCATGTTCTGAGATAATTTATATTTACCTGCTAATATTTTTTCTGCCTTGCCAGTGTTCTCTACTTGATTTACAAAAACTCTCTTATTTCTAATTAAATTTTTATCCTTTAATATTTTTGCTATTGATTTGGCTGAAGATCCATCTGGTATTTCTACTATTATATCTTGTTTTGAATTAGGATTAACAGCTCTTACTGCCATATTATTATAAAGCTTGCCTGCACCTGCAATTAAAGCAATTATTACAACTAAAACAATTAACACTCTACCAATTCTTAGCCTTACTCTTTTTTTTCTTTTCGGTCTTGGATTTTTATATTGTCTCATCATTCGCATCACCATCCTATATTAAAATTCTTATATTTTGAGTACTATTTCTTCAACTAATTTTGATAAATTATTTTTTACTCTATTAGTAGTTTCTATTACTTCTTTATGATTCAATACCATATCAGATATACCTGCAGCTAAATTACTAATACATGATATAGCTATTACATCCATATCGCAGTAATTTGCTACTATAGCTTCAGGAACAGTAGACATTCCTACTGCATCTGCCCCCATTAAACTAGCCATTCGTATTTCTGCTGGAGTTTCATAACTTGGTCCAGAAAAATACATATATACGCCTTCTTTAACTTCTATATTATTTTCAACAGCACATTTTTTAACTAGTTCTCTATATTTCTTTTTATAAATATTTGACATATCTGGAAATCTAGGTCCTAAATCATCATCATTGGGTCCTATCAGTGGATTTTTTCCACTAAAATTTATGTGATCATTTATTATCATTATATCTCCTGCTGAAAATGAATGGTTACACCCACCAGCAGCATTGGTCAATAATATTTTTTCTATTCCCAATTTCTTAAATATCTTTATTGGATAAGTAATCTCTTCTTGAGTAAAACCTTCATAATAGTGTATTCTACCTTGCATAGCTAGAACTTTTTTACCAAATAAATCACCTATAATAAGCCTATTTCGATGAGATTGTACGCTTGATATTTTAAAATGAGGTATATCTGAATAATTTATGATTATAGGATTTTCAATTTTATCTCCTATAAAACCCAAGCCTGATCCTAAAATCATCCCAATTTCTACTCTTCCAGAATAGATTTCTTGAATATAGGATAAAGTCTCATTTATTTTTTCCTTCATAAGACCTCCATTATTTACTTATAAAATATGCAACTACTGAAGCAGCCTCAAAAAATTCTTGATCTTCTTCAAATTTTCTTCCCATAGTACTTACTTTTAGACTATACTTGTCTAAATCATTTTTTGTATCTACATATTCTTCAAAATAAATTTCATGTTTTTTATCTATAAAATTAATTTTTATCTGATTCTTTATTATATCTAATTTTTCCTTTTCATACAAGGAATTAAATACAATCTTAGTTTTTCTATTGGCTATTTGCCCTAATATTGTAAGACTGTGATGTGAAATCCCCTGATGTCTTTGTCTAGCATCAGCAAAACTAATTCTTGGTATAAAAAAAGATTGTCCACCTAAAATATCTACTGCATCAATTATTGTAGCTTGGTCTATACCGCTAAATCCATATTTTGTACCCGTTCCAGCTATACCAGGTCCCATGGCAACAAGTACACAGTCTGCCTTACATATTTCCTTTGCAGTTATCAATGCCGTATATATATTTATGCATTCATAATCTCCTCCAAAGGCACTACCATAAGTTATTGTATTATCTATAAGTCCTATTTTTTTGAGATTTTCAACATTTTTACTAAATGAAATTGGAAGTGCCGCACTATCAGTCATTATGTATACTAATTTTTTATCGGGATTAATTTTTTTATAAGTGGCTGAAAAAGGTTGAAGTATGCTGTGTAGTGCTCCAATTGCTACCGGCATACCATCAAGTGTTTCAAATTTATTTATGATATCATGATAAGGACTACCTTGTTCCTCTACAGCATCAACTTTTATCTGAATTGGAGTATACCTCATTTTCATAATGTGACCACCATCGTGATATTTTGAGGTTTTGTTATCTTCATTCAGAATCACAAAATGTGATCCACCTGTTCCAAGACTTAGTTCTACAGCAGTAGTATTTAAAATTAAGTTATCCCCTATCTTAGCTAGGCCGGTTAAGCCAATATAGTTATAAGCACGGTATTCTTTTCCTTCTACTTCAACTATGAGATCTTGAATTTGATCATTTTCACTTTTTATCCTAATAACCTTACCTGGTTTTTTACTTAGCATAACTAATTCCTTCCTAATTTATCTATAAAATTTAAAAACTTATTACTTTCTATTATTTTAGTTAGAGAATATTTTTCTGTTAGTATATGCAATGCAACTAATATTATTAAATACATTAATTGTATTTTAAAATCATATGAAATTAATATCAATACACCTAAAAAAACTCCCAGTACATTTGAACCAGTATCCCCCATCATAGCAAGCGCTCTTAAATCAAAATAAAAATAAGCAACAACAGCTGGTATTAAAATCATTGAAAGCGCTCTATTAAATCCACTATTAAAAATCAATAATAACAAAGATATAAATAAAAAAACTTTTATTGCTCTTCCTGGCCTCAAATCTAATAAATTCATTAAATTCGTAGATAATGCGACTAAGACAGCGCCTAATAAAATTTCAGGTATTGACTTTGTTAATGCTACAGACACTAAAATTCCTACAAACCCACCTGTAAGTGCTTTAAACCCACCAGTAGTAAGTTTTCCTTTAAATAAAGATATAAAATGTCCTTTTAGTCCACTTATATCTCTATTACCTAGACAATCATCCAATAATCCAGTCAAACACATTGTAATCATTGCTGAAATAAGAATAAATGCCAATAAAATTTGTGGCTTTGTTGGAGATAAAAAAGCTAATATAGCTCCATTTATTATTATATTAGGTATAAAACATAAACCCATACCCACTGGTATATTTATCCTTTTATAATTTGGCCTAATTAAACCAGAATCAATTAACATATTTTTTACTAGGTAAATAGATAGACTGGAAACTATAATTCCAAAAATAAATAAAGCTAATGCTAAAATATTATTGCTCATTATTTATTCCCCCACTCTTTTTCTTTAGCCTTTGCGATTTTTCTAATATGTAAGTATTGCTTACCTCTATGTATAAAACCACTTAAATCTCTTCCTGTTTCATTATGAGTCATATCTACTATTACTTCTTTAATTCTATAACCCCATTTTAATATATCAATTGTCATTCCAACTTCTACACCGTATCCATCTGGTATTGATTCAAACTTTTCAATTACTTGTCTTTTAAATGCCCTTTGACCTGAAATAGTAGCATTTAATATAACTCCCGTTTGTTTATAAACAGAATCTCTAGCAAGCCTTTTTACAAATCCCATTCCACCTTTTTTACTAGCTGGTCTGAATTGAGCTATACATACATCGCACTCACCATTTATCACTGGTTCAATTATCTTTATGACTTCTACAGATGTTGAACCTAAATCGCCATCTAAGAATACTACTATTTCCGCTCTACTATCCAACATTTTTAGACCTATCTCAAGAGCTCTCCCCTTGCCTTTATTTAGATTCTGTATATGAAATTTTAATTTCTCGCAATTATAGCTTTCTAATACTTTTTTTGTATTATCACTAGATCCATCATCAACTACTATAATTTCATCGATTTTTTCAATATCTTTTATACCATCCAAAGTAGACTTTATTCTTGACTCTTCATTGTAGGCTGGTATTATTACACTTGTGAACATACTACCTCCTATTTAACTTTCGGTACTAGTATTGTATCCTTATTTATATTACCAAAAGCTCCATTTTCATCTTCATTTAGTAATATTTGAACTAAAGCAACTCTTCCACTAGATTCATCTATATTATTTACAGTTGCTACTTTTAACTTATTAAATTTCTGTATATTTTCAATGCTTGATGCACTAGTCTGTACAACAACCATTCTTTTTTCATCTCTTAAATTATTTACAATTGGTTTTTCAATATTATCAAATTTATTTTTAACTTTTGCATTCGAATTAGTAAATAATACTATATTATTAATAGCATTAAAGTCACCTGTAGATTTATCTATCTTTACATATTCTAATTCTTCTAATTTTTTTAGCGTACCTATCTTACTAGGATTTCTTATTGCATCAGCTATAAAGTTAATAAGTTCATTATTATTTTTTAAATTAGTTCCTAATTTTTGGTTAACTTTTGTTAAAGTATCCTTTCCTAATAAAGCATCTTTTAAAGTGATATTCATAGATACTTCTGCACCTGATTCTACAAGTGATTTCTGTATAGTATCTACACTTTCTTTTTCATTTAAAGAAATCAGTGCTATTCTTTTATCCTTTAAGCGTCCGGAATTTAATGTTGATTCATTTTGATCAATATATGACTTTAGATTATCAATACTTGTATTATATGCTTTATTTTCAGCAACAATAGCCTCATTTTGCTCTTTTTGTGAGCTTATCTGTTTATCTATATCTTTTATGATGGATTCATTTTGTTTTTGTATATTTTCATTCGATCCTAGATTAGATCCAACAAAAATACCTATACCCAAAGCTAAAAATATAGCACTTATAGATACTATAAAATATTTAAAATTAATATGCATTTTATTTACCTTCCTTTATATATTTAGTAGTAACTTTAATTTCAATTGTAATAATTGCATAAATGTTTGAGCCTTTGGAGAAAGGCTAGCAATTATCAACACTGGGAAAAGTGCTGTCAATATTAAAGCTATTATGTATTTGAATTTTAATCTACTCTTGTAAAGTGTAGATACTCCCTTTGCATCAACTAATTTAGCACCTATTTTTAATCTTACCAAGAAAGTTGAAGCCATACCTTTTCTTCCCTTTTCAAGAAAGTCAATCATATTTGAATGTGTTCCAAGAGCAACTATTAATTTTGCATTATATTCATATGCAATAAGCATAGCAATATCCTCACTAGTACCTGGTGATGGCATTACTACTGATTTTAGTCCAAGATTTTCTACGCGTCCAAGACCTGGTGCTCTTCCGTCCACATAAGCATGAACTACTATCTCTTTTGCAGCTTTTAGAGCTTCATCACTCACGCTATCCATATCTCCTACCACTACATCAGGCGTATATCCAAATTCCATTAGAGCATCTGCACCACCATCAACTCCTACCAATATTGGCTTTACCTCTTCAATATAAGATAGCATCATCTGTAAATCTGATTTATAATTATGTCCTCTTACAACGACTAATACATGTCTCTCATCATAGACTGTAGACATTTTAGGTATTGGCACATCTCCTAATATCAAACCTTTTTCTTTTTTTGCATATTCAATTGTATTGTCTATAAATCTATCTAATTCCTCACCTATATTGTCGTAAGCATCTTTTATTTTTTGAACAACGACTTCCTTATCCATTAAAAGACCACTAGCTACTTGCAATCCATTTTTAAAGATTTTTCCATCTTCTACTAAAATAGTATCGTTCTCTTCCAAAAGATCAAAAGCTTCCTTACCAATATTATCAATAATTAATATGCCATTATCTACTAAAATTTCTGGTCCTGCATTTGGATATCTCCCACTTATACTTTCATCTGCATTTATAACTAACCTAACTTTGGCTTCTACTAAAGATCTAGCTGCCACTTCATCAAGGTCAATATGATTTATTACTGCTATTTGACCAGCTTCTATTCTTTTAGCGAGTTTTTTTGTCTTTCTATCTTTTCTCATTTTTGCTTCTACTCGCATTTATTTACCCCCAAACTTTTTTATTTCATTTGCTAGTTTTATCATTTCATCAGCATGTTCTAGTGTTTTTTTACTAATAATCTTTCCTGAAATAAGTCTAGCAATTTCTTGTTTTCTATCTTCAATTACACTAACATTTGTGTATGTTCTTTTATTCTCCACATTTTTTTCTATATAATAGTGCTGGTCTGCAAATGATGCAATTTGTGGCAGATGAGTTATACATATTATCTGTTTTTCTCTCGCTATTGCTGATAATTTCTCACCAACAATCTGTGCTGCCCTTCCACTAATACCAATATCAATTTCATCAAATACCATTGTCTCAATTTTATCGACATCAGATAATATTTTCTTAAAAGCCAATACAAATCGAGACATTTCACCACCTGATGCCACCTTATTAAGTGGATTTAAATTCTCTCCAATATTGAATGATACGAAAAACTCCACATCATCTTGACCTTGATCATTATATACTATTTTATTAAACATTACCTTAAATCTGGTATTTTTCATATTTAAACTTATTAATTCTTCTTTTAAAGAGTTTTCCAATAAAACAGCCATTTCTTGTCTTTTGACAGTCAATTGATCCGCCACTTTTGAAAGTCTTTTTTCTTGTTCTATTAATTCTTTGTTTAATTTTTCATTTTTTTCTGTTCTATTTTCTATATCACTTAATCTATTTTTAATTTTATCTAAGTATTTAAAAATTTCTTCAATTGTATCACCGTATTTTCTTCTCAGGTTATTTACAACATCCAATGATTCCTGTATTTCTTCTAACATATATGGTTCAAAATTTAAAGATTCCATATAATTCCTAATTTGGTATGATAATTCCTGAGAATCTATCATTACTCTTTCGCTTAATTCATATATTTGCCCTAAGTTATCATCAAAGTTAGCAACTCTCTGTGTTGAGTTGCTAACCGTACCTAACAAATCTATTGCATTAGATTCTTTTTCGTGTAGAATTTCAAAGCAATATGCCAGTTCCTTATAAATCTTCTCACTATTTTCAAATATATCTTTTTTCTTTAATAAATCTTGGTAATTATCCTCATTCAAATTTGCAGCTTCTATTTCCTCAATTTGAAATTTTAATAAATCAATCTCTCTCTGAAGCTCTTGTTCTGACTTATTATCATTTAAACTTTTAATTTGTCCTTTTATATCAAGATACCTATCATATTCTTTTGAATATTTTTCAATAGAAACTTTTATTTTATCCTTTGAAAATAAATCTAAAAATTCGATATGCTTTTCTTTATTATATAGCACCTGATTTTGATTTTGACCATGCATATCTACAATATGAGACATTAAATTTTTTAAATCATTTATTCTTATATTTTTTCCATTAACTTTGGCTACTGTCTTACCATCCTCATATAGTTTTCTATTTACTATAACCTGCCCACTCTCATCAATATCAATATTTAAATCTGATAGTGCTTTAATAAAGGACTTATTTTTTGTAAATAGCATTAGCTCTACTTGGCCTTCACTACATGATTTTCTTATAAATGACCTATCATACTTGCCACCCAAACACAAATTCAAAGCCCCAAGCACTATCGACTTACCAGATCCAGTCTCACCAGTGAGTATATTAAGTTTATTCTCAAAGTTTACTCTCGCTTCTTCAATAAGTGCACAATTTTTGATATACAATTCGTAAATCATTTTTCCTCCTACTTATCAAGTGTATGTGATCGCTCTACTAATGATATAATTACTTTCTTTAAAGTATCTATATTTGATTCATATTTTTTAAGCATTGATTTATCTTCTATATATTCCTGTAATCTTTCTTCTTGATTAGCATCTAGTATTGAATCTACTTTTTCTAAATATATTAGATATTCTATATTTCCTTCTGGGCCCTTTATAGGTGAATAATCCAAATCCAGTATATCAAATCCAAGCATACATGCTTGATTACAAACTCTTTCTATTACTTCTATATGAGTTTTTGGATCTCTTACGACGCCTTTTTTCCCAACTTTATCCTTACCAGCTTCAAACTGTGGTTTTATTAAAGCTACTATTCTACCGGAATCTGTCAATATTTCCCACGCCTTTGGTAATACAAGCTTAAGTGATATAAAAGAAACATCTATAGATGCAAAATTGGGCCTAGGGTCTATAGTTTCAATATCCAAATGTCTAATATTTTGTCTTTCCATACAAATTACTCTTGAATCTTGCCTTAATTTCCATGCCAATTGTCCATATCCTACGTCAACAGAATATACCTTTACAGCACCATTTTGAAGCATACAGTCAGTAAAACCTCCTGTAGACGCTCCTATATCCATACATACAGCACCATGTAAATCCAGATCAAAATTATTTAAAGCTTTTTCTAACTTTAATCCTCCTCTACTTACATATGGCATTTTCTTGCCTTTTATTTCAATTTTGGCATCTTCATTTATATTTGTTCCTGCCTTATCAACCCTTTGGCTGTCTACAAAAACATCTCCTGCCATTATAGTCCTTCTAGCCTGTTCCCTACTTTCAAAAATTTTTTTCTCAACTAGAAGAACATCTAATCTCTTCTTCATAAATCATCGTCCCATCTCAATATCTTAGATATTGCTTTTAATTCCACTAATAGCTTTTTCTATTGCCCTTGAAGATAAACCTATTTCTTCTTTTAACTCATCCACAGATCCATGTGCAACAAAAGCATCCGGTATTGCTATTTTAATTAATTCTTTATATACATTGTTTTCTGACATTATTTTTTCAATATTACTTGAAAAACCACCAGTTTTGACATTATCTTCAACACTAATTACAATATCAGCATCTTGAATAGCATTTATATAAATCTCTTCATCCATAGGTTTTAGATATCTTGCATTATATATTTTAAATGAATAATCATCACTTGTTTTCAATATATTAGCTACTGCTTGACAGACATCATCCAACATATTTCCTATAGAAAATATACATACTCTCTTTGTAGAATCGATGAATACGTCATAGATTTTCTCTGGTTTACCTATTGTATAATAACTTAATTCCTCTGATTCATACTCGTCAATAAATTCATACTTGCTGGCTTCAAATTTATATTCGTTGCCTCTTGGATACCTAATAGCTACAGTTGAATCTATTCTCTCAGATAACTTTATCATATTTATCAATTCTTCAGTATCTTTAGGTGCCATTACAGTAATATTAGGTATTGGATTTAGATATGATAAGTCAAATTGACCATGATGAGTCTCTCCATCATTACCTACCAAACCAGCCCTATCTATCAAAAAAGTTACTGGTCTTGAGTTAATAGATACATCATGTATTAGCTGATCATAAGCTCTTTGTAAAAATGTTGAATAAACAGCAAAATAAGGCTTCATTCCCATTTTAGATAGCCCCGCAGCAAAAGTTACCGCATGTTGTTCTGCTATTCCTACATCAAAATATCTATTAGGATGTCTTTCTTCAAAATAATTTAATCCTGTGCCTGATGGCATAGCAGCAGTAATGGCTACTATTTTATCATTATAGCCTGCCATCTGGCTTAAAGTTTGACCAACTACCGCAGATATAGATCTTTTAGAAGATGATTCTACACCTACCTTGTAATCAAATTTGCCAACACCATGATATTTCTCTGGTGTTAGTTCTGCATATTTATATCCCTTACCCTTTACAGTCTTTATATGAACGAATTTTGGACCATCTATATATTTTAGACACTCAAAAGTTTCTATTAACTCACTCAAATCATGTCCATCAATAGGTCCTATATACCTAATTCCCATAGCATCTATCAAACCACACTCCTGCGGTGATATTGAAGATATTAATGTCTCTGTAAGTTTATTTGCCTTTTGAGATATTTTACCACCTACCTGCGTCATGTTCATTATCTTATCAATTCTATCTTTAAAAGACAAGGTATCAGTATTGTGTATTATTTTAGACATATATGCGGAAAAAGCACCTGTATTTTTATCTATAGACATTTCATTGTCATTAAATACAACTACCATATTTTTTTTCAAAAATCCCAAATTATTCATAGCTTCCATGGCCATTCCGCCAGTAAAAGCTCCATCGCCTATAATAGAAATAACATCATAGTCTTCATTTTTAATATCTCTTGCAACAGCCATTCCTAAGCCTGCAGATACAGATGTTGAGCTATGACCAGTATCAAACATATCATACTCACTTTCACATTCTTTTGGAAATCCTGATAGTCCTTTATACTGTCTAAGTGTTGAAAAGTTTCTTTTTCTCCCAGTAATAATTTTGTGTACATATGTTTGATGACCAACATCCCACACAAACTTATCTTTTGGACACTCAAAAACCTTATGTAAAGCCAAAGTCAACTCAACTACTCCTAAATTTGAAGCTAAATGCCCCCCTGTATTAGATACATTCTTTACTAAAAATTTTCTAATATCCTTTGCCAGTATTTCTAATTCTTTAATATTAAGTTTTTTTATATCATTAGGCGAATTAACGCCATCTAAAAAATTATACATAAAATCACCTTTTTAAAATATAAGGCCAATTGCAATTCCTAAAATTGCCCCCGCAAAAACTTGCTTTTGCGTATGACCTATTAATTCTTTTAATTTCTCATGCTCGATTGGTTTTTTTTGTTGCCAATCTTCAACCAGTCTATTTATTATAGCTGCCTGTTTACCAACCGCCTGTCTAACACCTGAGGCATCATACATTATAATACATGAAAATACAGCTGATATAGCAAATATATCCGATGCAAATCCATATTTCATACCAACCATGGTAGACATACAAGTAACCAAAGAACTATGTGAGCTAGGCATACCTCCTGATATTACTATCCTACCTACATCTACTTTCCTTACACCACCTGTAAACATCTTTAAAAATTGAGCCATAAAACATGAAAATATGCTGACCCAAAGAATTCTATTAGTAAATATATCTACTAAATTTTCCATTGTTACCCCCGTATTATTTATCTCTTGCTATTATATAATCTGCTAGATTAGTCAAGAACTCTGCATTTTCACCAAATATTTCAAGTTCTGACTTAGCATTTTCAATAAGTTTTTTAGCAATTTTTTTAGACTCTTCCATTCCAATTATTGAAGGGTAAGTAGATTTTTCATTGTCTATATCACTACCTATATGCTTACCTAATATTTTTTCATCTCCCTCTATATCCAAAATATCATCTATAATCTGAAATGCTAATCCTATATTATTTGCATAGTTACTTAATGCCTCTAGTTTCTCTTCACTGCTATCTGCTAAAATTGCTCCTGATCTTATTGATCCTACAATCATAGCAGCAGTCTTATTTAAATGGATAAAATCTAATTTATCCTTGTCAATTTTTTTGTTTTCACTTTCAACATCTACAACCTGTCCACCAATCATTCCATAGATACCAGCACCCTTTGATATTTCATAAGCAGCCCTTAAAGAGTTTTCTGGCTTATCATATTTTAAGCTTCCTTCCAGCATTATTTGAAATGCATGATTTAATAATGCATCTCCAGCCAGTATTGCCATAGCTTCTCCATATACCTTATGATTAGTTGGCTTTCCCCTTCTTAAATCATCATTATCTAGTGCTGGCAAATCATCATGCACTAACGAATAAGTATGAATCATTTCTATAGCTATTGAATATGGTAAAAATCTATCGTCTTTACCACCACATAATCTATATGTTTCCATAATTAATATTGGTCTTAATCTTTTCCCACCTGCCATCAAACTATAATTCATTGCTTCTATAACTGATTTTTGATAACCTTCTTCTTTTGGTGCAAAAATTCTTATTTTTTCCTCTATATATTTACTCTTTTCGCTTAAACTAGCTTTAAAATCCATATTACACCTCTACTTCTTCTTGCATTTCATTAAATTTACTTATCTTAAGCTCTGCCTGATTAAGCATTTTTGTACAGTGTTTGTATAGATGTATTCCCTCTTCATATAGCGATAAGGATTCATCTAACTTTATATTTCCATCTTCTAATTTTTTTAGAATTTCTTCCATTTTATTGTACGCCTCTTCATATGATAAATTTTCAATTTCCATATTAGCTCCTCTTTATCTTATCTATAACCTTACAATTTAAGTTGCCGTCTTTTAAGACTATATCAATTAAATCATTTTTTTCTACATCACTTATCGTTTGTATTGTTCTACCATTTTTTTCTGCTACTGAGTACCCCCTATCCATTACAGAGAATGGATTCAAATTTCCTAGACCCATAGCTATTAAATTAATTTTTTCCTTATTCAACTTAATAAACATATCTATGTTATTAGTTAATTTCTCCTTTATCTTATCTAGATCTATATTTCTTTCATAAATTTCATATCTTTCTATATGATTTGATATATTTTTTATATTTGTCTTTAGAAGTTGCCTTTCAAAAATAATATTTTTTTCTATTTTTGAAGAAATAGAATTGATACTTGATTTTAGTAACTGCCTTTCATATTTTGCTTTTTGACTTACATTATTAGATATTCTCTGCATTAAAATATTTTGTTTATTTATCAATGTTTTAATATCTGGTGTAGCAATCTCTGCTGCTGCTGAAGGTGTAGGAGCTCTCATATCAGACACAAAATCACATATAGTGAAATCAGTTTCATGTCCTACTGCTGAAATTACTGGTTTATTACATTCAAATATCTTTCTAGCAAGCTCTTCATCATTAAATGACCACAACTCTTCTAAGGAGCCTCCACCTCTTCCTATTATAATAGTATCAATTTCTTCTCTTTTGTCCATAAATTCTAGGGCTTCAATTAATGATTTTGCAGAATTTTGCCCCTGAACTAATACTGGATATAACTTTATATTTACCTTAGGATATCTTCTAGTTATAACATTTATTATATCTCTGATTACAGCACCTGTTGGAGATGTAATCACACCTATATTTTGTGGAAATTTAGGTATTTGTTTCTTATGGCTATGACTGAACAGACCTTCTTTTTCAAGTTTAGCTTTTAGTTTAAGAAACTCAATGTATAAATTTCCCATTCCCTCTACTTCTATCTTATTAATATATAATTGATAGGCACCATCTCTTTCATATACATTTATACTGCCACTTGCAATTATCTTTTGTCCATTTTCAAGTTTTATATCTTTATCATAATATCTTTTAAGTATAACGCAATTTACCTTAGTTTTTTCATCTTTTAAAGACAAATATACATTTCCAGAGGAATGAACTTTTAAATTTGATATTTCTCCAGAAACTTTGACATTAGATAAAATAGGATCATCATTTAAAAGTTTTTTCATGTAATTGTTTAATTCCCATACTTCTAATGGCCTAATTTTCATACTTCACCTCAAATTTACATAAAACTTCTAACTTATATTATAACATATAAGTTTTATTTTATCTCATTTTTGAATATCAAGATTTTCTAAATTTTAATTTATTTAAATTGTAAATTTAATGATATTCTAGTAATATAAGAATTAATAATTTAAATTTGACCTTTATAATATCATTTACTATAATTATATAAATAATTATTAGGAGGTTTGTATGTATAAAATACTTTTTGTTTGCCATGGAAATATTTGTAGATCACCAATGGCAGAAGCCCTATTTAAGGATATAATAAAGAAAAACAAAATAGAAAATGACTTTTACGTTGATTCTGCAGCTACTTCTTATGAAGCAATTGGAGAATCCGTTCATCATGGAACTAGAGATAAGCTTGCTGACTATGGCATTTCAGTAGATGGAATGTACTCAAGAAAATTAAAGAAAATCGATTTTGATGACTTCGATTATATTTTGACTATGGATAAAAATAATATGAATAATATAAAAAGAGAATTTGGTTCATATGATAAGACAAAGGTTATTCAATTTTTATCATTTGCAGGCAATAATAGAGATATAGCTGATCCTTGGTATACTGGCAATTTTAATCAAACCTATGATGATATTTTAGAATCTTGTTTAAGTTTTTTAAAATACCTAGGTTATAATATTAAATACTAATTTATACAAAAAAAGTCCCACACATATGTGTGGGACTTTTTTTGTATAAGCTACTCAAAAGTTTCTATTTTAATTATACTTTTAAATAGAAATTTACAAAATTAAACTCTTACAACTTTTATTCCAGTTTCATGGTCATTTAATTTTTGCTTTTCTAAATCATCTTCTACTTTTTCAATCTTTACAGCAAGTGTTTCTGACTTGATATATTCTTCAAAAGTATTTATTGCTTCACCTACTTCTTGATCTCCATTATAGTAGATATTGATATTATCTAGCACTTCAAATTCACTTGATTTTCTAAGTTGCTGAATCTTAGATATAAATTCTCTAGCTAGACCTTCCTTTACTAACTCATCACTTAATGTAGTATCTAGGATTACAAACATGTTATTTTCCATTGCTACATTAAATCCTTCCTTAGAATTTATTTGAACAATAACATGTTCCTTGTTAAAAGTAAAGTCTTGACCGGCTACTTCTACTGTAATTTCCTGACCTGATTCAAGTGCATTTACAGTTTCATGAGCTTCTAGCCCTGCCAATACCTTACCAAATGCATTTACATTTTTACCAAGTACAGGTCCCAATACCTTAAAGTTTGGCTTTAATGTGAAGTTCATATACTGACCTAAATCTTTAACAAAGTGAACATTTTTTACATTTAGTTCTTCTTTGATTAGACCAACAAGGTCACCCATTGTAGATTCAAACTTACCATCTATCAATACTTCAGCTATTGGCTGTCTTACTTTTATCTTTGAATTTTCTCTAGCAGCTCTTCCAAGAGTTACAAGATTCTTTGTAAGATCCATCTTAGTTTCTAGCTCTTCATCTATCAATTCAGAATTACATTTTGGATAATCAGCACAATGAACTGAATATTCACCAGTCAAGTTTCTATATATTTCTTCAGATAGATACGGTGCAAATGGTGCTATCATTTTTGAGAAATCAACTAGTATTTCGTAAGTTGTATTGTATACTGATTTCTTGTCTTGATCTAATTCAGTTCCCCAGAATCTTCTTCTAGATCTTCTGATATACCAATTTGATAAATCATCATTTAAGAATTCAGTTATTCTTCTAATAGTCTTATTTATTTCGAATATTTCAAGATTCTCTTCTACTTCTTTTTTCAAGTTGTTGAATTTTGAAAGTATCCATCTATCTAATTCTGGTCTATCCTTGTACTCAACAAAGAAGTCATTTGGATGTATACCATCTGTGTTTGCATATAAAGTGAAGAATGTGTAAGTATTTTTATATGTTCCTACAAACTTAGACATAATTTCCTTTAAACCATCTTCATCAAATCTAATCGGAGTCCATGGTGGAGATACATATAATAGATACCACCTTAGAGCATCTACACCATATTTATCAAACATTTCAAATGGATTAATAGTATTACCCTTTGACTTAGACATTTTCTTACCATCTTTATCAAGTACCAAATCAGTTACAAGAACATTTTTGTAAGGAGCTTTTCCTGTTATATATGATGATACAGCTAATAATGAATAAAACCATCCTCTTGTCTGATCTATACCTTCGCATATATAATCTGCTGGGAATAGTTTATAAAAATCTTCCTTGTGTTCAAATGGGAAGTGCCATTGTGCGAAAGGCATTGATCCAGAATCAAACCAGCAATCTGCAACTTCAGGTATTCTTGTCATTGAGCCACCACATTTTTCACATCTTAGATGTACATTATCTATATGAGGTCTATGAAGCTCTATAGTCTTTGGATCAACCTCTTCTATTGCTAAATCTGCTAATTCTTGTCTTGAGCCTACAGATACCTGATGATCACACTCTTCATTATCACATTTCCATACTGGAAGTGGAGTTCCCCAATATCTAGTTCTAGATATTGCCCAATCCTTTAATTCTTCTAACCAATTTCCAAATCTTCCTTCACCAACAAATTCTGGATACCAATTAACTGTCTTATTATTTGCTATTAATTTATCCTTTAACTTTGTCATTTCTATATACCAACCTGGATTAGCATAGTAAATTAATGGAGTTCCGCATCTCCAACAATGTGGATAATTATGTTCCATTTTTATTTTTGAGAATAATTTATTTTCAGAAGCTAGATATTTTATTATTTCAACATCTAAGCCTTCTTCCATTACAAATCTACCTTTCCATGGCGTAGCAGTGAATTTTCCTTCTGAATCAACTGGCTTTACAAATGGCATACCATATTTCCTACCTGTATTGTAGTCATCTTCACCAAATGCTGGTGCAGAGTGAACTATTCCAGTACCATCTGAAGTTGTAACATAGTCTGCACAGTTTACGAAAAATGCCTTTTTGTCTACCTCTACAAATGGCATTAACTGTTCGTATTCCATGTATTCAAGGTCTTTTCCCTTTAGGGTTTCAAGTATTTCATATTCACCTTCGCCTAAATGTTTGTCAGCTAATTCTTTAGCTATATAGTATATTTCATCATCTTTTTTAGCTCTTATATAATCAACTTCTGGATTAACTGTAAGAGCAACATTTGATGGTAGTGTCCAAGGAGTTGTCGTCCAAGCTAGGAAATATTCATTTTCTGTCCCTTTTTTCTTGAATTTTGCTACAAGTGTATTAGTCTTAACTTCCTTGTAACCTTGAGCTACTTCGTGTGAAGCAAGCCCTGTTCCACACCTTGGACAATATGGTAAAATTTTATGCCCTTCATATAATAAACCATCTTTATTAAATTTATCTAATATCCACCATAGTGTTTCTATATAATCATTGTCTAGAGTGATATATGGATTATCTAAATCAACAGCATATGCCATTCTTTCAGTCATATCTCTCCACTGCTTTTCATATGTGAACACAGAATCTCTACATCTGTCGCAAAATTCTTCAATACCGTAGTTTTCTATTTCTTTTTTATCCGACAGACCTAATTCTTTTTCAACTTGCAATTCAACTGGTAAACCATGTGTATCCCACCCTGCTTTTCTTGGTACTCTATAACCATTCATAGTTTTGTATCTACATACCCAGTCTTTTAATGTTCTAGATATTACGTGGTGTATACCAGGATTTCCATTTGCTGTTGGAGGACCTTCAAAGAATACATATGTAGGATCATTTTTTCCTTTTTCTAATACTCTTTCAAGAATATTATCTTCCTTCCATCTCTTTAATGTTTTTTCTTCTGACTGTGCTATACCACTGTCATCTAATTTTCTGAAGACTTCTTTATTTTCCATATAATTCTCCTTCCTATTCTTTTCTTAAATAATAATTTGTATAATTTCTAATATATTTTTATATAAAAAAACTCGTCACCTTGCATGCAAGGGACGAGAGAAATCGCGTTACCACCCTAGTTCCTGAAAATTTTCAGACACTTGATAGTCTATATCGGGACCAACCGGTCAGCTTAATAAAATTCAGCTTTCTGCTCAGAAGTGATTTTCACATATAACATCATATATCGGCTCACACCATACCCGATTCGCTTGATACTATTTATAAGTTACTGTCTTCATCAATGCTTTAATTTATATAATTATATCTTGTTACTGATTATATTTCATTTAAATAGATTCGTCAAGCATTTTTATAATTAATTAATATTTTTTACTCCAGCTTAATCTTTTTAACATAAAAAATAACTTATTTAATATTAAATATATCTTCTGGAGATCCTACTTCATTGTCATCTGGTTCACTTATTTCATTGAAATCTTCTTCTATGTCTAAGTTCATTGATTTTTCTTCTTCATCTTGAACTTCTTCTAAAGCTTGCATTCTCATTGTTCCACCAGCTTCTAACTGTGCAGATATATCAGCTTTTTCAAAATCTTTTTCTGCATCAACATCTCTAAATATATCATCTATATTCTGTAGCTCATCTTCTAACAATGATTTAAATTTAATTCTAAATACCTTGAACTCTTTCATTAAAGATTCATATTCATTTCTTATTTCAACTACTCTATTATTAGCTTTATCTACAATCTGTCTAGCTTGTAATTCGGCTTCTTGAACTATTATTCTAGCTTTCTTATTTGCAGCATTAGTAGTATCTTCAGCAGCACTTTGTGCTGTTATTAATGTTTCCTTTAATGTTTCTTCAATAGAAGAGTACTTACTTACTTGATCCTTATACATAGCAAGCTTTTCTTTTAATGACTCATTTTCTTTGAAGATTGCTTCATAATCTACACTTAACTCCGCTAGAAAAATGTCTACCTCAGATTCACTATATCCTCTAAAACCCTTTTTAAAATCTTTTGCTGCCACTACATCTGGTGTTATCATTTTAAATCACTTCCTATCTATAAATTTTATACATTAGCGAATTTATTTAAATATCTTAATTCTAACTCTTATCTTACCTTTTTTACTAAGTCCATCACCTATATTATCTATAATAAATTTGCCTTTTTTTCTAACAGAAATAAGGGAACTTTCTGAAATAATTTTAGACGGACTATCAATTTTCTCATAGTCAACAAACACATACTCCGATGTAATATATTTTAATGCATCTGACCTAGATAAGTCAAATGCACCTGCAATTATATTATCTATTCGTAATGAGCTAACTGAAAACTGTTTATCAATGTATTCTTGTTTTGGAATAAGTATGTCATTTTCTCTAATCTTACTCAATTTTATTCTATTATGTGAGACTCTGTCAAAATTGTATATCAAAAAATCTTCTATATCAGAATCAACTATCATTTGACAAAAATCACTATGAACTAGTAAATCACCAATTTTTTCTCTTTTTATTCCTAAAGACATCAAAGATCCTAAATATGACCTGTGACTAAGCGTTGAAAATTTAAAATTACCATCTGCTCTTAAAAATGATAGTGGCAATTTCTGATCTTCTGGTTCTAAATAGTATGGATATACATATATAATTGCTCTTTGAGCATTCTCATATCCGCCTAATATCTTGTAGGACAAATCTCTATCTGAATTTACTATGGCTATAGCATTTTTTATTTCAAATGGATTTAAAAACTCACTGTGTTTTGGTATATGAGTTTTTAAAACGTTGTTACATATATCAACGATTTTGTACATTTTTATTTTTAATTCATCATCTCTTATATGTCTTGTTAATATATCTTTTCGCATAGTATTCCTATAAAAATCTAGCTATTAAGTTGCTGATAATCACGAGTACAAATATTGCTATCATAGGCGAAAAATCAAGAGGTCCACTTGAATATTTACCCATTATACGCCTTATTGGCGTCTCTATAGGACTAGTAAACTCATCTAATATTTCATACGCCTTTGAGTACATTGCACCTGGAAACCATGACATCAAAGATTTAATTATAATTGCCCAAATAATAATCTGTATTAAATAGTGCAATGCTACTTTTATTACATACATTTGTCTACCTCATTATTTACTGTTCTGCCAAGGAAAAATCGCTTTACTTTCTAATTCCTTTTTTATATTTGCATCTATATCAACATTTTTAGGAGCTAAAATAAATATTGATTTTGAAACTCTCTGTATATCTCCATCCAATACATATACAGCACCATTCATAAAGTCAAATATAGATTTCTTTGTGTTTTGCTGTGTCATGCTTTCTAAATTAACTATTACAGTTTTTCTAAGTCTAAGATGATCTGCTATAGTAGCTGCATCATCATATACCTTAGGCTCAACTATAACTACTTTCATCTGATTATGACTTTGGTATTCTGGTACTCTGTTAGAAGAAATACCTGAATATGCTAAGTTATTTAAATCATCATCAAACTCATCGTAATCATTTTCATAATCTTCTACTTCATCATATTCATCATACGCTTCGTATTCTTCTTCTGAATGGTCCTCATCAATTACCATCCAATTCTTTATTTTTCCCATTTTTTCCTTAATACCTGCCATATTATACCTCCTAAATACCATGCTTTTATATTAGACATTGTAATTTCTTTTTCCAAATAGTGATGTACCTATTCTAACAATAGTTGCACCCTCTTCAATGGCAATTTTATAATCGCCACTCATACCCATTGATAACTCAGTCATATCAATATTGTGTATTTTCTCATTTTCTATTTTTATAGATAGATTTTTTAATCCTCTAAATATTTTTCTGATTTCATCTTCCTCAACATCATAAGGTGCCATAGTCATTAGGCCCTTTATTTTAATGTTTTTATAATTTTTAGAACACTTTTTAATAAATTCTACGGCTTCATCAGGATCTAGACCATGCTTTGATTCTTCACCTGAAATATTTACTTGAACCAAACAATTTATGGTTCTGCCAATATTTTTAGCCCTTGCATCAATTTCTTCAGCTAAGGATACCCTATCTAAAGAATGTATAAGTTCAACTTTATCAATAATATACTTGACCTTATTTGACTGTAGGCTTCCTATTTGATGCCACTTTACTTTATCTCCAAGTATTTCATATTTTCTTTTTAACTCTTGTGGCTTATTCTCGCCAACTTGTGTAATACCATAGTTAATAGCATCTTCTATAATATCTACATCCACCGTTTTAGTAACAGCTAAAAGCATGACATCATCAGGATTTCTTCCTGACTTTTGACAGACTTCTACTATAGATTTTCTTATATTTTCAATGCTTTCTTTGATATTAGTCATTTATACACCTACTCTCATTGTAGACTGAGCACAATTTTACATAATAATATTATAACATAGTATCTAGTTTTTTGTACAGAATTCCTTATTTAATTAATAAATAATTATTATAATACTAATTTATTTTCATTTTCATGTTTTTTTGCTCTACCCATCAATTCCTTTATAGATTCATTCGGATCTAGTCCCATATGTATCGTTTTATATATTGCATTTGTAATTGGCATATCTATATTTAAATCTTGGGCCATATTATATACCGCCTCTGTTGCAGTTATTCCCTCTACAACCATTTTTATTTCTTTTTTAGTTTCTTCAAGGGATTTTCCCTTTCCAATTAATATTCCAGCTCTTCTATTTCTTGAATGCATACTAGTACATGTGACTACTAAATCGCCAACTCCAGTAAGTCCTAAAAAAGTACTTACATCAGCTCCCATTTCCTTACCGAATCTACATATTTCATTTATACCCCTCGTAATTAGAGCGGCCTTTGAGTTATCTCCATAACCCATTCCATCTAAAATACCTGCACCAAAAGCAATTATATTTTTTGTAGCACCGCCCAATTCAACTCCTATTAAATCAGTATTAGTGTATACTCTCAAGTATTCATTCATAAAATAATCCTGTACTATTCTTGATATTACAATATCTTTTGAAGCTGATACTAGTGCTGTTGGCATATTAACAGATACTTCTTCCGCGTGAGATGGACCAGAAAGCATACAGTACGGATTATTTGGCAATTCTTCTTCACAAATTTGTGATATTCTTTTGCCTGTATCGTATTCTATACCTTTTGCTACATTTATAAGTATTTGTTTTTCATTTACTATATCTTTTATCTCTTTGCATAGGAATCTTATTTTTTGTGATGGTAAAGCCAAAACAATTAGTTCAGAATCAACAACGGCTTTTTTTATATCACATGTTGCCTTTATCTTACCCGAAAGTTTTATTTTTGGTAAATAACTTTCATTAGTGTGCTCATTATTTATCTCATCTGCCTGTTCTTGTCTTCTTGTCCAAATAAAAACATCATTATTATTTGAAGCCAATACCATAGCTAAAGCACTTCCCCAGCTTCCAGCTCCCAATACACAAACTTTATTCATAATTTCCTCCTATTTATTTTTTTTCAGACTAAATCTACTTTCATTTCCATTAATCAACCTTTTTATATTCTGTCTATGCTTATATAATACGGACAATGTAAGAAGTGTACATACCCACACACCACCGTAATCTCCCCTTATGGCCATAAGAATAACAAATAAAGTCACCCCTAACATAGACCCTAAAGATACATATTTTGTAACTGCAACTACAACTATAAAAAATATCATGCTTGTAACAGTTACAAGTGGCGATATAGCCATAAGTGCACCATATGTAGTAGCAACACCCTTCCCACCTTTAAAATTTAAAGTGAACGGCCAGTTATGCCCACATACCACAGCCAAAGCTGATATATACTTTGCCATATAAATATCTCCATTTAAAGTCTTAGCTATAAAAATTGATACCAATACAGCAACTGTTCCTTTAAAAAAATCTCCTAAAAAAGCTATTAATCCAGCTTTTAACCCAAGTGTTCTAAGAGTATTAGTAGCACCAGGATTTTTAGATCCCTTTGTTCTTATATCTATACCAAAATATTTGCCTACTAATACCGAACTTGGTATATTACCGAATAAATAAGAAATTATAAGTATCAATAAAAATATTAACATATACTAACTCCCTGTATAAAAAATTATCTTCTTTTCTCTTTATAATCAATTCTAATAGATGTACCTTCAAACCCAAAATTTTCTCTAAATCTATTTTCCATATATCTAGTATATGAGAAATGTGTAAGCTCTTTATCATTTATAAACAATGTAAATGTTGGAGGCTTTACACCTGTCTGAGTTCCATAGTAAATCTTCAATCTCTTGCCTTTATCAGAAGGTGGTTGATTTAGCATTACAGCTTCACCAATCACTTGATTTAATTGAGATGTAGATATTCTCTTGTTTTGCTCATTAGATACCATAAGAACTGTATCCAAAATTTTATTAATTCTCTGATTTGTAACAGCAGATACAAACTCTATTGGAGCATATGCCATAAATGGAAACTTTTGACGAATGTCCATCTTATAATTGCCCATTGTCTTATTATCTTTTTCTATCAAATCCCATTTATTTACTACAAATATACATGCCTTACCTTCATCATGTGCTATACCTGCTATTTTTGTATCCTGCTCTGTAACACCTTCGGTAGCATCAATTACAATAAGAACTACATCTGCTCTATCCACGGCACTCATAGATCTTATAACTGAAAATCTTTCAACATTTTCATATACTTTACTTTTCCTTCTAATACCTGCAGTATCAATTAAAAGAAATTTATTTTCACCCTTTTCAAAGTATGTATCTATTGCATCTCTAGTAGTGCCTGCTATTGGTGATACAATTACTCTTTCTTCTCCAAGTATATTATTAAGAATAGAACTCTTACCCGCATTTGGTTTACCCGTTATAGCAACTCTAATTACATCTTCATCATACTCTGTATTAAGCCCTCCAGGCATCTGCTCTAATATTTCATCTAGTAAATCACCTAATCCAATGCCATTCGCTCCTGAGATTGGCATTGGATTTCCAATTCCTAATTCATAAAAATCATATAAATTATTCATCTGGCTTTTTGAATCTATTTTATTTACTACTAAAATAACTGGTTTTTTTGTTCTTCTCAATATATCAGCTACTTCCTTATCTGCTGCTGTAAGTCCACCTTTGCCATCTACTACAAATAATATAACATGTGCCATATCCACAGCTAGCATAGCCTGATTTCTCATCTGAGATATAATGATATCATCAGATTCAGGTTCTAATCCACCTGTATCAATTATCGTAAAGTAGTTATTCAACCACTCTACCTCTCCAAATATTCTATCCCTAGTAACCCCAGGAGTGTCCTCCACTATAGATATTTTTGTTCCTGTTAATTTGTTAAATATAGTAGACTTACCTACATTTGGTCGTCCTACAACTGCCACTATTGGTCTATTATCTTTACTCAAAATATCACTTCCATTCTTCCTAAATTTCTAAGCTATAAATTTATCCACAATTATTGTTATCGCTTTTATATAATTTTTCAATAACCTATATTATAACATAAATCGTACTTTAAATGTACTATAATCACTATTTCCTAGCTATTATCACTTTTATAAACCTTTGGTAGTTTAACCGTGAATTTTGAACCTTCTCCTAATTTTGATTCTACTTCTATTTTTCCATTTAGCGATATTATAATATGCTTTATTATTGCAAGCCCCAATCCTGTACCCTCTATTTCTTTATTTCTGGATTTGCTGACTCTATAAAATCTTTCAAATATCCTATGCATATCTTCTTCAGCTATACCTATGCCATTATCTTCTACACTAATATAAAGAAAACTTCTATCATCATAATACGTTACTTTTACATAACCGCCTGGCTTATTATATTTAATTCCATTACTTATTAAATTAATAAGAAGTTCTTTAAAATACTGAGAATAGGTATAAAACATTTCATTTTCATTCAGATATTCAACAAATAGTTTAATTTCATTTTCATTTTTCTTACATTTTAACAAGGCAAAAATCTCTTCATTAATATCTTCAATATTAATCCACTCTTTTTTAATATCTTTGCCACCTTCGATCGAAGAAAGTAGCAATATATCATTAATCAAAATTTTTAACCTGCTAGACTCACTATCGATAATATTTAAAAATCTTTTTCTCATTTCCGGGCTGATATTATCATCATTTTCCTTTAAGGTTTCAATAAAACCTTGTATTGAAGTTAATGGTGTCTTTAATTCATGACTTACATTTGCAGCAAAATCTTTTCTCATGCTTTCAAGTTTCATTTTTTCTGTTATATCTTCAATATTTATAACAGATGATACTGTGACTTCATTTTTACTATTATTTTTTATTGGATCTATCTTTATTTTAAGTATTTTGCCATCACGCATTCTTAGGTCTCTAGATACACTTTCTTTAGAGTCTGAATTAAATTCTATAAAATCTAATATTTCTTTATTTTTTATTATATTGGAAAATACTTTTCCCTCTACTTTTTGATCAAATGGTATATCTAGTATTTTCTTAGCTGGTTTATTTATTATAAAAATTCTGTTACTAATATCAACCACTAATATACCATTAGTCACAGATCTTATTATGGTATTTAATTGCCTATTTTTATCTTCGACTTGTTCAAATGTCCTATCTAACATATCAATCATTTCGTTATAATTTTCAGCAAATCTATTATTATCAATATTTTGAGTCATAGCCATTCTAGTATCAAAGTTCATACTTTTAACCTTAGTTGATACATTCATCAAGTCTCTCACAAATATATTTAGTTCTTTTTTTTGCTTGTATAACATCAATGAAATAATCCAAGATAAAATCATAAAAACCATTATTAAATAAAGCGTCATATTCATAACTCCTCCACTAAAAATAAGGGATAATAAGCAATGCTTAGTATCCCTATGAATTTATTTCATTTTATATCCTACACCTCTAATTGTTTCAATAATTTTTTCATTTAATCCATTTTCTTCTAATTTTTTTCTTAAATATCTTATATGGACATCTACAGTTCTTGTTTCTCCAAAATATTCATAACCCCAAATTTTGTCTAATAAGTAATCTCTAGTTAATACTTTTCCTCTATTTTTCATAAGCAATTTAAGCAGTTCAAATTCTTTTAAAGTTAATTCTATTTTATTATCACCAACACATACTTCATACTTTTCGAGATTAAGACTAATATCTCCTACTTTTAATATTGAATCATCAATATTCGACCTATATCTTCTAAGTACTGTTTTTATTCTTGCCATTAATTCCTTGACGCTAAATGGTTTTGTAATATAATCATCAGCACCTATATTTAGACCTTCGATCTTATCTTCTTCCATATTTTTTGCTGTAAGCATTATTACAGGAATTTCAGATAAATCTTTATCGGATCTTATTTTTTTCAACAAATCAATACCACTAACGTTTGGTAACATCCAATCTAAAAGTATAAGATTTGGCTTTTCATTTTTTGCCATCATAAAGGCTTCAAAGCCATCCATAGAAGACAATACTTCATATCCCTCAACCTCTAAGTTAAATCTCAATAGCTCAATAATGTGCTGTTCATCATCTATAACTAAAATTCTTTCCACTTAAATTCCTCCTCAGTTAAAATATCTGAACTATGCTTCCTATTCTCTTATCTGTCTTATCATCTACCCTATATGAATAAAATGTATCATTTAAACAAGATGTACATAGGTCATAATTAAAAATATTATCTCTCTTAACTCCAATACTCTCAAGTAAATATATGTTAATAATATTTAAATTTAGGTAAATTTTTTCATTTCTAATTTCATATATATTACTTATTTTTTCTTCTTTAATATTATTTTTTTTGAGCATAGCAGTAAATTTATATACCAAGTCCTCTTTTACTTCATAACAGCATTTTCCAATAGCTGGGCCAATATATACTTTTACATCTTCAAATTTTGTACCATAAGACTTTTTCATCAATTCTAATGTTTTTATTGAGATTAAACCATATGTACCTTTCCACCCGGCATGAGCGTTTCCTATAGCTTTATTTTCTTCATCAAGAAAAATTATTGGAAGACAATCTGCAGTAAATATCAATAGTGGTACATCTTTTAAGTTACTTACAAGAGCATCAGCCTCTTGCATGGTTCCAATATTATTCTTATCTATTTTTCTAACTACGGCAGAATGTATCTGAATATTGGATGTAATATTGTTATATGCAAATTTTTTTGTTTTTAAAAACTCTATCATTTGCTCTTTATTTTTGCTATCAATATTTCTAAATGTATTAATAATACCAAAACTATCATCTATTATTTCAATACAGTCATTATTCTTTACTTGGTTAAGTAGAAATTCTTTATTTATTTTCAATTTCATCATCTTTATTTTCTCCTTTTTCATGAATTATACTTTCTAACTCATTTACAAAGGTATTCAAGTCTTTGAATTGCCTATAAACGGAAGCGAATCTCACATAAGCAACCTCATCAACTTCCTTTAGCTTATCCATAAGCATAAGACCAATTTTACTTGTTTCTATTTCATCGACAAACATTTTATTTATTTCACTTTCAACAGAATCTACTATTTCATCTATTTTAGCTACTGATATAGGTCTTTTCTCACAAGATCTAACTAGCCCAAACTTAATTTTATCTCTATCAAATGATTCTCTACGGCCATCTTTTTTAATCACCATTACCGGTATCATTTCAATCTTTTCATATGTTGTAAATCTTTTTTTACAACGTTCGCATTCTCTTCTTCTTCTAATTGAAGATGAATCAATATGTCTTGAGTCCAAGACTTTAGATTCCTTATATTCACAATAAGGGCAAAGCATTTATTTTCACCTCACTTCATTTATAATAAATATGGCTCAAGCATATGCTGAGCCATATTATTGCAGAAATGCAACAAGTTGCTATCTACACATATCTTATTATTTTTTTCTTCTCAAGAATGTTGGTATTACCATGTCGTCATCACTAGCTGTGCTACTTTCTTCAAAATTGCTAGTAAAGTTCTGTTTTTCTTGTACCGGAGCTGGCTCTGGCTTTACTTCCTGTTCTGTAGCTCTGGGAATTTCGTTATATTTAACTTGACTCTGTGATACAGTTGATCTCCTTAACTGTGGAGTATTGAATATATCTTCGCTTCCATCCTGTAACCCTGTTGCTACTACAGTTATTACTATTTCATCACCGAAATCTTCTCTTGTGGCTGCACCAAATATAATCATTGCGTCTGGATCACACTTCTGTCTTATTATTTCTGTTGCTTCACTAACTTCTAATAAACCAAGATCTGTACCACCAGTTACATTTATAAGTACACCCTTAGCTCCATCGATAGTTGTTTCTAGTAACGGAGATTCTATAGCCTGCTTTGCAGCAGCAATGGCTCTATCTTCACCAGAAGCAGTACCCATACCCATATGAGCTAGTCCTTGATCCTTCATTACCGCTTCAACATCAGCAAAATCCAAGTTGATTAATGCAGCTTCTGAGATTAATCCAGAAATTGATTGTATACCTTGCTTTAATATATCATCTGCCTTTGATAAGGCATCTGTAATGCTTGTTCTCTTTTCAATTATTTGAAGAATCTTATCATTAGGAATAGTTATTAACGTATCAACATTTTTTCTAAGTTCTGTGATACCTTCATCTGCCTTATTCATTCTCACTCTACCTTCAAAAGAAAAAGGTTTAGTTACAACTGCAACTGTAAGTGCACCTGCATCTTTTGCAATCTGAGCAACTACTGGTGCTGCACCTGTACCTGTTCCACCGCCCATACCAGCAGTGATAAATACCATATCTGCACCTTCAATAGCCTTTGCTATTTCATCAGCTGATTCTTCAGCTGCTTTTTTACCTTTGTCAGGATTAGCTCCTGCACCTAGTCCTTTTGTAAGTTTTTCACCTATTTGTAATATATGTTCTGCCTTAGAAGATTCTAAAGCCTGTTTATCAGTATTTAAAGCTAGGTATTCAACACCCTTAACGCCTGAACTAATCATCACGTTAATAGCATTATTACCACCACCGCCGACACCAATAACTTTTATCTTAGCAGAGCCAGCCTGCTCTTCCACAAAGTTTAACATTTATAAACCCCCATTCATTCAAAGTATTCTATCGATTAATAAACTCTTGTCATATTCATAATCAAAATTATTGATATTTCATCTATTATATAATATATTAAAAAGCACTCAAATTGCAAGGCTTTTTTAATATTTTTTCACATTATACAGACATTTCCTTACTTATTTTATCACAAATTTTTTCTATTGCGTCCGGCTTACCAAACTTTAAACTTGACTCTGACATTTTCTTTAGTTTAGTGGAGTTATTTATCAAATCAAAAATTACATTCTCCATTTTTTGTTCACAAAGTTCTCTTTCAAGTAAGCATATGGAACCACCTGCACTCTCAAGAGATTTAGCATTATACTCTTGATGATTTTCTGCTGTATAAGCCTTTGGAACTAAGATTGACGGTAGACCTATCGCTGTTATTTCAGCCATAGATATTGCCCCTGCACTGCCTATATAAAGATCTGCTGCTGCCAAATTATTTGCCATATCTTCTAAGTAAGGAACAATTCTTTGATATTCTTTTAATTCCTTACCATCTACTAATTTTATAAATTTCTCATAGTAAATTTTACCTGTAGCAATAGTAAATGCCATGTTTTCTTCTATCATTCTGTAAAGTGAAGACTTAAAAACATCATTTATCTCTTCAGATCCTCCGCTACCACCGGCTAATAATATCATTTTTTTGTCCATTGGTATATTTAGTATCTCTCTTGCTTGGCTCTTAGTCGTATTTAATATATCGTCTCTTACTGGGTTTCCTGTAAGATATAATTTATTTTGACAGGCTTGTGAAAATCTTTTGTGAGAATCTTCAAAACTAGTCATTACAAAATCAACATTTTTGGCTAACATCTTATTTGTTATTCCTGGAAATGAGTTTTGTTCATGTATACATGTTTTTATACCCATTTTGCTGGCTTTTAGAACTACTGATCCACTGACATATCCGCCTGTACCTATTACAAGATCTGGTTTAAATTTCTTTATAATCTTTTTTGAGTCACTCAAAGATTTAACAAATAGGGCCAATCTTTTGACATTATCAAAATTAATCTTTCGTCTAAATCCCTTCACTTCTATAAATTCTATATTATATCCATTATTTGGTACTATTTCTGATTCTATACCAGCCTTTGTACCTACAAATAAAATTTGAGAATCTGGATATTTTTCTTTTATTTTGTTAGCTATGGCAATGGCTGGATATACATGACCGCCAGTACCGCCTCCTGATAAAATTACTCTCATATTGTTTCCTTCTTCTTTTTTTGACACTTAGTCTTTTTTCTATTTATTATTAGATTTTAAAGAATTTACACATTCTTTAAAATCATTTCCTCTTTCTTCATAGTTATTATACATCCCCCAACTAGCACATGCAGGAGAAAGTAGTACTATATCTCCTTCATTTGCAATCTCACTTGACTTTTCTACTGCTTGTTTAATACTATCTACCTCTATTATTTCATCTATACCATGGCATTTTGCGGTTTTTCCTATTAATTCAGATGTTTGACCCAATGTAATTATAGTTCTTACATTCTTATTTGCTATTTCAAATAATTCATTGAAATCACTTCCCTTATCA
This sequence comes from Peptostreptococcus equinus, assembly GCF_027125355.1. Taxonomy (NCBI): domain Bacteria; kingdom Bacillati; phylum Bacillota; class Clostridia; order Peptostreptococcales; family Peptostreptococcaceae; genus Peptostreptococcus; species Peptostreptococcus equinus. The sequence continues at coordinate 758,910 of NZ_CP114052.1, read as the reverse complement.
TAACCACCTGCTATTAGTATAATTGGCTCTTTATAAGATTGTACAGCCTTTATAGTTGAATCTGGATTAGTGCCTTTTGAATCATTTACATATTTTACATTGTTTACGTTTTTAACAAATTCTAGTCTATGTTCAACAGCTTTAAAATTCTTTAATACATCTACTATTATTTCTTTGTCGATTTCTAAAGCAATAGACATTGCAATAGCCGCCATACAATTTTCTAAATTATGACCGCCCGGGAGCGAAAGTTCATCTACTTTCATTATTGTTTCTATTTCCCCATTGCTATCAACAACTATTGAATCATTATCTAAAAAAATTCCATTCTCAGGTTTTTCTAGTCTAGAGAAAAATATTGTCTTTGCTTTAGAAGCAGCAGCCATATTTCTAGTATATTCATCATCATAATTTAATACACAAGTGTCATTTTCATCTTGATTTTCAAATATTCTAGCTTTTGCCTTAGCATAATTTTCCATAGTATGATGTCTATTCATATGATCTTCAGTTAGATTAAGTACAGAAGACACATATGGCTTAAATCCTAAGACACTTTCTAGTTGAAAGCTTGATAATTCTGTTACAAAAACAGACCCTAGACCTGCTTTTTCTACTTGTTCAATAGCTGGATAACCAATATTTCCAACTATATAGGTTTCTAGTTCTGCAGCTTTACATATTTCTCCCATTATACTTGTAGTTGTAGTCTTTCCATTTGTTCCCGTTATGCCAACAAATTTTATCTGCTTCTCTCTACTTGCTTCATAAGCTAATTCTATTTCACTTATTACTGGTTTAGATAATTTTTTCAATTCTATTACATATTCCAAATCAAGTGGCACACCAGGAGATAAAACAGCAAAGTCAACACCAACTATCTCTTCTTTGTTTGGATTTCTTCCTAATATCTTCTTTACTTTTCCATATTGCTCTATATCACTTATTATTTCTCTTAATTCTTCTTCAGTTTTAGAATCATTAATTATTAAACTAGCTCCGTTCTTTAATAGAAATTTAGCTGAACTTATTCCTGAACGAGCCATTCCTACTACTAGTACTTTGTTTCCTTCAAACAAAAATTTCACCTCTATTCAGCCCAAGTAGGCATTTTAATCTTTACTCTTAATTATAACATATATATGCAAGCTATTAAAAGTTGTATGATTTTTAAATAATTTTTAAAAGCAAATAATAATTTGATTAAAAGAATACTAATAAATTACCCTCTTTACTACCTAGGTAGTAAAGAGGGTAATAATTCCTTGTATATTTTATTTATTAAAACAGAGTATAGTAATTAAATTTTATTTCACTTTTTAAATTCTCAAATTAGAACATCGCTATTAATCCAAGTAGAGTTAGTATTAGTGTCACTATCCAGAATATAAATACTACTTTAGTTTCTGGCCAACCACATTGTTCATAATGATGATGAAGTGGTGCCATTTTAAATATTCTTTCCTTTGTCCTCTTATAATGTCCAACCTGGATAATTACTGAAAGAGCTTCGGCCAAATATATTCCTCCTACAATCGGTATAATTAATACTGAATTAGTGAATACAGCAAAAGCTACTACAGCGCCACCTAGAGCCATAGAACCAGTATCTCCCATAAAAACTTTAGCTGGATTAATATTAAACCACAAAAATCCAATGCATGCACCAAATGTAGCCGCTGCCATATGAGTTACTAACACATTATTTAACATAACAAAAGCAAATACAGCAAAGAATGCTGATACTATTGCAGTTATACCACTTGCTAATCCATCCAAACCATCGGTTAGATTGACAGCATTAACAGTACCTATAATTACCATCATCATAAATGGTATATATATCCAACCAATATTTAACTGACCATGTGTAAATGGAATAATAAACTGTGCTCCATCACCTATCATCTTAAATTTATAAAATGATATACCAAATGCCAAAACGACCTGTAAAATTATCTTCTGAATTGGAGTCAATCCCAAAGATCTTGTCATTTTAATTTTAACTATATCATCTGCAAAACCGACAAACCCAAATCCTATCATACATATCAAGGCTACGAAAGTATCTGAATTCAAATTAGTTCTAAAAAGTGTTGTAAGCAATATTGCTATTACCAACATAATGCCACCCATTGTAGGTGTTCCATTTTTTGCTAAATGTGATTGAGGACCGTCGTCCCTCACTGTTTGTCCAAATTTCATATTATGAAGTACTGGAATAAGAAATGGCCCCATGACCATTACCATTACCATAGCTATTAACGAAGTAATGGCTAAGTATCTAAAACCTAACATTATTTACCTCCTTCTAGGTAAGTTACTATTTTTTCAAAATGCATACCCCTAGATGCCTTCACTAGAATAACATCATCTTTTTTTAAAATACTGGGTAAATCATTTATAAGCTCTTCTTTTGTGTCGAAGTGATAAATATTACTTAAGTCAAATCCATGTTCTTGCGCTTCTATACCTATATACTTCGAAGCTTCACCAGCAGTAATTATTAAATCCGCCTTTTTTATTGACTGAATCCCTACTTTTCTATGACCTTCTTCTGCATAATCCCCCATCTCTAGGCAATCGCCTAATATAGCTATCTTTCTTTTTTCCTTATACATTGATAAAACTTTTAATGAAGCTATCATAGAATCCGGGCTAGCATTATATACATCATTTATAATAATATATTTATCAGTACTTATTATATCTTGTCTATTTTCTGTAGCTTGAAAATTTAGCAGACCATCTTGTATTTGACTAATTGTCATATCCAACGACAACCCAACTATTATAGCTGCCATTGCATTATATATATTGTGTTCACCAATTGTTGGAATAGTAAATTTATAATCTTCTGATTTAATTGACACAATAAAATCTGTAAATTTATTTTCCATACTTTGATTTGATTTTAATACTAAATCATTATATAAGTTCTTTCCAAAGCTATAAAGCTTATACTCTATTTCATCTGCTTCTTTTTTCTTTAATATTGTAGATAATAATTGATCATCTCCATTTATTATAAGTCTAGAATTTTTATCGAAATCACTTGTTATTTCCATTTTTGCCTTAAATATGCCTTCTTGCGACCCAAGAAGTTCTATATGAGACATTCCAATATTGGAAATTACACCAATGTCTGGTTTAACAATATCGACTAAATATTTAATTTCTCCAAATCCACACATACCCATTTCAATTACAGCACACTCATACGATTCGTCTAAATTAAATAATGTCAATGGAACACCAAATTGATTATTAAAATTCTTTTCATTTTTTAAAGTCTTATATTTTTCAGATATAACAGCATAAACCATATCTCTCGTAGTTGTTTTCCCCACACTACCAGTTATTCCTACTACTTTTAAATCAAATTTATTCCTGTAGTATTTGGCTATCATACCCATAGCTATCTCCGTATTTTCTACTAAAATTATATTAGCATCATTTATATTAGAAATATCTATTTTTTCGTCAGACAAAAGAAAATTTCTACATCCATTTTCATAAGCAAGCCCTATATAATTATGACCGTCATTATTTTCTCCGATAATGGCAATAAATAGTGACTTGTCATCAGCTTGTCTATTATCAATTACTATTTTTGATATTTGAGCATCACTTTCACCAGAAACCAGTTTGCCCGTTGTTGATTTTATTATTTCTTCAACTCTTAAACTGTTCATTTTTACCTCCTATAAAGCATAACCATATACTATAATATCAGTTTTACTTTTTTTCCGCTACCCTTAATTTTGCACTTCTAGATCTAGGATTGGCCTCAATCTCTATTTGGCTAGGGATTATAGGCTTTCTAGTGATAATTTTTACCTGACTTTTTTTGCCGCACTGACAGAAAGGTAATTCAGGTGGACAAATACAATCTAAACTTAGGTATTTGTATTCATTTTTTACAATTCTATCTTCTAAAGAATGGAATGTTATTATACAAATTCTGCCCTCTTTATTCATCATCGATATAGAATCGTCAATCATCTTTTTTATTACGCCAAGCTCATTATTTACTTCTATTCTGATAGCTTGAAACGTTCTTTTTGCAGGATGTGGTCCATTTATCCTAGCTTTTTTAGGTATAGCTTTTTTTATTACTTCCACTAGTTCAAAAGTAGTATCTATAGTTTTATCTATTCTTTCTTTAACAATAAATTCAGCTATCCTCTTTGACCAGTTATCTTCCCCGTATTCTTTTATTATTCTATAAAGTTCTTCTTCTGGGTAGTTATTTACTACATCCCATGCTGAAATGGAATTTCTGTTGTCCATTCTCATATCAAGTTTGGCATCATTCATATAAGAAAATCCTCTATATGATTCATCAAGTTGGTGTGAAGATACACCTAAATCTGCCAATACTCCATCAATCGCTTTAATATCGTGAGCTAATAACTGCTCTTTAATGTTTTCAAAATTATCTCTGATCAAAATTACTCTATCACCAAATTCAGTTAATCTTTCCTTTGCTGTATTAATAGCATTAATATCTTGATCAAAACAAATTAATTTCCCATCTTTTCCTAATTTTTTTGCAATTTCTTTACTATGTCCTGCTCCACCCATCGTACAATCTACATACACTCCATTTGGCTTTATATTTAGATTGTCTATGCATTCGTGAAGTAAAACTGATACATGATTAAATTCCATTATTTTTCCTCTTCAATAATATGATGTGTATAATAATTCCCAAACATATACCCAGTATACTTATAAATTGTGCCATTTTTATAGGTCCAAACATTAAAGAATCTGTCCTAAGAGCTTCTACAAAAAATCTCACAATTGAATATAGCACCATATATACAACCATCAATTGACCATCATATTTTTTATTCTTACTTAATTTAAATAATAATATAAAAATCAACACATTAGATATTGATTCATATAAAAAGGTTGGATGAACTTTTTGACCATCTACCATTATTCCCCAAGGAAGATTGGTTGGTCCACCATGAGCTTCTCCATTTATAAAATTCCCCCATCTTCCTATTGACTGTGCAAGAGGCAAGCCTAGTACCACCACATCCGTCAATTTAAAAAAATCTATTTTTTTTATTTTTGAATATATAAATATAGTTAGGAGCCCGAATAATATACCACCGTGAATGGCTAGACCCCCTCCTCTAATATTTATCATTTCCATTATATTGCCAGAATATGCACTCCAATTAAAAATAACATAATATACTCTTGCACCAATTACACCAATAGGTATTAACGCTATGCACAAGTCTATTACAAGATTTTCATCATATCCTAATTTTTTTGCATATTTTGATGATATCAAAACAGCTAAAATCATACCAATCGCTATTAATATACCATACCACATGACATCTATACCAAATATTGTAAATGCTATTCTATCCACGCTACCTCCTTATTTTTTTGGACTAACAATAGATATTACGCTTTTTTCTTTTAAAAAGAAATTATCTAGCCTATCTTCTATATCACTTAGCTCAATATTCTTTAATACTTGAAGATAATCCAGGAAGTTAATTCCTCTAAACATATATCTAAGGAAGTTATTTGCAATAAAGCTAATTGAATCAAAAGATTTTAAAAATCCACCGATCTTCTTTTTCTTATTAATCTCAAAATCACTCTTTTTTATTCCATTTCTTCTAAGTTCATCTATGTATTGATCTATTTTTTCTTTTACCAAATCTGGTTGATTTGAACTACCCGATGCCAAAGCATATGAATAATCTTTTTGTGATAAATAGCCTCCATAAATGCTACCGGTTATAAGACCTGAATCGTACAACTGGCTATGCAAATCTCCACTTTCAGAAAATATTATATCAAATAATATATCTGTTGATATTTCTTTTTTTAACCTATCAAGTGTTTTTTCACTATCTTTAGGATTATCTTTATAACCTATATAAAATAGTGGCATAGATACAGCAAATTTTTCCTCTATTCTATAAGTGTTTATTCCATCTTGTTCAGATGGCATAAATCTTTTTATTTCTTTTTCAAAATCTCTTTCCAAATTATTATTTTCTCTTACGCAATTAAATAATTCATCCTCATCTAAATCTCCAACCACAAACAACTTCATGTTTGCTGGATTATAAAATGTATTATAGCACTTGTATAATTCCTCTGGAGTAATTTTATTTATTGACTCTACACTACCAGCTATATCAATACTCGTATGATGTGAAGCATACATAGCTTTTAGACAATTCATATACACATTCCATTCAGGGTCATCTCTATACATATTAATTTCTTGGGCAATTATGCCTTTTTCTTTATTTACATTCTCTTCTGTATAATATGGTGTCTGCACATAGTTTATCAAATGTCTTAAAGACGGATAAAAATTTTCTGTCGCTGAAAATAAATATGCTGTCATGGTAAAAGAAGTGAATGCATTAGCACTCGCTCCAAATTTTGAAAATTCATCAAATGCATTACTTTCATCTGGTTGTTCAAACATTTTATGTTCCAAAAAGTGAGCAATCCCATCACTTACCCTTATTTTTTCTTTTTCATTAATAGGTATAAACTCTAAATCATTAGAACCAAAATCAACACCCAGTACAGCATACTTACTTTCAAAACCTCTTTTTGGCATAAAGTATAACTCTAGTCCATTTTCAAATGTATCATAGTACAAAATCTCATTTATTGTTTCATTAAATATTTTTTTCATGATTCACCTCCCAGTATTATTTTAAGAAATAAACTGTATCCTCTTCTAATTTTTTGACAGAATCTACAATGCTTTCTTTGTCTACTGATTCTATGAATCCTAAAATTTCGTCTAGACTTAAATTAGTCCCGCTAATATACTGATTAAATACAAATTCTGATTCACCAGATACAGAATCATATGAAGATTTTAAGGCATTTATAATGCTACTTTTTGCATTGTCTATTTCAATTTCTGATATATTACCTGTCTTTAAATCATCTACTTCTTTTCTAATAAGCTCTAATGCTCTATCATAGCTATCTATTTCTATACCAGAATTTATTAAAAGTATTCCCTTACACTTTTCAAGACTTGTAGAAGCATAATAGCACATACTTTCTTTTTCTCTTACATTATTAAAAAGCTTAGAGTGAGGTCCTCCTCCTAAAATACTGTTGGCTACTAATAAACTATAATATCTACAATAATCTTCATATGCTACATTATTTCTATAGCCTATTACTAATTTACCTTGTATATTTCCCATATCTTCTTTTATATACTTAATTTTTTCAATTTCCTTCTTATATTCTTCTCTCTTTATCTCTACAATATTACCTCTTTGGAATACAAATCTATCTTTGCATATTTGCTCAACTCTATTGCTATCAAAATCACCTTCAATAAAGATAAATATCTTTGACGTCTTTATAAATTCCAAATAAAATTCATACATTTCTTCTGAGCTAATATACTCTAAATCTTCAATATATCCTAAATGGTTCACTGAGTAATTTTCATTTTCACACATATTGTTTACACACTGAATATTAGCATAAGATCTCTTATCATTTATTAAAGATTCAATCTCAACTTTCAAATTTTCTTTTTCTAAATCTAGCTTCTTAGGATTTAACCCATTGTCTACAATCAATGGATTGCCAATCAAATCATAAATAAAGTCTATGCTATCCTCAAATACATTGCTATCCACATATTTATCTGCAATTGATAAAAACTTAAAATACATAAGTGACTTTTCACCATGTTTTGAAACACCAACATTCATAGTCATTCCATACAAATCATCCAATTTAATTGAAATATCCTTCATACTTGGATATTTTTCTGAACCTATAGATAGTAGATTTGATAAAAGAGATATTTTAGTCGCCTCTTCTTTTTTTATATTTCTTTCAAAGTAAATAGAAATTAAATTCGATTTAAACTTTTTGTTTTTAATCAATCCCAACATTACACCTTTGTCTAGATTAATCAAATTTATTTTCGTCATAATTAACCATCCTAACCTTATTTTTTTACAAATCTAATGTGACGTAATGGTAATTTGAATTCAATATTATTTCCCTTAATATTTATACTATCAATGTTAGCTATATCGTTTAAAGCTCTTACATCTTCAATATTATTATATGCTATATTTAATGACTCTAATCTTCTAAGAGGCTCTAATGGCCAAATATTAGAGACATTATTTTTATGAAAATCTAAGATTTCCAGCTTAGTACATTGACTTAGCGGCTCTAAATTTTCTATTTCATTATTTCCCATATATAAAAGTCTAAGATTTTTCGCATGCTCTATACCGTCTATAGACTTTATACCATAGCCATCCATATCTAATAAGTCAAATTTCTCCATCATTTCAGTATCAACTTCATCATAAGTAAAATTTTTATCAATTTTACTTACATAATTATCAATTATAGCTTTTTTGAAATTCTCACATTTAAATTCTATAAACATATTAATAACCCTCTCCAAATTTAGTAAATACTTTCAATTATTTTAAACTCTTATCTCTTATTATACCATAATTGACCTTAATAAAAAAATAAAAAGACATGGCAACTCTGATACACCTTTCAAAGTTAAAATTTTTTAGATAGGTACATTCAAAGCGAAATGTCTTTTAGTTTTTATTCTTGCTCAATTAATATTAATTTTTTATTATTAAACGTTGAATTTAAATAGGATAACATCTCCATCTTTAACAACGTATTCTTTACCTTCTAATCTTACAAGTCCTTTTTCTTTTGCTGCAGACATAGTTCTATGTTCTACTAAATCTTCATATGCTATTGTTTCAGCCTTAATAAATCCTCTTTCTATATCTGAATGTATCTTACCGCCTGCTTGAGGTGCCTTTGAACCTTTTTTTACTGTCCAAGCTCTAACTTCCTGAGGACCCGCCGTTAAGAAAGATATTAACCCTAACAAATGATATGATGATCTTATCAACTTATCCAAACCTGATTCAGATAGGCCAAGAGTCTCAAGAAATTCTATCTTCTCTTCATCAGTTTCAAGCTCAGAAATTTCTGCTTCTATTTGTGCACATATTACAACTACTTCTGAGTTTTCAGTTGCCGCAAATTCTCTTACAGCCTTAACCAGCTCATTATCAGATCCATCATTGGCTAAATCATCTTCACAAACATTAGCAACATATATAACTGGTTTAGAAGTTAAAAGATCAAGTGTATTTACAAATGCCCACTCCTCTTCATTTAAATCCATTGTTCTAATAGATTTTCCATCTTCCAATGTTTCCATCAACTTATTTAATATGTCTAATTCAGATTGCAGCTTTTTATCAGCTTTTAATGCCTTTATAGTTTTTGCTATTCTTCTTCCTAAAATATCCATATCAGAGAAAATTAATTCTAAGTTTATAGTTTCTATATCTCTTAGTGAGTTTATACTTCCATCAACATGTACAACATTTGAATCTTCAAAACATCTTACAACATGTACAATTGCATCCACTTCTCTTATATTTGAAAGGAATTTATTTCCTAAACCTTCTCCTTTTGATGCACCCTTTACTAATCCTGCAATATCGACAAACTCTATAGCTGTTTGAACAATTTTTTTAGATTCATATAATTCTTTTAAAACATCTAATCTCTTATCTGGTACGGATACCACACCTACATTTGGATCTATTGTACAGAATGGGTAATTTGCTGATTCAGCACCAGCCTGTGTTATTGCATTAAAAAGTGTACTTTTACCAACATTTGGTAATCCCACTATTCCTAATTTCATATTATTCCTCCGATTATTTATTTCTTTCTTCTAATACTTTCTTCGCAGCGTTGATAACTTCTGCTTTTTCATCATAAAAAACTCTTTGACCATTTATATATTGGTATTTTTCATGACCTTTTCCAGCAATAACTATCATGTCACCTTTTTGAGCCATTTTTAATGCCTCATATATAGCATTACCTCTATCTTCTATCTTCATTACTTTACACTTTGAATCGATAAATGATTCTGCTATATCATTTATTATCTGCATCGGATCTTCATCATCCGGATTATCTGTAGTTAATATAGAAACATCGCATAATTTAGCAGCGACATCGCCTAATTCTCTTCTCCTGATGGCAGTTCTACCACCAACAGATCCAAAAAGACAAATCATTCTATTAGGCTTATATTTTAATAATGTTTGCAATACATTTTCAAGGCTCATACCATTGTGAGCGTAGTCAACTACTACCGTTGCATATGGCAATACAGGTAATACTTCCACCCTTCCATCCACCTTAGCTTTACTTAAAGCTTCAAGCATAGCTTTTTTGTCTATATCAAAATACTTGCAAGTCGCTATTACAGCAAGTGCATTATAAATGCTAAATCTGCCTGGAGAACATATGTGAGTATTAGTAGCTTTTTTTCCTTTTTCTATAAAATCAAAATTTACGCCTAAGCTATCTTCGCCTCTTGTAAGAACAATATTTTCTGCTTTGAAGTCACTTTCTTTATCTATAGAAAAAGTCGAAATATCACAACTTGCATTTTCAATAATATATTGTGCATTCTCATCATCTATATTAATAATTCCATGCTTACATAATTTAAATAATTTAGCTTTTGAATCTCTATAATGTTCAAAACTTGGATGTTCCTTTGGCCCTATATGATCTGGTGATAAGTTTGTATATACGCCTATATCAAAACTAATATCATCAACTCTTTGCATCATTAACCCACCTGAACTAACTTCCATAGCTACACATTTCACACCAGCATCAACCATCTTCCTGATACTTTTTTCTATTTCATAGCTTTCAGGTGTAGTATTAACTGTTTTTTCTACTATATCATTATAAAAAACACCATTAGTTCCTATTACACCTGTATTTAATCCACATTCAGTGAGAACTGTCTTTATATAGTTTGTAATTGTTGTTTTTCCCTTTGTACCTGTTACACCTATTACCTTGATCTGACTAGTTGGATCAAGGAAGAAATTTTTTGACATCTTTGACAAAGTAGCTCTAGAATCTTCTACAATAAACTGTATACATTCTTTATCTAATTCTAAAGTCTTATTTAATACAAAAGCCCTACATCCATTTTCATAGGCATTTCTTACATAATCATGCCCATCCACTGTCTCACCTTTCACAGCCACAAATATAGTATTTTTTTTTGCTTTTCTAGAATCATAAACTATATCTTCTATTTCTATTATATCCAAATCATTATTAGTGACACCAACTCTATATTCTATGCCATCCATAATATTTGAGAGCTTCATTTTTCCACCTTCTTTATTTTATTTTCGCACCAGATTTTTCAATTGTAAGTTCTGCCAATACTTTTGAGGAATCTACATAAAAATCATCTGGCAGATTTTTATCTTTCTTGATTATTGATAATTCAGTGCAACCCAATATCACGCAATCGCATCCCTTTTTTAATAGACTATCTACTATTTTGTTGAATTTATACATATTGGCTGGTTTTCCTGCCTTTACATCTTCATAAATTATCTTCATCAATTCTTTTTGATTTTCTTCATCTGGTATAGAAAAATCTATACCTTTTTTCTTGCACATATTTTGATATAAAGAAGTTTTGATATTACCACTTGTGGCCATAATACCAATTTTCTCATGTCCATCGTTTATTGCTCTTTGTACCGTTTCTTCAATCATATTATATAAGTGAATATCTACACTATCATTTATCTTTTCGTAAAAATAGTGGGCAGTATTGCAAGTCAACACAAGAAAATCACAACCTGCTTTTTCCAATCTTTGAGCATCTTTTATTATAAATTCTAATGGATTATCATTTGAATCACCTAAAATATACGCCGTTCTATCAGGTGTACTAGCTCTATTAACTATTATCATATCTACATGTTCTTGGTCAGTTTTTGCCTCAGTCATCTCCACAACCATGTCATAAAAATATACTGTAGCCATGGGTCCTAAACCACCTAAAACACCTACTGTCTTATTTTCTTTCATAAATGCACCACTCTTTAATATTTTTTACAATATCTCTTAAATTTCTTCTTTTGATTTAGTCCAAATAAAAATATGTAAAGACTTCTTTTAAAATTTCCTTTCAAATCATAAGAATAACCATATCCTGATCCACTCTTACCATTAGCAACTAGTTCCTTACATCTCTTTACCAATTCTTTGTCTTTTACATAGTCATATACAACAGAATTAGGTATAACATGCCAGTAAAAATTGTCTTTTTGTATTTTTAAATCCATTTCCTTATTTAAAACTCTATCTTCTACTACATATTTTGCTATGTTATTTCCGGATGCTGTAACATAGTTATTACTTCTTCCCTGTCTTAGGTTGATTTCAAATACCTTAAATTTTCCATCTCTATCATCGTACTTAATATCAAAATTAGAAAAACCTACATAATTAATTTCTTCTAAAAAAGTTTTATACTTGTACATCAACTCCTCTTCGTATTCAGTTATTATTGCAGCATGATTCCCTATACCTTTTGGCGTATGCTCTTCTAGTAAAACATGTCCTAGACACATCATTTTAACCTTAGCATTCATATCTGAATAGCAAGTTAATACTCTCATATGATCATCTTCGCCAGGTATTAAATCCTGTATAATCATTGACTTTTCATATCCATGAGAATAAACATCTGTAATTATTTTATTAAATTCTTCTTCTGAATGAGCTATATAAGCCTTATTCATTCCTTCAAAAGGGTTCTGAAAGAAAGAGATACTATCTGACGCCTTTACGATAATTGGATAGTTAAAACCAAAATCTCTACATTCATCTCCTTTATTGTAGATATAAGTTTTTGGATAATCTAATCCATACTTTTCACAAACTTCATAAAATGATTCTTTTTCTACCAACTTATTTTTTAATTCTGAATCAATATATGGAGTAATAAACTTTTGGCTTAAAATTTCTCTATTATCTATAATTAATTCAGCATACTCATCTGTACATCCCATTAATATTAATTTGACATCTTCTGGATGTTTACTAGCTTCTTCCATTAAAATGTCTACAAATTTTGATTCATCTGTTATATGCTCATTTACTCTAAAATCAATAAATTTAGAATTTTTGGTAGCTCCAAGATAATATCTACCAAAGGCTATCGAAGTTACTCCATACTCTTCATGAAAAGCTCTAGCCACACTATAACAGTTTAAGTCTCCTCCACATAAAATAGGTTGTATTTTCATATTTTCCATATATCCACCTCTTATATCTTATTAAGAAACCATTATATCTATTATACTTTTAATAAAATATTCAAAAATAGACATAATTAGTCATTATATTTATTCCATAGTATCTATGATACAGTAAATTACCCATATTTGCAACTATAGGTCTCTTTTTTTATTCAACTCCCAGATAGCCTTTACATATTTCCTTTCTTTTAAATTAGGAAAAGCCCTAAGACTGAATATATCAACATAGGACACTTCAACTATCCAACCTATCAAAAAATATATTAGAAAATATGCTATGTATTTTACTATTTCTTGATTAATGTTCATTCCCATTATCTCCTCTTCTAGTGTTCCTTATACTATTATATAGCATAAAAAATCTTATATACACCACATAAAAAGACATCCACAATGTGGATGCCTTTATTTCAAAATATAAAGTTTATTTTGTAGGCCTATTTTTCTGCCAATTTTTTATATCCTTCATATCTTTCTTTTGCATTCTGTTCAGCCATAGCAAATAATTCTTCACTCTGTTCTGGGAACATCTTAGCAATTGAAGCGTATCTATTCTGTCCTAAGATAAACTCTCTGAATGATTCAGTTGGTTCCTTAGAATCTAATGAGAATGGATTCTTTCCTTCTGCCTTTAATTCTGGGTTATATCTGTATAAATGCCAGTATCCAGCCTTAACTGCATCTGCTTCATTTTCAACTGATTTACCCATACCCTTTTTAATTCCGTGGTTGATACATGGAGCATAAGCTATGATTAATGATGGTCCATTGTGCTTTTCAGCTTCAAGAACAGCCTTTAAGAAATGATTCTTATCAGCACCAATAGCTACCTGAGCAACATATACGTTTCCGTAAGTAGCAGCTATCATACCAAGATCTTTCTTCTTAGATCTCTTACCTGATGCAGCAAACTTAGCCATTGCAGCAGCAGGAGTAGCCTTAGAAGACTGACCACCTGTATTTGAATAAACTTCTGTATCAAATACCAATACATTTACATCTTCACCTGATGCAAGAACATGGTCTAATCCACCAAATCCGATATCATATGCCCAACCGTCTCCACCAAGAATCCAGTTTGATCTCTTGACGAAGTAGTCTTTTAAGTCAACTAACTGAGGAACTACATCTATAAACTTAGATTCAGAAGCATATTTATCAACTAACTTTGTAAAAGCTTCGCTTGTTTCAATAGTCTTATCTCCATTAAACATATTATCTAAGTAATTGTTTATAACTTCTTTATCAGCTTCTGGAGCTACTGCTAGTAATTCCTTAGCTAAATCTTTTACTCTATCTCTTAACTGAGATACAGCTAGATACATACCATATCCGTATTCAGCATTATCTTCGAATAATGAATTTGCCCAAGATGGACCCTTACCTTCATGGTTAACTGTGTAAGGAGTTGCTGGCGCAGATGCTCCCCAAATTGATGAACAACCTGTAGCATTAGCAACCATCATTCTTGGTCCAAATAACTGAGTAACCATCTTCATGTATGCAGTTTCACCACATCCAGCACAAGCACCTGAGAATTCAAGTAATGGCTGTCTGAACTGTGATCCCTTAATAGTTGTAGCTGGCATAGCATTTGGCTTAGCAGATACCTTAGAGAAGTCAGTTGCAAAGTACCAGTTTTCTTCCTGTACTTCTAACTGTTCTTCCATTGGCTTCATAACAAGAGCCTTAGTCTTAGCTGGACAAACATCAGCACAGTTACCACAACCTGTACAATCCATAGCTGAAACCTGAATTCTATACTGTAATCCTTCTAATCCCTTACCTACGGCAGACTTAGTATTGAAGTTTTCTGGAGCATTCTTAGCTTCTTCTTCTGTTAATAAGAATGGTCTTATAGCAGCATGAGGACATACTAGAGAACACTGGTTACACTGTATACAGTTTTCTATTTGCCATTCAGGAACATCAACAGCTATACATCTCTTTTCGTAAGCAGCAGTTCCTTGTGGGAAATGTCCATCTTCACGACCATTAAATGCAGATACTGGTAATGAGTTACCTTCAACAGCGTTCATTGGTCTCAATATATCTCTAATGAATGCTGGTTCTTTACTTTCAACTGTTTTTTCATCAGCAGCATCAGCCCAAGAAGCTGGTACATCTATCTTAACTAAAGCATCTATACCCTTTTCAACTGCTTCATAGTTCATATTAACTATCTTGTCACCCTTCTTACCGTATGACTTCTTAATTGAGTCCTTTAAGTATTTAACAGCATCTTCTACTGGTATTATATCAGCTAGTTTGAAGAATGCAGACTGACAAATCATATTTATTCTATTTCCTAATCCTATTTCCTTTGCTATATTAACTGCATCTAAAGTATAGAATTGAATATCATTTCTTGCTATATATCTCTTTAATTTAGCTGGTAAGTTAGCATCTAATTCTTCAGGAGTCCAAATAGTGTTAAGTACGAATACTCCACCCTTTCTTAATCCCTTGATTACATCATACTGATATACATATGATTGCTTGTGACATGCAATGTAATCAGCTTCATCTAATAAGTAGCTAGATTTGATTCTGTTATCACCAAATCTTAAGTGTGACATTGTAACACCACCAGACTTCTTAGAGTCATAGTCAAAATATGCCTGAACATACTTGTCAGTATTGTCACCTATAATCTTTATAGCCTGCTTATTAGCACCAACAGTACCATCTGATCCTAATCCCCAGAACTTACATCTTACTGTTCCTGGAGTAGCTATTCTTATTTCTTCTGGTATTTCTAATGAATGGTTAGTTACATCATCAACTATACCAACTACAAATCTATCTTTTGGCTTATCAGATACTAAGTTAGCAAATACTGCGTTTAAGTCAGTTGGTGTAACATCCTTTGATCCTAATCCATATCTACCACCAATTATAACTGGAGCATTTTCAGTTCCATAGAACATATCTTTAACTTCTAGATATAGTGGTTCTCCAGTTGCTCCTGGTTCCTTAGTTCTATCCATAACAACAATTCTTTCGACAGTCTTAGGCATTTTATCCATAAAATGCTTAACTGAGAAAGGTCTGTATAGATGTATATTGATAAGACCGTATTTTCCACCCTTAGCATTTAACATATCTACTACTTCTTCAGCAGCTTCTGTAACTGATCCCATAGCTACCATTACATATTTAGCATCTTCTGCTCCATAGTAATCAAATAGTTCATGCTTTCTGCCTGTTAATTCAGACATTTTATTCATATATTTTTCTACAATTCCTATCATATTATCATAGAATTTATTTGAAGCTTCTCTAGCCTGGAAGTATATATCAGGATTCTGAGCTGTACCTCTAGTTACAGGATGATTTGGAGATAACGAAGCATCTCTAAATGCCTGAACAGCTTCAAAGTTTAATAACTTAGCGTAGTCTTCATTTTCCATTAACTCAACCTTCTGAATTTCATGAGAAGTTCTGAATCCGTCAAAGAAATGGATGAATGGTAATCTACCTTCGATTGCTGCTAAATGAGCTACTGGAGCAATATCTGCAACTTCCTGAACTGAACCAGATGCTAATAAACAACATCCAGACATTCTAGCTGCCATAACGTCCTGATGATCACCAAATATTGAAAGTGCCTGAGATGCAAGAGCACGTGCTGAAACGTGGAATACACCTGGTAATAATTCACCAGCACACTTATACATATTAGGTAACATTAGTAATAGACCCTGAGATGCAGTGTATGTAGAAGTTAATGCACCACCTGCTAATGAACCGTGGAATGCACCTGCTGCACCACCTTCAGATTGCATTTCTACTACTTTAACAACCTGTCCAAATATATTCTTTCTTCCTTGAGAAGCCCATTCATCAACTACTTCTGCCATTGTTGATGAAGGAGTGATTGGATATATTGCTGCTACATCTGTAAACGCATATGATACGTGGGCAGCGGCAGTATTACCATCGACAGTTTTCAAAAATTTTGCCATTTATTAATTCCTCCTTAAGATAATAAAATCAAGTATTGTTTCTTGTATACAATATTAAATAAACTAAAAAACACAAAATTTTTTGCATATATAAAATATACTTGCAAAAATTTAGTAAATTAGTTTAATGTAAATAAGAAAATATCGGTTGAATCCCTCACTTTTAGTATTAATATCAACCGTATATTCCAATTATACTAAAGATAAATTAAAAATGCAATGTAATTGATAAATAAATTTTATTTATTATTTAACGTTTTTAACTAAATAAAAATGTATTAAATTTACACTCATTTTAATTCAATTTGTTCTTACGCTTTATTTTTAGATACAATAGTATTTTTAAATTTATAAAGTTTTTACAATAAAAAAAATGTATATTTGAATTTCTCTATTAAAACACAAATATACATTTTAATTTTATTTTTTAATTTTTATTTTATTTAATGTTATTTTATGAAAGTTACCAATATATCATCTCTACTTTCTACATCTTGACTAAACATATCAATTTCTTTTTTTATATTATTTATTATCTGATCTTTATCAAGATTGACATTTTCTTTTAAGAAATTTTTTAATCTCTCTGAACCATACTCCTCGTCTTTTTCATTCTTTAATTCTATTATTCCATCAGTAAATATACACATCATAGACATATCTGCCAAATTTAATTCATATTCAGTATATACTGTATCTTCCATTATTCCTACAGGTATTTCTCTATTGTCAAAATCGAACTCTACAATATTTTTATCTTTATCAAGTATTATAGGATAATAATGACCTGCATTTGCCATTTCTAGCTTCATATTCTTTTTATCTATAAATCCAACCAATACAGTAGCGAACGCTCCCATATGATCAAATTCCTCAAATAATCTACAATTAAGTTTTGTCAACAACTCTTGGGCTGAAAAAGTCTTATGAGTTAGTATATCAAATGCACCTTTTATCAACGCAACCATATAATTGGCAACTATACCATGTCCCATTACATCTGCAACTATAAATACAATTTTTTCACCTACATCTTTTGAATGATAAAAATCTCCACCTACATCATTTGATGGTGACACATGATAGAAAATCTCCTTGTCATTAAATCTTTTTATAGTTACATTCTCCATTATAAGCTGTTGCTGTCTTTTTAGCATTGTAAGCCCATTTTCAATTCCCTTATGTTTTTCAACATTTGATTCATTTTCAAAATTCTGCAAACTATTAGCCATTTGTTTAGCCATTATAGATATAGTGCTTTTATCATCATAATTGTAGACCTTGTTGCCTACACAAAGTATAATCATCATCGTGTCAGAATCAATAAATTGTTTATAATAAATACAATTATTTATTTTTTCTCCATTTATAAATTCAATATTTAAGTTATTCATAAATTCAGACATCTTGTGAGATGCGATTATAGGCTTCATCATTGAATTTAAATCATCTAATCTACTATATTTTTGGCATATGCTTAACTTTTGTCCAACAATATCTCCATTCTCAGATATTTTATATATATTTATCATAGAATATAAACTATCTGTGGTTTCTGAAAGAACTGCCGACATCTTCTTAAGATAGTAAAACATATCCTTTGAAGAATACAATCTTCTTGATGCTTTATTTATATTAGTTATTGAATTTCTAAGTTTTGTTATTAAGTCTTGTATACCCTTATTTTTATTAGTTATAGAAATTGAAAGTGCCATTAGAGATGCAACTTGTGATATAAAGTCTATAGAGTCACTATCTAATACATCATCTTGCATCAGATAACAAGTCATAAAGCCTACACACTTATCATTAATCACAAATGGGAATACAGCTCTTCCTACATATCCTTCATTTTCAGCCAATGACAATTCTACTACTGCTCTAGGATCTTTTCTTACATCCTCTACAATTATATTTTCTTTCTTTCTTACTGCCTCATGAATATACTCTGGGTACAAATCAAAATCTATCTTAGTTCCAAACTCCTCATTTTTAGGAAATATCTTAGGTATATAGAATAAGGTAGACGAACAGACTAAATGGGCATAATTGAATTTAGCATCATAAAACAAATTCACACATGCTTTTGTAGGTTGTACAGCTTCAAGCATATTACTTACTATTATGTCTTTTATTTCAAAAAAGTTATCAGATTCAGTCACAATTTTTGTGATTTCTACCAAGCTTTTCATTCTTTTAACATAACTCATACTCTACCTCTTTTCACACAACTTTACCTTAAAATTCCGATCTCATATTCTATGAAATCCCCCCTATTCTAATAATACTACATTTATTTTTCAATGTACACAATTTTTGTATAAATTAAGAAAATAAGTAACATATGTTTTAATTTATGTAAATATATGTTTTATGTATAGCAATTATCAAAGAAATGTTGTAGAATGAAATTAGAGGTGATCGGATGGAAATATTGCAATTAGATTTGAACACCCGTTATACAATATACGCTCAAACAAAAAAAGTTTTGAGAAAATATCAAAAAGGAATAGTATCAGGTAAACTAACTTCAGAACAATTTGTTATTAGCATGTTAAAAGATAAGACTATGATTTCTATATTAGATAATTTAAATATCGATAATAGCGAATTTAGAGAAACTTACAAATCGTATGTGGACACTTTAATAAGTATGCAAAATGACAGCTTATTAAAAAGTAAAGAAAATACTAATGCCTATATGAGAAAGGCTGAGTGCTCAAGCATTTTTAAATTAAATAAATTATTAAAATTAAGCGGATTCAATCTTACTATTCCTGATAAGTATTTAACTCAAAAAGATATCGAATGTATTGAGAAATATGTAAAAACAGGTGATATCGACTTGGGAAACGAAAAGATTTTTAATTATGTCACTAAGCAATTTTAGTGTACGTGGGAACTTACCAAAACTAGTACTTTGTAGAATAAAAGAAAGTTAATCAAAAGATTAACTTTCTTTTATTCTTCACTCGCATTTGTTCCTGCTAGATAAGCTGTAGAATATGCTATTTGAAGATTAAAACCACCTGTATATGCATGTACATCTATTATTTCACCTGCGAAATATAAATTGTTTACTTTTTTTGATTCCATTGTATGTGGATCAATGTCTTTTACATCTATTCCCCCTGAGGTTACGATAGCTTCATCAATTTTTCTGAAATCATCTATATTATATGTAAATGAACTTATAGCTTCAATTAATTTCTTTCTTTCCATTTTATTTATTTGGCTTATTGGCTTTTCTGAATTTATTCCTGTTCTCTCAACAATTGTATTTATCATTGATCTATGTAATAAACCTTTTAACCCTTCTTTAAAATTAGATTTTGAATATTTTTCAAAATCTCTTTGTATCCTCTTGTCCAATTTTTCTTTACTAAGAGCTGGTTTTAAATTTACTATTATCTTACAATTTTTTGGATTTTTAATATGACATGATGCCGATTTTATAGTGGGACCATCTATTCCATACTCCCTATATTCTAGTTCTCCAAAATCCGAATAGACTTTTCTATCATTTTCATATAAATCAATACTTATATTTTTCAAAATTAAACCAATCTGATTTTTTTCTATTTTTTCCTTTGTTTCAAGTCCTATCAAAGCTGGCTTTGGTTTAATAATACTATGACCAAGCTTTTTTGCAATTTCATATCCATCTCCTGTTGAACCAGTTTTAGGGTATGATCTTCCACCTGTTGCTAGTATTAATGAATCACATTGGATAGTAGATTTATCTTTTAATTTAATAGCTTTTATATTTTTATCACTATCTATTATTATTTCCTTTACACTTGAGTTGAATTTTATTTTAACCTTAAAGTCTTTTAACATATCTTCTAATACTTTTATAAAATCAATTGCTTTATCAGATCTTGGAAAAATTCTTTTACCTCTTTCCTCTTTATAATCCAATCCATATTTTTTAAATAATTCTAATGCATTATCATTTGTAAATGAATAAAATGAACTATACATAAAAGAATTATTTACACACATGTTATTAATAAAATCTTCTATATCACATGCATTAGTGATATTACACCTTCCTTTACCAGTAATTCTTAATTTTTTACCCAATCTATCATTTTTTTCTAATAAAATTACTTCATTGCCCTCTTTAGAAGCAAAATAAGCCGCCAATATTCCAGCAGGACCGCCTCCTACTACTATTATTCTTTTCATAACTTCTCCTATATCCACCCAAAATGTTTACATGCATACTCGATCCCATCATCATCAGCATCTTTAGTAACAAAATCTGCTATTTCTTTTAGTTTTGGGTGAGCGTTACCCATTGCTATACTAGTCCACTCTGGCCTGAACATTTTTATATCATTTGTATTATCACCAAATACAACTACATCCTCATCTTTAATATTTAATTTTTCCATTATCTTTCTTATGCCTTTTGACTTATCATCAGGCTCTATTATAATATAATCTGCTCCATATCTAGTATAAGGCGAATTTTTCAATGCATTTATTTTGTATTCTTCTGATTCAGGCAAATAAGCAAAAGCTTTATAAATTTTATCACTATCATTAATATTTAAGTTATCAACTATTTTAGTTTCCATATAGCCTTTTAATTTAATTATTTTGTTCATTGCATTTGGGAATCTTTCGTCCTTTGTATGCCAAAGCCTTTCATTTGCTAAGGATATTGCCCAAGGTATATCTTTTTCTTCAAACTCGTTAATAAGTTTCTTTACCATATCTTGTTCCAATGGAAGTATTTCAACCTTTCCATCTAATACTATACCATTACCTCCATCTGTAACTAAGTTTTCTATTCCTAGTTCTTCACAGAATTCAGTAGTCATAATGTGCATTCTGCCAGTAGCTAAACTTACAAAATGACCATTTTCTTTCAATTTTTTTAAGGTTTTAGCAGTTGATTCTGGTATTATACGAGGTACACCAACTGCTATCGTTCCATCTATATCAAAGAAAAAATATTTTTTCTTACCCATTTTCAATCCTCCTTTTATAAAAAAGAGCTGTTAGTTTAAATAACAGCCCCCTAAATTTAATATTATAATAGGTGAATACTAGCTTTTTTGCATTCTTCTATCATTCTTTTTGGCCAGATTCCAACTTGTACTTCTCCTATATGTGCTTTCCTTAAGAAAAACATACATATTCTAGATTGACCTATACCTCCACCTATTGTATATGGTAGATTGCCATCTAATAATTCTCTATGATAATCCAATGCCTTTCTATCTTCAGCTCCAGCAAGAATTAACTGTTCTTCCAATACATCTTCATCGACTCTAATACCCATTGATGAAAGTTCTATCACATCATCAAGTACTGGATTATAAAATAAAAAATCTCCATTTAAATTCCAATCGTCATAGTCTGGTGAACGACCGTCATGTTTTTCTCCAGATTCTAGAGATTTACCAATACCAGTTAAAAATACAGCTTTATGTCTTTTAACTATTTCTCTTTCTCTTTGCTTTGGAGTAAGATTTGGCCATTCATCTTCTAGTTCCTGACTAGTTATAAATACTATTTCTTCTGGTAGTAAAGGCTTTAAATTAGGATATTTTTCAACTACAAAATCATCTGTTTTCTTAAACACTTTATAAATCTTCTTTACAATCCACTCTAATTTTTCATTACTTCTATCAGATTTATTTATTCTATACTCCCAGTCCCACTGATCTACATAAAGTGAATGAACATTATCCAATTCTTCATCTTTTCTAATAGCATTCATATCGGCATATATACCTTGCCCAACTTCTATTCCATATTTTTTGATAGCTACTCTTTTCCATTTTGCTAAAGACTGGACTATTTCAGCCTTCTTATTTAAAAATGGGACATCAAATGAAACTGGTTTTTCTATGCCATTTAAATTGTCATTAGTTCCCGATTCTGGAAGTACAAATAAAGGTGAAGATACTCTAATTAAATTAAGTTCTTCACTTAGTGACGTTTGAAAAAAGTCTTTAAGCTCCTTTATAGCCTTTTGAGTCTCTAAAACTCCAAGTTCACATTTATAATCTTTTGGAATTATCATTACCATTTTAAAATCTCCTTTTATTTTTATTTGTTAATACCCCTTAATATACTATATTATCAAATTTAATTATATAATTATTTTTATATTTGTCATTTACTCTATCAATAGCTAATGAAAGGTTTGATCTTACATTTGCCACCTCTTCTAGATATTCTCTATTATAAGCAACCCTTAAAGGTTTTTGTTTTGTACTCATAGCTATGGAAAGCTCACTTGGATATCTTACTAAACAATACTCATTACTTGTCGGTCTTGCATAAACTTTAGAGTTTGTTTCATTATCCTTGTAAAAATTGCTAATTTTAGCATTTAAAATATTATAAGAATTAGTATGAATACTTAAATTCCTTATACCATATAAATCTACGGCTTCCTTTGTAATATTATAATTTGAAAAACCTGCTATGAAAAATTTTTCGTTTGTAACCATACTAAGCAATACTTCATTCATATTAGAATCACTAGGATATATTGCAATATTATTTGAATACTTATCTAGTAAATAATTGATTTTATATACAAGATTTGCCTGCATATCAACTTTATCATTAGCTGTGTCAATCTTAATATCTTCAAAAGGAAGTTCTATTTTTTTACAGTTTTCTTCTATCGCTTTTTTTATTGAACCATCATTATTACTATCTGAGGATAAATATATAAATCTATCAATTCCATAACTTTTTATGGTTTGAACACCATTTTTAAAATAATTATCATATGATACATTAAAATTTAAATCAAATGTTTTAGATAATACTTCTTCTTTATCTTCAATTCCGCTTGAAATAGTAAGTATATCTCTTCTCTTTTCCTTTATAGATCTTGCAATTTCTTTTACATCATATTTATTGTCTACAAATATTACTGACTTAATTTTATTATCATTTATTATCTTATTGAAGTTTTCCTTACCTATAGTATTGGAATCTATAATAATATTTTCAATATCGAATTTAATATCCTTATTCTCTTCCTTATATTTTTTTATTTCTTTTTCATAATCCTTAATATTATCATTTATATTTATATCATTCTTATCACTTATTAATACGATTTTAGAATAAATATCTGCTTTCGAATTTGCTACGCTCTCCTCTTTATCCTTGTCTTTTTTAGAGCAAGCACTCAATCCTAGGGAACATATAAGGACAAGTGAACAAAGTTTTTTAATTATTTTATTATGCAACTTATACCTCCTTAATATATTCTAGGCAATATTTTTATTGTCTTATTTATTGTTATAGAAGGATTAATTTTATAAATTTTAGACATATATCCATATTCTTCTTGAAGTCTATTTGATAAATTTATATTTGAAAAAGATTCTTCTAATTCAAATCTATTCTTATACATATATTGATGAGACTTAATTACTAATCCAATCAATATATTGCTTTTTCCTTCAGGTATCAACCCTAGTCTATCTTTTAGTCCCATAGATTCAATCTTTTTTTGTAAATCATTTGAATATGATTTTGAATTATTTAATTCATATGATTTTTCCAAATTAAATTTTTTAGACAAAAGTAGCCCATCATTATTAGAGTTTAAATTAGGCACTATATACTTATATCTAATAGCATTATCGAATACAAGTTCAGATAATTCAGGACTTGCAGGAAATACAGCTAATTCTTTTCCTTTAGAAAAAATATTATTTATATTTTCATTAATTTTTCCATTCATAGCATTAGATTCAATTTTAGCATTTGTAAATTTCATACCATTTAATTTACAAAAATTTTCTACTTCTTCAATATCTTCATATTCAAATGGTCGAGGTGAATTATTAAGAGAAAGATACAAAAACTCCTTCGCCCCCATAGATTTTGCGAACTTTGCCGCATTAAGACCACCTGTATTTTCTTGTGATGATAGTGATATTTCAACACTTTTATTTTTTTTAGATGATAAATTTTTATTATTATCTAATTCTGGAAGGTCAATTGCTACTGTAACTAATCCAGGAATTTTTTCTTTTATTTTTTCAAATGCCTTTAAGAGTCCCGGTGAATTTGAACTAATTATCAATACTCTTACATTTTTATCCACATTGTTAACAATCTTATCTACATCATCATTTCCATATTTATCTTTTTTTTCTAGATAATTTATAGCGACTTCTTTATCCTTAATAATTCTATTATCCAATATACTATCCTTTGGCATATATACTGTGTATTTTGCTTTTTTGCTTATTTGAGTATTCTTATTATCTTTATTACTAAATTTAGAACATGCCGTATTTGTAAAACACATAATAAATACTAGAAATAAATACAGCAATTTTTTATACATAAATTTATTCCTTTCGTTCTACTATATATTATATATTATACCCATTAGGATTTTTACTTTGCCAATTCCAAGAATCTCTACACATATCATCCAAACTGTATTCAACCTGCCAATTTAATATATCTTTAGCCTTACTAGGATCTGCATAAATAATGGCTGCATCCCCTGGTCTTCTATCTACTATTTTATATTCTATTTGCTTGCCATACGCTCTTGAAAAGGCGTGAATCAATTCTAATACACTAAAGCCTTTGCCAGCACCTAAATTAAAATACTCTATTCCTATCCTATTATTCAATAATCTTTCAAGGGCCTTTACATGACCCTTTGCAAGGTCAACTACATGTATATAATCCCTTACACCTGTACCATCTATAGTATCATAATCATTACCAAATATATTTAAATATGGCAATTCTCCTATAGCAACTTTTGTAATATATGGCATTACATTTGCAGGAATACCTATAGCCTCTTCTCCAATTTTTCCTGACTCATGAGCACCTATTGGATTAAAATATCTGAGTACTATACAGTTAAAATCTGGATCTGATATTGAACAATCTTGTAGAATTTGTTCTCCCATTAACTTAGTGCTCCCATATGGATTAGTAGTAGAAGTTGGATGATTTTCATTTATTGGAAGTTCATCTGCTTTTACCTCTCCATAAACTGTTGCAGATGATGAAAATACAAAGTTATTTACTGAGTATTTTTTCATTAGTAACAACATATTCATTTGTGATATCAAATTATTATTGTAATATTTCAATGGATTTTTTACTGAATCTCCAACAGCTTTATATGCAGCCAAATCTATTACAGCATCAATTTTATTTTCTTTAAACACCTTTTCAAGCTCGTTAGATCTAGTGTCAATTTCATAAAACTTTACATCTTTACCAGTTATATCCTTTATCCTATCTAATACTTTGGGATTAGAATTTGAAAAATTATCCACAACTATTACCTTATATTTATTATCTCTATTCAATAATTCAACACATATATGACTTCCTATATATCCAGCACCTCCTGCTAAAAGTATGCTTTTAGTGTCTCTCATAATATTCTCCTTAATTCTCTTCTATTTCATTTTCCTCTAATAACATATCTAAGTCAACTTCTTTATAAATAACGCTTTTCGGTCTTTCTTCAAAATCACAAAATTTATAATCTTTATTTAATATATCATTTACTAACATATTTGCCTACTTTCTATAACCACCTGAAAAATAATATTCACTTTCTAATTTCATATTAGAGAATTTCATCAATGAATATAAATCATCAATAATTTTTTTTCTTATTATGCTATCTTTTGTCTCAGTAGAAAATTGCTTGTATACATAGTTTATTCTCAATCTCTCTAGCAACTCTTTTTTAAGTTCTAAACCATCTATATCGGAATAATTTTTATATAAGTCTCTATAGCTTATAAATACTTGTCTTAAAATTCTTCCTATATAATGAGGTAGCATATCATAATAAAAATGCTCTAATTTATTTGCAATTGTATCTATTTCATCAAATATTATCTTTTCATTATCATCTTCATATGTTTTTAATAAACCTTGATTGGCAGTAAACACACCTATAAAGTTTCTTGAATTTGCTATAATATTTACCATCTGTGTTAAATCAAGACCTATATCATTCCTAATATCAAAAAAAGTTCTTTCTAACTCATTTATCAAATTAAGATCCGGATCCTTACCTATTGATTTAAAATAATTTATCTCATTTTTTCTCAAAACCTCTGATAAATAAATAGTTGTCTTATCCAACTCAACTAATTCATTATTTACTCTCTTATATATTGAATTTAATAATTCAACCTTTTTATGATCGTCAAAGACCCGAAAATCTGTTCCTATAATATTGGACATCATTAGATATATATCTGAGAAATAATTAAAAATAACCATATCGGCTACTGACTTAGTCCAATTTTCATATATATCTTCCAAACTTGCATCATTTAATATCGTATTATGATAATGCTCAAACGATTGAATCAATATTGTTTCAGCAAAAGCTTTTTTCACATAGAATTTAACTAATTTATCTGAATATATAACTTCTATCAAAAAATAATCTAAATGACATAATAGTTTAGAATGATAAATTTTAATATCAGAAATAGTATTTTTATCTATAGAAAGTAATTTAACGCCATCTATACTTGAAATATTTAACTCTTCGTCTTTTGATTCAATAAATATTGGATTTTGCTTAAGAGTAAAAGCCAACTTTTTCTCATTTATGTTTTTAAGTAAACTAAATTTCAAATTGTCTGCTTGATCGGAATCAATATTAAGGCTAATAAAATTTTTACCATCAAATATAAGGTATTTTTTTTCATTTAACATAATTTTAGACAAGCTATTTTTATTCATTTCCCAAATACTAGATTTACTTTCTTTATCAAAAATCAGATATTTATCACCCTTTAAGAATATATATACTTTTTTAGATTTATATCTTTTAGATTCAATTTTAGCGTCTATTTCAGTATATACAAGTACATCATAATATAATTCATTTAAAATTTTCTTATTGTTATTAGTTTTACTAGCTATTTGTCTCTTAAAATCTGAATCAAAAGCTCCTATAACATCTATCTTTTTAACTATATTTTTATTATTTTTAAAGCAGAAAAATCCTCCTAATTTCATTAAATTTCTATTGAAATTAAAATCGCTTATCTCTGTATATTCCACTTCAAATTTATTATCATCATTAAATAAATTTAATATTCTATCCTTTAATTCTATATAACCTACATAGTAATCTTCACCATCTAAAATAAAAAGACTCTTACCTTCGTTAAATATAAAAATAAATTCATCTATATTGTCTTTTATTTGAATAAATTCCTCAATATCCAAAACAATAATCAAATTAAGATTTATATTAAAAACTCTACCGTTATCATGTATTTCAAATGGCATATTTGAACTCACTACATTGACATTATTTTCATCTAATTCAGAATATAATTTTTTTCTATGTTCTTCATAATTGTACATAATAAAGTATGAAACTTCATCTAAAGAATCAACCTTGGAAACATAAATGTTTCCAAGGTTTGTAAATTGTAAGCACATATTTTCTAAATTGAATTGTTCTAATCCAATCAAATTATATCCAGACTCCATTTCGAAAATTATCTTTTCATTTTCTTTCAACAAGGTAATACCCCCTCTATTGTTTTTCTTTTAAAGCTTTTTCGTAAATCTCATCTAAATTCTTAACATATCCTGCATTTTTACCTGTAGATAATAATTGATTTTTTATATCGTCATAATCAGTTTTTAACTGTTCAGCACTTAAAGTTGGTATCCTTGTTTCAAATGCCTGAATTTTCAAGTCGTAATACTTATCCATTGCAACCACATAATTTTGAATACCTTTATTTGTTAATTTCACAGAGTCAGCATTAGCTTTATTATAATCCAAATAGTCACCGCTCTTTAGCATATAATATCCACTATTCCTAATTATTTTTGCATTTATACCCTTATTTGCAAAATTATTTTGTTCACTTTCTGCCGAATCTTTATTATTCGTAGCACCAATAAAGACTACATAATACTTACCTTTTCCATTTTTATATTGCTCTGCTTTTCTATCAAGCGAAGATGCTTTTTTCTCAGCAGAATTATTTTCTTTTTCTGAAGTAGTTTTTTCAGAAATTTTTGATGGATTTTCTATTTGTGAGTCAGTATTTTTGCCAATTGTTTTTGAATGTTTAACTTTATTATTAGTCTCCTCTACGCTTGGTAAATTAAAACTACTAATTATTTTTATATAAGCAAAGAATATTAGCACTAATATAAGCAATATTATTATTAAGTCTCTAGCAAGCTTTTTCTTTGATAAATTGCTATCTTTCAAATATCCTTCTTCTTTTTTTATTCTAGTTCTTAAACTTTTATTTCTATTCATTAGTGGAAGTGACTTTTTAGACTTGTTTAATTTTAATTTTTTATCTTTAGGTTTATAAGAGTTATCCACTTTTGTCATTTTCGACAATAACTCATTAGCCTTAGAATTCTCAGCATAATCTACATCTGTTTTATATTTAATTTCTTTATCATTTAAATAATCTTCATCATTTTCTTCAACTTCATTAAATGCATGAGAGTCATCTCCATTTGAAAGTGATTCGTTTACTTCTTCTCTATCAACAAAAAAACTAAATAACTTATTTTTCAATCCTGATTTATTATTTGTTTCTTTATACTCTTCATTATCAATATCTAAGTTATCAATAAATTGATCATTATCAATTTTTTTATCTTCTAAGTATGATTTAGAAAACTCATAATCAGTCTTTTTTGAGTTGAGTTCTTCAATCATTGCCTTATCCACAACCATTGTTTTTGTAGTTGATAACTTGACATCATCAATTTTTGTAGTCATATCCTTTTCGATTTTAGCAATATCAGCAACTGGAGGTGTAATATTATATACATCATTCGCTTTCATAGATTTCAATAATTCTAATTCTTCAAAAGAATTTTCCTTCAGATACTTATCCTGTTCCTCTGAATCAGATATTTTTTCTTCCTCACTTGTTTTATGTGATTGATTCTTATCTAATACTCGCTCATTTTTATTTCTAGTATTAGACTCTAAATCAATATCATTATTTATCTCTTTATTATTATAATTTTCCTTATTAGAACTATCTTCTAATTCCACTTTATAATCTACTGAATTTTGTGGTGTAATTATTGGAGTTACCCCTGTTTCACCATCTATTTTAAAATCAGAACGTATATTGATACTATCAGTATTGTCAATATTATTTTTTTTGTCATCTTTGTTAATATGATCATCTAGAGGATTTTGCACTATACTTTTGTTGTCATTCTCGTAATTTATGCGGATATTATCAGTTGATGAATTATTCTTTTTATTTTTTAAACCGTGATTTTTAATAGCCTCTAAATTTAACCTTTGAGTTCTACCTAATATAGGTTTAAACATATCATTTTCGCTATCAATTTGGTCCATTTCATTTTCTATTTTTTCTATGTCAGTAATTTTATTTTCTTCACCTATATATGAATCAACTGGACTTTCTAGATTTTCCAATTCAAATATTGAAATTTGTCCCTCAATTGTATCATCAAATAAATCGCTCTCTCTTTGAGACATACTTGAGCGTTTAACATAAGCATAGTCTTCTTCACTATATTCTAATTCTGGATTATCCTTAAAAGCTGACATACCATGTTTAGATATTTTTTCAGCTAGAGCACGCTCTTTTTTCAAAGAACTAATTTCACGCCTAAGATTTTCAATTTCCTGCTTTCTACTCTGTTCTCTGAGCTTTAGTATCGCAATAGCATTCTCATCTTGAATAGCATTATCACCAGTTTTTATATTTTTAATTAAAGTATTTTCAAATTCTTTATACGAATCAAATTTTTCGTCATCATCATATTCTTCAAATTCATCATAGTCATCATCTTCATAATCATCTTTATCTTTATTTAACTTGAAAAATCCACTCAATTTACTGGCCACTCCTGACTTTCTGCTATCATAGTCATAATCATCATCTTCATAATCGTTATTTTCATAACTTTCATAAGACTCATCATCAGGTGTTCTAAACTTATCAGTGAAACCAGTAAATTTACTTAATACGCTTTTTCCAAATTTATGATTTTCTTGATTATCTATATCTCTTTCTTTATTTTTTTCAAATAAAGACTTAATTGGGCTATCGCTTTCATTCGTTTCTACAATATTCAAACTCTGAGTTACATTCAAATCCTCAGTACTATCTTCTAAATATCTTTGCCCAAAAAACTTGCTATTCTCCATATTAAAAGCTGCATTTACTACTCTTTGAGAATTAACCCAAGTTGATTTATCTATAAATGTATGATTTCTAATTAACCTTTCAATTAAAGCCTCAAATTGATTTGGACTTATCAATCCTACAACATACATTCTAAATGCATTCATAAACATCTTTTTCTTACTAGGAGTAATGTAATCCATTAGCAAAGCAACGCAAGAAATATATTCCTTTCTCGGTTCTGGAAATTTATATGCAGCATCTTCTTCTATTTCTTCTATTTTTGTACAATCTCTAAAAACATCATTTATTTTTACTGAAATTTCTGGTGCAGAAATCATTGCCACATATTTTAAAAAGCTATTGCATTTTTCTTCATCAACCAAGCTATCAAGTTGCATATTTTCATCATCAACCAAAGCCTGATCCTTAAATTCAACTGTTGGAGATTCTGTAGTAAATAAAATCTCATTTATTTTTTTAAATATCTCATTCATAACATCTATTTTAGCTGATTCTGTACTCATTTCCAAAATCGGACTAAATTTCAGTACATCAGATGATATAACGCTGATAACCATGGCCAATATGTCTTTATAAAGATTTAATATTTTATAATCATTTTCAATCTTTTCAATTCTTTTTAAACCGCTAGTCCTATCATAAGACAAAAATATTTTTTTATCTTTATCATTCAAATACTCATTGCCATTTTTCATAGCCTTATTAACATACTCTCTTGATGAGTTTGTTATATTATTTATATTCTTTTCTATAGACTCAGTATTAAAAATAACATCATTTTGAATCCACAAATCCAAAATTGACTCTAATTTCTTGATAATTGATTTATAAAAAATTATATTGTATCTTAATATTTCAATATACTTTTCCTCATCTTTACCTACTCTTTCATATTTAACCTTTAAACCCTTATTTAATTCTGAATTTATTTCGTATTTTCTATTTATATATTTTTCATCCGCTTCACTTACAGCAAGTGAAATTAATTCTCTACCAATTTTATTGTTCAAATCTTTCACTCCTTTAATCGAGTTTTAATTTTCTTCAGAAAATCATTATTTTATCACATTTTATTATATCATATATTATACTTTTAATACCATTATTTACAAATAAACTTACTTATTAATTTATAAAATAATAGATCAATTTATTTACTCAATAAAAAAGTCAACTCGATTTTTCAAGTTGACTAAATTTCCAAATGGGAGCATAGCTATAAGCGGAGTTCTGTATTAGATAATCATCTTTCTAGATTTATTGTCACCAATAAATTCAAGCGGCCTACCTACCGGGAAGTGCGAGCAACACTCCTTATTCCTACTTTGGCCTTGCTCCAGGTGGGGTTTACATAGCCACATAGTCACCTATGTGCTGGTGAGCTCTTACCTCGCCTTTCCATCCTTACCAAAATGGCGGTTTATTTCTGTTGCACTATCCTTAAGATCGCTCTCACTAGGCGTTACCTAGCACCCTGCTCTATGGAGCTCCGACTTTCCTCACGTATTTCTACCTGCGATTATCTGCTATACTCTTTTATTATTCTATCATATTTCTTCTTATTTTAATATAAAAATTTATCTATCAAAAAAACTTCTACCTACTACTTTTTTATCAATTTCATATAGTTTATATTTCTCTATTGCATCTATCAATTTTTCTGCATATATTTTTTCACCTTTTACATTCTTAGTCGTAGCATATCCACCATCTTCTAAAGCTTGAGCCTGCACTTTATAATCCTTACTTTTAAAAATACCCGCATTTTTATATCTTTTATTGTTCAACAAGAAATTAGTATGATCTTCAATGCTTTCTTCCCATGAATTATACTTTCTAAATTTTGCATTAATTACATCATTATAATTCTCTCCTGTGCTAAATATTACATAGCCACCTCTCCAATTATTTGAATATTTAATACCAAAAAGATTATTTGCTTTTTGGGTTAATTTTGACTGTCCCCAGTTAGACTCAATTATTGCCTGTGAAATAGTAATTGAAGGTAATATTCCACTTCTCCTATATTCTGAAATAGAAATTTCTTCTATATTTTTTATAAATTCTTCTTTTGTCATATTCTTTTGATTTATTTGATTACTTTCTTTATATTCATTGTCAATATTTCTGAATACAGAAAATACAATCAATAAAATTACTGATAGGAATATAATGAAAAAAAGTATTTTTGCTTTACTAGTTTTTTTCCTATATTTTTTCTTCTTATATTTAGTTTTTTTTATTTTATTGTCATTATAAGTATAAGAATTTCTTTTCTTATTTTTGACTGAATTACTAGTTTTTGTATTATATTGCCGACCATAGGTCTTTTTAATATTTTTCTTTACGATAACATTCACCACTCTTACTTTTTAAATTATTATAAAACACCAACCTTAATTTATTTTAAGTATAATTTTACATATATTAAAGAAATTCCCCTATACATTTCCAAGTATTTGATGTATTATGTTCTTATCCAATTCAAGCATTCATAAATCTATTATGTTTTACATAATAAATATATGAATTCTTTTTTTGCAATAAATAAAATGGAGGTAATAATTTTGAATGTCAACAGATTAGATGACAAAGATTACAAGATTCAAACGCTAAAATTAGCACTTTTTCTTGGCGAACTCTTAATTAAAAATGGAGCTGAAACTTATAGAGTTGAAGATAGTGTACTTAGAATTTGTAAATCAAGAGGATATACACACATAAACTGTTTTACAACACCAACTGTTATTATTCTTTCTGATGATAAGTTTGATGGTTTATGTTTTATGAAAACTATAGATATCAGGGGTATTAATCTAGCTAAATTATCACTTTTAAATAGTTTTTCTAGAGATTTCGTAAACAAAGTGGATCCAGATATGAACGAAGAAATTGAGGAATTGCATAGAATAGATAAATTAAAGGGCTATTCTTCAAAAGTAATTTACATTTCGACTGGATTAGCTTCAGCACTTTTTGCCGCTATGATTGGTGGGAATGAAATAAATATATTTATTCTTACAATATTCACGTCTATGTTGAGTGCATATATATATGATCAGATTATGAAGTATAGCAATATTATAATTTTCTCTCATTTAATAGCTTCAATCGTAATTACTTCATCTGGTTTTATACTTCATAATTTAGAACTAATTCATTCTCCAACTACATTGATAGTTGGTTCAATAATGCCTTTACTGCCA
Source organism: Peptostreptococcus equinus (assembly GCF_027125355.1). Lineage (NCBI taxonomy): Bacteria > Bacillati > Bacillota > Clostridia > Peptostreptococcales > Peptostreptococcaceae > Peptostreptococcus > Peptostreptococcus equinus. The sequence continues at coordinate 724,336 of NZ_CP114052.1, read as the reverse complement.
GGAGTTGCTTTTGTTAAATCCCTACGTGATTTAATTTCTGGTAATTTGGTATCTGGTACTGCTAGATTTTTTGAAGTTATTATGATATTGATTGCCATAGCTTCTGGCGTGGCTCTAGTACTCGGAATAGGAGGTGTATAAAATGACAACTATGCCATTATGGCAACATTTCGTATTTGCAGCTTTAGCGACAGCTGGATTTTCGATTTTTTTCAATACTCCTAAAAAGTTACTTAAATATGTTGCAGCTGTAGGAGGTCTAAGCTGGATGGTATATTTATTCGGCGTTAAATATATAGAAAATCCTGCTCTTTATTCATTTTTATCAGCTTGCGTAGTAAGTATATGTTCCGAGGTCTTAGCAAGAAAATTAAAGCAACCGGCAATAATAATAATAATACCTGGCATACTACCATTAATACCTGGTATAGGTCTATATAAAATGGTCTATAACATTATGATTAAGGATTATTCTACCGCCGCTACAGTTGGTTCAATCGCATTTGTTAATGCTATTGGTATAACTTTGGCTATTGTTTTTATTACTTCTATGGCCAAAGTATTTAATCTATATAAATTAAAGAAAGCCTTCACAGAAAATGATGCTCTAAAGTATGTAAATTGGGTAAATTTAGGTAAAAATAGAACTAATACAAGATATGTATTAAATAGAAAAGAATTAAATGATAATCTTAATTCACTAAACATTGATGTTGAAAAGAAATATGTTAATGAAGATGACATCAATAGAATGGAAAGATCTATAACTGAAGATTATGTAGAGGATTATGACAGCGAAAAAAATTTTAGATAATATAAAAGCCATAAATGTAAATTACATTTATGGCTTTTATTAATCAATAATTAATTATGTAAACTTTGACAAGCAGTAATTATACTTAATTTGTATACATCTTCTTCACTGCAACCTCTCGATAAATCAGTGATTGGCTTATTCAAGCCTTGAAGTATTGGACCTAAAGCTTCAAATCCACCTAATCTCTGAGCAATCTTGTATCCTATATTACCAGCTTCTAATGATGGGAATACAAATACATTTGCATGTCCAGCAACTTCTGAACCTGGAGCTTTTTGCTGACCAACTGATTCAACTATAGCTGCATCAAATTGGATTTCACCTTCTATAGGAAGGCTTGGGTCTAATTCTTTAGCCATCTTTGTAGCCTCTTCAACCTTTGTAGCTAAATCGTGCTTAGCTGATCCTTTAGTAGAAAATGATAGCATAGCAACCTTAGGATCCACTCCAAACATTTTCGCAGTCTTTGCACTTTCCACAGCAACTCCTGCCAAACCTTCTGCATCTAATTCAATGTTAATTGCACAATCAGAGAATATATATCTAATATCACCCTTAATCATTACAAATGCACCACTCGTTCTGCTTACACCTGGCTTAGTCTTTACTATCTGTAAAGCTGGTCTAACTGTATCACCTGTAGAATGTACAGCTCCACTGACCATACCATCAACCAATCCCATATAAGTCAACATAGTACCAAAATAATTTTCATCTTGAAGTAATTTTCTTGCATCTTCTTGACTAACTTTTCCTTTTCTTCTTTCAACAAATGATTCTACCATCTTGTCAAAGTCGGTATATTCCTTAGGATCTATCACTTCAATTCCCTCAATTTCAAAAGCTTTTTCTTTTGCTATTCTAGCAATTTCACCTTTGTTACCAATTAATACTGGTACTAAAATTCCCTCTTTGTGTAATTTAGTCGCTGCTCCTATTATTCTAGGTTCAGTTCCTTCTGGCAAAACTATTCTAATATTTTTACCATTAATTTGTGACTTCAATCCTTCGATTAATTCCATTTTTACCTCCAATTTGCTATTATTTTATAGCATTTAAATCTATTAAAATTCTTGATACTACTGGCATATACCTTCTACTCTCTCTAAATTTAGAATCTTTAGATTTAATAATTATATACGATATAATTGTGAGAATTATACCTATAGCAAAGCTAAGAATTTCTAAAATATTTTTTTCTAGCTGGTTTTTTAACAAAAAGTACGAACCAACTGTACCAATTATAAGAGAAAAAAGTGGTATACCATATACTATCCCTATTGCACCTAATACATTCATATCGTCCATATTGACTTCTACTGTATCTCCTACTTTAGCTCCTATATTGTTCACTACTTCTACCATTATCTCTTGACTCTCACTAGTTGTAGAACCTATACATTTACCACAACTAGCACATGCAGATAATCTCTCCATTTTAAATAATGCCGTATCTTTATCAATTATTTCTACTATATGTCCTTTTTGATCCATTTTTCTCCTCCTTTTATCTGGAGTACTTGTTCAACATATCAATTAACTCTTTTATCATTTTATCTTTATCAGCTTCATTATTTTCTATTGCATCAGAAACGCAACCGCTAATATGATTAGATAATATAATATTACCAACTGAGCTCATGGCAGATTTAACTGCAGATATTTGATTTAAAATATCAATGCAATATCTTTCTTCTTCTACCATATTTTGAATGCCTTTTATCTGACCTTCTATTTTTTTTAATCTTCTTATCAGTGCCCGTCTATCATTATTTGGGTTTAATTTTCTTACTATTAACTCTTCTTTCAAATCTTCACCCATGATCTCACCCCTCAATATAAAAAGTAAACTTAATCTTTCTGTATATCAACCTTGATACTTAATTCTTTTAGCTGAGCATCTTCTGCTATTGAGGGTGCGTTAGTCATAGGACAAACTGCATTTTGATTTTTAGGAAATGCTATTACTTCTCTAATATTATCTGCTCCAGCAAGTAGCATAACTAATCTATCCATACCAAATGCTATACCACCATGAGGAGGTGTACCAAACTTAAATGCATCAATTAAGAACCCAAATTTATTATACGCTTCTTCATCAGAAAAACCTAGTGCCTTGAACATTTTTTTCTGTACTTCTGCATCTGAAATTCTAATAGAACCACCACCTATTTCATAACCATTTAATACAATATCATAAGCCTTGGCTCTTAGGGATAATTTATCCTCTCCATTTATTTTGTCCAAATCTTCATCCATCGGTGAAGTAAACGGATGGTGTTTTGCTACAAATCTACCATTTTCTTCATCTTCCTCAAATATCGGAAATTCAGTCACCCATAACAAATTAAATTTATTTGCATCAGCAAGTCCAAGTTTTTCTGCAACAGCTATTCTCACTTGACCTAATGAATCAAATACCACAGAGTCCTTATCGGCAACAAATAATAGTAAGTCTCCTGGTTTTGCATTCATTTCTTTAACTATTGAGTTTAATTCATCCTCACTAAAGAATTTTGCTATAGGTGAAGTTACTCCCTCTTCAGAAATCTTCATCCAAGCCAATCCCTTTGCTTTATAAGTTTTCGCATGATCTTCTAAATGACTTATAGCTTTTCTAGTAAAAGCTTCTGCTCCATCAACTACATTTATACCTCTTACTGAGTAGCCTGGCTTTGTAGCATCGGAAAATACTTTAAATCCACAATTTGCTACCAATCTACTAATATTTACAAATTCTAAACCATATCTAGTATCTGGTTTATCTGATCCATATTTATTCATAGCGTCTGCATAAGTCATTCTAGGAAGTGGCAAATCAATGTCTTTATCTAAAGTTTCCTTAAAGACTTTTTTAATTAGACCTTCCATAATAGACATTACATCATCTTCTTCAACAAATGACATTTCACAGTCTATCTGAGTAAATTCAGGTTGTCTATCAGCTCTTAAATCTTCATCTCTAAAACATTTAACTATTTGGAAATATCTATCCATACCACTAACCATCAACAGCTGTTTGTATAGCTGTGGTGACTGTGGTAAAGCATAAAAACGACCTTCATTTACCCTTGAAGGTACAAGATAATCTCTAGCTCCTTCCGGTGTAGGTTTAACCAAAAATGGAGTTTCTATTTCACAAAAATTATTTTCTGATAAATAGTTTCTAACTATACTTGCAACCTTATGTCTCATCATAAGATTTTTCTGCATTTTTGGTTTTCTAAGATCTAAATATCTATATTTCAATCTTAAGGCTTCACTTACTTCATCATCGTCTTTTATATATATCGGTGGTGTCTGTGAAGAGTTCAATACTCTTAACTCTTCGACGAATACTTCAACATCACCAGTAGACATATTAGGATTTTTTGATTGTCTTTCAAAAACCTTACCCTTTATGGCTATTACATATTCACTACCTAATTTTTCAGCTTTTTCAAAAGCTTCCTTGTTGACATCAGCATCAAATACTATTTGAGCCATTCCTTCTCTATCTCTTAAATCAACGAACACTAGGCCACCAAGATTTCTCTTTTTCTGAACCCAACCCATTAATATTACTTCTTCTCCTATATGAGAATCTTTTAAGTCACCTGCATAGCAAGTTCTTTTAAAACCTTTTAAATTATCCAAGTTTATACCCCCTATAGTAAAGACTTTAATTCATCAACAAGTTGGCTTAATTTTATAGTCTTTTGTTGAGAGTCTTCCATATTTTTTAAATTTACTTCATCGTTATTTATTTCATCATCACCAATCACTACAGTATATTTTGATTTTATCTTATTAGCATACTTAAATTGAGCTTTCAGACTTCTATCCAAGTGGTCCTTATCAGCTGAAATATGATTTTCCCTAAGTTCTTTTAATATAGAAAATGACTTAGTTTTAGCTAATTCTCCTATAGTAACAACATATATATCTATTTTATTGTCATTTTCTATTTCTATGTCATTAGCTTCAAGTGTTAACAGAAGTCTTTCAGCTCCTATTGCAAAACCTACGCCACTATACCCCTTAGGCCCACCTATCTGTTCGACAAGTCCATCATATCTTCCACCACCACAAACTGTTGACTGTGCACCCAAGTCATTTGATATTATCTCAAAAGCCGTTCTTTTGTAATAATCTAGACCTCTAACTATTTTTTTATCTACAGTATATTTTATTTCCATTTCATCAAGATATTTCTTTAAATTATCAAAATGTTCCTGACAATCTGGACATAAGTGATCTGCAATTAGAGGTATATCTTTTATGTTTTCCTGGCATGTTTCAACCTTACAATCTATAACTCTCATAGGATTTTTTTCACGTCTTTCATTACATAAATCACACAATAAGTCAGATTTTGATTCAAGATATTCTTTTAGCAATTTATTGTATGGTTCTCTACATACTGGACAACCTACCGAATTTATAGATACCGACAAATCTTTTAGACCAAGTTCATTTAAAAACTGCATTGCCAATGAAATTGCTTCTGCGTCTAAAGAAGGACTATCACTTCCTATTGCTTCCACTCCAAATTGATGAAATTGTCTTTGTCTGCCTGACTGAGGTCTTTCATATCTAAAACAAGGTGTAATATAAAATAACTTTGTAGGCTGAGCATCTGCGAACATTTTATGTTCTATAAAAGCTCTTACTACACCTGCTGTGCCCTCAGGCTTCAGAGTTAGATTTCTTTCACCTCTATCAGTAAAAGTATACATTTCCTTTTGTACTATATCAGTAGTATCGCCTACACCCCTTTGAAATAATTCAGTATTTTCAAATATAGGAGTTCTTATCTCTTCATAACCATATAATTTGCATAATTCCTTAAATTTATTTTCAACATAATTCCATTTATAAGAATCAGAAGAAGTTATGTCCTTTGTTCCTCTAGGAGCATTAATCGCCATTCTTCCTTACCTCCCTAATTTTTTTATTTATCATATCATCTACTCTTTCTAGATAAATTTCTAAGTTCTTTACATCATCTACTCTTTCTAATCTGTCTTCATCCAAATATACAAATTTTGATACAGCTCCTGCACCAAATGCCATATTTGTCTGTCTTTCTTCCATAATCTGCATATTATACAGACATTCAAAGCCTTTTTTAGAATAACCAATATTTTCTAAATTACCTAGCATATGTTTCTGCCTATACATATAATATGGATTATATCCATTTTTTGACAGCTCTTCTTTACATATAGAAATCATATCTACCATATTATTGTAGTCAGTAAATCCCTCTCTATACTTTTCTATATTCATAGAAATTTCTGATGTTCTTTTTAAAGCTAGAGTATGAACTGTAATATTTTCCGGATTTAACTCTAATATTTCTTTTATAGTGTTTTTAACCATATTTGGATCTTCACCAGGAAGTCCAAGTATCAAATCCATATTTATATTATCGAATCCCATTTTTCTAGCCAATTTAAATACGCTTTTTATATCATCAACACTGTGTTTTCTTCCTATTTTGAGCAATGTATCTTCATTCATAGATTGAGGATTAATGCTGATTCTAGATACCTTATGATTTTTTAAAACTAAAAGTTTTTCTTCATCAATTGTATCAGGTCTACCAGCTTCTACTGTAAATTCTTTTATATTAGTAAAATCTAATATATTCTTTAATCCAGACATTAATCTATCCAATTGCTTGGCTTCAAGTGATGTAGGAGTTCCTCCACCAATATAAAGAGTCTCTATTTCTTTCTTACCTTCCATTATCTGCCTGTGAGTTCCTTCAATTTCCCACAATAGTTTTTCTATATACTTATCCCTTACATCTCCAAATTCACTTAGGGTATTTGATGGAAATGAACAATATACACACCTACTTGGACAAAATGGTATACTCACATACATTGAAATTTTATTTTCTGATAATGGATAAATAAATTTCCTTTCTCTTTTTGCTATATTTAATATAAGCTCCAATTTTTCCTCACTTATAAGATATTTATCAATCATAAATTTGCCAATTTCTTCATAATCCATACCTTCATCTAGCAATGAATGAATTTTTTTAACAGGTCTAATCCCTGTCAGTATTCCCCACGGTAAATCAATTTTATATTTATCTACAAAATATGGGTACATAGATTTTTGAATTACTCTTTTAGACATAGTCTTAACTATATTATCTATTTTTTTATTGTTTTTTGCAAATTTTTTTTCTTCTAATAAATATTCTTCTTCTATAGAATTATTAAATAATATCTCTCCATCTGAAATCACTTGACTAGTTGCACTTACTCTTATCTTTTGGTCTGTCTTTCCAATATAAAGCTGACTCATTAAAATATCAACTTGGTTTATAACGTCAAAATCTTCTGAGCCATCTATAAAAGAAAACTCAGAAGTAAAAAGTTTCAAGAACTCAGCAATTTCATATTTATAATCATGTCCTTGTAATAAAATTTTTATCATTATACCACCAATTTCATATAATAATTTGATTTCTTTTCTTCACCTAGTGTAGAAGATGGTCCATGACCTGGATGTATTCTAATTTGATCTTCCATCCTACTAAGTTTTTTAAGAGACTTAAGCATCTGATTATAGTCTCCTCCATATAAGTCTGTTCTACCTATTGATCCATTAAATAATGTATCACCTGTAAACATATCATTTTCACATCTTATACACATACCGCCTGGAGTATGTCCTGGTGTAAAGAAAAATGAAAAAGTATGTTCACCCATTTTCAATTTATCTCTATCATTTACATATTCGTCTGCATCAAATTCTATTTTTTCCTGATAAAATTCAGTACTTAAATTCTTGCTTGCATCATTTAATAATTCTTTTTCATTTATAGATGCCACTATCTTTGCACCTGTGATTTTCTTTAATTCTAGAACGTCACCTATATGATCTGCATGTCCATGAGTCAGCAAAATATAATTAACTTTTAAATTGTTTTTATTAATACATTCTAACTCTTCTTTTATATTTAAAGATGGATCAATTACAGCTGCCTCTTTAGTTTGTTCATCATATATTATAAAAGTATTCTGCTGCATCATTCTATCAGCAATAGCTTGTATTTTCATATAATACCTCCTAAAAATTTTTATTTGAATCTATTAGTAAAGTTACTGGTCCATCATTTATTAGTTCAACCATCATATGAGTTCTAAATTTTCCAGTCTCAACGTGTATACCATTATTTCTTGCTTTTTCCACAAATTTCATATATAAATCATCAGCCATTTCTGGTCTAGCAGCATCAGAAAACCCTGGTCTTCTTCCTTTTCTACAATCTCCAAATAAAGTAAATTGACTAACCACCAATAATTGTCCACTTACATCCTTTAATGATAGATTCATCTTGTCATTTTCATCTTCAAAAATTCTTAGATTTATAATCTTGTCAACCATATAATCTACGTCTTTTATTGTATCTTCTTGGCCAACTCCTAATAATACCATTATTCCTTTTTTTATTTGCCCAGTCAATTGACCATCTACTTTAACATTTGATGATACTACTCTTTGAACAACTGCTCTCATAATTCACTCCTATTTTTATTTTCCATGAACTCTATATGCATCTTCAATACCAGGAACATTCATCATCTTTCTAATCAAAGTATTCAACTGTTCAATACCATTTACTTCTACTATTAAATCAATAATTATTCCTATACTTTGTCCCCTTCTTGCATATATACCTACCAAAGCCACCTTTTCATTTGAAATAACATGTGTAACTTCGTTTACAATACCTCTTCTATCATTTGCTTTTAATTGTATTTCAGCTTCAAATCTAGAATCATTATCCTCTATCCATGAAACATTTATCATTTTATCTTTATTCTTTTCTTTATCTCTTAATATATTTTCACAATCTGACCTATGAACTGTCACACCTCTACCCCTAGTAATATATCCGACTATTTCGTCTCCAGGAAGTGGATTACAACATTTAGCAAATCTAACATAAATTCCTTCCAGACCATCCACCTGTACACCAGTATGTCTTTTTTCTGTCTTTTTATGTTTATTTTTATTTTTTTCTACCTTAGTATGTGCTTCAACATTTTCTTCTTGGCTTGCTTTTTGCTCTTTTTCAAGTCTTCTTGCATCTTTCAAAAGCATGTCTTTTACTTTATTGGCTACCTGGGTACCAATGATACCACCGTAACCTATTGTTGCAATAAAATCTTCATAGTTTGGCTGATTAAATTTAACACCTACTTCTTTTAATGCATTTATAACATCTTGATCATTTTTGTCTAATTTATTTCTCTTTAGCTCTCTATCTAAAATTGCCAAGCCTCTTTCATAGTTCTCTTCTTTTCTTTCCTTTTTAAAGAATTGTCTAATTTTATTTCTCGCATTTGAAGTTTTTACAAGTCCTATCCAGTCTCTACTTGGACCTGGAGAATTAGCTGATGTCAATATCTCTACTATAGTACCATTTTGTAATTTTGAATCCAAAGGGACTATTCTTCCATTAACTTTTGCTCCTACACATTTATTACCTACCTTGGAGTGTATTCTATATGCAAAGTCAATTGGAGTAGATCCATTAGGTAATTCAATTACCTCACCCTGTGGCGTAAATACATACACTTGATAATTTAATACATCATCTTTCAATGCATCTAAGAACTCATGTGGATCTGTTACATCTTTTTCCCATTCCATCATTAATCTTAGCCACTGCAATCTTTCATCTATACTAGAAGGATCTTTACCTGTTATACCTTCCTTGTACTTCCAGTGAGCAGCTATACCATATTCAGCTATATTATGCATTTCATGGGTTCTAATTTGTATTTCTACTGGCTCTCCATCTGGACCAATAACTGTCGTATGAAGAGACTGATACATATTAGGTTTTGGCATAGCTATATAATCCTTAAATCTTCCTGGCATCGGCTTCCATAAAGTATGTACTACACCAAGAACAGAATAACAATCCTTTACAGAATCTACTATTACTCTTACAGCTGTCAAATCATATATTTCATCAAAACTCTTACCTTTATTCTTCATTTTTCTATAAATAGAATAAAAATGCTTTGGCCTTCCATAAACTTCACATGGAATTTCCAGTTCTTTAAAAGTCTTTTTAATAATTTCTACTATAGATTCAATGTATGCAAGTCTTTGTTCTCTTTTCATGTTCACTTTGTGAACTAAATCATAATAACCATCTGGATCTAAAAATCTTAAAGACAAGTCCTCTAACTCCCATTTGATTTTAGATATACCTAGCCTATGAGCTATACCTGCATAAATGTCTAGGGTCTCTTGTGCCTTATATTTTGCTTTTGAAGAATCCATGTACTCTAATGTTCTCATATTGTGTAATCTATCAGATAGTTTTATTAGTATTACTCTCATATCTTTAGCCATTGCTAAAAACATTTTTCTAAGATTTTCTGATTGAGATTCTTCTTTAGTCATATAATGAATCTTACCTAATTTTGTAACACCATCAACTAAAACAGCTACATCTTTACCAAACCATTCTTCTACCTGTTCTAATGTATAATCCGTATCCTCTACTACATCGTGCAATATGCCAGCACATATTGTATCTATGTCAAGTTGCATATCTGCTAAAATATTAGCTACTGCAATTGGATGAATAATATAAGGCTCACCTGATTTTCTATACTGTTCTTCATGTGCTTTTTTGGCAAGATCGTAAACTCTAGCTACCTTTTCGATATCAGCATTAGGCGCATAACTTTTAATTTTATCTATTAATTTTTGTAAATCTGTATCATACATAATGTCACCTCTTCTCTTATCAAAATAGCTAATAATTGATTCTTATTCAGCAGAATATGAAACTAATGAATTTACATTATATTGCTGTAATTTTTCTCTACCATTTAAAAATTCTAATTCTATAACAAACTCAAGTATTACCACTTCTCCACCTAATTTTTCAATTAGCTCAGTTGCAGCTTTTGTAGTTCCACCTGTAGCAAGTAAATCATCGACTATGGCTACTTTCATTCCTGGTTTTATTGCATCTTTATGAATTTCTAATATATCAGTACCGTATTCTAAATCATACTCATATGATTCCACTTCTGAAGGAAGCTTTCCTGGCTTTCTAATTGGCACAAAACCTACTCCTAATCCATACGCAACTGGCGTACCAAAAATAAAACCTCTTGCCTCTGGTCCAACTACAATATCAACATCATAAGCTTTAATATCATTAACCATTTTGTCTATAGTATATTTAAAAGCTTCTCCATCGCCAATCAGTGTAGTAATATCCTTAAAACCTATACCTGGCTTTGGAAAATCCTGTATATTTCTTATTTTTTTTTCTAAATTCATAAATTCCTCCATTTAGTTACCATATGTAACATTGTATTTTTTTATAATGTTTTTTAATTTAATTACGACTGAATTTTCTTCTAAGGATAATTTCTTAGCAGGTTTTGGCAAAAAATTAAAACAAAGTATATCATTCTCGTAGTTAATTTTATAATTTAATATTTGGGCATTTTTAAAGGTTTCCAATATTATCATAATCTTCAGCGGACTAAATTTTTGAGATTTAATAAATTTAGAATATGTAATTTTATCTTCATTAATACCCATAAGATGCTTGTAAATAACTACAAATTCATCCCTATCAAACTCCATATTTCTTATACTTTTATTCAGATATATAAAATCTTGATTCCCAAAATTCATTATAACTTCCGTATCCTTATTTTTTTTGCAATAAATAAATAAAAGTTCGTCTAAATCATAAAAATAGTCATAAATAATAATTTTATTATATACTTTAATATCATATTTATCAATATTAGATAAATAAGCTAATTCAACATTTTCAAACTCCAATAAAGATGAATCTGACTTCGACCTACAATATCCCTCTATAGTATTATATAAAACCAAGGTGTTTTCTTGATATTGACTTAATATATTTTCTTCTCTTTTGATTTTTCTAGATAATATCTCTTTTTTTTGATCAAAAAACTTATTTTCTTTAATTTCATTACACATATCCATATTTTTAATCAAATATTCATCATTTTTTTCACTGTTTATTTTGTTCAATAGCATATAATAAATTTTTTCATTTAAATATATGTTATTTTTCATGTTACAAGGCTTATTAAGTTTAATATCCTTTATCATAAGTTGTAGCTTTGTGTTACCCATATATGTATTTTTATTAATTGTAAATACTATATCTATTAAATCTCCAACTTCAAAATCATTCAATAAATGAGCTAGTCCAAATCCTACACAGTCAAATTCTTTTCCATTTTCAATTATAAGTTTTATATGTTTTTTATCTTTGCCCATATAATAAACGGCTTTTACAAGACATTCCTGCATCATAAAATATGGTGTTGGATTTCTAATACCAAATGGCTCTAATATATGCAGTTCTTCCTCGAGGTCCAACGTTAAATCGTCAGCTTTTATCATGTATTCAATACCAATATTTTCTATCAGATCTTGTTCTTCTAATCTATAATCTGCTATTTCATTAATGATTTTTCTAAGTTCTTCAACTTTTGTCTCTTCCATTGTCATACCTGCAGCTTGCTCATGACCACCAAATTTCATCATTAAATCAGAACACTTACACAATGCTGAAAAAATATCGAATCCTTTTATTGACCTGGCAGAACCAACAGCTATACCATCTTCATCAGAACATAATAATATTGTGGGTTTATAATACTTTTCAGTTATTTTTGATGCTACAATACCTATTATACCATGATGCCATCCTCTTCCAGATAGAACCAATACTTTATCTTTTGAGTAAGATTTATCAGATCTAATCCGATCTTCTACTTGATTGTATATATAAGATTCTATATCTTGCCTTTCTTGATTCTTCAAATTCATTAGTTCTGCAATTTCAAAAGCTTTATCAGAATCATTCTCTATAAATAATTCAACTCCTAACCTAGAAAAGCCCAATCTACCTGAAGCATTTATTCTTGGACCTATAGCAAACCCAAGATGCGAACTTCTCAGCTTTTCTTTATCTATTGCACATACTTTTATAAGAGCTTCCATACCCTTGTTAGCTCCCTTGCCCATTATTTCCATACCATTTTTAACTATAATTCTATTCTCATCTAAAACTGGCATGACATCACAAATAGTAGCAAGCGCAACTATTTCTAAATATAAATTTATATTGGCAAAAAAATCTTCATCTCCACTCAATGCATGTATAAGTTTAAATGCTACACCACACCCACAAATTCCTTTAAATGGATATTTACAATCTTCTCTTTTAGGGTCGATTACTGCAACAGCTCTTGGTAATTCTTCTTGTGGCTCATGATGGTCGCTAATTATTACATCTATAGATTTTTCTTTTGCATATTCTACTTCTTCAACAGATGTAATACCACAATCAACAGTTATAATTAAATTAGCTCCCATTTCTTTTATATGGTCAATAGCCTCAATATTTAGCCCATAACCCTCTTCTAATCTATTTGGTATATAAAAATCTACAGGATAGTTAACATGATTGAAATATATAAGCAAAATTGATGTAGATGAAACTCCATCTACATCATAATCTCCATAAATTACAATTTTTTCTTTTCTGCTTATTGCATCTTTTATTCTGGATACCGCCTTATCCATATCTTTTAACAAAAATGGATTCCTTAAACTTTCAATTTTAGGATTAATATACATATCCAGTTTTTCTTTTTCATCAATGTTTCTATTTATTAAAATTTGCCCTATAGAATCACTTATTTTCATTTCTTTTATCAAATCATTTGATTGTGGACTTGATAAAGTTTTTAGATTCCATTTTTTCAAATATATTCCTCTTTTCTACTATTTAAAAATATCGTTTCAAATATATTTATTATTCAATACTATTTTTTACCTCTATAATTATTTTTTAATATCATAAATACCAATGTAATACCAATTATAAAAGATAGTATGAATCCACTTATGCCCATATATTTTATGAGTCTATATTTTTGTATATTATTAGAAGACAATATCAATGACGATCCTACTATACAAGCCGCAAGCATTATACTCATTGAAACTTGAGTAGTAAATTTCTTAATGTTATCTTCTAGCTTGGGAGATCTCATTTCTCCAATATCTAATTTCAAGTTATTTTTTTCTAATATAGTTAATATACTCTTTAGCTGATTTGGAACGGATATTAATTCAAAATAATATTCATCAATATTAGACTTAGCTTTTGCAAAGTTCTTTCTAATGTCTAATTTCTCTTCTTTATAATATTTCAAATATGCACTTGCTATTTCTTCTACACTAAAATTCTTGTATAGTCCCCTAGATGTACCTTCTAATGTTATGACTGTTTTACCTAAAGTGACTAACTGTCTAGGTAACTTTACCTTATGTGTTCTCATAAATCTAAATACTTCATTAATTATTTCAGATATGCTTAATTCTTCAAAAGGCAAGTCATAATAATAATGCATCAAGTATAAAATATCTCTTTTTAGAGCCTCCTTATTCACTTCTGTGCCAATGGCATCCATTTCAACTAGTATCCTTACTATTTTATCTATATTTTTATCTGTTGAAGCTATAATAAGTTGATTCAAAATCGTTAGAGTTTTTGAATCAATTATACCTATCATACCAAAATCTATAAATGCTAGTTTGAGTCCATTTTCTCTTACTATAAACAAATTCCCTGGATGTGGATCAGCATGAAAAAAGCCACAAGTCATAACCTGCTTAAAAAATGCTTGTACACCGATATCAACTATTGTTTTTTTATCGGATTCATCAACAAAAGTATTATCAATATCTGATAAACATATACCCTCTATCTTTTCCATTACAATTATTTTTTTACTAGTATATTGATCATATATGTAAGGTATTATAACATTTTTTTCATTTTTAAATATATTTTTAAGTTTGTTACCATTTACACTTTCAAATTTGAAATCTAGTTCTCTTAATAACTGTACTTCTATTTCAGAAATCAAATCTTCAGCATTAATATTGAGCTCATCATTAAAATTTGCAAGTCCGCTGGCAAGCCTTTTTAATATGGTAATATCTGCTTTTATAATATTTTCTATACCGGGTCTTTGTATTTTAATTACTACTTTTTTACCATCTAATAGCTCTGCTTCATATACTTGAGCTATTGATGCAGCAGCTATTGGATTCGGACTTATATATTTAAATATATCTTCTTTTGGGCATTCTAATTCATTTTCCAAAATATTCATAGCGACTTCATTGGGAAATCTCTCCACATTGTCTCTTAATTTAGAGAGTTCAATAATCATATCATCGTCCAATATATCTTTTCGAGTGCTTAGAATCTGACCTATTTTTATATATGTAGGGCCTAATTCCTCAAATGCCATTCTAAGCCTTTGAGCAGATGATAATTTTTTTATATCATTTTTAGGACTATGAGTCATCATCTTAGTCGCTACAGAATCTTTATTAAATTTTTCAACTATGTATCCAAATCCATAAGACATCATTACTGATGCTATTTCTTTGTACCTGCCAAGATATTTATAACTAATCCTCATTTTATCACCTTTAGTAGTTTACAATTATTGTCCTTGAGTCATTAATTTTGCCTGTATCATTATTGCACATTCTGTTCTTTTTTTCTGCATCTGGCATCCAAGGTCATATGGTTGTTTGATATCTCCATTAAAGTTTATTGCATTAGCATGGCATCCTCCAGAACAGTAGAATTTATTCCAACATTTCTGACAAGCTTCTTTGTTATATACATGAGCTTCTCTAAACATTGATTTTATTTCTTCAGGAATCTCAATTTCTTCATCATTCAAGTTTCCTAATATATATTCATCCTTGCCAACAAATTGATGACATGGATATATATCTCCATTTGGTGTAATTGACACATATTCATTTCCTGCACCACAACCTGTAATTCTCTTTATTACACATGGACCTTGATTTAAATCTATTGTAAAGTGGAAAAACTTATTTTTTTCTCCCTTTAATTGTCTTTCAGCTAATTCAATAGCATAATCCTCATATTCTTTAAAAATCATTGGTAAATCCGAATCTCTAAGAGCAAAGGGGTTTGATTCATCGTCAACTACTGGCTCTATAGAAGTAAGTTCAAATCCTAAGTCATAAAAATGATTTACATCCTTCGAAAAATCAAGATTATCTCTTGTAAATGTACCTCTTACATAATAATATTTGTCCTTAGGTCTTTGAGACACTAATTTTCGAAACTTCGGTACTACTATATCATAGCTTCCCTTATCATTTACTGTTGGCCTCATTCCATCGTGTACATCTTTTCTACCATCTAAAGATAATACAGCATTATGCATATTTTCATTTATAAAGTTTATCTTTTCATCATCTAAAAGAACCCCATTTGTAGTGATTGTAAATCTAATGTTTTTTCCAGCAGGTTTTTCTTTTTCCCTACCATACTTCACTAATTCTTTTACAACTTCCCAATTCATAAGCGGTTCACCACCAAAAAAGTCTACTTCAAGATTTCTTCTATTCCCACTTCTTTCTATTAGAAAATCAATGGCTTTCTTACCTATATCAAGTGGCATTAGTTCTGCTCTTCCACCGAAATCTCCCTGCTTTGCAAAACAATACTTACATTTCAAATTACAGTCATGTGCCACATTTAGACATAAAGCTTTTACAACTGGCTGTCTATTCACAAAACTTGGATGGTCTTTATACTCATCTATGCTGAAAAGTAATCCTTCATTTTCAAGTTCCTTTAATTCATTATAAGCATCTATAACTTTATCCTTTTCATATTCATTAGCTAATAGCTCAATTATCTTAGTTAAAGTTTTTTCTTCATAAAAATCTAATATTCTATATGATATATCATCAACAAGATGAACAGCTCCACCATTTACATCCATTACTATGTTAAAACCATTCATTTGATATTTATGTATTAATTTCATATATTACCCTCCAAGTCTATTGCATTTTTTATAAATAAAATTATACCATTCTATATTATATCATACTCCTGTCAAGTATAATAAATAAAGTTTATATTTTTATTTTTTTACATTTGTGTTATAATGTGCATATATATTAACATGGAGGTGAAGATATTGAATATATTGAAAAAATCAATGTTAGGTATCTTAGCAACTAGTTTAGCACTATCTACAGCTGCTTGTACTAGCCAAAAAAAAGATACTACTAACAACACTACAACTACAAGTAAAACTGAGTATATAACTGATATTAATAAGGATAATGTGGACAAAATTATTGTTGAATACAAACAGACTTTATCATACTATAATGATTTAAAATCTAACTTAAAGACTATTTCAGATGTAAATAAAAACTCAAATCTTGAAAGTGATTTAGCAAGTGCTAAAGAATCAATTACTACTAATGCAGGATTGGTAAAAGATGCAAAGGTAACATACAAACCACTTGCAGATGCGAAACAAAATCTTAGCGACATGTATGATTTATCATCAAAGATGGCTGATACAGTTATAAAGGATAAAAATTCATACGAAAAGAACGTAAGCGAATATAACGTTAAATTTAAAGAGTTCAAAAAACAGATGGATCAAATTAGACAGGATATAGAAAAGGTAAGAGGTAAAAACTCTACCGATACTGAAGATACAACAAAAGAAGACAAAAACAATGAGTCAAACAACAAAAATGACTCTAGTAACAAATCAAATTCAGATAAGGAATCTTCTACTAGCAAAAAAGAAAGATCTACTGATATCGAATCAAAGAAAAACCAAGCTACTGCTAAGGAAAGTGGCAGTACAGTCATACCTTTTGTAAGTAGTCTAAATACCAGCTTAAAAAATGATATAGCTAGTGCTGGAGCTAGAGAAGGTGAACAATTTAAAAATGCAGGTGGATCAAAAGCAGAAGCTAGAGCTAAAGCTTCAGAACTATTTGACGGATTTGAAAATGACTCACCAATACAATCAAGTGAAAGAAGTGAGGCAAAACAAATATTTATAGAAGCCTTTATGAATGCATATAGTAAATAATAAATTTAAGCTACGGATAAATTCCGTAGCTTTTTACTCTTTACTTATTTTTTGATTTAATTTTAATAAATCTATTCTTTTACTAATATACATTAAATTAAAATGTAATATAAAATAAAAATAAGCAGGTTTTACCCTGCTTATTTTTATAGTGATTATGGTAGTGTTTTGTAAACAAAACGTAAAAGCTAACTTACAAGAGCCAACTTTAGCTCTTCATTTCTTGATTTTATATCCGTGTTATCAGTAGCATCCATTACTAAGGAATATCTTTGTCCTTCTACGTAAAATACTATTATCTTCTGATTATTATAATTGTATTCTCTATATTTATCCATTTTCTTTAAATATACATCCATATCAGTTGCTAACGATGAAGCTTGCATATTTAATTTATATTTTGGTTCTGATTTTAATAAAAGATTTACAACATTTCTAATCTCTCCATCAGTATATTCCTTATACTTATCCAGTATCTTTGTAAGCTGATCAGAATTAACATATAAGTCAATATAATCTTGATTTATATTACCATATTCATCTTGAGCCTTTAATGAGCTTATTTCATCCTTATTTACAAGCATGACCTTATCAAAACGAACATATTGATCTAATTCTTTAAAACCTTCATTTCTTATTTCAACAAATCCTTCAATCTTACCTAAGCAAAATGATTCTATGGAGTCTTTGCAAAAAGTATTGGTAATCGGCAATATTTTTACTTGACCATCTTCTTCATTTACATCAATAACAACTGCATGATCCAAAGAATAAGTTTCTTTATCTACATTTTCTATCGCAAAAAAATTATATCTAACAACATTACCTAACATAACTATTACCTCCATATTTTTGGGAAATCAATTTCCTTAAATATATATTAGCACAATTAATTATATAAGTCTAGACTTTCAAGTATATTTTTTATTTGTAATATACTATTTCTTTTTATTATGCTATACTAATCCTTTTTAAATATCTAAATTCATTGAAATATTAAAAATATGATAATGTGAAATAATAAAAGGACCGTAAAACGGCCCCTTAATATATTATATATGCTTATATTATTTTCTACTAGCAATGAAATCATCCATATATTTTTCTACTTCTTCAGCACTTTCTAAATCCAGCACTTCTTCTGCCAATTCTATCATATCTTCTTCGTTTAAAGACTTTATTAATCTTCTAGCTCTTAAAATTGATATTGGAGACATTGAGAATTCATCAAGACCAAACCCTAATAAAATTGGTATCATTTTCTCATCTCCAGCTGATTCTCCACACATACCTACCCACTTTCCCTCTTGGTGTGCATTATTAATTACTAGATTTATAAGTCTTAATACAGCAGGATTAAATTGGTTGTATAAATAAGAAATTTTTTGGTTCATTCTATCAACTGCACATGTGTATTGTACTAAATCATTTGTTCCTATTGAAAAGAAATCTACATGCTTTGCAAGTATATCAGATATAATTGCTGCAGATGGAACTTCTATCATCATACCAATTTCAACATCTTTAGAATATAAAATAGATTCTGAACTCAATTCTTCCTTTACTTCTTCACAAATATCCTTAGCTTTTAATAATTCCTCTAAAGAAGATATCATCGGGAACATTATTCTCAACTTTCCATGCACAGAAGCCCTAAATAAAGCTCTTAGTTGAGTCTTGAAAATTTCAGTTTTGTCTAAGCAAAGTCTAATAGCTCTATATCCTAAAAACGGATTCATTTCTTCATCCATATGAAAATAGCTTAGCTTTTTATCTCCACCTATATCAAGTGTTCTAATTACTACTGGCTTATCCTTCATTCCTTCTAAAACTTTTTTATATGCCTGATATTGTGTTTCTTCATCAGGGAATTTATCACTATCCATGTATAAAAATTCAGTTCTATAAAGACCTACACCTTCTGCATCATTATTAATAAGACCTTCTAAGTCATTCGGTGTTCCAATATTTCCAGCCAACTCAACTTTTCTACCATCAGCTGTAAGTGATTCTTGGCCTATTAATTTTTCCAACTCAAGCTTATCTGCTTCAAAAACTTTTTTCTTTTCTTTGTATTCATTGATAATAGATTTTTCAGGATTCACTATTAGCACTCCATTATCTCCATCAAATACTAGTATATCTCCATCCTTAATACTAGTAGTAGCATTATCTATACCTACTATTGCTGGTATTTCTAAGGTTCTAGACATTATAGCTGTATGAGATGTTCTTCCACCAATATCAGTTAAAAAACCTTGCACTTTTTCTTTATCCATTGAAGCCGTATCAGATGGTGTTAAATCATGGGCTACCAAAATCACCTCTTCATCTAATGAAGATAAATCAACCACTTTTATACCTAATATATGTCTTATGACTCTATTAGTTACATCCTTAATATCTGTTGCTCTTTCTCTCATATATTCATTATCCATTGATTCGAATATACTAACAAACATTTCTTTTGTTTCATTTAGAGCAAAATCAGCATTTACAGTTTCGTTTTTTATCTTATTTTCAGTCTCACCTATTAACTCAGGATCTTCTAATACTAAAAGATGTGCTCCAAATATTTCAGCTTCTTCTTCACCTACTTCATGAGCCACTTTATTTTTTATCTGTTCTAATTCTCTTTTAGATAATACAATTGCATCTCTAAGCTTTTTTATCTCTGCCTGAATATCTACATTTGTTTTCTTATCAATTTTTATTTCTTCATTTTTTATTACTAAAGCCTTACCTATAGCAATACCAGGTGAAGCTCCTATTCCCTTTAATTCCATATGAATTCCTCCACAGTCCGATAAAAATCATAAATAATATATACAAAAAAAGTTAAGAGGATAAGCCTCCTAACTTTTTGATAGCTATTTTTCGCCAAATCCACTCTCAACTAATTCTACTATAGAATTAAGTGCTAGCTCTTCATCTTCACCATGTGTTTCTATAGTTACCTCAGTTCCCTTCGCTAAACCTAATTTCATTATACCCATGATAGATTTCGCATTTACTTTTTCTCCATTATGAATAAGTTCTACAGAAGACTTAAATTTATTTGCCTGCTGTACAAACATACTAGCTGGTCTAGCATGTAGCCCTGTTTCATTGATTATTGTTACTTTCTTTTCCATAATTTTCCTCCATATACAATCATAAAAGAGTTTTTGTCCCTATATGGTCTATTAAGGTCCCTCTTTCATTACAATTTATATTATATTTACTATTTTACTCTATTTTCCAAAAAATAACCATATTTTTTGAAGTTTTTTGAAATTTTTTTCATTTTCAAATTATTATAATATTCTTTGTTACCTATAGTTTATTCTATCCTTAAATATTTCACCTCTATAATTATCTATAAATAAAAGAGTTCCCTCACTTATACCATTTGCTATATCACTTCTATGCTTATTATTTTCAAGTTTTTCAGCATCAGCTTTGTTAGAAATAAATCCACAGTGCATAACAATCGCAGGCATTTTTACATAAGATAATATATCTATATCATTCTTAACCACACCTCTATCTTTCATATCTATAAAAGACAATGTAGTCGTTTGAACTGAACTTGCCAAATATTTAGATAGCGGTTTTCTATCATCTTTATTTTTTGTGCTATCACCATCATATTCACTATCTGCCTTAGAATCTGAATCTTGTTTATTGCTGTTTTTTAAGTCTTTATTTGTATTCTTAGCCTCTACATTTGATATGTTACTATTTTTTTTAACTTCTGATTTCACATTTTCAGAATTATAATACGTATCTATTCCACTAGCTTCATCACTTGAACTTTGTCCATTTAACCTAACTGATATTAAAATATCTGTTTTATTTTCATTAATTATCTTTTTTCTGTCTTCTAGAGAAAGATCGTCATCGTATGCTCTAGTCAACTTGACATTTACATCTGAATGCTTTTCTAAATTGTTTTTTATCAATTTTGCTATTTCAAGATTAATATCCTTCTCATACATACCGCCATCTTTAGTGGCTAACCCCTTATTCTTTCCACCTTTGGCTGGATCAATTGTAATATTGATTTTTCTTTCTTCTTCATTCTCTATTTCTTGAGCTGTTTTTACCTTTTCTTTAGTTTGATTATTATCAGGCTTTATTAAAGAAAAGGCAAAAGTAAAGATCTTAAATATTAATGCCAATATAATAGCAAATACTATTATCACTAAAAATAATTTTTTCTTATTTAATTTTCTTCTTTTCTTCTTTTTTAGCAAATAATCACCTACTTGATATTAAATTCCTTTTTTAGAACTTGTATTACACCAAAATCATTATTTGATGGTGCGATAAAATTAGCTTTTTCTTTTATGGCTTCTACAGCATTCTCCATTGCATAACTATATTTTGCATTTTCTATCATCTCTATATCATTCATTTGATCGCCAAATGCCATTGTTTCTTCTGTGCTAACATTTAATTTTTTTTGTATTAATTTAAGTGCATTACCTTTGCTTGCATCTTTCCTAATAATATCAATCCATTCAAATCCAGAAGCACATAATTTTACTCTATCAGAAAAAATCTTTTCTATTTCTGCACAGTCCTCATCATATCCATTTCTTGAATAAATTGATATTTTTACAGGATCATCTTCCACTTGTTCAAAATTGTCAACTACTGTATGTACTGGGAAGTAAGTTTGAGCATTTTTTTTTGACTCTTCATCATAATCATCAATATAAGACATATCTTTTGTACAGTATACTAATTTCTTATCACTATAATCTTTTTTTAGCTTTTTTATAATTTCATGTCTTACTTTATTGTCTATAGGCTGATGCAAAATTATCTCATTATCAAACTCTACTACAGAACCATTTTCTGCAATGAAAATCACATAATCTTCTATACCTTTAAATTCTCTTTTTATACTACCCATTTGTCTGCCACTGGCAACACAAAATTGTACTCCTTTTTTACTTAATTCTTTTATCACTTTTACGTATTCAGGACTTTTTTGTTTCTTATCATCTAAAAAAGTTCCATCCATATCTACTACCACTAACTTAATCATCAATACCTCCTTTTTATATCTTATATATTATAACATAATGTGTAATTTTTATATAAGTGTTGTGTTAACTTTTTTATTAATTACTTCAATTTTACTATTTACTATTTATTACAAATTTTATATAATATAAGAGCTATGTAATTTTATAATAAAATAAAGAAGGTGATAATTTGTCCAAGTTAAAGAAACTTGTGATTTTTTTATTGGTTTTAGTAATTGCATTCCCTACTATATTCGCTGGGGTTATATATACTAAATTAAAAACTATGCACAACACTGATGAATTTGATATGCTAAAAACAAATAAATATAAATTTGACAACAGTATTACAAATATACTACTCTTGGGTAGTGATGCTAGACCAGGTGAAGAAGTATCAAGATCTGATTCAATGATGATTCTCACAGTTGATACAAAGCACAAAAAACTAAAAATAACTTCCTTAGGTAGAGATACTTATGTAAAAATACCTGGACATGGTTATGAAAAATTAACCCATGCATATGCATATGGTAAAGAAAAACTTACAATCCAGACAATTGAGGATAACTTTAAATTAGATCTTCAATATTATGCAAAAGTTGACTTTTTCTCATTTATAGATACCATAGATGCTTTAGGTGGTGTGGAAGTAGATGTTAAAGAAGGCGAAATTAATGAGTTGAATAAATTTGTTGAAGAATGTTACGATTGGGATAAGAAAGATAATAAACCCCCATTTGAAAAGTTCACAAAAACTGGAGTTCAAAATTTAAAAGGATATCAAGCTTTGGCATTTTCTAGAATTAGAAAAAATGATGGTACAATGCAAAGAGACGATAGACAAAGACAAGTAATAGAAGCCATAGTCAAAAAACTAGAAAAAACATCTTTTACAAAATATCCTAAGATTTTAAACGCTGTAAAGCCTTATGTAAAAACTAATATGTCTCCTGGTGAAATGATGGCATTAGGTATGGATGTAATGGATATGGACAATCTACATATTACTACACAGCAGTTTCCACTTCATCCAGAGAATGAAATAAGACTTCCTCACGCAGGATATGTAATACCATTTGAACAATATGAAGTTGATTTACTTCATAAATTTATATTTGATGATAAAAAACCTACTGAAGAAGACATCAAAAAAGCCACACTAGAATGGCAAGAATCAGGTAAAATATCTCAATATTCAAGAGATCCAGAATATAGAAATTCCGGCTTACCAATAGGTGGTAATTCTTCAGATAGTGATGAATTTTCTAATGAGCAAAATAATAATCAATCTAAATTTGATTCATCTAGTAATGAATTTAATTCTGACTCAAATAATGAAAATTTCTAAAAATAAATAAATTTTTATAAAAAAGCAGTAAAACTGCTTTTTTATTTTGTATAGTTATGGATAATTTAATATAATAAGTGTAAAATTACTTTGAAAGGCGGTGCTAAAATGTCCAAATTAAAAAGATTTGTTGTGTTTTTATTTGTATTAGTAATAGTAATACCATTAGCCTCTTTAGCAATGACATCATTGTTGTTTGGGGATATGCACGATAAAAATATTGATACAAGTGAACTAGAAGACTATTCACATACTCACAAAGATGGTATAAAGAATATTTTAATAATGGGTACAGATGCTAGACCAGGAGAAAAAGTTTCAAGATCTGACTCTATGATGATGCTAACAATAGATACTATACATAATGATATAAAGATAACATCATTTGCTAGAGATTCTTTTGTGAAGATACCTGGATATGGAATGTCTAAATTAACTCATGCTTACGCATATGGTAAAGAAGGATTACTTATTAAGACTATTGAAAATAATTTTGATATTGATATAGATGACTTTGTATTGATAAACTTTGATTCTTTTATAGCAATAATAGACTCACTTGATGGCGTTACTGTAAATGTAAACAAAGGTGAAATGAAAGAGATGAATAAATTTATACCTGAAACTTATGAATGGAGTAAAAATCAAGATAAAGGTCCTATGAAACTTGTGGAAAACACTGGAGAACAAAAATTAAATGGATATCAAGCACTTGCTTTTGCTAGAATAAGACATAATGACAGTGCATTTGGTAGAGATAATAGACAAAGAATGATTGTATCAAGCATTATGAAGGAAGTAAAAAATTCATCTAAGTTAAAATACCCTGCTCTTTTGAAAGCTGCCACACCTTATATAAAAACAAATATGTCTTCAAAAGATATTCTAGGATACGGACTAAATGTAATGGGATTGGATACTTCAGAGGTTAAGCAACTTGAATTTCCTTTAGTTGACAATCCGAAATATGCACAAGGTGGCATATATGGAAACCATGGATGGGTCGTAAGATTTGAAAAATCATCTATAAAAATACTTCACGATTTTGTATTTGATGATATAAGTTATAAGGAATAAAAAATACCTCAATTTGATATGTACCCTTACTGGACAAACCATAAGGGATTCTATGAAAAAACTCTGTAAAATAGTAAGTCCTTCTATGGTAAAATTAAATTATCATAGAAGGACTTTTATTATGGGAGGAAGAAAAAGAGAGCTTATAAAGAAAAGACAAAAAAAATTCGCTTCAGATCTTAAATCAATCTATTTATCAGGTAGTGAACAACAAGCTATGCAAAATTTGGATGGTGTGTATTCTCTCGAAAAAGCGTTGTTTCTCTCTGTTGAGAAAATAAGTAAAAAATGGACTTATCCTATTAGAAACTGGGGTTCTATTTTTCGAGAGCTATCAGTTATGTTCGAAGAATGCATAAACTATTAGATTGAAAACTGACTATTCTTCAGTTTTTATTGACGTATAAAAAATTAACTATATTATAAAAATAGGAGAGTTGGATTTTCTCCAAACTCTCCATAATCAATTATCTAATTTTAAATATTGCCTAATCGGCAGATTAGCCATAGAAGGCTAATTTACAGAAAAAATTCTATAGACTCATTTTTATCTATTTCACTTCTTTAAATCCATCTTTTTTCATTTGTTCATCTGTTTTTTCTAAACTAATACTTTTTGTATCATCTGCTCCATCTATTTTAGTTATTTCATTAGAATTTAATTCTTTAATATCAGCTTTAGTGTAATCTATATCAGCAGTTAATGTTATACCATCGTTATTGCTTTCTAAATTAGCTTTTACACCTTTAAATTTATTAATCTTTTCAATATCTTTATTCATCTCATTTTTTACGGCATCTTTTTGTTCCTGATCCTGTGCACCAATATCAGCATATTTGATGCTTACTTTTTCTACTGACTTAGTTATATTATCTCCCTTAGCAGTATACATTGCTTCTATTTTTATCTTGTCTTTTGTTCCTTCATATTTCTTAGTTACTACTTTTTCTTCACATCCAATAAGCGAAAATGCTATAAATGACGCCATTACTAAACTTAAAATTTTTTCATAATAATTCTCCTAAATTAATATTTTATTTTAATAGTTTAACAATTTTACTATATCTAATCAATATAATAGTAAGAAAATTTATTATTTTAATTTAAATTTTCTTTTTTTTTATTTTTTCTTTATTAATACTTAATTTTTATCTCTATATATTATGAGTATATTGCAAATTAAAAGATCTTGATAATATCAAGATCTTTTAATTTATATTATTTTTTTACTTCTTTTAAACCACTATTCTTCTGTGCTTCCGCTGTTTTACTCATACTCAATCCCTTTGAAAGATCACCATCTGCTTGTATAACTTTCTTTTCCTTTAATTCTTTTAAATCAGCTTTAGTATAATCTATTTCTATATTTTCTACTAATTCAGTATCACTAATCTTTAATTCGTCCTTTACACCCTTAAGCTTGTTATTTTCATCAATTTTTTGCTTAATCATTGCATTAATTTTTTCTTTATCTTCCTTTTTTGTAATATTCAAATCAGCATATTTAATTACATTTTTTGATACCTGCTTAATAATTTTGTCGTCTTTAGCTGTATAAGTATTTTCTATCTTTATACCATTTACAGTCCCTTCAAATTTCTTTGTTTCCTCTTTAGAACCACAAGCAACCAAAGATAATCCCAAAGCAGTTGCCATAATTAAATTTAAAATCTTTTTCATACGATTTCTCCTATCATAAAATTATTATTATATATAGTCTATCAATGAATTTAGGATAATGTCAAGATAAAAAATTAGACTAGCCACTAAAAATCTTAATTGTTTAAATTATATATCTATTAACAGATTATTAGTAAAAACACAGATTATTCTGTTTTTTCAAACATCCATCTACTGGCAGCACATTTAGGACATGTCCAATCTTCCGGTAAATCTTCAAAGTTTATACCTGGATTAATACCATATTCCGGCACACCGACTTGTGGATCATATACATATCCACACGGTCTACACTTGTACTTTACAACTTTTTCGCTCATTTTATACACTCCTTATCAAAATAAAATTACTCTAATATACTAAACTAGCACTTATCTCAAATTCTTTCATTTACAAGATGCTCGGTTTATTTTAAAATTTAATCTAGTAAAAATTTCTTTATTTTTATTTTTATCTCTACTAGCAAAAATATATTTTTTCTTATCCTTGGTTTGAACTAATATATGAGGTCCAACATTTGGATCTAAGCAAACTTCTACTTCACCCTCTTTTGAATCTCTAAATGTGCCGCTATAAACATTATCATCACCATATCCAACTATTTTTGACATTTTTTCATTATCTATGTCCTTTATAAGTTTTATTTTTTCTATATCTTTCAATTTTAAATTATATGAATCATGATACCTATTTACTGTTAACTCATTTTTTGTCACATTTATTTCTATTGGAGATTTTGAATCAATTGCTGTTTCTATACCTATTATAGGCATAGAAAGTATAATTATTAAAGTAATAAAACTTATAATCTTTCCAGCTGGTTTTGCCATATTTATGGATGAATTTATACCTACTCTATTATTTACTATTAATTTTGAATCATTTTTATTATAATAAAATAAACCGCCTATCCAATAATCATCCTCATCTATATAAAAATTATCTGCTATTCCTCTTGTCAATATCTCCTGCATTTGCCTTACCTTAAATTCTATAATAACACATGAAATTAGTATTACTATAATAGTTAATATAAATATCAATATTCCTACATTTATATTTTTTGTAAATAAATACGTTGAAAATGCAAGTAAAATATTTGCATAGGCATTTATTACCCATATTTTTGCCCAATTATATTTTCTGATTTGTGTAAGTACAAAAGTTAATTTCGTATTATCATTTACCATCTCAGCCTTATTTCTATACAGATACTTGTAAGACAAAGCATATATAAATGATAATACTCCAAATGTCAGATATCCAATCATAAAATCTTTATCTAAAAATAAGAATATAAAAGGTAATATAATTGCTGGTAAAAAAACATACATAGATAGGTAATTATAATCTTGAATAGACTTTATATCCCTTATAATTATATCTTTTTTATTGAATTTCCACCCATTTTTTATTTTTATTGATTTTAACTTAATGTTGTATTTATAGTAAAATATATATGGTATTATAATCAAAAGTAAAATCCAAATCATAAAATACAAAATTAAATATGCAGAATCGATTACCAAAATTCCAAATATTGTAATAGTGAAAAATATTGCCAAGAATATAATTATTGATTTAAATGAGTTTAATAAAGCTACAACTTCTTTATTTTCATGCTCAGAACTTGGTATTGTTACACCTATTGCTATATTTTTCTTAAATTTAGTTTCATTAAACAAAAAATAAAAAATCATAGGTATCATTATTATTGCTGATATTAACATTATAAAATTTCCCATGATTAAACCTCCTCATAAATCTTTTTCAATAAATCTATTAATTCCTCATAACTTACTCCAGATATTTTTAACTCAGCTATTTTGAGCTTTAAGTCTTCTAATGTCTCTTTGCTGTATTTAGTATTTTCTTTTTTATAACTAACGCTTGCACCACTTCTCCTATCAGTTATTATATATCCCTCACTTTTTAAAAGTTGGTAAGCCTTACTTACAGTCATCATATTTATACCTATCTCATCAGCAAGGGATCTAATAGTAGGCAATTTTTCTCCATTTTCTAATTCTCCATTTGCTATTGCTAGTACGATTTTATTTCTAATTTGCATATATATTGGTATAGAAGAAGAAAAGTCTAAATCCAAAAGCATAAAATAACCCCCTTTATATTATTATTTATTTAAAAATATATATTGCATTCTTTGTATTATTTATTATAATGCAAAGAATGCAATAATGCAATCAAAATTTATATATCACACTGAGTTTATTATAATATTAAATATAAATAAAGGCTATCAAATAAGATAGCCTTTATTTATTATTCATAATAATCTTCTTTTTCTATATGTGTAAAGTACACTTCACACTCACTATAACCAAATTCTTTTACATTCTCTTGTATCTTGCTTGCCATTTGGCTTTCAACTTCCTGCCCCCTATCAAACTGAATAACTTCTATCAGTGGATACATATCAAAAATTTCTCCTCCAAAGAAATATTCAGTATCTGGTCTTTCAATTGTAAAATAGTCAACTGGCGTATCAGATATTTTACCTAATTCTTTTGGCAAATTTTTGCTTATTTTTTTTACTTCATCTCTTTTTACACCTTTAAAAATAATCTGTGGCATAGACCCTCCTAATTGTTTTTTGTTTATTATATCATATGATTTATGACAAAGGCTAATTCAAAAATAGTCTTTTGATTATTTCTTTTAACTAATATTTTTATATTATGTTTGTCTGCAATTTCTTTCGCTATTGCAAGACCAAGACCAAATCCCTTTTTATCTGTCTTTTTATCTCTATAAAATGGTTCGAATATATGATCTATATCACTTTTTTCAATAGATTGCCCTATATTATCAACAGATATGACAGCAATATTTGAATTAATTGTTTCTTTAATATTAATGTTAGATCCTTCATTAGAATACTTAATGGCATTATTGATTATAGTGATAAATAATTGCCTGATCCTAGTATAGTCACCATTAAACATCAATATAGAATCTTTATACTCTTTTTCTATTACAATATTTTTTTCTCTTGCCAATAATGACTGACTTCTGATTGAATCATTTAAAACTTCTAATATATTTATTTCCTCTTTATTCATTTGAAATTTATTATTTTTAAGTATATTCAGCTCCATCAAATCATTAATTAATTTTTCCAAAAATCCTATTTCATTAAACAATATATGGTGATATTCATCAACTTGACCAGGATCACTTATTATACCAGAATTTAGGGCTTCCAAGGAAGCCTTTAGAACAGTCACTGGCGTCTTTAGTTCATGTGACATACTTGAAATAAAATCATCTTTCATCTGCGATATAGATTCAGACTGTATTCTAGCCTCTTCTAATCTTTGTGCTAAATTATCCAGTTTAGAGGCAAGATTACCTATTTCATCATCTTGATCTATATTACTAGTAACCTTATAATTTCCTTTGATTAACTCATCTGTAGTCTTATCAAGTTTTTTAAGTGGACTGATAAATCTATTAGCAAATATTATAGCTAATAGTGCTACTAAAATAGCACCTACAATGCTTGCCATAACAAAAATTTTACTTGCTGTCTCTAAAAATTCATGTGTTAATGAGTTTTTTTCATCTATTAGTATTACGCTAATTATTTTCCCATTATTTCTTACAGGTGCTGCTAATGTTAAATCTATTGAATTATCCCAGATAGAAGATTTATTTACATGCGATATTTTACCTTCAAATGCATTATTTACTATTTTTTTATCATCTTTATTTAAAGATTCATAATAAATTGCTTTTTTTCCAGTAGCTACCTCTATTGACTTGTCTGACTTACTAACTATTTTAATATCAGTTTCCAATAATTCATTAACCCATTTTAAATATTTATTTCCCAATGATTTTCTAGGTCTATATTCTCTATTATTGCCATTTGATGATTTTGATTTATTCTGATTTAATCTATTGCTCTCTTCTATCGAATTTTCTTCCATTATATTTGAAATAAATAAAGCTATTCTTTTTCCTCTGTCCTCCAAGTATTTTGTAGAAGATTCTTCGATGCTCTTTTTCCCTAATAGAAAAAATAATACTCCACTAACTAAGGAAAATAATAATAATATAGTCAAAAAATATAGGACTAATTTTCTTGTAATTTTGCTATTCATATTATACCTCAAACTTATATCCTACTCCTCTAACAGTAGAAATGCGCCACTTATTTTTCTCAGAGTTCAACTTTGCCCTTAGTCTTTTTATATGTGTATCTACTGTTCTTGTATCTCCAAAATACTCCATTCCCCATAGACTATCTAAAATATTATCTCTTATAAAGACTTTATCCTTATTTTCTGCCAACATCCACAATATTTCAAATTCTCTTTTTGTCAATTGTATTTCTTTATTATCTAACTTACATGAATATTCATCTAGATTAAGATAAAGATTATCCACTTTGACTACTTTTATAGAATTAGTGTCTATGTCTATTCTTCTAAGGATAGCTCTTATTCTAGCCATAACCTCTGCTACTGAAAATGGTTTTACTATATAATCATCAGCCCCATAATCTAAACCCATAATCCTCTCGTAATCCTCTCCTTTTGCAGTTATTAAAATTACTGGTACCATAGATATTTTTCTAATTTTTTTTAGGAGTTCATAGCCATCCATTTTTGGCATCATAATATCAAGCAATAAAATATCATACTTATTATCTTGAAACTTATTCCATGCTTCTTCACCATCATAAGCTAAATCTACTTGTATTCCTTCTTTGAGCGCAAAACTCTTTAAAACTTCCGTTATTTGTTTATTATCATCAACTATCAAAGCTTTTATCATAATACACCTCTTTGACAAATTATAAAAAGTACAAGCATAACTTATACTTGTACTTTAATTTTATAAAATATAAAGTTTTTATGCAAGAATTAATCAAATCTATATAAATAAATTTAACTAATTTATTTAAAAATTGTCATTTATTAATACTCTAATAAGTATTTTTTCCATAGTTTTATCTAACTTAAGAAACCTGCTTTAAAGATAATTTATCTTGACCATTTTTCATAGAATATTTCAATATTATTGGCGTTATTACTGTTGTAACAATAATCATAATTACAATAGGTGAGAACATATCCTTATCTACTATATTTAAATTAAATCCTTTTTGAGCTATTATTAGGGCAACCTCTCCTCTTGACACCATACCCACTCCTATATTTAAAGCTTCAGCGTTTGTATATTTACAAAGTTTTGCTCCTAGTCCCGCACCAAACATTTTAGTGAATATAGCTACTAAAGTAAGAAGAATAGTAAATACTAACATATGCCTATCAAAAGATTCTATATTTGTTTTTAAACCTATACTGGCAAAGAATATAGGTGAAAAGAATAAAAATGATAATGTGCTCATCCTATCCACCAACTCATTTCTAATACTATAACGACAAAAAACTATACCAGTTAAATAAGCACCTGTAATATCGGCAATCCCTGCATATTCTTCTGTCAAATAAGATACTATTAATACTAGAGCAAATACATATATCGCTCTTAACTTTTCCTCTACTCTAATATCTATTTTGCTAGCTATTATCGCTACTAAAATTCCAAATACACTTATTATCACAAAATAAAGTCCTATTTTTATGAGTACAGAACTTATACTAATATGTGAATCTTTAAAACTTGTAACAATAGTAAGTATTACAATTCCTATAATATCATCCAAAATTGCTGCCCCTAATATTGAATTTCCTATCTTACCTTTTAGAGTTCCCAATTCTCTGAGAGCTTCTACTGTTATAGATACAGATGTAGCAGTTAGTATAACTCCTACAAATAATGCTTTTAAAAGTTCTTGACTTGAACTCAAATTAACTCCGAAATATAGGAAATATGTTATAAATCCTCCTATCAAAGGTATTAATACACCAAAAATAGCAATTATTAAATAGGATACTCCTCTTCTTTTTAATTGATTAATATCTGTATCCAGACCAGCCATAAACATTAAAATTATTACACCAATCTCTGCTACTTGATTGATAAAGCTCGTATCGTCTACTATCCCTAAAAATGATGGGCCTATTAATACACCTGCAACTAGTGCTCCTACTACCTGTGGAAGTCTTATTTTTTCTGTTATGCCTCCCAAAATTTTTGTAGATAATAAAATAATTGAAATACTAATTAAATAATTGTAACCCATAATACCATAAACACCTCTTCATATTTTTTTCATTTACAGTTCACTATAACTTCTATTATATGCTTATTATTATACCCCAAATCCACATAAATTTGGGGTATTTTTAACATATTTTATGGTATTAATCTATTTTATATGATTTATATTTTTCATTTCAAATTCATATAAATTTTATATTAAATAAATATTTTTACAATAAAATTTTCTATTTATTTTCTTTATTTTCTATATGTCCATTATTTTGTTTTTCTTTATCCATATGCTTATTTTCATTTGTTTTTCCATGTTTTTCTTTATGATCCTTCATGTTTGAATTTTCGTGTTCTTTTTTATGATTATGATTTTTTTTATTTTCACCATTACCGCAGTTTTTGTTTTCCTTATTATCTTTACCATGTTTTTTTTGCCCATGATGTCCTTTATTATTTTTTGCACCATTTGAATTTGCGCTTGTATTGCCATCCACTTTTTCATCACAATTTTTAACTTCGCAGTTAGATTTCTGTATTGTAGTTGTTTTGCTTGAAACCTGACTTATATTATTTTCTGAAGCAAATGCACTTGTTCCCATCATTAATGCTACTGACATCATCACAGCACCACTTAATTTTAATTTCATATTTCTCTTCATTTTATCTCTCCTTTTTAAAATACATCAGTTAATTTATTTTAACTGTAAACATAGTATATAATCATTTAATGTACTTAAATCAACAAAAATATGTCTTTTTGATGAAGTTCTTATTTTTTAAATTCATAATTTTTTCTATTTTATATCTAATTAAATTATATGAATATTCCTACTTATGTTATATAATTATATTAATTAATTAAAATGGAGGGTTTAATATGTATACAGCGGAATATAGGCAAGTTAGTAACGAAGAATTAAATAAACTAATACATAGCGAAGATAAATTAGAATTTTTAGAAACAATTGATTTAAACGACCTTAATAGTGAAAATATTGAAACGCTTTGGGATGGATTGCATTTTTTATTTACTAAAAAACCTGCCAATAGTATTATAAAGAACAATCCTTTAAGTGTTGCAATTTTGGGACAGAATATAATTGGAGATGAATACATTAGCTATATTGATAATTACAGTGTTAGTTTAATATACAAAAACTTAAAGCACTATGATATAGAGAATGCTTTGAAAAACGTAGATTTTGAAGATTTTATAGTAAATGAAATATATCCAAATACATGGACTCAAGATAGAGAAAAAATGGCTGAGGACATCAAATATTATTTTTATAAATTAAAAGATTTTTATAAATCATCTTATGAGAAAAACAACAATGTGGTTGTATCTATTATATAATTATTAATTTTAGATAAAATTTATTTATACAAATAACGTCTTATAAATAATATATTGACCAATAATTTACAATTTATTGGTCAATTTCTATTTATAATTATTTCATTTTAACATATCCTTTATAACATTCTCTATTATAATTTCAGATTGGGCACCAGCTAAAATCACATCTCCATTTATTATAAGAGTTGGCACTACGTTTATATTGTATTTGTCAGATAATTCCATATCTTTTAGTACATCCCTTTCAGTGCTAGGAGACTTATAGAATTTTATCCATTTATCTTTATCAATACCAGCATTTATTATTGCTTCTTCAAGAACTTTATCTGATTCAATATTTTTACTTTCTACAAATAATTTATTTTGTATCGAATCAAAAGCATTCCAATAAGCTATTTCTCCACCTACTTTTCTAGCTGATTCGCAAGCTATAAGTGCCGACCTAGACAATGGAAAATTAAAATCGGCATCTTTCATTTGTTCTATATTCATTCTATGCTCATCATCGTTTTCATTAGCCAAGTGCCAATGACTTACTACTTTATCTTTTACTGCCTCTCTAGAGCCAAATTGCCTTATATAATCTTCATCTTTCCAAGCAAGCGCAAATGATCTATGTATAATTTCAATATTTTCATATCTTTCAGCTATTTTTCTCATTCTAGCAGACATAGGAAAACAATAACTACATATCACATCGTGAAAAAATTCTATTTTCATAACTACTTCTCCTTTCTTTATCCATATTATAACTATACCCTATCATATATATCTAAAAAATTAGAGGTCAAATATTGACCCCTAATTTTTTAATATTATGTATTCCAAAATTGTTTTTATTTTTAAATCTAATAAAATTTATTAATTATAATAAATATTTTAAAATTTTATTCTATATTTTTTAAATAAATAAAATATTTTTTAAGCAAATAAAACATTTTTATTTTTTTGCTCAAAATAATTTAAATATTTTATTTTATCTAAATTAAAAACTTATCTAAATAAGAATATCTAATTTTTTTATATACCACTACTATTATCATTCCTACTACTGAATTTATTACTATTGCTCCTCCTGGTTTTAAATCAAAATGATAAGATATAACAATACCCATCATAGTGTATAAAACTCCTAATATTATTGATAATAACATAGTCTGTTTATAACTTCTAGCTATTATTAAACTCGTAGCAACTGGCAATACTATTAGAGATGCTACAAGCAAAGCTCCGACAATTTTACAAGCCATAGCCACAGTAATTGCAGCTAAAAAAGTAATCATAGAATTTATTCTTTTTACCTTTACTCCTGCAATTCTTGCCAAATTAACATCAATAGATATATCAAGTAATGCACCATAATATACTAGAGAAATAAAAAATACTAGTAATGCTACTATAGATACATTTATTAAATCTTGATTTGTAACAGATGATATACTACCAAAAAGATAAGATTCAAAATTATTACCACCTGGTGCAAAATCTGATAAAATTGCTGCCAAACCTAAACCCGTACTCATTATAACAGCTGTTGCCATATCACCATATTGTGGAAACTTCTTTCTAATAGCCTCAATAGCAAAGGCAGATACTATACATATTATTATTGCACCCATTACTGGATCAAATCCTAATATTAGTCCCATACCAACTCCTGCAAGTGATGTATGCGATAAAGCATCTCCTAGCATAGATGTTTTTCTATTTACTAAAACCACTCCTATTAATGGAATCATTATAGAAAGTAAAAAACCTGCCACTAAAGCTCTTCTCATAAAATCAAATTGTAGCATCGATTAATTTACCCCCTTCCATTTTATAACAATTGTCAATCCTCAAATGCTCTTTCAATAAAGTCAGTTCATGACTAACAATAAGAATAGTAGTATTATTTTTTTCATTAATTTGCTCTATTAACTTCAAAAATTCAATCTTACTTTTTTGATCAACACCTGAAGTAGGTTCGTCCAATATTAATAGCTTAGGATCTTGCATTAAAGCTCTTGCAATCATAGTTCTTTGTTTTAATCCACCAGACAATTCATTATAAGGTGTATGAATATATTTTTCTAATCCTAATTTTTTTAATACTTCTATAGCCTTATTCTTGTGACTTTTTGATGCTATTTTAATGAATCCAAAATCTCTATAAAGGTTTAATACCACTATCTCCAATACTGTGATGGGAAATGATATTTGATTGAAATTTTGAAGCTGTGGTACATATGCTATATCCTCATATGTTGCTAAATCCTGTATATTTATATTTTCAAATATTATTTTTCCACTCTCAGCTTTTAATTCACCCAATATTAGTTTCAGCAAAGTAGATTTTCCTGATCCATTTTCTCCTACTATGGTAGCTATTTTACCTTTTCTCAAAGAAAAATTTAAATTATCTATTATCTTTTCATATGTATATCCAAAAGTAAGATCTACTACTTCAATTTGATTCATCATTCCTCCTTTAATGATTTATATAAAACTTCTAAATTATACTTCATTATATCTTGATAATGTCCATTATTTTTATTCATCTGATCAGTTTCATACTCCATAGATGTAAGTCCAATCGCCTGTCCATGAATTTCTTCAGCCAAAGATACTGCACTTTTGGGATCATCTCCATACTCATAAAAAACAGTATTTATCTTTTTATAATTTGCAAAGTCTATGGCTTTTTTAATTGTTTTTAAACTAGGTGCCTCAGTTGAAACCAAACCTTGAAGTGGAAATTGTCTAAGTGAAAAATCTCTAGCTAAATATTCATAAGCATAATGAGTTACTACAAAATCTTTTCTATCCAATCTTGAAAATTTATCCTTGTATTCTAATTCTAAATCTGTTAGCTTGTCTACTAATCTGACCTTATTTTTATTGTACTGCCTTGAATTATCAGGATATAAATGTGATAATGTGTTCTTTATAGAATTCAAATATGATTTTGCATTTACTAGAGACAACCAAGAGTGTGGATCATATGTTATTTTATCCGCTCCAGAAGTAGAATTTTCTAATAACTTTTGAACTTTTAAATCTTCGTTTTTTTCTCTATCTTGCAAAGTATACGGTAATAATGGTTCTGAAATTCTATCAGATATAAATACCCAATTCCCACTCTTTGGTAGTTGATAGTATACTTCACCATGCTCATGCCCCATTTCTATTGCATATACTGTTCCATCTTTTACATCTATATTGTGTTTTTGATGGACAATTTCCCCCTTTCTATCCATCATTTTTTTACCTTTTTTAATTAATTCTTCTCTTGACATATTTTTAGAATTATCAATAAAGCCAACCCTTAAAATATCTTCATGAGTATGTCCAAAGTCTATCTTATATTTCTTATCTTTATCTGCTATTTGTTGGGCCATGTACTGAAAATCACCCATAACAGCGGCTCCTTTATATGAAATGAGTTTGATAGAATCAGATAATCTTACAATTTTTAAATCTGGCAAATTCTTATGAACTTGGTCCACCCAATGCTCCATATTAGCACCATTCACAAAAAGTGCATCCGCATCTTTTAACCTTTGTAAATCTTTTGGCGTTGGTTCCCAAAGATGTGGATTCTTATCTAAAGGCATGAAATTTCTTACCTCGATTGTATCTCCAGCTACTTGACTGACCAAGTCATGTATTGGGTAAAAGGAAGTATAAACAACTGGTTTATTTATCTTATTATCACTACTGTTACTACAAGCACTTACAAATGATATAGATATTATTAATAGTACTAATGAAAATATCAATCTCAACTTTTTTTTCATTTTCTATCTTACTCTTTTATTTCATCTATCAATTGCTGGCTTGTAGTCGATGGCTTAACATATGTTGGGAACCATTTATCCTGTTTCAATAGTTCATCTATATTTTTGCCATATCTCATATGGAAATGAGTTAAACTTTCTTCACCATGGATTGGCATCATTATTATAATTGGATATTTTGCATTTTTATCTGTAGCTTCAAATTGATCCCATTCTAAAGTTTCGTTTCCATGTTTAGTTTCAAATGATTTTATAAATTTATATTCTGAGGAAAATACCTCTTTTCCACCCTTATCTTTAAATTTGTCTAAGAAAGTAACCTTATTTCCTTGAATAACTATTCCTCCAAATTCATTTTTTCGTCTATTTTTTAATTCCCTCTTTACTTCTTCTGGCTTTTTATTATCTCTTTTTGCTACTTCAGCATATGCACTTTGTAAATCTTGGTTATCTAAATAAGCACTCATATCGTTCCATGTACCCTGCCAATCAGATATAGAAACGTCTTGATTTTTTTTTGATTTATCCGTATCTTTCTTTCCATTATTTGAATCAACCTTTTGCTCCATTTTTGTATTATTTTTTGAGTCCTTACTGTCTTTTACATTATTGTTTGCTCCACAAGCTGTAAGTGTAAGTAAACTTGCTGCAAACAGCATTGCTATTCTCTTATTCATAAAATCCTCCTAATTATTCAGTCGTTGTTATCGATAACTTTAATTGAATATTATCACTACTGATAATCATTGTCAATAGCATTTTGCAAAAATTATATATTCTTTAGAAATTAAATTTAAATATACAACAACACCCAAGAAAACTTGGGTGTTGTTAAGCAATTATTTAGTTATGTTATAAAATCGAAAATCCTAAAGCTTCAATTTATTTTCAATAACTTAATTGAGTAAATTATTTACATCATAGGAGCAAATAATTTTAATACTCTTCCTGATAACCTATAAATAAAATTCAATTCTCTATATTTTTCTATAGTCATTTGATTACATTTTTCTTGAGTATTTAAGAAATCTTCCTTTAATTTCAGTGCAAAATCTTCATCGTATACTAATACAGCATTTTCATAGTGTAGATGTAATGACCTAAAATCAAGATTTATTGTACCTGCTACTGAAGTCATATCATCAGATACAAAAGATTTTGCGTGTAAAAATCCTGGACTATATTCGTATATTTTTACACCATTTTTAATTAAATGCTCATAATACGATCTACCCATATTATAAGCGATTTTCTTATCAGGTATACCTGGCATCATAATTCTAACATCCACACATCTTTTAGCAGCAAACTTTATTGCATTTATAACTTTATCACTTAAAATCAAATAAGGTGTCATGATATATACATAATCCTTTGCCTGATTCAATACATCTACATACACGTTTTCACCCACTGTTTCTTGATCATTTGGAGCGTCATCAAATGGTTGTACATATGCTTGAGATTGTGTGAGTAATTCATGGCTTAAATATCTATTTAAGTTATATTCATTACCGCTAGATAAGTCCCATAGATTAAAGAACATCACAGTGAAATTCTTTACGGCTTGACCTTCCAATCTAATTCCATTATCTTTCCAATGACCAAATTTTTCAACAGCGTTTATATATTCATCAGATAAATTCACTCCACCTGTATATGCTATTTCATTATCTATTACCACTATTTTTCTATGATTACGATTGTTGTGATAAGTAGATAAAATAGGTTTTACAGCACCAAATACAAGTGTATCTATTCCCAAACTTTCTAAATAATTCTTGTAGCTACTTGGCAGATGGTATGCATTCATTCCGTCATACATAAACTTGACATCTACACCCTCTTTTACCTTGTCAGACAAAATATCTACTATAGTATCTAACATGATACCTGGTTTTATAATAAAAAATTCCATCAATATAAAATCTTTTGCATTTCTTAAGTCTACAATTAATTTTTCAAAATATTCTTCACCCTGTGTATAATATTGTAAATCAGTATTTTTATGCATTGGATAATCAATAATATTATCCAAATATCTATCTAAACCATAATCTACTCTTGGGTCATGTTCCATCTCAGAAGGTATATTTTTATTTGCTGTAAGAAGTTTCGTGTTTTTAATTTTTATTTTTTCCAAACGCCTACTTAGCATTCTAGGTCCAGGCAATATTTCCAAAAACAAATACAGCATTATACCAAATACAGGCAAAGAAGCTATTGGTATAATCCAAGCGACTCTATAATCAATTGGCTTATCCAAATTTATAATATGAATTATTAAAATAAACCTTATAACAATCCAAATCCAATTTATCCAATGAACCTTTTGAATAAAGATAGTATAGATGAATATAAATAAAAAAATTTGTAATAAAATCAATATAGTAACTAAAAATATGGGTTTTACTAAATGTTTCTTCTCTTTTAATTCTCTTTTTTCTTCATTAAATTTATCTTTTATCTTATGCTTATCCATAAAACTCCCCTTAAAAATGTTATTATTTCATTCTAACATATGTAATCACTATTTACAATTTAACTAATTCTAATACAAAAAAACTGACATTTATATAATAAAGTCAGTTTTGATTTTAGTTTTATTATATTTTATCCATTAAAATATCCATAACAAAATCACATATAAATAATTAAATAGAAAAGTCTACTTTGCCCGTTTCAATATCGTACACTCCACCCACAATTTCCAATCTATCTGTCAAATATAGTTTTTCTCTCAATTTATTTATACTGTGCTCTACATTCTTAAAAGATGCTTTTTTATCGTCGGTTTCATCATCTATTCCTTCTTTTATCTCATCCAATACATATGCTAGATGTCCACAACTTTCACCATTTATAGCGGAATTTACTGCACCACAATGTGTATGACCCATTACCATTAAAAGCTTTGTTCCCAAGACATTAGCCGCGTATTCGATAGAAGCTATTTCACTAGGACCTACTATATTGCCAGCTACACGTATTACAAACAAATCTCCTAATCCTGCTGAAAATATAGCCTCTGATGTAATTCTTGAATCAGAACAAGTTAATATTATCGCGTATGGATTTTGTCCATTTTTAAGCTCTTTTCTTTTATCTAGAGATATATCGCCAATAAATTTATTAGTTTCTAGAAACATAGAGTTTCCTATCATTAATCTACTTATTAATCCTTCACTATTCATCTTTTTCACCTCTTACTTAATCTTATAAATATATTATTACCCAATAATATATTTGTGAAAATTCTATATTTGACTAATAAGAGTATTAATTGTATAATATTGCAAAATATATATTAGATTTTATAGGAGGTAAATATGCCATTTAAAATATTAAAAACTGATATAACTAAATTAAAAGTTGATGCGATTGTAAATGCAGCCAATTCTTCTCTACTAGGTGGTGGTGGTGTAGATGGTGCAATTCACAGAGTTGCTGGACCAAAACTATTAGAAGAATGTAAATCTCTAAATGGTTGTCAAACAGGACATGCTAAAATAACTAAAGCTTATAATCTCCCAGCAAAATTTGTAATTCACACAGTTGGCCCAGTATATAAAGATGGTAATCATGGAGAAAAAAATTTATTAGAATCCGCCTATGAAAATTCATTGAAACTTGCTAAGGAGAATAATTTAAAATCCGTAGCATTCCCACTAATATCTTCCGGAGTCTATGGATATCCCCAAGATAAAGCCATTGAAGTAGCAATAAATCAGATAAAAAAATTCTTACTCAATAATGATATGAATGTTATGCTAATATTGTTTAGCGAAGAGTTGTTTAAAATGAGTAATGAGATTTGTAAAAATATAGAGTATTAGCCATGCATATTGCATGGCTATAAATTTATCCAGAAAAATCCTATACTTTCTACTTAATAATTTTTATTCTTTTCTTATTTATTATAACAGTGATTTTCTATTATAATCTGTGATATCACTACCCAGCCTTATATACAAATCCTTTACATTACAATAATCATTTAATGATGTCAATTCATCATCTGTCACTCCTACTAACTCTAGAAATTCTACTTTTCCATAATCTGTATCTAGTGTTCTTATACTAGAATCTGGTACACATATAAATCCAGTAATCTTTGATTGATGTTTTGCATCTACTCCTTGATTTTTTGAATATTCAATAAATTCATATGGCTTATATACTTCATCATTTAGAAATACTTGTCTTGCAATATTTTGCATTATACCACATATATTTCTTATCTCGTATTCTTCATCTACATAATCATCTTTTTTCAATTTAAACGTTAGTTCATATCCATATCCACTATTTTCTAAATTCTGCGACTCCTTTTCATATAACTCAGTCATACCATAAGATACAAAGTGCCAGAAATCCCCACCATCATATATACTTATTCCGTCTAGTGGGTTATTTCCTCCAAACATCCATTTTACAAATGTCCCAAAATGTTTAGGATTATCCTGCCCTGGATATATTCTATCAAATTCTTGCGTAATTGCATCCCATCCAGGAGCTTCTAAATCATTTACTTCATCAGAAAGATCCAATCTTAGAGTCTTTTCAAACTCTTTATTTGATGCACTTTTTGATTCTTTTTCTATCCCATTTTTATTATCTTTATTCTTTTTAAAAATATCAAAAATTCCCAAAAAAGCTCCCTCCTTTTTCTAAAAAAAAGATAATGCTTTCGCATCATCTTTTACTATTTTATCATATGTTCTGCTATTAGACAAATTTACAAATTATTACTTTTCTTACCAGCCAATTTCAGATAGCCTAATTCCTTTTTTATAATTATTTATTGCTATTTTATTGTGTTCTCCCAACAATTCTGGAAGTTTATCTAAATCAAACCATTTAAGTTCTTCTATTTTATTTTCTTCATTAACTCTTATGTGATAATCTTTATTTTCTTCAATTTCCATTACAAAATAAAAGAAATAATATAAGTCATTATACATAGATGTATGTATAACTGTAAATAATTCTATGTCTTCCTTTGTAATATCTAAATTGCATTCCTCTTTTGCCTCTCTAATCATTGCATCAGTTATTGATTCATATTCTTCAATATGACCACTCACTGTCAAATCATAATATCCATCGTAAAAACCTGTATTCATTCTTTTTTGCATCAAAATTTTATCATTCATTTTTAACAATAAAAATACAGCACTTTTAGTCTTAAATCTTTCTTTCACTGTTTTCACCTCGCTAATTTGCTATCGATTTACTATTTAAATTAATTTTCATAAAAATAAGCACGATACAATCGTGCTCATTTAGCTTGTTCTCTAATTGTAAATTCAAATTTATTTTTTTATAATACAAATGGATCTTTCATTGGTTCAATAAAAGATTTTGGATCATAGTCTGTCTTTATTTCTTTCCAATCTTTTGCTCCCATATCTTTACTTGGTACATTTAATTCTGGATGGGCATTATTTGCATCATAATTACCTTTTCTTGAATCTCTATT
Source organism: Peptostreptococcus equinus (assembly GCF_027125355.1). NCBI lineage: Bacteria > Bacillati > Bacillota > Clostridia > Peptostreptococcales > Peptostreptococcaceae > Peptostreptococcus > Peptostreptococcus equinus. The sequence continues at coordinate 680,606 of NZ_CP114052.1, read as the reverse complement.
CGGTAAATTAAGATCTACATCTTCAATATTGATTTCAAGTGCTTTAGCTACTCCTTTACCATAATCTGGATCTGCCTGATAACAATTGTTTATATGTCTGTGTTTAATTTGAAGTGTAGAATCTCCTAGATTTCTAGCTGTATTGGCAAACAACACTTCTTTTTGATCTTCAGTCAAAGCTCTAAACAGCATACCTGGCTGAGTATAGTAATCGTCATCGTCTAATCTATAATCATATCTATCTACCTGGCCACCATCTTGACTTGGCATATATCCTCTAGGATTTTCTTGCCAGTTTCCATATGAATTTGGTTCATAGTGATTTTCTGAGCCCATGTTGCCATCTATTCTCATCTGTCCATCTCTATGCCATGGATGATAATCTCCATCTTTCATTCCTCTTGGTCTATTCACTGGAATTTGGTGATTGTTGACACCTAATCTGTATCTCTGAGCATCACCATACATCATAATTCTTGCTTGTAACATTTTATCTGGTGAGAATCCAATTCCTGGTACATTATGTGCCGGATTAAATGCAGCCTGCTCTACATCTTGAAAATAATTTTCTGGATTTCTATTTAATTCAAATTCTCCTACCTCTATAAATGGAAAGTCTTTCTTTAGCCACATTTTAGTCAGATCAAATGGATTATTCTTCATATTTCTAGCTTGTTCTTCTGTCATTACCTGAATATACATTTTCCATTTTGGATACATTCCCTTCTCGATTGATGTATATAGATCTCTTTGACTAGCTTCTCTATCTTTTGCCACTACCATCTCAGCCTCTTGGTCTGTAAAGTTTTGTATCCCCTGCTGAGATCTAAAATGGAATTTTACCCACACTCTTTCATTATCAGCATTTATTAATGAATATGTATGTGATCCAAATCCATGCATATATCTAAATGAAGATGGAATACCTCTATCTGTCATTATTATTGTTACTTGTAAAAGTGATTCCGGAAGCGATGACCAAAAATCCCAGTTATTATTAGGACTCCTCATATTAGTTCTAGGATCTCTTTTCACAGCATGATTAAGATCAATAAATTTCATAGGATCCCTAAAAAAGAATACTGGAGTATTATTACCAACCAAATCCCAGTTACCTTCTTCTGTATAAAACTTTAAAGCAAATCCACGAATATCTCTTTCTGTATCAGCAGCACCTCTTTCACCTGCAACAGTAGAAAATCTCGCAAACATCTCAGTTTCTTTTCCTACTTCAGAGAAAATCTTAGCTTTTGTATACTTTGTGATATCATTTGTTACTTTAAAAGTTCCAAATGCTCCTGAACCTTTGGCATGCATTCTCCTTTCAGGTATTACCTCTCTATTAAAGTGTGCATGTTTTTCAAATAACCAAGTATCTTCCATTACACCAGGTCCTCTGATACCTGCTGTCATCATATCTTGGTTATTTTCTACTGGACTTCCTTGAGCTCTAGATATATAAGGATTATCTCCTTTTACATCATTCTTACTTGACAAAGGGTCGCCTAAACCATTTTTATCCATTGGATTTATACTCTTTTTTTCTTTATTATCTGCCATGTTATCCTCCTTTAATCTTTAAAAAAACTAATACTGTATTTTAAAATTATTAATTGTATAACTTAATTAAATTGATACCCATAAGAGATAATAAAAAACTTTTGTCATCAATAGCAATTAGAATATTTTCTACATGTTTATTATATCTAATACTTGTTTTAAATTATTAATTGTATAACTTATTTTAATGTCATCTGCAATTTTAGTGTTATAAGGATTGTACCAACAAGTCTGAATCCCTGCATTAATTCCACCTTGAATATCACTCGTTAATGAATCTCCTATTATTAAATATTTGTCGCAGTTTCTGTCATTTGTATATTCAAATATCTTGTCAAAAAAACCTATAAAAGGCTTTGCATAACCTATCTTTTCTGAAATAAATACAAAATCTAAAATTTTATCTAGACCAGAATTTTTTAACTTGGCTATTTGTGCTGTTGCAGTTCCATTTGTAACTGCAAATTGTTTATATTTTCCTTTTAAGTATCTTACTACTTCCAATGCATTTTCATTGAATATTGGAGTAAGTCCTAGGCATTCTTGATAGTATGAATTAAATTTTTTTACTATTGATTTGTCTATATTATATAAAGAAAAAAATTCTTCAAAACGTCCATATAAGACTCCCTCTTTGCTAATTTTACCTTGTTCTAAAAGATCCCAATATTTTTTATTTATGATTTTATATTCATCTAATTGTTTATCACTACAATTCCCTAAGTTAAACTTTTCAAATGCCATTTTTAGAGATTTATCTTCTGATAAATCGAAATTCAATAGGGTTCTATCTATATCCCATAAAATATATCTAAACATATTTAAACCACTTTTTTCCTTTTCATATTTTTATATTACTTTAATGATAAGTATCATAATGTATAGATTTATATAATTTTTAATTATTGTCTACTGCATTACACCATACAATAGCTCATATATTTTGTTATAAGTATAAGTATTTATTCCTCCTCCCACTTTATATAATAGGCTTACACTTCTAGGATAAAGAACATCATTTTGAAGACTATTTATACTTTTACCCGCTAGTATAGTTGGTGAGTCTGTTCTTTGTGCAAAAACACTTATAGTAACAGCATCAATAAGTGCATCTGCTCTTGTTACAAATGCTTCTTTTGTAAAAAGTTTTGTATAAAATTTTCTCACTACTAATGAATTTGTATCAATTCTGTTGGCACCTGCTATTCTACTATTAGTTAAGTCTTTTGATAGCACATTAGATATTTGTTTTATTATATTATTAGAAATAATCATATCTCCACCTACAAAATAAACATTTTCAGGGTTATTATTTTTTATGTAATTTGTTACAATAATAGGGTTTCTTTCATATGATGCTTTGGATGCTATAGAAATAGCGTCTGCTAATCCATTTTCTCCTACTACATATACATTATTAACAGGCTTATTCTGGCTGATATTCTCTGCTATTTTATTTGATACCTCATATATGTCTTTTCCATATATTTTTTCATAACTTAATCCACTTATAGCTGTATTTAATTTATCTAATTGAGATTTATCTATAGAATTTTCATCACCTATTAATATTATTTTTTTTGCACCCAATCTTTTTATTTCGTTTATAGTAGGTTCGCTTATATATGATTTACTTGATAACAAGATTGGTGCATTTCTTAATGATGCTAGTGGTGAAGAAATTACTCCCACGTATGGTTCATACCCATTCACTAATACCACAGTTCCTGTTCCATTTGGCCAAGATTTTTTGCTTATTTCTACAGCTGTATCAGACCTATTGGCGCCCATCATGGAATTTTGGTAAGGATATCTTGCTAAGTAAAGTGATTTTAAATCATTTGTTACTTGAGATGAATTTACTATATCACTAGCAGAAAAATACATACTACCCTTGATATTAGGGTATTTCCTATTTAATAATATTTGATTTTTTATCTCAATGGCTACATTTTCACCATACACATCATCTTGACCATGCTTGTATATACCTTGACCAATATATAGCTTTACATTTGAACCCACCATCTGGTCTGACCACCACTTTATTAAAGTTGCATAGTCAGCTCTTGTATTCCCAATTTTCCAATACACTTGAGGAACCACATAATCTATTAAATTATTTTTTATCCAATATCTTGTATCCGCATATTGTACGGCGTATGATTCGCTACCACTTGTGTTTGAACCGTTTGAATCACTTGAAGAATTTCTCCAAATCCCTGAAGGACTTACACCAAATACAAGACCTGGTTTTATTGACTTAATTCCTGTATTTACTTTTTTTAACATATTATTTATGTTATTTCTTCTCCAGTCATCAATATTTCCTGACCCATATTTTTTATATGTATTATAATCTGGAAAATTAGAATCCGGATAAAAATAATCATCAAAGTGTATGCCATCTATATTATAATTTCTAACAACTTCATTAACTGTATTTACTATATAATTTGTAACCTCAGGCTTACCTGGATCATAAAACCATTTATTATTATATTTTATGACCCAATCCGGATGTAAGTTCATCGGATTTGTAGGTGTTGAACCTGATTTATCTGGATTCATCCAAGCTCTATATGGATTAAACCAAGCATGTACTTTGATACCTCTTTTGTGACTTTCATCAATTACAAACTGCAAAGGATCATAACCTGGATATTTACCTTGAGTTCCTGTCAAAAACCTAGACCAAGGATTAATATTAGATTTATATAGAGCATCTGATTCTGGCCTAACTTGAAATATCACTGTATTTATACCTGTGCTTTTCAAATGATCTAATAATTTAATATATTCAGCTTTCTGAGCGCTTGGATTATAATATGATGTCTTTGGCCAATCCATATTATAAACACTGGCAACCCAAGCCCCTCTCATTTCTTCTTCAGCGTTTACATCTTCAATATTGTAAATAGCAAATATTCCACTTAAAAATAGTATAAACAAACTAATAACAAATTTTTTATTTCTCATTCTTTCACCTCATAAATAATCAAAGCATTCGATTTATTTTAAAATTAAATAAATACGATTTTTGTTTATAAAAAAATAAAACGAGTTAACCTCGTTTTATTTAATATTATTATTTTAATACTCTTCTAGCAGTTGTATATTCACCTAATTTTGCTTTTTCTACAGATGTTCCTGGATATGGTGCGTGTATATATTCTCCATTACCAACATATAAACCAACATGATGTACTGGTTCACCCCAGAATACCATATCTCCAGGTTTAAGATCTGATCTAGATACATATGATCCTACTTTTGCTTGATCAGCTGACACTCTAGGCAAACTAACTCCCGCAGACGAAAATGCATATTGCATAAGGCCAGAACAATCAAAAGAACTAGGACCTGTAGCTCCCCATACATACGGACTACCTATTTTAGACTGAGCTGATGAAATTACTTTCGATGCAGACTTTGAATCTATATTATTTGAGTTTTTATTTGTTTCAGTTTTATTAGTTTCATTTTTATTTGATTCGGTCTTCTTATCTCTTTTCACATCATTTTTTTGATTTTTATCAGCATTAGCATTTCCTAAATTATTAATATTTACATTTGCATCAGTAGATTTCTTTGCATAGCCATTAGAGATTACCGTATTATATGTAATGCCTCTATCATACTTATCTTTAGCTGCATCCAATATATCTTCACCTAAATTATAAAGCCTTTCTTGTTCTGATGTTACTCTAAAATCAGTCTTTCTATCTGGCTTTATAGAACGGCCATTTGAATCGAATTGATAAATCTCGCCGCCAAGTTTAACCTTTTGATTTTTTACCATAATACCATTTCTATCAAAATAGTAATAATATCCATCTATTTTTTCAAAAGTGCTTTGTGGCAAACTATAATCATCTCTTATATAATAATTTACTCCCTTATAAGTTATCCAACCATTTTTTTGCATACCATTTTCCAAGTATATCCATCTATTTCCCATCTTATAAAAACCTGTAGCATACAGAGATACAGATGATTTCATAGAAATATTTTTACTTTCTCTTCTGTAGTTAGTTGAACTTTTTACTGAATCACCAACTACTTCCATTTGACTAGCAGTATCTGCATCTGAAAGTAATCCTCCACCTATTGCAGAAAACATGCATGCAATTAATGCTGTTGCAATAACTTTTTTACTTGTCTTTTCTAAATATCGCATTACTGCCTCCTTACTTATATTAACCCATATAATAATATAATTTTATCATAGAACACTATCTCATGCAAGAATTATATATTACAATCTGTTACTTTTATAATGCTCTACATAAAAATTTTAAATATATGAATTGCAGTTCTAATTGCATAATTAATTTATATAAATTATTTTTTTATTAATTTTATTTTTGAATCAAAACCAGTTTTAAACAAATTCAATAACATATTATATTCATCTACTTTCATAAAATACATCACTACACCATACATTGCCATACCAAATAAAATTGATATACCCAAAGTTATAACTTTCATTATTAAATTTGCAAACAATATAGGTTTTAAGAAATTAAATACTAACAATACCACTACAGACATTAATACAGATGCTATTAGTGATTTTACAAAAACTTCTATATTATCTCGTACAGAAAATTTATTTACTTTCTTTTTCAAACTTATAAAAAATAAAAATAAACCTATATATGATGATATTGCAGTTGCAAGAGCTAAACCTCTATAGCCAAGTGGTTTAATAAATAGTAAATTCAATCCTATATTAAATACTATAGCTATAATACTATTTATCATAGGAGTTTTACTATCTTCCATTGAATAAAATCCTCTAGATATTACATCTCTTAAAGAAAATGCTAGTATGCCTGTTACATATATAATTAATATATTTGCTGTCATTATAGTATCTTTTGACGTAAATGCATTTCTTTGGAATAATATTTCTACAATTGGTCCGGCAAGCACCCCACATCCAATAATAACAGGTACTAATACAACTATTATAATATTCATTGTTTTCTTCAAACTATCAACAAATATATTTATTTGCTTAGATACAGCTAAACTTGCAAGTTTAGGATATATTACCGATAAAATTGAAGTAATAAGTAATGCTTGCACAAATTCATATAGTCTAACAGCATAATTAAACGAAGCAACTACATTTGTTCCAAGCAAAGATGCCAACGATTTATCTACAATAGAGTTAATTTGATTTGCACCTACACCAATCACTACTGGTATAATCAACACCATCATATCTTTCATTACTGGATCCTTTAAATCCAATTTATATGAATATTTATATCCTTCTTTATATACAAAAGGCATTTGAAATATTGCTTTTGACATTATTGCTATAAATGTACCAATCACTAAAATAATCGGGTCTGTATGAGCACTTATCAAAATTGATATTATAACTATTATACTATAAGGCATACCAATAAATCCTGGTACTACATATCTCTTCTTTATCTGTAAGTATGCAGTATAAATATTAGCTAATGCAACAAAAATTATACTCGGTAGCAAAATCCTAGTATATTGTACACATAATTGAAATATATCACCTTTGTAACCTGGTGCAAATATTTTTACTATTGGTCCCGCAAATATTATTCCTACTATAGATAATACTATACACACTAATATTACTATATTTATTACTGTATTTAAAAATCCTAGAGCTCTTTGCTCTGAATCTTCTACTCTAAGTTTATTATAAAGTGGTATTAGACTAGTTGCTAGTGCTGAACCAATCACAGCAAAAAGCACAATTGGTATATTATTTGCTGTGGAATAAACAGCAGCATATTTTCCAGTTCCATATGCTGATGCAAGTACACTATCTCTAGCTAAACCAATAAATTTAGAAAAAATTGTAACTATCATCAACAAGATGGTAGCTTTAGCTGCTTTTGACATTTTTAACTCCTAACTATCCTACTTTTCTATTTTTCATTTTTAACCCTTCTTTTAAAAGCATTGAATGCATAAAAAATAAATACATATATTGCTTTTAAAAGTGGAAGTTTTTCTATATTTCTATATGTGTACCACGTTCTCCTTAATGCCTGAGATTTATTGCTTGAAAGGGAACCATTTGCAACTCTATAGTATACTAAATCATCGTATATTCCATATGCGTAGGGAACTTGTCTAAGTAATTTTAACCAAGTAGCTGTGTCTTGACCTTTTCTCACTTCAGGCATCTTGAAATCTCCAATAATTTCTCTATCTATCATCACACTTGAACATCCTATCAAAGTATTTTTAAGTAAACCTTCATAATCTATTTTTTCTGGTGCTCTTGCCACTTTTGAAGTTATATTATCTGCATCATAAAAATATCTATATGAAGTAAAACAAAAAGCTACATTATTTTCATCTAAAAGTTCTATCTGTTTTTTGAGTTTATTTTCTTTCCATAGATCATCACTATCTAAAAAGGCTACATATCTACCCTTTGCTTTTGATAATCCAATATTTCTGGCAACAGCAGCCCCTGAATTTTGTTTCAATTTAATATATTTAATCCTATTATCTTTTTCTATTAATCTACCAATTATTTCAGAAGACTTATCAGTAGAGCAATCATCTATCAACAATAACTCAAAATTTGTATATGTTTGTTTTAATACTGAAGCAACTGTCTCTTCTATATGTTTATCAGCATTATATATTGGTGTTATTATCGATATTAACCCATCTATCATAAAATCCTCCTGAAGTTAATTTCTATTTTTTGCTTTTAATCTTGAAATGCTTAAATTACTATAATTTAATATATCAAGATTTTGAACCATAAGTATTAATCCTATATTTGTAGATATATCTAATAATATGCTTTCTGCAAAACAGTATACCAATATACTTACAAGTAGAAGTAACTCTGATTTTTTATTTTTTTTGCATAGTGAGTACATTGAAATTGCTATCCCTATCACTAAAGCTGAGAATGCCATAATTCCCTGACTATATAAGCCCCACATATAGCCACTATCCATAGGCGTTCTTGTAGTAAATAAATATTCCCTTATATTGGCTGCATAACCAAATAGATTTAAACCAAAAGTTGGATGCATAATATATGCATTCCAATAAAGTGGTCTACTAGATAAAATACTATTTATAAAGTAATTATCATAAACAAATACAGCTAGTATTATACTTGTTAATGCACCTATAATCGGAATAATAGAAATTAATGTGGCTATTTTTTTATTACTTATATCAACTTTTTTCAATATAAAATAGAATATTATTGTAGCAATAGCTGCAAGTAATCCCGTTCTAGTTTCAGTTTGAACATAAGTTACGAATATAAGCAAAAATAATAAAATATAGTCTAACTTTTTACCTTTTTCATTTATTATATAGAAAAATGATGACCAAATTAAAAACATACAAATAAATGCTGAATTTGGGTTTCCAAAGCCAAAATCATTGCGACCTTCTAGATATTGTGTTGGATAAATTCCAACTAAATTCAATAAAAGATATATGGCAAATAGTATGCAATTTGCAACAATAAATACTTTAGCAATCATTTTAAAGTCTATATCAATAAATGCCATACATAAATAAATTGTATAAAACATAGTTATATTTTTTGCAATTAAAAATTGTGCTAAAGAAATAAGTATAATACTCATATGTAAAATATTATACGATTTTCTACTATCCAATATCAATAAACTTGCAAGCCCTAGAGATATCAACATAATAATTTTAGAAAATGATTCAAAGGCAAAAAAAACACTATAAAACTTAAGTATAGCTAGAATTAATATTAAAATTGCAAATATATTCTTAATTTTAGTCTTATTCATATATAACCTGCCTTTATTTTTTTAACTCAAGTATTTTTTCATAAATTCTTTGACAGTTATTTGTGTCCCTAATATCAAAACACTTATCAACCCTCTCTAAATATTTATCTTCCATCTTGAATTCATTTTTTATATTCTTTTCTACTTGGCTAACTACAGTATTCTCATCAAAAATCTGAGGACCAAATCCATCTTTACTATAGTCAAAATAACCCTCTATATATTTATCATCTTTTATCTTTTGATAATATATTAATGGTTTTTTCATATACGCAAAATCAAATGCTACAGAAGAATAATCTGTAATCATCATCATTGAAGATTTGAGTAATTCTTGTACACTATACTCATCCTTGTCAGCCATAATTATATTATTCGAATTTATCTTAAAATTCCCCTTATATGGTTGCATTTCAAAATGCGGATAGAATATTAGTTCAATATCATTTTCTTCTAATAATTCTATAAATCTTTTATTATTTATTAATGAATTGAGTGTCTTAAAATATGCCGACTCAACAAATAAACTTTGATCATCGTTACCTACTTTTGTGTAAGAAGGATTGATAATGTTCTTTCTCCATGTTGGCATTAATAGTATTTGTCTTTTCAAATTGAAATCGCTTAAATTATCATATCTTGCCAGCCCTGTCCTTGCTACTACACCATCTTTAAATCCATAATTCTCTTGTATCAAAGATTTATATTCTCTTTTTGTAGTAGTAATAAAAAGATCTATGTACATTTTTCCATTAACATACTCACTAAGATCACTTAAAATTATACCATGTTGTAAAAACACAAAAAATTTCTCATTTTTTCTATCTATCAACAATTTATAAAGTTTATAACTCCAAGGTTCAAGGTAACCAGAATGACTCGATATTGCATATTTACACAATAAAAATGCAATTTTATGTTCTAGACTCCCATATTCTATTATATTTCCCAAAACCTTAACTCTTTTGTAATCCTCAACACACGAAGAATCAATCACATAATGAGCATTGATTTCCGGATGATTTTCTCTTAAGTATTTAAAAAAAGCATAACCATTGTCTTTTGCTTCTACGCCTCGTTCTGATATAAGCCACATATCCTTATATTTATCAAGGTTTTTATACTTATGAGATTTTCTATTATAAATAAGCATATCAACAGCTTGCTTTGATAGTCTATTAAATTTTTCTAACTTATTCATAGCTACTCCATATCTATAACTTAAATTTTATGTGCTCTTTTAATGCCTTTATAAATATACTTAAAAATTTCCCATTATTATTTTCTTTAAGTTCTTTTCTTTTTTTGAAAGAAAAAAGAATAAAGATAAAAAAACCCGCAAACGGACCAAATAATCGTTTGAATAGAGGCCCTTTACCTAAAAATGATTTCTCATCTATATAATTGACCGCCTTGTATGGATGATATGCTGTAATAACGGGAAAATAGTAAATTCTTTTACATCCTAAATTATAGGCATCCATAATAAAAATATTTTCTTCTCCAGAATTATATTGAGTTCCTATTCCAAACCTCTCATCAAATTTATTTTTATGTGGATCAATTGACTTAGAATTAAACCACATATCTAATGTAGCTTGTTTTAATAATTTTCTCTTGCCAATACCCAAAATAGGATTATCTGGATAATTAATCGTTGATTTTTTTAATTTTGGATCGTAATGCTGAAAACTTGCTATATCTGGATCATATTTATCAAAATATGACTTTACAATTTCAAGAGTATCATCTTTATACCAACAATCATCATCAGTAAAGGTATATACATCACCACTAGCTAAATCCATGGTTGCATTTCTGCTATTTGAGCACCCTATTCCGCCAGCATGTACGTGTTTGTATGAAAAACTATGTTTCTTTAATAAATTCTCTATTTTATCAAAATTAGTCTGTGAACCTACTATTAATTCAAATTTCTTATATGTTTGTCTATCTAAACTTGCAAACAAAAAATCAAGATCGTCTAATCTTGATCCATAAGTTCCAAGTAATAAGCTAAATTTCATATTACACCTTACCTATCTTTTTATGAAATGCTTGATTACATTTACAGAAGCGTAAACAGTAAAATAAGCACTGGCTCTTACAATATTTAAATGCTCCACATTTCTTAATATATTCCAAGTCCATTTAGCAGCCTTCAATTTATTTCCAGATAGAGAATCGCCACTACTTCTGTAAAGAGCTAAATCTTCATCTAAACCATAAGCATTTGTGCCATCTCTCATAATATTTAACCAAGTGGCATAATCTTCATGCCTTATTTTAGGCATATTGATTTTATCCACCTTATATCTATCTATGACTACAGTTAAACATGATATTCTGTTATGTACTAACATTTGTTTATAACTAACTTCCTTTTTTGCTTTAACTTTTTTATTTAATATTTTACTATTTTCATTTATAAAGCTATATGTAGTGAAAGTAAATGCATAATCATTTTCTTTCATAAAATTTATTTGTTTTTCTATTTTTTCTTCTTTCCATTTATCGTCACTGTCTAAAAATGCTATATATCTTCCATTTGCGTTCTCTATTCCCACATTTCTAGCAGTAGCAACTCCGGAATTTTCCTCTAGATGTATAGGTATTATATTTTTATATTTACTAGATAAGCTATCTATCAATTTTCCTGAATTATCAGTTGATTTATCATCTATGCAAATAATTTCTATTTCATTATATGTTTGCTTTAGTACGGAATCAACGGTTTCTTCTAAAAACTTTTCTGAATTATATACAGGTATAATTACAGATACCAATCCATCTATATAGTTTTTTTCATTAAAAGCTACCATACTATCTTGCGCCCTCTCCTGTAAATATGACTCCTACAGTCATAAATACAATTTTTATATCCATCCATATACTTCTATTTCTTATATAATAAATATCATGCTCTAATTTTTCTTTTGGATCCATTTCATATCCGCCATTTACTTGAGCCCAACCAGTAAGGCCTGGCTTTATGGCCAATCTATTTACAAATCCATCATACTTCTCTTCAAATTCTTTTACAAAAATTGGTCTTTCTGGTCTAGGTCCAATAATCCCCATATCGCCTATAAAAATATTCCACAATTGTGGTATTTCATCTATTCTAGTATTTCTTATGAATTTTCCTATTTTCGTAACTCTAGGATCATCTTTTTCAGCCCATTGTGCACCAAACTTTTCTGCATCAGTTTTCATAGATCTAAGTTTATATACGAAAAACTCACGCCCATTTTTTCCTAATCTTTCCTGTTTATAAAAAACAGGACCTCCATCCTCAATTTTAATCAGTAAAGCAAAAATTGCTAGTATTGGCAGTGATGGTATTAAGGCAATTAGTGATAGTACTATATCAAATACCCTTTGATATGCATCAAAAATTTTGCCTTTATTTATTTGGGAATAATTTATTTTATCGATATAAGATCTCAAAATATTGTCATTCCCCTTATATTTATTCAAGGACATATATTCCTCCTCATATTATATTTCTTTATATTTAACTACAATATTATACTAAATAATACATATATTTACAAGTTATGGTCTTTTTTAGAAAGTGTTCTATATATTACAAACATTGAAATTATGACCAATAATATAGTAGTTGGCTTTGCAAAACGCTCAATGTCAAATATTTTTCTTCTTTTTATTTTAAAACCCATTTCATTTATAGTCTTATACTTACCCCTACTAATTATATTAATTTCATCTTTATTGGGAATTTCTTTTTCTAAAAATAAAATCGGAGAATTAGATTCTGCTGCCAATGGCAATGCACTCATGGCATTTGTTAGTTGTCCATAGTCCAAATATCTCCTATGCATAATCTTACCAGCTTGCGATACATATATCTGTTCAGATTTATTTGCATAAAATTTATTAATTATATTTTTATTTACTTCAAATCTATCTTTTCCATTAATAATAACACCCTTACCTAAACTAGAGATTAAATTTTCATTAATACCTTTGTTATTTGATATATAATAAATATTTTCTATTTTATTTTCTTCTATTATTTTCTTTATATTAATAATATCTTCTAATGTTTGATCAGTCGTAACTATAGCTATATTTTTATTCAATGCATATGGAGCAAATGATATAGCATTTGGTAAATCAAAATTAGATCTACTTACAATTGCTATTCCATTTATCCTTTTATATTTATTTGTGAGTTCAAATGCCTTTTTAGACATTTCTACCCCTGATTTATAAATTATTCTTTCCGTTTTTATATCATTAATATTTAAGTTTCTTTCCACTGAGTTTGATATACTTGAGTCACTGCCAATAATAGTAATCTTTTTCACACCTAGTTTCTTGATAATTTTTTCTGTTTTTTCGTCTAATTCCGTTTTATCTGAATAGATTATTGGTATATTTTTTTGATAGGCATAGTTAGAAAAACTTACAGCATCATCTATATATGAAACATTAATCAGCAAAGCTTCATCACTTTTCTTATATTTTTTTAAAATGGTGCTATATAATGTGTCATATCTAGTATCTCCTGTATATTGAACACGATTATAATTTTTTAGATACATTTTATTTAATATCATTCCACTTCCTTTATATATAATTACCAATGCTAAAAACATTAATATATATTTAAATATTTTCTTCATTTTTAACTCCTAATTTTTAATCATTACTATTTATTATACCAAATATACTTATAAAATTAAATTAATTTATCAGATTTTAAATAATAAAAATAGAGGGACATTAATGTCCCTCTATTTTTATTATTTAAAATGATTACTTATTAACTTATCTAAAAGTTTCTATTATACCCTTTGCAATCTGAATTCCCATCGTTTTTTGGGCACTTTCATATTTTAGTATGTCTACATCATGTCTATTTGACATAAATCCCCCTTCAACTAAAATAGCAGGTGCAGTTGTATTGTTTATTACATAATAACCTGGGTTTTCCTTGACTCCTTCTGCCCTTTGAGATAAATCAAATGCCCCTAGTATGTTATTTAAAACATTTGTTGCAGCTCTTGATGCTAAATTACCTTCACCCTTATATACTTCTACTCCATTTGCATAAGATGATTCTGCAGAATTATAATGTATAGAACAGAATAATACTGTCGGATTTGTATTACTTATATCTGCTCTTTCTTGAAGACTTGGATAATAATCATTTGTTCTAGTCAGTACTACATCAGCACCTGCATCACGTAAATACTGCGCACATGATAATGCTGTTACTAAATTCCAATCTTTTTCTTCTTGACCATCCAAACCAGATGCACCCGAATCTTTACCTCCATGTCCTGGATCTATAACTATTACTTTTCCATCTACAGGGCTCTTATAGTTCAATATTGAAAGCCTGTTTACTATTGTCTCAATAATTGAAGCACTGATTCCACCACCTATTTGGTAAACAATATTTGCAGTTCTGACATTTATTAAGTCTTTAGTATATTTACTGATATAACTAGAATTTGTTATTAATATAGGTGCTTTGATCAAAGATGCATATGGTCCTGCAGATACTGTATCAATTAAACCAGCATTATCTGATCTTGTAACAACTACTTTATCCATCTTAACATTAGGATAAAATTTATCTATTACCTTAACATTTGTAGCATGTCTATCTACACCGAATATACGATTTAATCTAGAACCATTATTTACATATGGAGAAATTTTATCTATTATTGAGTTTGACATAGAACTTTCTCCACCAATATAATAAACATTTTGCATGCTTCTAGCAAATTGCAATGCCTTATCACTTATAAAAATATTATCAGTTATTAATATAGGATTTTTTGTTTCACCAGCTTTTGATGCTATAGATAAAGCATCAGCCATGCCATTATATTCACTCACTACATAAGATGTACTTACACTATGATTTTTTCTTATAATTTCAGCAACTGTAGCTGATAATTCACTTGACCCACCAGCAGATATCCTATTTATGCTTGCACCAGTAATAGATTTTATTGAATCTGCTACTGTTTGAGGTATACTAGATATATTACCAATCAAATATATCTTACTTGGTTTTAATCTTTTTAATTCTGTCATTGTATACGAACTAATACCATTATTGTTACTCAATAATATAGGTGAATTGAAAGTTGATGCCAAAGGTGTTGCTAATAGACCATTTATTGTATTATTTCCATTTACTATTACAACTGTTGATGAGCCATTTGGCCAACCTTGCTTA